>JBMSQB010000013.1:0-61351 GCA_049423065.1 Burkholderiaceae bacterium
CAGGTCCAGGCGCGATCCGATAGTGGATTGGCGCCCTTTGCTAGTACATGTTTGGACCTTACTGCCTACAGTGCCTGCAGGAGGTTCAATGAAATGACCAGCACTATTCTGATCACTGGGGCGTCCAGCGGTATCGGCAGGGCCGCCGCAAAGCGATTTCAATCCGCCGGGTGGAATGTCATCGCCACGATGCGGTCGCCGGAACGAGAGCAGGAGCTCAACACACTGGAACGCGTTCTTGTCACTCGCCTTGATGTCCTGGATCTGTCGTCGATCGACGCGGCCATTGCCGAGTCTCGGGCCCGATTCGGTCGCATAGACGTTCTCTTGAATAACGCGGGCTATGGCGCCTATGGTCCGCTCGAGGCCACACCCATCGAAAAAGTTCGACGCCAGTTCGACGTGAACGTCATCGGTGTCCTCGCGACCACGAAGGCGTTGCTCCCTCACTTTCGCAACCAACGCAGCGGGACCATCATCAATATCTCCTCCATTGGCGGAAAGATGACCTTTCCTCTCGGGGCGCTGTATCACGGCAGCAAGTTCGCCGTTGAAGGACTGTCCGAGTCGTTGCACTTCGAGCTGTTGCCACTGGGGGTGCGCGTCAAGATCGTTGAACCCGGAATGGTGAGGACCGACTTTGCGGGGCGCTCGTTCGACTTCAGTAACGACCCGGCGCTGAGCGAGTATCAACCGTTGGTTCAGGGACTGCTTTCCGCCTTGGGCCCCATGATGGAAAATGCGTCTTCGCCAGAACTGATTGCAGAAACGATTTTCAGTGCTGCAACGGATGGCGCGGATCGGATGCGTTATGAGGCTGGTCCCGATGCCGGGCATCTGCTGGCCTCTCGACGAGCCGCTGACGACGCAACTTTTATTGGCGGGATGCGGTCACAGTTTGGACTGGGGGCTTGATGAATCGGCATGCATTCGACTACCTACGCACTTGACTCGACCTGGCGTCCTCTGCTCAAGGACCTCGGTGTTTCGAGTGTGAACGTGTTGCGTCGGGCGGGGCTGGCTGATGACTTGCTCAATCGCCCGGGCGTGCGCCTGGAGGCTGACCACTTCCATCGGTTTTGGGAAGGCATTGATTCCGAACTTGCAGATCCGGCGTTACCGCTGAAGCTCTGTCAGGCGGTTCGCAGCGAACTGTTCTCGCCGCCGCTTTTTGCTGCGCTCTGTAGTCCCAATTTTCTGGTTGCTGTGCAGCGAATTGCCCGCTTCAAGGCGCTCGTGGCTCCGATGCGCCTTGAGATTCGCGAAGATCACGACCAGGTGGTGGTGGGGCTTGTCTGGCCTGAAAAGGGCGGCGTGCCTCCCGCCTCGCTGGTGCTGACCGAGCTTCTGTTCGTGGTGACCCTGGCTCGTATGGGAACTCGGGAACTCGTGCGTCCGCTGTCTGTCGTGACGACGGCACCGCCAGACGATCAGGAGGCGTATATCAATTTCCTTGGGGTCCGTATCCGGAAAGGTAAACGACACTGTGTCGCCGTTTCGAGATCAGACGCGTGTCGGCCCTTCCTGACCTCGAACGAGGGTTTGTGGGCAGCGTTTGAGCCCGAACTGCGAAAACGCCTCGCGCAACTGGGGGCGTCGGTCACCGTCGGGCAGCGTGTGCGGTCTGTCTTGCTTGAAGCGCTCCCAGGTGGGGGCGTCGGGATGGATGACGTTGCGCAAAGGATAGGAATGAGCCGCCGCTCGCTACAAAGGCACCTTGAGGCGGAGGGGCTCACTTATATGGATCTGCTGCAATCCACACGGCACGCATTGGCGCAGCATTACCTGATGAAAACAGATCTGCCGGCAGCAGAGATATCGTTCCTGTTGGGATTTGAAGAACCCAACTCCTTTTTTCGCGCATTCCGTGCGTGGGCTGGCCGGTCACCCGAGAGCTTTCGGCAGTCATCGCGAGAACTTCCAAAGCCAACCCAATAGCGGCTGAGTATTCCCTACACATGTTGAGGAGAGAGGACCCGTCATGGCAGTCACGAATCAGGGCTTCGCGCTATTTGATGCAATTCAGATTTATTTTCAAGGCGAGAAGATCGAGGCACTTGTTTTCATTCTCCCCATCGGTCTGTTGAGTCTGGTGTTCAGTGCCTGGCTGTTGACCGATAACCCAAGCAATTTCGCCAAAGGAGTGGCCATACCGCTTCTGTTGATGGGGCTGCTGATGAGCACAGTGGGCAGCGTGGTGGGGTACCGAACACCCTCTCAGGTGGCCGGGATCGTGCGAGCTATTGAAGCTGATCCGCAAGCGGGTGTTCAGGCTGAGATCAATCGCATGACCAAGGTGAACGGCGCATGGCACCTGTATCTGGTCATGTGGGGCTTGTTCGGAGTCGCGGGCTTGCTGCTCCGTTTTGCAACCTCGTCGGAGTTTCTTAGAGGGGTCGGCATCGCACTGGTCTTCATCGCCGGGGTGGGCTTACTGGTTGACGGCTTTGCGGAGCGGCGAACGCACCCGTACGTTGATGCGCTTCAGGGCCACGCCCGGCCCGCTGCAATTCAGTAATATTTGGCGTCTCCCGTTCATCCAGGTCCTGACAGCCGTTTGCATCCCCGACCGTGTCGAAAACTCCCAGAGGCCTTTGAACCATGTCGAACGATCTCCCTGAACTGCCGTCAATACCCCTCGGACGGTACCGTCACTACAAGGGCGGCGAGTACGAGGTTCTTGGGGTGGTCAGGCACAGCGAGTCCCTGGAGCCGATGGTTCTTTATCGGCCGTTATACAACCGCTCCGGTTGCTGGGTCCGCCCTTTTGGCATGTTCCTTGAGTCGGTGGAGCATGGGGGCAAGTGCCAGCCACGCTTTAGCCTGATCGCTCCCGCGTCGCTTGTTTCCTGAGCGATTGAGACGAAAACGCATCCGCCCACCCGCCCGTCTGCATGCGCATGTCCGGAACCTCAGACCGTCAATCGGCCTTGATACCGGCGTCCTTGATGACCTTGCTGTACTTGGCGATCTCGTTGCTGATAAACGCCCGGAAGTCTGCTGGGCCCATGCCTGAAGCCTCCGAACCAAGTCGAGCCAGGGTCTCCCTGACCTCGGGCCGTGCCAGCGCCTTTTGCACTTCACGGTGAAGAGCGGTGGTGATCTCCAGCGGCGTATTCGCAGGCGCGAGCAGGCCGAACCATGCCAGCGTTTCGTAGCCCTTCACACCAGACTCCTCCAGGGTCGGTACCTCCGGGAGGCTGGTCGGCCGCTTGGCACTGGTAGCTGCGAGGGCCTTGAGTTTTCCTGCCTTGATCAAGGGCATGACGGATGGGATGTTGATGATCATCGCCTGCACCTGACCCCCGGCTACATCTGCAACGCCGGGCGCGGCGCCCTTGTAGGGCACATGCAGCAGGTCGAGTCTGGCCATGGAGCGCAGCAACTCCACCGACAGGTGCGAGAGGCTGCCGTTGCCTGCCGAAGCGATGGTCATGCGGCCAGGCTGCTCGCGCGCCAGCCGGGCAAAGTCGGCATAGCTGGCCACCGGCACATCGCTGCCCACCACCAGCACGTTGGCAGCTGTGGCGATGAGCGCGACCGGCGAGAAGTCGTTCACGGAGTCGTAGGGCAGGCGTGCGTAAAGGCCGGGCGTCACGCCGTGCGAGCTGCCATTGCCCAGAAACAGGGTATAGCCGTCTGACACCGACTTGGCCACCACGGCTGCGCCAATGCTGCCACCTGCCCCGGGCCGGTTTTCAATGACAAAGGGCTGGCCCATCGACTCGCTCATGGACTTGGCCAGCGTGCGGGCCAACAGATCGGAGCCGTCGCCCGCGGTTGACGGCACCACGATTTTGACGGGTCGCGTCGGGTACTGGGCGTGAACCAGCCCGCCTGACAGCAGTGCTGAAGCCAGGAGAAAAACTTTTAGAATTGAGCGCATTTCAAGAGGGCCTCCTGCCCGAACGGAACTCCGGTATGTCTGGTCGCGAACCCCACATGCAGAAGGACTCGGGCGAGAACGGGAATTGACGCGGCCGATGTGTGGCTTCCTCGGCTGCGCTGATATGCCGCACGCCAGTGGAGTATTCGTAGACCATACCGTCCGGTCCCTCGAAGTAGAGGAACACGGCCCCCGAGGTGGCATGCCGGCCCGGACCAAAAACAATCCGCACGCCCTTTTCCTTCAGGAAGTAATACGAGCGCATGATGTCGTCGATATCCTCCACCTGATGATTCACGTGCTGAACCCCGGCGAAAGTAGACGGAAACAGCGCCAGGGTGTGGTGGACCGTATTGATACGCATGAGCGGCGCATCGCCAATCCAGTCGGATGTGCGAGCCGAAAGCACCTGTGACCAGAATGCCTCGTCGGCGGCCGGGTTTCGGGTGCGAAGCCCGATGTGACTGAAGTGGGTGATGCCCGCGTCGCGCGAGAGGAAGGTGCGTGTACCGCTGTGGAACGGCCGATCGACAACCTCGATGTTGTTGCCGGTGGGGTCCTGGAAACGAATGAACCGCCTGACCCTGCGCTGGGCGCACTCAGTCTCGGTGCCGAGGTGAACGGGGTGTCCAGCGCGTTCGATTTCTGCCGCGATGCTGTCGAAATCGCCGGGATTCCTGAGATCAAAACCGGTGTAGTGCTCGCCTGGATCACCCTCGAAATAGACCAGCGTGTGATCCCGTGTATCGCCCCGGACATCGACCTTGTCCGATCGGAAATACGCCATTCCGCTTTCCCGCGCAATGAGTTGCAGGCCAACGATGCTGGTGGCGAACCTGATCGCCGAATCGAGATCGGGCGTACCAAGTCGCACGTATCGGATGTCGTGAAGGTTGACCATGAACGCCCTCCTGGTGAGCGATGCCTAGACGCGACTGACGGTCGGCGTGGAACGTCGCGATGATAAACCCGTGGCCCGTCATCAGGGCAGCAGGGCGCAGCGCCTGGCGTTCGGGGCGGCGTCACGCACTCGGGCCTGCTCGAATCGTGTCGATTTGCGCGCGGAGCGCCCCCGCCATGATGGGTTTGGCGAGGTGCGCGTTCATGCCCGCAGCCCGCGCCCGGGCAATGTCGGACTCGAAGGCATAACCGGTGAGTGCCACGATCCGGGTGGCGCGGTTCGGGCCCGGATCCGCGCGGATCTTGCGACACACCTCCAGCCCGTTCATCCCAGGCATTTCGATGTCCATCAGGACAAGATCGAAGCGCCGCTGACTCGCTGTGATCAGCGCAGCAGCGCCGTCAGCCGCCTCGGTGATCCGATGGCCGTCTGCGGCAAGCAGACGGCGTAGCAGTTCCCGGTTGAGTGCCACATCATCGACGATCAGGATATCGAGTGGCTCCCCCATGAGAGGGCGCGGCTGGGGAAATTGAAGGTCGTTGGCCTCTGGCGCAATCGGCAGCGTGATCACCATCCGAAAGCTTGAGCCTTGTCCTGGCGTTGACACGACGTTGATCGACCCGCCCATGGCGTCGAGCAGCCGTTTGACAATTGCGAGCCCGAGCCCGGTTCCGCCGTATTGGCGATAGACCGACCGCTCGCCCTGATCGAAACGCTTGAAAAGTCTCGACTGCTGCGCCGTGCTGATGCCCGGTCCGGTATCGGTCACCGAGACCGAAAGCGTGATCTGCCCGTCAGGACGGGGGTGCGCGACGACGCGCAGGGTGACCGATCCCTCGCGGGTGAATTTCACGGCATTGGAGAGCAGGTTGATGATGATCTGACGAATCCGCGTCGGGTCGCCGCGCAGTCTGAGGTCCGGAGGGAATTCGCGCGTCACGTCAAATCGCAGCCCCCGTCTCTGGATGTCTGGCTTGAATAGTGCCGAACACGAATCGAGCAGTTCCGACAACCCGAAGGGATGACTCTCCAGCTCGAGTTCACCTGCTTCGATCCTGGAGTGCTCCAGGATATCGTTGAGCAGGGTGGTGAGCATCTCTGCAGTGTCGATCAACCGCCTCAGATCCGCCTTCTGAGCCGGGATCTGGACTTCCTCTGAGAGAAGTTGTGCGAGTCCGAGAATTCCATTCAGCGGTGTACGAATTTCATGGCTCAACGAGGCGAGGAAATCTGACTTGGCACGACTGGCTTCTGCCGCCTCCCGGCGGGCCTCGATCAGATCTGACACATCGAGCATCACACCATCCCAAATGTACTCGGACGAGTTGAGGCGGCGCCTTTTCGCCTTGGACCGCATCTGGCGGACGTGACCATCGCCTCCGGCGATATTGAGCAGCACATCGAGCGTGTCGCCTGTCCGGGTCTGCTCCCGGATCGACGCGGCCAGGGCTTCGCGGGTCTCAGGGAGGATTCTTCGATTCAGCGCGGCTGATCGCACCTGGGTCAAATCATTCGCTATGCCCAGGTAGTGCTCCGCGGATGGCGACAGGTAGGTAAAGGTCCAGTTCCAGTCCGCATCAAGACGCGCGGAAAAAAGAACGCCGGGAAATGAATCGGTGACACCGCGAAAGCCTCGCCGCAGTTCGTCGAGCGCACTCGCCAACTGGGTTGATTGTGAGCGGATTGACTGGGTGAGATCGTTTACCGCCAGTCGGACCGGTATGAATTCGTTTGGCAAGCCGGTGAGCGGGGCGATTTCGTGATGCTCGCGTTCAGCTTGATGGATCTGCCTGATCAGCTCGCGAATGGGTTGGTTCGCCATTCGAATGAGCCAGGCAAAGGTGAATCCGGCGATCAAGGCAATGGTGGCGAGCGCTGCGAAAATTGTTATCTTGGGGGCGAGTATGGCCGAGTCGATGCTGTCTGCCGGTATCTGCACCACGGTGGTCCAGTTGAGTTCCCCGTTCACACGGTCAATCGATTGGTGTTGCGAAAAGCCAATGAGCCAATCCGAAGCGTAGCGATTGGTGTGGTGCAGCCAGCCGCTTGAGCGGCCGTCCTCTCGCACCTTCTGAATGGCTTCGTGTCCGATGCCGGCGCCCATCAGGTGGACGGTATCTCGCGAAATCACGGACTGGAGCGCTTGCGCCCGATACCGATGTTCTGACGGTAGCGCGTGTATCAGCCTTTCAAACCAGTGACTGCCAAGATGAGCGGCGATGATGCCGATGGTCTCCCCGTGATCATTCCTGACCGGGTGAGCGAGATCGATGAATCGAAGCGGCTCGGCAGCCTTCGGTCTCGGAACGCGTGAATTTGCCCCGGCCTCAGCCCCTGACCGGTCGGCTACCGTGGGCCCCCGCAGTCCGGCTTGAAACCAGGGAAGACTGGCAATGGTTTCACCGACCAGCAGTTCCCCTGTTGCGGCCAGCACTTCGCCCTCCCGGTTCGCGCAGCCGATCCACGCGTAGCTGGGCATTGAGTTTTGCAGAAGATCCAGGTGGTGCTGCAGGGAGGTCAGGGACTCGGTCGGCCCCATGCGGCAGAGGTCGTTCGCTTGCACGACCAGGTGGGTAATCTTGTGCTCGACATCTGTATTGATCCTCTGTGCAAGGGCCTCCGCATGACGGGTGACCTGCTCGCCTCGCTCGGATAGCGTTGTTTCACGAAGAATATGATCGACGACCATCGCAATCACGACCGCTGACAGGACCATGACCAGCGAAAACGCAGCGAGCATTCTGAAGACCAGCGACACACCTCGTGCCTCGGCTGCCTGCTGACTGACTCCCCGGTCCATCGTATGCTCCCGAAAGAGGGAATTGAGGTGCTGCGCCATCCAGGCGCGGCGCTTTGATGCGGCCAGCGTTGGAGGTAACCGATGAGCCTGCTCAATCAAACCTTGGTTCAGACGCTGCGGGAAGCACTACCGGCCGATGGTCTGGACGCACTCCTGCAAGCGCTCATGGTGCATGTTATTGCCGATTCGAAAGAACTGACGCGGCGGGCGCAGGCCGGTGACACTCGTGACGTGCTCGTGCTCGCGCACCGGCTCGCAGGCATGGCAGCAAATTTCGGATGTGAGGCCCTGGCGGACGCCCTGAGTCGTATCGAATTGGAACTGCGGGCCGATCCGGGCCGCGTTCCCTCGCCGGACACGCTGGATCGGGTTGATGGCCTGGCGAGAGCGACAGTCACTGCGCTGGACGAGATGATTCGCAGCTGGCGGTCAGCATGCACAAACATGGTTCCGATTAGCGAGTCTGCGGTGCTTGTCCCTCCCGGTGGAAGTGCCTAGAATCATCCGAAAGGTCCGCTGTAGCGCCAACGCAGGCCTGGTTTCAAACGGCGCACCATCAAAAGGGAGGAGACCATGATCGGACGCTCTTGCGGAGTCGCTGTGTGGCTGGGCCTGTTCTGTTCGCAGGCGATTGCTCAGCAGGAAATCAAGCTCACGGTCGCATCGGGGCATCCGGCTGTCACCGGTTCAGTGGCGCTGATTCGCGATGTGTTCATTCCCGAGGTCGACAAGCGTCTGGCCGCAGGGGGCAAGTACAAGATTGTCTGGACTCAATCGTATGCGGGGGCAATCGCCAAGCCCCCCGCCATGCTGAAGGCCATTGAGGACGGTGCGGCCGATGTGGGGCATGTGCCATTTCTGTTCAATGCTGATCGGCTGCCGCTTGAACAGGTCACTTACGTCACGCCCTTCGGACCCGAAGACCCGGTCAAGCTCGCACGGGTGATCAACCAGCTGCGCGAGCGTGTGCCCGAGATGAATCAGCAGATTTACAGGCACAAGCAGGTGATCCTCGCATCGCTCACCACCGATGCCTATCAGATCGTTGCGAAAAAGCCGCTGCCAGGAATTGCCGACTTCAAGGGCGTCAAACTGGGCACTGCGGGTCAGGCGGCCAACTGGGTGCGCAACACTGGCGCAGTCACGGTGGCCGGCAATCTCACCACCTTCTACAACTCCATGCAGACTGGCGTGTTCGATGGCGTGATCACGTTCGACACAGCCATCGCAGCCTACAAGTTCCATGAGGTGGCCCCCTACATCAATCAGGTTGGGTTCGGCGCCATGTACGCCTCGGGTCTGACGGTGAACGAGCGCCGGTGGAAGTCGTTCCCCGATGAGGTACGTCAGGCCTTCCTCGAGGTGGCTCCGATCTACGAGACCAAATCTGCCGAGTATTACCGCGATGCCGGCGAGAAAAGCATCCGGGACGCGCTGGCACAGGGTGCCAGGCTGGTGCCAGTCACAGCGGCCGAGCGCGCGAGGCTTGCTGCCATGCTGCCCAACATCGCCTTGGAGTGGGCCAAAGCGGCTGAGGCCAAGGGTCTGCCAGGGCTTCGTACACTCAAGACCTACATGGAACTCAGCCGTGCAGCGGGCGTGGCGCACGCGCGGGCCTGGGACCAGGAATAGGAATGAACACCAGCCCCGGGCTGTTCCAGCGCCTGACCGCTGTGCTTGCAGGCGCAGGGTCGGTCTGGATTGTCCTGGTCATGTTTCTGGTCTGTGCCGATGTGGCGGGGCGCTACCTCATGAACCGGCCGATTGAAGGTGTGGCCGAGTTGGTGGCGCTCTCGATCGTGGGTATCGTGTTTTTGCAGCTGGCGCATACCCTCTCGGTTGAGCGCTTCATCCGGTCGGATGTGTTCATCCTGCCCTTGCTTCAGCGCAAGCCCCGCGCGGGCTATGCGCTGCAGGGCGTGCAGCATCTCATTGGCGGGTTGCTGTGCCTGATGATGCTGGTCTTTGTGGCACCCGTTTTCGTGGAGGCCTGGACCGAAGGTGAGTACGTGGGGACGGCAGGTGTGTTCACCGCGCCCAAATGGCCGGTTCATTTCATTGTCTGCCTCGGCGCGGGGCTCACTGCCCTTCAGTATTTTCTGCATACCTGGCGTGATGTCCGGGTGGCACTTGGCCATTTGCCGCCCCCGGTGCTGTCCGAGGAGGCACCCAGGCATGATTGAGCATATTGCCCTTGCTCAGGAAGGCGTTCCTCATGGGCGCTGATGCCGTCATCGGGTTGATGTCGATCGCGGCCATCGTGATACTGATCCAGACCGGCATGCATGTGGCTGTTTCGCTCCTGGCCGTATCGGTGGCGGGGCTCACGCTGATCCGGGGCGACTGGGTCATTGCCGGCAACATGCTGGCCCAGGCGGCCACAGAGTCCATCGCCAATTATTCGTTTGGAACCATCCCGCTGTTCGTCATGATGGGATTTTTCGTGAGCGTATCGGGTATTGGGCGCGACACGTTCGATGTGGCCGGGCAACTGTTCCGCCCCTTTCGCGGTGGTCTTGGGATGGCCACGGTTTCGGCCAATGCGGTGTTTGCCGCGGTAAACGGCACCAGCATTGCGTCAGCGTCGGTCTTCACCCGGGTGGCGGTTCCCGAGTTGCTGCGACTGGGCTATACGCCGCGCTTTTCGGTGGGTGTGGTGGCGGGGTCCTCGGTGCTCGGCATGCTCATTCCGCCCAGCCTTCTCATGATCCTGTTTGGCATCGTGGCCGAAACCTCGATTGGCGATCTCTTTACCGCAGGCATTGTGCCGGGACTGCTGCTCACGCTGGTTTACTGCGTGATGATTGGCGGCTTTGCCCGCTGGCGGCACCGATTCGTGTTTGTGGGCGATGGCGAGGTGGGCCGGGGCAACACCTTCATGCCGGTGTCGGTGATGATCGCGAAAGCGGCGCCCATCGTATTGCTGGTGGCTGCGGTGCTGGGGGGCATCTATGGCGGGGTGTTTACGCCGATCGAAGCGGGTGCGGTTGGAACGCTGTGCGCGATGCTGCTGGCCATGTTCAAGCGGGCGCTGGATCGCAAGACCATCGTCGAGATTCTGACCGAGACCGGAATCGTTACCGCGGCGATTTCTTTTCTGATCGTGGCCGCTCACCTCTACGCCACGATGCTGGCCTCATCCGGGTTGCCCAATGCCATTTCCGGTTGGGTCCAGGCCAACGATCTGAGCTTCTGGACTGTGATGGTTGGCTATCTGCTGCTGATTCTCGCGTTGGGCACCATTCTCGATTCGGGGTCCATCGTGCTCATCACGGTGCCGCTCGCCTTGCCCATTTTCACCGGCTTTGGCACCGACATCATCTGGCTGGGCGTGGTGACCGTCATTGCGGTGGAGGTGGGGTTGCTGACGCCCCCGCTCGGTGTCGCCTGCTTTGTCGTGAAGGCCAACCTTCAGCAGCAGGGCATCACGCTGAATGATGTATTCGCAGGATCGTTTCCTTTTGTGGTTGCCATGACGTTCACGCTTGTTCTGGTTACCGCATTTCCGCAACTCGCGCTGTTTTTTGTCCGATGAGGGGGTAGGTCATGGCTGCCTGGCAATTTCAAAAAGGGCTTCACGATCTGGGCAATGGGCTGTGGGCCTATCTTCAGCCAGATGGTTCCTGGGGGTGGTCCAACGCGGGCCTGATCGTTGATGGCGACACCTGCCTGCTGGTCGACACCCTGTTCGATGTGCAGCTCACGGGCGAGATGCTGGCCACCATGCGGGCTGCCACGCCCGCGGCCCGGCGAATTCCCCAGGTGGTGAACACCCACAACAATGGGGACCATGTGTTTGGCAACCAGCTGGTGGCCGACTCCGAGATCATCGCATCGCGCGCCTGCGCTGAAGACATGGAACTGCGCCGCCCCGAGGACATGGCCGCAATGGTCAAGAACTGGCGCGAACTGGGTCCTGGTGCCCAGTTCATGCACGAAACCATGGGCCGGTATTTTCGCTTCGATGAGGTCCGGCACACGCCCCCCACGCGCACCTTCGAGGGGCGTCTCGACCTGAAGGTTGGTTCAAAGGATGTGCACCTGATCGAGGTGGGTCCCGCCCATACACGGGGCGATGTGCTGGTGTGGGTCCCTCAGGACAGCACAGTCTTTACCGGCGATATCGTGTTCATGAACGGTCACCCGATCCTCTGGGCGGGGCCTGTGAACAACTGGATCGCAGCGCTCGATCTGATGATGTCCTGGAATGTGCAGACGGTGGTGCCGGGGCACGGTCCGATCACCGACCGTTCAGGGCTGCAGGGGTTGCGCGACTACTTCGTGTATATCCGCGACGAAACGCGCAAGCGGTTTGATGCGGGAATGAGCGCGGAAGACGCAGCCTGGGATATCCGCATGGATGGATGGTCGCACTGGCTCGATGGCGAACGCATCGTGGTGAATGTGCACGTGCTGTATCGCGAGTTCGCCGGCATGCCGCTTGAAAAACGCGAGGAGGGCGAGGTGCTGCGGCTATTCGGGCTGATGCGCAAATATCGCTGCGAGAAATGCGGCGGCATTCATCAGCCCCAGACCACCTGAGGGGCGACCAGGCCCGCGCCAGCCCTGCCTATCGCGGGGCGCGGCGTGTGGCAAGCAGAATGCCCGTGGTGTCAATGCCAAAGCCGTAGCCCAGCCGGAAATTGATCGGCGCGGCGGGGGCTTGCTCGAACAGTCGGGTAAGCGCGGGCTGGTGCATGTAGTCGAACATCTGAATGGGGCGGGTGTAGCGGCCAAACGGCGTGACCTGCCAGACGCTGGGGTCATAGCCCGCCAGCGGCACACCGGTGTCGTCCTGAAGAATGCGCACGCTCTGCTGCATGACCGTGGAGCGGATGCGCAGAAAATTTTCAGCATGCGGCAGGTAGGAAGCGCTTTTGAAGAAGGCATCCGACGGTCCCAGTCGCTCGATGAACTTGATGAAGGCGCCATCGGCGAGGCCGGCATTGGACAGATCGATGCTGAAGTAGAAAAGCTTGCGGTCGGCGGCCTTCCCGCGGTCACGGAAATTGATTTCAATACCGTTCGGTCGCACGCGGGCCGGTACGGGGAGCGTGACCGTACCGCCGTCTTCCGTGAGGCCCAGGTGGCGCACCGAGGTGATTTCCATGCCGGAGCGGGCAAGAAACACATAGAGGAGCGGCATCACGCCGGAAAAGGCGTGCCCCTGCAGGTCTTTGAGCATGTCGGCGGTGATGAAGAAACTGGCATCGAGAATGCTGCGAAGCGACTCGCGCAGGTTCTCCAGCCCCCGCTGACGGTCTTCTGCCGACAGGGGGACAGGCTGGATCATTCGTCCGGGCGGCTCAAGGCCGGCGAGCACATAGGTGCTGGCGTCGGGAAAGAAATTTCGCGCATAAAGATAATCGGGTCCGCTGAACATGTAGAGCAGTGTGGGGCTGGGCGGGCCCAGGTGGGCTGCCGACCAGGCGCGAACGGGCTGAAGCTGCCGGCTCTCCAGCCGTGCCCAGGCCGCATTCATCTGCTCGGAATGTGTCGCCCACGCGGGTTCCTGGGTGAGCGCGTGGGTGCTTGACTGGGTATCCGGCGCGAGGCCCGCCAGATAGCGGGCAACATCGTTCTGGTGGGCGCCGCCCGCCTGGGCAACGGATACGCTCAGGGTTGAGACGATGGCGATTGAAACAAGGCGAATGAAACGGGTCATGGTCATCCGAAACAACGGGTTGTCTCTACAAAATTCGGTTCCTGCGGGCGAGGGTACGCGGTTCTTCCGGTAGCGCACAGGTCAGTCTGACGCGAACAGATCCCGCGTGTAGACCCTGTCGGCGACATCGGCGATCTCGGGCGTTAGACGGTTCGCCACGATCAGGTCCACCCGCTGCTTGAAACTTGCGAGGTCGTGGGTGACCTCGGAGTTGAAGAAGCGGGGTTCCTTCAGCACCGGCTCGTAGACAATCACCTCGACACCCTTGGCCTTCAGCCGCTTCATGATGCCTTGAACGCTGCTCGCGCGAAAGTTGTCCGACCCTGCTTTCATCACCAGCCGGTAAATGCCCACAATTTTCGGGTTGCGTTTGAGGATATCGAAGGAGACAAAATCTTTACGGGTGGTGTTGGCGGTGACGATGGCTTCGATGAGGGTTTGCGGCACATTGGCGAAATTGGCGAGCAGTTGCCGGGTGTCCTTGGGCAGGCAGTAGCCGCCGTAGCCAAAGCTGGGGTTGTTGTAGAAGCTGCCGATTCGTGGGTCCAGGCACACGCCTTCGATGATTTCGCGCGTGTCCAGGCCGTGAGAGGCCGCATAGCTGTCGAGTTCGTTGAAGTAGGCGACCCGCATGGCCAGATAGGTGTTGGCGAACAGCTTGATTGCTTCGGCCTCGGTGCTGCCTGTAAAGAGCACCGGCACATCGGGCCTCAGGGAGGCCTCCTGAAGGAGCGCGGCGAACGCGCGGGCGCGCTCCGATTGTTCGCCCACCACAATACGGCTGGGGTACAGGTTGTCGTGCAACGCCTTGCCCTCACGCAGAAACTCGGGGCTGAAGACGATGTTCTGGGTACCGTGACGCTCGCGCGCGGCCAGTGTGAAACCCACTGGGATGGTGGACTTGATCACCATCAGCGCCCGCGGATTGACGGCCTTCACATCGCGGATGACTGCGTCCACCGAGGCGGTATTGAAATAATTGGTGACCGGATCGTAGTCGGTGGGGGTGGCAATGACGACAAAGTCGGCGTCGCGCCATGCTTCGGCCCCATTGACGGTCGCCCGCAGCGTGAGCGGCTTGCTTTCCAGAAACGCGGTGACGTCGGCATCTTCGATCGGTGAGCGCCGGGCGTTCACCTGGTCGACCTTGGCGGCAACCAGGTCGACTGCGACCACCTCGTGGCGCTGCGACAGCAGCACTGCATTGGAGAGGCCCACGTAGCCCAGGCCGGCAACAGCGATTTTCATAGGAGATCAGTCAGGCTGAAAACGCCGAGATCATACCTCTGGTGATGGCGGGCTCGGGCGTGCATCGGCATGGCGCGCCCGACCACTCATCCGTTCACCATGCCCAGATTCATCACGATGCCGGTCAGCTGGCTCGCCCGGGGGGACGACAGATAGACCACCGCGTCGGCCACCTGCTCGGGATCGATTGCCGGGGTGGCGAGTTTGTCCCGGAACAGGTCGTCAACGCGCGACTCATCGCCATAGTGCTGTTTGGCCAGCCCGCGCTGAATGGTGTCGATCCGCTCGGTGCGGGTGGAAGGCGGGTGCACGCCCATCACCCGCACGCCATGCTTGAGCGAGCCCTGTCCGAGCGCCTTGGTGAAGGCTGCAAGCCCGGCGTTGGCGCTGGCCCCGCAGATGTATTCGAAGGTCGGCCGCTCGGCTGCCATGCCGATCACGTTGGTGATCACCCCCTGGCCGCGGTCGCGCATCGCCACGAATGCCGCGCGCGACAGTGAAATGTAGGAAAACACCTTCAGTTCCCAGGCATGCCGCCAGGCGGGGTCATCCAGGCGGTCGAGTGAGCCTGCTGGAATGTCGCCCGCATTGTTCACCAGAATATCCAGGTCGCTGCAGAGGGTGGCGGCGCGCGCCAGGTCGGCAGGGGCGCGGAGGTCGAGCGCGTGGGTGTCCACCTTGACCCGGTGCCTCGCCTCGATCTGCCGCGCGAGCGCCTGCAGGGCGTCGCCGTTGCGGGCCACGAGCTTCAGCCCGCAACCTTCCGCCGCAAATGACCAGGCGCACGAGGCGCCGATGCCTTTGGAGCCGCCGGTGATCATCACGGTTTTGCCAGCGAGTTTGAGATCCATGGGAGTCCTTGAATGGAGAAGGGCGAGTACAGCCTGGTGCGCGATGATGCCCTGAAGTTCCGCTGGTCGGGGCCTGGGGTTTCGCGGATCTGGCTGGCGGGCGGGGTAGCATGGCTCACCCACAGGACGTTTCCCCATGTCTGATGCTTACCTGAACTTTGCGAATTCCCGGTTGGGCGCGGTCATCACGTCGGTCCTGGGCCTGCCACAGCCGCTGCCCCTGCGCCGATTCAGCCGTCACCAGCCCGTGCTCGACGGTGAGGTGCTGGTGGGGGCTGGTCCCCAACCGGCCCTTCTCGATTCGCTGGTCGCTTCATTTGCGTCCATGCAGGCGAAGACGCTTGCGCACGACAGTCTTCCGCAGTGGACTGCGATCGCCAACGCAGCCGGGCTGATGTCGGGGCGCTGGACGGTTGGCGATGCCCCAGGCACGCGGGTCGATGCACTGGTGTTCGACGGCACAGGCCTGTGTGATGTCGCGGATGCCGAACCTCTCTATCACTGCCTCCACGACGCGATTCGCTCGGTGCGACCGAGCGGGCGGATCGTGCTTCTCGGACGGCCCCCCGGGGGGTGCGTGAACCCGGGCCAGGCGGTCGTTCAACAGGCGCTCGAAGGGCTGATGCGATCGGTTGCGCGCGAGGCGCGACGCGGCATTGCTGTACAGCTTGTACGGATTGAACAAGGCGCGGAACCGGCGATCGAAGGCGCGCTCAGGTTTCTGCTGTCGCCTCGGAGCGCCTACGTGTCGGGGCAGGTGATTACCCTGGCAGCCCCTGGGGATTGGCCGCGCGCAGGGCTCGACTGGCAACACCCGCTCGCCGGTCGGACGATCCTCGTCACGGGAGCCTCGCGGGGAATCGGCGAGGCAATCGCGGAGGTGCTCGCCCGCGATGGCGCGCGGCTGGTCTGCCTCGATGTGCCACAGGCGGAGGCTGCGCTCCACACCGTGGCGAGCCGGGTTGGTGCCCGGGCAGTGGTGCTCGACATTACCGCGGCGCACGCGCCCGCCGACCTGGCAGCCCTGGCGGCAGACATGGGCGGCTGGGATGGTGTCGTTCACAACGCCGGCATCACGCGCGATCGGACCATCGCAAGGATGCGGCCCGAGCTCTGGCAGCAGGTCGTGGCAGTCAACCTGCAGGCCCCGGCCCGGATCAATGACGCGCTGCTCGATGCCGGCGCCCTCAGGCCCGGCGCTCGCATTGTCTGTCTGTCGTCGATATCCGGGATCGCGGGGAACGCCGGGCAGACCAACTATGCGTTTTCCAAGGCGGGGTTGATCGGGCTGGTGCGCAGCCACGCCGCAGCATTTGCCAGTCGTTCGATGGCCATCAATGCGGTGGCGCCCGGTTTTATCGAGACTGCGATGACCGCCGCCATTCCGTTTGCAATTCGCGAGGCGGGGCGGCGAATGAACGCAATGTCTCAGGGCGGGCAAACGATCGACGTGGCGGAGGCGGTGGCCTGGCTCGCGAGCCCAGCCGCGGCTGGTGTCAACGGGCAGGTGCTGCGGGTCTGTGGCCAGAGTCTGATTGGGGCCTGACATGCAGAGCGAACGGGGGCAAGGCGCTTGAAACAAATCGTGTTTGATCGTCCACCCGGAGCGTGGCGCCTGTTGCTGCGAGCCGCCGCGACCGCTTTCAAACGGGGGCCCTCGGTGGATGCGCTGACGGCGGTCAGGCGCGTGCTGCCGGAGGTGGCGGTGCAGGCTCGGCATGTCGACACCTATCGCCGGCTATGCGGTTTCCCTGGGGACGGCGCGGTACCGCTCACCTACCCGCAGCTGCTTGGTTTTTCGCTCGTCCTCGACTATCTGGCCTCGGATGACTGCCCCTGGCCAGTGCTCGGGTTGATCCACCTTGGCAACCGTATCGAGCAGCGGGAGTCGATTGCGATTGGCGACGTGCTGCGGATCGAAGTCTGCACAGGTCAGTTGTTTGCCCATCCCAAGGGCCAGGTGTTTACGGTTGGGATGCAGGTGTTGCGGGCAGGCGTGCCGGTGTGGGTTGCCACTCAGACGCTGCTTCGACGAGGCGTGACGCATCCGGTGGGACCCGTCTTTGACGTCGCGGCATCGGATGGACCTGCCGCCATGGTCGACGCGCCGCCGCTCGAGCAGATTGCCTCGATCCCGGTGGCGGCGGACACCGGACGCCGGTACGCGCGGCTGTCGGGCGACTTCAATCCGATCCATCTGTGGCCGCTCACCGCGAAGCTGTTTGGCTTTCGCAGGGCGATCGCACACGGCTTGTGGTCGCAGGCGCGGGCGGTGGCGCAGCTGGGCCCCAGTATCGCGGGTGGGCGTTCGGTGCTCGATACACGGTTCATGGCGCCGCTGATGTTGCCCGCGCAGCCCTCGCTCTGGGTGGCTGGGGATGAAGGGCGCCTGCGGTTCGAGCTTCGTGATGCGGAAGGCGAGCGCGTTCACTTCCGATCGCTGTGGACGGGGGCGCGGCTATGATCCGCGCCGCTTCTTTCAGAGGGTGAGCATGTCCAGTATTCGTCGGGTCGCTGTTCTGGGGGGAAACCGTATTCCATTTGCACGCTCCGGCACGGCGTATGCAAGTTCCTCCAACCAGCAGATGCTCACTGCCACGATCCAGGGACTGGTCGATCGATTTGGTCTACATGGTGAGCGGTTGGGCGAGGTGGTGGCGGGTGCGGTGATGAAGCACTCGCGCGATTTCAATCTGGTGCGCGAAAGCGTGCTCTCGACCACGCTGTCGGCCCAGACCCCCGCGTTTGACCTCCAGCAGGCCTGCGGCACCGGACTGGAGGCGACGATTCTGGTCGCCAACAAGATCGCTCTGGGCCAAATCGAATGCGGCGTGGCAGGTGGGGTGGATACCACCTCGGATGCACCGATTGCGCTCAACGAACGCCTGCGCCTCGCGCTGCTTGAACTGTCACGTGCCCGAACCACGCTGCAGCGGTTGCGGGCGCTCTTGAAACTTCGGCCAGACCAGTTCTTCAGGCCGTCGCTGCCCAGAAACGCTGAGCCGCGAACCGGACTTTCGATGGGTGAGCATGCAGAGTTGATGGCTCGCCGCTGGGGCGTTTCGCGCGACGCCCAGGATGAGCTCGCGCTACACAGCCACCAACAACTGGCGAAGGCCTACGACGACGGTTTTTTTACCGATCTGATGACGCCTTTCAACGGCCTGCGCCAGGACAACAATCTGCGGGTTGAGCTTTCTGCCGAGCAACTCGCCGCGCTCAAGCCTGTGTTCGACCGGAAGGTCTGCCCGGGATCGGGGACACTGTCGGCTGGGAATTCAACGCCGCTGACTGACGGCGCTTCGGTTGTGCTGCTGGCGAGCGAGGCGTGGGCGGCCGCCCGGGGCCTTCCCGTCCTCGCGTGGATCACCCAGTGCGAGGTGGCGGCGGTGGACTTTGTCGGGCGGGCGCCCGCTGGAGCGCTGGATCCGCAGGCAGATGAATCGGAGGGTGCGGAGGGCCTGCTCATGGCGCCTGCCTATGCGGTCCCCCGCATGCTTGCCCGGGCGGGCCTTTCGCTGCAGGACTTCGATTTTTACGAGATCCACGAGGCTTTCGCGGCGCAGGTACTGTGCACGCTCAAGGCCTGGGAGGATCCCCGGTTCTGTCGGGAGCGCCTGGGGCTGGAGCAACCGCTGGGCGCCATCGACCGGGCGAGGCTCAATGTGCGCGGGGGTTCGCTCGCAACCGGTCACCCGTTTGCGGCAACCGGCGGGCGCATTGTGGCGGCGCTCGCCAAAATGCTCGCTCAGAATGGATCGGGCCGGGGCCTGATCTCGGTGTGTGCGGCGGGCGGCCAGGGTGTGGTCGCGATACTGGAGCGTTGAATCATGCCCGACTACCGGGTGCCATTGCGCGACATGCGATTCCTCATGAACGAGGTGTTTGACTACGCCTCGCATTACCGCGATCTGGCGGGCGGAGACGATGCGTCCCCGGAGGTGATCAACGCCATCCTTGAGGCCGCTGCCGACTATTGCGAACAGGTGCTGGCGCCACTCAACGCAGTGGGCGATCGCGAGGGCTGCGTGTTCGAGGACGGGCGGGTACGCACCCCAACCGGCTTTCGAGAGGCCTATCGGCAGTTCGTTGACGGAGGGTGGCAGAGCCTGTCGTTTCCAACCGAATACGGCGGGCAGGGCCTGCCCATGTCGATGAATCTTCTGAAGACCGAGATGATGGGCGCGGCCAACTGGGCCTTTGCCATGTATCCGGGCCTGAGCGTGGGCTGCATTGCCACGCTCATGCAGTACGGCAGCGACGAGGTGAAGCAACGCTATCTGCCCTCGCTTGTGAGCGGGCGCTGGACCGGCACGATGTGCCTCACCGAACCGCAATGTGGCTCGGACCTGGGCCAGGTCAGGACCCGCGCGCTTCCTTTGGGCGATGGTCGCTTCGCGCTCACCGGCACCAAGATCTTCATCTCCAGTGGTGAACATGATCTGACCGACAACATCATCCATATCGTGCTCGCGCGCTTGCCCGACGCGCCGCGCGGCACACGGGGTATTTCGCTCTTTCTGGTGCCCAAGGTGTGCGTCAACGACGACGGCAGCCTGGGCAAGCGGAATTCGGTGATTTGCGGCTCGATCGAACACAAGATGGGCATTGCAGCGAGTGCGACTGCGCTACTCAATTTCGAACAGGCCGAGGGCTTCCTGATTGGCGAGCCGAACAAGGGTCTGGAAGCCATGTTCACTTTCATGAACACGGCCCGTATCGGGACCGCGATCCAGGGCGTCGCGCATGCCGAGCAGTCGTTTCAGGGAGCGCTTGCCTATGCCCAGACCCGACGCTCCATGCGCGCACTGTCCGGCGCGAAAGAGCCGGAACAGGTGGCTGACGCGCTGATCTGGCATCCGGATGTCCGCAGGATGTTGCTCACCCAGAAGGCGATTGCCGAGGGCGGGCGTGCGATGGTGTACGCCGCAGCGCAGATCGCTGACCGGATGTTTGACGCCAGCCGGGCCGGTGACGCGGCCACCTGCAAGCGGCTCGATGAGGAACTCGGGTTTTACACGCCGATCCTGAAAGGGTTCCTGACCGAGATGGGTCTGGAGGCAGCGCGGCTGGGTGTACAGATTTACGGCGGCCACGGCTACATCCGCGAACACGGCATGGAGCAGATCGTGCGCGATGCCAGCGTGGCCACGCTCTACGAGGGCACGACCGGTATTCAGGCGCTCGATCTGCTGGGGCGCAAGGTGCTGCTCGCCACGCGCGGCGCCTGCGTTCGCGACTTCACCCGCAAGATGATTTCGCAGGCAAGGCCTCATCTGCTTGGGCGCGGCGCGCCGGGCCGACAGTCGCGTGAGCTGGTGAAGCGGGCGCTGCAGTGGAACTGGCTCACCATTCGGCTCATGGTGCGTGCCAAGGCCGACCGCGAGGCCGTGGGCGCCGCGAGCGTCGATTACCTGATGGCATCGGGCTACATCATGATGGCCCACTTCTGGGCGTTGCAGGCACGCCGTGCCGAGCATCTGCTGGCAAGCAGTTCGGGTCAGCAGCCCAGTGCCTTCTACCAGGCGAAACTGGATTGTGCCGAGTTCTATTTTGAGCGCATGCTGCCGCGTGCCGACGCGCATCTGCGGACTGCGCTTGCGCCGACCCGCTCGCTCATGAAAATGGATCGGGCGTGTTTCCGGATCGATTGAGGGGCGGTCGACGATCAATGAAGGGGCAGGGCGCATGCGCGGCGCGCGGTTTTCGCTATGCTTTCGATTGGAACTGCGTTTGATCGGGCGCGAGCCAGTGCCCGCTGTGACTCAACCCATGTTTGATGGAACCACCGATGAATCTTCAGGGAATCGACGAGGTCACTTACGGCGCCACCGACTTAGTGCGCTGCCGACAGTTTTTTTCCGACTGGGGCCTCACGCTGGTGGGTGACGACACCGGTCGTCTGGTGTTCGAGACGCTCAACGGCTGCCGCGTGGTTGTGGTGGCCTCCGACACCCCCGGACTCCCTGCGGGGATCGAACCCGACCCCACCGTGCGCGAAGTGGTCTGGGCCGTGGAGAGCGCAGCCGTGCTCCAGCGCTTTCGTGAGCGGCTGCAGGGCGCCCCGGGTTTTATGGATACCGGCGATCGGGTGGGCTGTATCGATCCCAGCGGGTTGGCCGTTCGGGTCCAGGTCACGCGCAAGCGCGCGGTGGAGGTGGCGTGCGCGCGCACCAACACCTGGAATGAGCGCAACCGTGTGGATCAGGCGAGCCCTGCCTATGAACGCGCTGCGCCGATCGAAGTGGGCCATGTTGTGTTCTTCGTGGCCGATCTGGCGGCGGTCACCTCGTTTTATATCGAGCGATTCGGGTTCGTGCTCTCTGACAGTTATCCGGGCCGGGGATCATTTCTTCGCTGCGCGCCACGCGCCGGCCATCACGACCTGTTTCTGCTCCAGCTGCCGCACGGTCGCGCAGGTCTCAACCATGTGGCGTTCACCGTACGCGATGTGCATGAGGTCTTCGGGGGCGGAATGCACATGTCGCGCTGTGGCTGGGAGACCGAACTTGGCCCGGGACGTCATCCAATCTCCTCGGCGATCTTCTGGTATTTCCGCAGCCCCGGCGGCGGCCTGGTCGAATACAACACCGACGAAGACGAGTTGACCGATGCCTGGGCGCCGCGCGAATTCACCCCGGGGCCCACGGCCTTTGCGGAGTGGGCCATTTCCGGTGGCATTGACGGCACCACGCGCCGCCAGAAAGACGCCGATGCGCCCACCGCCAAATTTGCGACCGAGCGGGCCGGCCAAAGACCGTCTGCCTGATGGCCCGCCCCGCAGGGAGCGGGGCGGTTGGGGCTCGGGTGCCTGGCGGCGTGACGGGGCCCGCGGCCGCGCCGTTCAGTGTCAGTCGGCGCTGATCTTCAATTCTCGCGCGAGCGTGCCGTAGCGCTCGTTGTCGGCTTTGACGAAACCCGCGAGCACGGCCGCTGACCCGCCCAGCGGTTCGATCCCAGCAGTGGAGAGCCGGGTTCGGACATCGGGCATGGCGATCACCGCATTGATCTCGGCATTCAGTTGATCGATGATGGCTTGCGGGGTGGCCAGGGGGGCGAAGACGCCGTACCAGGCGTTGACCTCCACCCCGGGTACACCCTGCTCGGTGGCGGTGGGTACATCGGGCAGCAGGTCGGAGCGCTTGGCCTCGGTGACCGCGAGCGGCACGAGCTTGCCCGCCTTGATGTGCGGCACCGCGCCACCCAGGCCCACAAAGAGCAGCTTCACCTCGCCGCCGAGCGCGGCGTTGATCGAGGGCGCCACGCCCTTGTAGGGAACGTGCAGCAGATCGACCTTGGCCGCGCGCTTCATCATTTCGCCAGCGAAGTGCATGGGCGAGCCGTTACCTGCGCTGCCATAGGGCAGGCCTGGCGACTTGCGCGCGGCATCGAGCGCGTCCTGAAGGCGGGTGGCGTTCAGTGAGGGGTGCGCCACCAGCACGAGCGGAGTGGCAGCGGGTGCGATGACGGGCACCAGATCGCGGGCAACATTGACGCCACCGCCTGCGCCAGCGGGCAGCACATGGGGCGAGATGACCACGGTGTTGGGCGTGAACAGCAGGGTGTGGCCATCGGCTGCAGACTTGGCTACGAATCCTGCGCCGATCAGTGCGCCTGCGCCCGGCTTGTTCTCGACCACAACCGGCTTGCCCAGGCGGGCGGTGAGCTTTTCCCCCACTGCGCGTGCGGCGAGATCGGGACCTCCGCCAGGGGGGAAAGGCACCACCAGCGTGAGGTTGCGTGAAGGGAATGCGGCCGGCGTGGTTTGTGCGTCAGCGGGCGATGCGGCTGTCAGGCCGAGTCCCAGCGCCGAGGCGGCGAGCGCCATCGTGGTGAGCGGTCGGCGCGGCGTCGTGGAGGGGGTGAAACGGGTCATGCTGTCTCCTGCGTGGGTAGGGCGTCGATCGGATTGTCATTCAAGGTCTGTGTGCCAGGCGTCGTAACCGTAAACCCAGTCGGCGTTTCCGGGGCCGCGCATCCACTGGTTGCCACGCGAGCCGATCTGGATTCGCGCTGTGCGCTCGCGACGGGCGTTTTCATATCGGGTCAGTGCGGCTTCGATACTTGCGCCCGGTGCGTTATCGCCCAGCGTTGCAAGTGGCGCAAGCGCCCGGCCCAGCACGACAGCGTCTTCAATCGCCATGCCCGCCCCCTGTGCCATGAAGGGAAGCATGGGGTGGCAGGCATCACCCAGCAGCGTGACGCGTCCCACGCTCCAGCGCGCGAGCGGCTCGCGCTCATAGAGCGCACTTTTCATGACGCTGTCGCAGGCCTGCAGAAGCTTTCGGGCATCGGGGTGAAAATCGCGGTAGACCTCACGCAGTTCGTTCACATCGCCTGCGGTGGTCCAGGACTCCTCGGTCCAGCTGGGTTGGCCGGTGGTTGCAAAGACAAAGGTTTCGCGCCCCTGGCTGAGCGGGAAGGTGACGATCTGCACATCGGGGGTGGGCCCCCACCATTTGGTGAAGGCCTCGATCTCGGGCACATCGCGCACGCGCTCGGTGGGCACCACCGAGCGGTAGGAGACCACGCCCGTAAAGCGGGGCGACTCTTCACCGAACAGCGCTGCGCGCACCCGTGAGTGAATGCCGTCTGCGCCGACCACCAGATCGTGGCGGGCGCTGTCGCCATCTTCAAATGTCAGCGTGACGCCGGTTCCGTTCTGGGCCAGCGTACGGATGCGTTTGCCAAAGCGCACGGTGTCATCGGGCACTTCGGCTGCGAGCGCGGCCAGCAGGTCGGCCCGGTGGATGGTGACCTGGGGCGCGCCGTACTGTTCCTGGGCCACGTTGCCCATGCCCAGCCGAGATGTTTCCAGGCTGGTGTCCCAGTCGCGGCTGATCCGGAAGGTGGGTTGCGCACCGTCCCGGCGGATCCGTTCACTGAGGGGGCGCTTGAAGCCGTCGAGCGCCCGGACCACATTGGGGGTGAGGTTCACGTCGGCGCCAACGCGCATCCAGTGGGGGGCCTGCTCATAGACGGTCACGCGGTAGCCGCTGCGCTGAAGCGCGATGGCGGCGGCGAGGCCGCCGATGCCGCCTCCGGCAATGCCGATGTCGAGTGCATTCATGATGGATGGGGATGAGGCGGTGACCGTCAGAAGGTGCCGGGATACGAGCCGCCGTCAAGCAGCAGGTTCTGGCCGTTGATGTAGCCCGCATGCAGGCTGCAGAGAAATGCGCAGGTACGCCCGAACTCATCGGGCGATCCCAGCCGGCGGGCCGGGTGTCGGGCGATTCGGTCGTTGCGCACGGCATCGACCGGCCGTCCTTCGCGCCGGGCCTGGGCTGCGAAATTGCTCGCAAGCCGCGCGGTATCGAAGGTGCCGGGGAGCAGATTGTTGATGGTGACGCCGTGGGCCGCCACGCTGCGCGCGAGTCCGGCCACAAACCCGGTGAGGCCGCTGCGTGCGCCATTCGACAGCCCCAGTGGTTCGAGTGGCGATTTCACCGCGCTGGAGGTGATGTTGATGATGCGTCCGAAGCCTTGAGCAATCATCGGGTCGACCGTCGCGCGGATGAGTTCGATGGGGGCCAGCATGTTGGCGTCGAGCGCGGCCAGCCAGGTGTCGCGCGTCCAGTCACGAAAACTGCCGGGCGGCGGTCCGCCCGCGTTGGTGATCACGATGTCGAAGCGGGGGTGAGCGTCGAGAATGGCCGCGCGTCCATGGTCGGTGGTGACGTCTGCGACCACCTGCGCAACCGAGCCGCCCCCAAGTGCAGCGAGTCGCGCGGCCGCATCGGCAAGGGTCTGTGCCGTCCGGGCGACCACCACCACCTGAACACCTTCTTCAACCAGCGCCTGGGCGCAGGCAAAACCCAGTCCGGCGCTTGCGCCGCACACCAGGGCCTTGCGGCCAGCGATTCCGAGATCCATGGAAAGACTCCTGGGTGGACCGGGGGCTCAGCGAGCCCAGGGCAGGGGCGATTCGTTCAGTCCCCAGTAGAAGCTTTTCTGGGCGCTCATAACGGATCAATCTTTTTTCAGCATGGGTCCGGCAAACCTGGCGGCAAACGGCCCCCAGGCCTGCATGTCGATCTCGACGATCACCGGGCCGCGTTCGGCCAGCGCGAGGCGCAACACCTCGCCCGCGCGGGCCGGGTTGTCCAGGCGGTGATAGCCCGCTCCCAAACTTGCGCAGAATTGCTCGAAGCGTGGTGTGTGCAGATCGACATAACAGTGCCGGCCGCCATACAGGTCATCCTGAATGTTGCGGATCACGCCGTAGCGCTGATCGTTCATGAGCAGTACGACCAGATCGGCGCGCTCCTGCACCGCACACGCGAGTTCGCCCACGTTCAGCATGAAGCCGCCATCACCAACCAGCGCCACCGTGCGTCGACCCAGCCCGTAGAGCCGGTCGCCGATGGCCGTGCCGATTGCCATCGCGAGGCCCTGACCGATGCCGCCCCCGAGCGCATGGACGCCGGCGCGGGGATGGTCGAGTGCTGGCGCGCGATTGCCCCACATGCTGTTTGACAGCGTGATGTCGCGCACCCACCAGAGTGCCGGGCCAGCGCTCTCGGCCAATGCTTCCTTGAGTGCCAGATACGGGCCGAGCGTGGCGTTGACCTCTGTTTCGCACGCCTTGCGCGCGTGACCCACGTCGGCTTGCAGGGCAGGGTCGATCTGCATTCTGCCCTCAAGGGCATCGGCGAGAGCGTCGAGTGTGAGCTGCGCATCGCCGTGAACGAAATAGCGGCTCACGTACCCGCGGTTGTGGGCGAGCGCGTTGGCGTCAATCCGGTAGAGCGCGTCGGGCAGCTTGAGCTTGTAGCGAAGCGTTTCGTTACTGCGTAGCCGCGAGCCCACCACCAGCATGGCATCGCAGGTCTGGTAGAGCGCCTCGGCGGGCTTGAGCAGGTTGAACGAGCCCAGCGTGGCGGGATGCGATTCCGGCACGATGCCTCGGCCCTGAACCGAGCTCACCACGCCCCAGCCCATCTTGATGAATCGCTCGACCGCCGAGCGGGCCCCGCGGGCGCCGCCACCCAGCCAGAGCATGGGCCGGCGAGCGCCTGCCAGCTGATCGGCCAGCGCGGCGACTTCGCCGCGTGCGGGCGCGATCGCGCTCGGCGTCAAGGGGCCGAGGTCGTCAGGCAACGGCAGGGTGCGCGCCTGAATGTCGATCGGAATCTCGATGCTCACCGGTCCGCAGGGCGGCGTGAAGGCGAGCCTGGCTGCCTCGCGCAGCGTGGCGAGCGCGGTCTCGGGGTTGCGGATCCGAAAGGCCGCTTTGCCCACCGACTGCAGCATGGCCAGCTGCGCTGGATGTTCGTGGATGAATCCCAGATCTCGATCCAGGTACTCGGATTCGATCTGACCGGTGAGATGGAGGAGCGGTGTGCCGGCGGTGTAGGCCTCGACCATGGCGCCAGCCGCGTTGCCGCTGCCGGTTCCGGTGCTGGTGACGCAGACACCCAGCACGCCAGTGACGCGCGCGCAGGCATCGGCCATGTTGCATGCGCCGGCCTCGCCGCGGGCAGAGACGAACCGGATCTGCTGACGACGATGAAGCGCGTCGAGAATCGGCATGTTGTGAATCGAAATCACGCCGAACGCGGCACGCACGCCGCAGGCCTCGAGAAAACGCGCCACCAGCTCCCCCACCGTGATGGTGGGCGACGGCGCTGCAGGGGCGGGCGCGATGCTCATCGTCCCAGGTCGCGCTTGATCTTGGTGAGCGGCGAATCGGGGGGGTAGACCGGTGTGATGGGCTTGGGAGAGCCCAGCATCACGCACATCAGCGCATCTTCATCGCCGATGTTCTGCTCTTCGCGGTAGACGCCCGGGGGCACCGAGATGAGATCGCGCTCACCCAGCACTGCTTCCCAGCGTTGCCCGTCTTTTTCGCAGACCACCTTCATGGCGCCGCGGAGCACGAAGAAGATCTCTTCGACGTCATAGTGGATGTGGGAGGGACCGATGTTGCCAGCCGGGATCACCATGGTGCTGAAGGTGAAATGTGCCGAGGGCACGGCATTGCTGTCGCGCGAGACGCCGGTGCCGCCGGTGCCGACATAGCGCATCTGGGCGCGGCGATAGCGGGGGTCGTAGTCGGCCTGGAATTTGAGGGCGTCCCAGTCGTAGCTGCGCGTGGAGCGGCGGGCAACACGGCTCTCCATCCAGTCGGAAAAGCTCTGCCCCGAGGGTTGCATGAGTGAACGCTGGATGTCGGCCTCAGGCGGGGTGAGCGGGTCGAGCAAACCGCGTTCGTTGAACACGGGCGCGTTGGCGGCGGGGGCGTTGCTCATGGGCGGCGTCTCGGTTGGAAATGACGCGCCAGTTTAATACACGAAACGTTGATTCATCAATGGAACGGCCGCCGGCTGCGCACAGCGACCTTTCGAAGCTCTTCAACCCAAAGGACCGCGCTCGCCGTGAGGGCGATGGGCCCAAGGGATGACGCAGGCAGCGGCACCGTATGAAAGATCGCGGCGATGCCAGGCACGTAGAGCACGGACAACTGGAGCGCGACAGAAAGCGCAAGACCCGCCGCAAGCCATCGGTTGGAGAGCAGCGTTGGCGAGAACGCACTCGCCGTGGCGCTGCGGCAGTTGAGCATGTTGAACCACTGACTGATCGCCACCAGCGTAAAAACCTCGGTCTGCAGAACCGCCGGGTCGGTGCCTTGGTTCAGTCCCCAGGCGAACCAGCCGAATGCCGCTGCGGCCGAGGTGAGACCCATCAGGCCCGCCCGCATCAGCATCGCGCGATCGAGGAGCGGCGCGTCGGCCGGGACCGGAGTTTTGCGCATGGCATCAGGGTCGGCGGGATCCATCACCAGGTTGAGCGTGAGCGTGCCTTCCGTGACCAGGTTGATCCAGAGAATCTGCACTGCGGCAAGCGGCAGCGGCAGTCCGGCGATGAGCGCGAGCATCAGCAGCAGCACCTCGTCGATCGAGGTCGCGAGCAGGTAGAGGAGCACCTTGCGCACACTCGCGTTGATGGCTCGGCCTGCCTCGATGGCGTGTGTAATGGTGGCGAAGTTGTCATCGGTGATCACCATGCCGGCGGCTGCGCGTGCGACATCCGTGCCGCTCGCGCCCATTGCGATCCCGATATCGGCGCGCGCGAGTGCTGGCGCATCGTTCACGCCGTCGCCCGTCATGGCAACGACATGCCCCTCGGCCTGCAGTGCCTCCACGATCCGCAATTTCTGTGCGGGTTGCACGCGGGCAAATACGGCAACCGAGGCGATACGTTCGCGGAGTTCCGCCTCATCCATGCGTTCGAGTTCGAGCCCGTCCACTGCTGCGCCGGGGGTGTCGGTGGCCGCCTCGGCGATCGCGAGTTCGCGGGCGATTGCAAGCCCGGTGAGCTTGTGGTCTCCGGTCACCATCATCGTCCGGATGCCTGCCGCATGGCATTGCGCGATCGCCTCTGCCACCCCGTCTCGGGGCGGGTCGCGCTCGCCGATCAGGCCGAGCAGCGTGAGTCCGACCGCGTTGATTTGGCTGCCGGTGATGGGCTGATTGGCATCCGAGGGCAGCGTGAGCGGTGCCGAGGCGAGTGACCCGGAGTGGTCGGCGGGCTGTGAAGCAGGCGCCGCCGGCGCAGGTGTTGCGCCGGCATCTGTGCGATCCGCAAACGCCAGCACGCGCCAGCCGCGGGAGGCCATCTGTTCCGCCGCCGCCTCGGCCGCTGCGATGCTGGCTTCATCCTGCTTGCAGAGGCGAAAGATCGTCTCCGGCGCGCCCTTGGCGAGGGTGAGCATTCGCCCATCGGCCAGGCGGTGACAACTGGCCATCATCCGGTGCTCTGCCTCGAAGGGCTGCTCGCTTGCGCGTGGCGCTTCGCGACGCCTGTCCTCCGGTGATTCGCCAAGCTGCACCGCGAGATCGATCAACGTGGTTTCGGTGGAATCGCGCGCATCGTTGCACAGCACGGCGGCGCGCAGCAGGCGCCTCAAGCCGGGATCATCGGCAGCAACGGGAGGTGTACCCCCTTCCACGGGCTGGCTCGGCTGCGAGGGTCCTGCCTCGACGCTGTGCAGGCCCAGGCCCGGAATCCAGAACCCGGCCGCCGTCATGTCGTTGCGTGTCAGGGTGCCGGTCTTGTCGGTGCAGATCACGGTGGTGGCGCCCAGCGCCTCCACCGCGCTCAGGCGCCGGATGAGCGCGCCGCGGGCTGCCATGCGCTGCATGCCGGCAGCAAGCGCGATGGTGAGCGCGATCGGCAGACCCTCGGGAACCACCGACACCATCTGGCTGATGGCAATCATCAGCAATTCCCCAGTGGGGATCCGTCGCCACAGGCCCAGCAGAACCAGCGTTGCAAAGAGCGCGGCCGCCACGCCCAGCAGGGCGCGGCCCAGAGCGGCGAGTCGTCGCTCGAGCGGTGTCGGGGGCTCTTGCGCCTGTTCCGACAAGCGCGCAATCGCGCCGACCTCGGTGTGCGGGCCGGTTGCCACCACGACTGCCCATGCATGACCGGCGGTGGCAAGCGTGCCGGCATACAGCATGCAATGTCGGTCGGCGAGCAGCGTGGCCTCGGACACCGCAGCGACGGATTTGGCGACCGGCACCGACTCGCCGGTAAGCGATGCTTCCGACACCTGCAGCCCCACCGCCACGATCAACCTGGCATCGGCCGCAATGGCATCACCCGCCCCCACTTCGATCAAATCGCCCGGCACCAGTTTCCGGGCATCGATGATCTGGCCGCGGCCGCCGCGTTGCACCTTCACGCGGATGGTCGACAGCTGGCGAAGCGCTGTCATCGAGCGGTTGGCACGTTGCTCCTGATAGGTCCCCATCGCTGCATTGATGATGACCACCACCAGGATCACGGCCGCGTCCTCGATGTGACGCAAGGCAAGCGACAGGAGCGAAGCGCCCAGAAGCAGAAAGACCAGTGGGCTGGTGCACTGGGACAGGAACAGGGCGACGACCGAGCGGCGCGGCGCCTCGGGCAGCGCATTCATGCCGTGAACGAGCGCTCGACGCTCGGCCTCGGCCGCTGACAACCCGGTGATCGGGTGAGCCTTCAGCTGCGCGAGCGTCGCCTCCGGTGTCATCGCATGCCATGAGCAGGCTGCGAACTGCGTCAGGGAGCTGGGGCTGCCGGTGGGGGTGCCTGAATGCGCATCGGCCATTCGCCACTGTCGCGGAAGACCGCCCGCGCAGGCGGGGCCACGCTGCATACGCCTTGCGTACCGTCAACCCAGTACACTAGCGAGGTTGTGGCCAACCTTCCGTCCGTCATGCCGTCAGCCTCTCGTCCAGCAAGAATCTTCGTCGCCGGTCATCGGGGAATGGTCGGTGCTGCGATTGTCCGCGCCCTCAACCGGCGCGCAGACCGCGTGCCGTTCGAGCTCCTCAGCCGCACGCATGCCGAACTCGATCTCATTGACCAGCGCGCGGTGCGCGAGTTCTTTGCTGCTGAAAAGCCAGACCAGGTCTATCTGGCAGCGGCGCGCGTGGGCGGCATTCACGCCAACAACACCTATCCGGCCGACTTCATCTACGACAACCTGATGGTTGAGGCCAACGTGATCGATGCGGCATTCCGAAGCGGCGTGCGACAGCTGCTCTTCCTGGGGTCAAGCTGCATCTATCCGCGAAATGCGCCGCAGCCCATGAGCGAAGAGGCGCTCCTCACCGGTTTGCTTGAACCGACCAACGAGCCCTACGCCATCGCCAAGATCGCGGGCATCAAGCTCTGCGAAAGCTATAACCGTCAGTACGGTGCCTCGCACGGCGTTGACTACCGCAGCGTCATGCCCACCAACCTGTACGGCCCGGGCGACAACTATCACCCCGAAAATTCGCATGTCATTCCGGCGCTCATCCGCCGTTTCCACGAAGCACGGGCGGCCGGGTTGCCGCAGGTGGCGGTCTGGGGAAGCGGCACGCCGCGTCGCGAATTTCTTTTTGTGGACGACATGGCCGAGGCGAGCGTCCATGTGATGAATCTGTCGCACGAGGTCTACTCGCAGCACACCCAGCCCATGCTCAGTCACATCAATGTGGGCTGGGGAGACGACGTGAGCATTGCCGAACTTGCTCGTGCGGTGGCGCGTGCGGTGGGGTATGTCGGTGACATCGTGTTCGATGCCAGCAAGCCCGATGGCGCGCCGCGAAAGTTGATGGACAGCCGCCGGCTCAATAGCCTGGGCTGGCAGCCGCAGATATCGCTTGATGATGGGCTGAAGCTTGCCTATCGCGATTTTCTCGCGAGTACCCCCCGCTCGGTCTGAGCGCCAGAAGCGTTCAGACCCAGCCTTCAAGCAGATCCACCGGGTCGCCATATCTCGAGGCCATCTCGATCACCTCGGGGTCGCGCAGCGCGCACAAAAAACCCTTGTCGATCAGCAGGGTGTCACCCGCGCGCACGGTTGCATCGAGCATCACCAGATCGACATGCACGGGCGGCTCTTCCCAGTCGGGCATGACGCGACGAATGTAGTCTGCCGGCTTGGCGAGATCGATACCGAAATGAAGCGCCCCAGGAGAATTGGAGCCCGCGGGGTAGATGGTGTGGCGCGGTGCCTTCGGGTTGAAGCCGCAGCCGCCGCCTTCGATCATGCGCCCGCCCACCAGCATCTCGCGAAGAATCTGCGCCTCCTTCGATTCGCCCTCGACGCGGGCCACATACTCGCCCTCGAAGTGCACGCCAATCCGCTCCTTGAAAGGCTCGGCAAAGCCCACCGCCCACTGCGGACAGAGCACTCCGCTCATCTGCGTGGGCACCGACAGATCGTTTTTCACTGCGTTGTGGTCCCACAGGTTGGGACCGTGCGCAGCAAGATAGTGCACATAGCAGCCGTCTTCGCTCGCGTCCATACGCCCGCGCCACCGGTTGGTGGCCAGCATGTTGTTGCGCATGTCGGGGGTGAAGTGAATCCGGAAGTCACTGCCCCGCTGATCGGTGAAATGAATGTCGAAGTCGGTACCCACGGGATAGCGGCGCGCGGTGGCGCGGGTGATCTCGCCCACGATCTCGATCGGGAAACGCGCCTGCGGCGTGTGGAGAAGGTCGAGGTTGCGGAAATAGGTGATCTTGACCCAGCGCTGTCCCTGCTTGCGAAGTCCGATGCAAAAGGGATCGATGATCGAGCAGAACCAGGTGGAGACCACAAAGCTTGCCTTGGACAGCAGCGGCTTCACCTCGTCGGGAATTCGTTCAACCCGGCAACTGGGCTCCATGTAGACCCGCATGGTGGCGCCGCGCGCGCGGGCATGCGCGCCGATCGCATCGATCACGCGTGAATCCAGAAGCGGGTCGGCGAGGAACAGCACCTGATCGCCGGTGCGGAAGGCGAAGGTGCGGGTGAAATTGTCGAGGGCCGCGAAGAAATGCTTGGTGTCGGTCACGCCCGGGTTGAGCGCGATCGGCAGGCCCTGATAACGCGGGGGATTCTCCATGAGGGATTCCGGTGTGGGTTGATGAGCGGTGTGAGGAGGTCGGCAACAGGCGGGCGAGCGCTTGCGGCAGACCTATTTCTTGCCAAGCCCCAGACGGCTGGCCCCCTCGGTGTAGAGCCGGATCTTTTCCGCCATGAAGGCGTCCATTTCCTCGACGCCCACGTTCACCAGTTCAAACCCGGATTTGGCCGCGAGCTCCTTCATTTCGCGGTCTTCGTTCAGCGCCCGCCACAGGTCGGAGATTCGTTTGCGCGCCTCCGGCGGGGTGCCGCGGGGCATGCCGATACCGCGATAGGCGCCGTCCACCCAGTCGACGCCGAGCTCCCGGAAGGTGGGCACATCGGGCAGCAGCGGATGACGCTTGTCCATTGCGACCGCCAACGGGCGGAGCCGGTTCTGATTGGCGATCGCAAACGGGGTGTAGGTCATTGCGCCATCGATCTGCGCCCCCAGCACGGCGACCGACATGTCGCCGGTTCCCTTGAACGGGATGTAGTTGGTTTTCACGCTGAACGCTGCGTTCATGCGCTCATGCGCCGCGTGGTTCGCCGAGTTGAGGCCCGAGCCGCCCAGGCTCAGCTTGCCGGGCGATGCCTTGGCCGCAGCCACAAAATCGGCAAAGCTGCGGATGGCGCTCGATGCGGGTACGACCAGGATGTCGGGCGTGTAGTGGAACCAGAACACCGGCGTGATGTCGGCGGTCTTGTACTGCACCTGTCCCTCTAGCGGCTGAAACACGATGTGGGGGAGGTTGATGCCCACCACATTGAACCCATCAGCGGGCAGCTGATTGATCTGGGTCCACATCAGCGCGCCGCCGGCGCCGGCCTTGTACTGAATGATGGCGTCCAGTGTGGGGCAGCGACGCTTGAGCACCACCTGCTGATGACGCGCCGACAGGTCGGACTCGCCACCGGGCGGAAACGCCTGCCAGTAGAGCACATGCTTGTCGGGACAGCCCTGTGCGAGGGCGGACCCCGAAAGTGCGAGAAGTCCGGCAACGATTCCGCCGACAAGCGTGAGGCCCCGGGCGATGACGCCGCGCGATGAATGCATGATGGTCTCCAGTGGTTTTGTGTGAGAGAGCGGGTGTTACTGAAGCGCCCGGCATACGGCATCGGTGACCTGGCGCGTGGTTGCTGCGCCGCCAAGATCGCGCGTATGGAGCGCCGGATTGGCGGTGACCGCCTCAATGGCACGCATCAGACGCGCGGCCGCCTTGTCTTCCCCCAGGTGCTCGAGGAGCATCACGCAACTCCAGAAGGTCCCGACCGGGTTGGCGAGCCCCTTGCCCATGATGTCGAAGGCCGAGCCGTGAATGGGTTCGAACATGCTGGGATAACGGCGCTCCGGGTCGATATTGCCGGTTGGGGCGATGCCAAGGCTGCCCGCGAGGGCTGCTGCCAGGTCACTCAGAATGTCGGCATGCAGATTGGTGGCCACCACCGTGTCGATGCTGGCCGGTCGGTTGACCATGCGCGCCGTCATGGCGTCCACCAGTTCCTTGTCCCAGCGCACGTCCGGAAACTCGGCCGCCACCTGACGCGCGATGTCATCCCACATCACCATGGCGTGGCGCTGCGCGTTGCTCTTGGTGACCACGGTGAGCAGTCTGCGCGGGCGCGACTGCGCCAGACGGAAGGCGAAACGCATGATGCGCTCCACGCCCGCGCGGGTCATGATGCTCACGTCGGTGGCGACCTCGATGGGATGCCCCTGGTGCGCGCGGCCGCCCACCCCGGCATATTCACCTTCGGAGTTTTCGCGCACGATCACCCAGTCAAGATCGGCGGGGGCGCAACGCTTGAGCGGCGCGTCAATGCCCGGCAGGATCCGCGTCGGGCGCACATTGGCGTATTGGTCAAAGCCCTGGCAGATCTTGAGCCGGAGACCCCATAGCGTGATGTGGTCGGCGATCGCCGGGTCGCCTGCCGACCCAAACAGAATGGCATCCATGCCGCGCAGCGCATCCAGTCCGTCGGCGGGCATCATTTCGCCGTGGGCGCGATACCAGTCGCCGCCCCAGCCAAAGTCGGTGAAGCTGAACTCGAGCGTGCCGAGCGCGCGGGCCAGGGTCTCGAGCACTTCGCGGCCGGCAGGGATCACTTCCTTGCCGATACCGTCGCCCGGGATGGTTGCAATGCGATAGCGTTTCATGGTGTCTGATCGTTTGAGAAGAAAATCGAGCGCGGCGCCGGTCGATGCGGGGCCATGGCGTAAAACCGGACGATATTGGGATTGTCGCTGGACGGCAACCCGTCGAGGTCCGGGGAGCGCGAGGTCTATTTGCTGGGGCGCGCGCTCGCGAGTAGGGTTACATGAACAGGAGAATTGAATGGATCTTGGTATCCGATCCCGGCGGGCGCTGGTCTGCGCGTCCTCGCAGGGGCTGGGGCTCGCCTGCGCGACCGCCCTCGCGCGCGAGGGCGCGGCCGTATTCATCAACGGACGCAATGCCGAGCGGCTCGAGGAGGCCGCCCGATCGATCCTGGCGGCAACCGGTGTCAGCGCCCGAACCGTGCTGGCCGACATCACGACCGAGGCTGGGCGCCAGACGCTCTTCGACACCTGCACCGATCTGGATATCCTGGTGAACAACAATGCCGGACCACCACCCGGACAGTTGTCAGACTGGGATCATGACGCCTGGATTCAGGCGCTCGAGGGCAACATGCTCGCGCCCATTCTCCTGATTCGCGGTTTCCTTCCCGGCATGCGGGCACGAAAGTTCGGCCGGATCGTCAATATCACCTCGGCCATGGTGAAGAGCCCGCGCGCGCACATGGCGCTCTCCACCTCGGCGCGCACCGGGCTCACGGCGTTCAGCAAGTCGATGTCGTTCGAGGCGGCAGCCGACAATGTCACGATCAACAATCTGCTCCCGGAGCGGATCGACACGCCCCGTCAGGCTTTCCTTGCAGAACGGCTCATGAAGATGCACGGCATCACCCGCGATGAGGCGCGTCAGAGGATTGCCGATTCCATTGCCGCCAGGCGCTTTGGCCGTCCGGAGGAATTTGCCGATGCCTGCGCCTACCTTTGCAGCGCGCAGGCGGGATTCATCTCGGGCCAGAACCTGCAACTGGACGGGGGTTCTTATCCTGGGCTGATCTGATGCCTGGCGCGCCTTGCCTGCGCGCGGTGCTTGCTAGGAGGCGGGATCGCTGCGCGCCCAATCGCGGAGCACAAAACGCTGAAGCTTTGCGTTTTCGGTGCGCGGCAGCACGGGAACAAAGCGTACCCGCCGGGGGTATTTGTAGGGGGCGAGCCGGTCGCGCACGAATTGCTGAAGCTCGCTCGCGAACGGCTCGTTGCCCTCGCGAGGTGCCTTGCACACCACAAAGGCCATGACCACCTGGCCGCGCCCCGGGTCGGGTGCCCCCACCACGCCACATTCGGCGACATCGGGATGGGTGAGGAGAACGTCTTCAACTTCGGGGCCGGCGATGTTGTAGCCCGCGCTGATGATCATGTCGTCGGTGCGCGATTGATACCAGAAGTAGCCGTCGGCATCCATCAGGTAGGCGTCGCCCGTCAGATTCCAGCCATGCTGCACATAGGTGCTCTGCCGCGGATCATCGAGATAGCGACACCCCGTCGGGCCGCGCACGGCCAACCGCCCGATGGTGCCGGGTGGCACCGGCTGGCCCTGGTCATCCAGAATGACCGCTTCATAGCCTGGCACCACGCGTCCGGTGGCGCCAGCGCGGACTTCGCCCGGCCGGCAGCCGATAAAGGCATGGAGCAGTTCAGTCGATCCCAGACACTCGGTCATGTCCAGACCAGTGGCCTCACGCCACTGCGCACGGGTGTCGGCAGGCAGCATTTCGCCCGATGACACGGTGATGCGAAGCGAACGCAGTGTGTCGCGGCGCGCGAGCGCGGCCATTCTTCGGTAGAGCGTGGGCGCGGTGAAGCAGATGCTCGCCCGGTGCTCGTCAATGCCTGCAAGGAGCGACTCGGCGGTCCATTGCGGCTCGAGCACGGCCGAGGCGCCTGCGCGAAGCGGAAAGATCAGCAGTCCGCCCAGCCCGAACGTGAAGGCAAGGGGTGGGGTGCCGATGAATACATCATCAGGCGTGGGCGCGAGCAGATGCCGCGACAACACGTCGGCGATCAACAGGCAGTCGCGATGGAAGTGCAGGGTGCCTTTGGGCTGACCGGTGGTGCCCGATGTGAAGGCGATCAAGGCGACATCGTCCTGCGCGGTGTCGGCCGCAGGAAAAGGCGTGTCGTGCAAAGCCATCGCGTCTTCGAGCCGGCGAGGCTCGGCTGCAGTTCCGCCATAGCCAAGCACCGGTCCGCACGAAGGACGGGCCCTGCGCACCTCGTCCCATGCCTCCAGAAGCCCTGCCTCGCAGAGGGCGGCGCTCACCTGTGCGCGCTCGGCAATGACAGCAAGCTCACGGGCGCGCAGCAGCGGCATGGTGGTGACCGCGATGCAGCCAGCCTTGAGCACGGCAAGCCAGCAGGCGGCGAGCATCGGGTGGTTTGCGCCGCGCAACAGCACGCGGGCACCGGTGGGCAGGCGAAAATCGGATCGGAGGACGTGAGCGATCCGGTCGACGCGATCGGCGAGCTCGGCGTAGGTGAAGCTCACGCCCGCGCCGCGAAGCGCAGTGGCGCTGCCGCGCCCGGCTCGCAACTGCGTATCGATCAGTTCCGCGGCCGCATTCAGGCGCTCGGGATAAGCGATTCCTGCAGGCGGCGGCAACAGCTGTGGCCAGGCTTCAGACGGCGGCAGCCGGTCGCGCGCGAAGCTGTCGTCGTGGCCGCTGCGAAACAGTCGGGGCGCGGGCATGGAGATCCCGGGAGGCGCACCGTCAGGGTCGCGAGTCACTGATCAAATCCGGCTGGCGCGTCTTTCCAGGTGGGCGCGACCAGCCTGCGCTTGCCGTCGTGTGACAGGCGGATGCCGGGTTCGTCGAGATCCTCGCGGTCCCACAGCTGGCAGGTCACCTGCTTGTGCTTCTGATCGAGGCCCTCGCAGTAGTTGGTGTATTCGCACAGACGTACCGCATCGGCCCGTCCCAGCAGGGTCTTGAGCGCCCAGTCGGGATCGGCCAGACTCTGCCGCGCGGTGCCCACCACATCGCAGTCGCCCGCGGCAAGCATGCTCTCGGCGAATTCGAAGTTGTGAACGCCGCCGGTGCACACGACCGGCGTGGTGCACCCTGCTTTACGAATCGCCTGGCGAATCTGCGCGGTGGCCGCGCGATTCCGGCCGAAGGGCCCTTGCGCGTCGGACAGATATTGCGGCATGCATTCATAGCCGCTGCGGCCGGTGTAGGGATAGGCGGCCTGGCCAACCGAGGGCTGCTTGGCATCATCAAATTTGCCACCGCGGCTGGTTGAGAGAAAGTCCATGCCGGCGAGCGCGAACTGAACGCCATACCAGAGGCTGTCCCCGACCTCGGTGCCGCCGTCGATACACTCCTCGGCCAGAAAGCGGCAGCCCACGGCGTAGCCGCTGCCCACTTCGCGTCGAACCGCGTGGTACACCTCGAGCGGCAGGCGAACGCGCGCCTCGCGGCTGCCGCCGTAGCCATCGGTTCGCTGGTTGGTGGTGGAGAGAAAAGACGCCATGGTGTAGGCGTGGGCATAGTGCAGCTCGACGCCATCGAAGCCCGCATCGCGTGAGCGCCGCGCAGCCTCCGAAAACAGCGAGGGCAACTCCCTGGGCAGCGACTGGATGTGGGGCAGGTGCAGATCGTTGACCGATTCGCGTGCGCCAAATTCAAGGCTCTGGCGATCGCGAGGATCGAGCACCTGCGCCCAGCCTGCCGCGCCGAGCGCGAGGAGGGCCTCGCGTGCGGCGGGTTCGCTCTGTCCGGTGAGGCCGGCGCGCGCGAGCAGTGCCGGGGTAAGCGTGAGGTGGCGTTCAAAGAAAGTGCGCGGATCGGGGCGTCGACGGATCCGCAGAAAGTCGATGATCTGGATGAGCAGACGCGTGTGCCCGCCGCTCGCCTCGTTGACCGCCTGGGTGAGACGTCGAAGCCCGTCCACATAGCGGTCGTCGCCAATTCGAAGGAGCGGCCCGCTGGGCACATCGCGAATGCCGGTGGCTTCGACGACGATGGCTCCGGGACGACCTTTGGCGAATCGGGCGTACCACTGGATGACGTCTTCGGTGACTTCACCGTCTTCGTTGGAGCGCCAGGGCACCATGGCAGGCACCCAGGTTCGATGACGCAGTGTGAGCGGGCCAAGCGAGATGGGGCTGAACAGTTGCGAGGCGCGCGCCTGGTCGGCGGTGGGCATGTTGCCGCGCGCGGGCTCGAAGCGGATTCGCTCAGCGGGTTTCCACATGGGCGGGCTCCTGGCGGTGGCGGGCGTGGGGGTGGGGCATGAAGCGTTACTTTCCTGGTAGGGATAACCGTGGCAGAGTGCAGGTCCGATTTTACCGGCGCAGGAGCAGGATGATGACCGATTGTTCCAGACGCGAGTTCAATGGCTGGGTGACGGCGCTTACGACCGGAGCCGCTCTGACACCGCTCGCTGCGCGGGCGCAGGGCGCTGACTGGCCGTCGCGGCCGGTGAAAATTCTGGTGGGATTCACACCCGGGGGCGTGCCCGATATCGCGGCGCGCACCCTGTCGCAGCGGCTCGCCGAGCCCTGGAAACAGCCCATTGTGGTGGAGAACCGCCTGGGCGCGGGCAGCAACGTGGCTGCGCAGACCGCAGCGGCTGCACCCCCCGACGGCTACACGCTGCTGTCGGTGTCGTCTGCGCATGCCGTGGCGCCGGCCATTTATGCCCGGCTGCCCTTTGATCCAATTCGTGATTTCGCGCCCATTTCGCTCACGGCGACGGGGCCCGCACTGGTGGTGGTGGCGCCCGATCTGCCGGTGAAGACCATGGCCGATCTTGTGGCGCTCGCTCGTGCGAAACCGGGCCTGTACAACTACGCATCGGCGGGGGTGGGCTCGGGCGCACACTTTGCGGTGGAGTTGCTGCGCAGCCAAACTGCAATCGATCTGGTTCATGTTCCGTTCAAGGGCATCCCGGAGGCCCTGAACGAAACCATCGCTGGCCGCACACATCTGTTCATTTCGCCCTATGCAAGCGCCATCAATCTGGTCCGCCAAGGCAAGGCGCGCGCGATCGCGGTCACCAGCCTCAAGCGGATGCCTGAAACGCCTGACCTGCCCACGGTTGCCGAATCTGGCGTCCCGGGTTACGAGTGGGTGTTCTGGTATGGATTGCTTGCGCCCGCTGGCACCCCGCGGGCGATCATCGACCGGATCCACACCGATGTGGCCGCTGTGCTCGCGCAGGCCGATGTGCAGCAACGCTTCCGCTCGCTTGGCACCGAGGCCGTGTCGAGCACCCCTGAGGCATTTGCCCGTCTGATCGCCACCGAGGTGGCGAGTTTCACAAGGCTGGCGCGGGCAGGGAATATCCGCGCCGACTGACCCGGCCGTTGAGCGTTCTTCCGCATCCTTGCCGAGCGAGCCCCTGTCATGCCCTTTGCCCGAATCGATGATCTTGATGTGCACTACCAGGTGGCAGGTGAGGGGCCATGGCTCACGCTCGCGCATCCGCTTGCGGCCGATCTTCGCATCTGGGCGCTGCAGATGCCGCTTTTGCTGAGACATTTTCGTGTCTTGCGCTTTGATGCGCGGGGGCACGGCGACACATCCGCCACCTTCGCGCCGTACACGCTCGGGCAACTCGCCGACGACGCGCTCGGGCTTCTTGACCATCTGGGGATTACACGAACCCACTGGATCGGACTTTCCATGGGCGGGATGGTGGCGCAGGCGATCGCGCTCAAGCGCCCGGGCATTCTCGACCGGATTGTGTTGGCCGACTCCACCAGCAGGCGTCCAGCCAATGCTGCGGCGATCTGGGCCGAGCGCATCGCCGCGGCCCGGGCCCACGGCATGTCGGCCATCGTGGCGCCCACGCTCGAGCGCTGGTTCACGCCCGCGTATCGCGCGGTCAATCCCGATCTGATGGAATGGGTGGCTGAACAGATCAGCGCGACCAGCGTCGAGGGCTACTGTGGTTGCTGCGCGGCCATTTCGCAAATCGACATGCTCGACCGGCTGAAGGAGATCGACGCACCGGCGCTCATCATGGCCGGTGATCGGGATCACTCCACGCCCCCGGAAATGTCCGAGCAGATGAGTCGCAACTGGCGGGGGTCGGCTTACTGCACCATTCCCGACGCAGCGCATATCGGCAACATCGAACAGGCCGATTTTTTCAACCGTCAGATCGCGGCGTTTCTCGGCGTTTGACGAGGTATGCGCTAGGTAATGGCTTCCAGCACCGGGTACGGGCCATCGATCAGCGTGTGCCCGGCCAGCACGGTTTCGCGAAGCTTCTTCCTGCTCACCTTGCCCTGCGGATTTCTTGGCAGCGCCGTCATTTCAACGAAGAGGCGCGGCCGCTTGTGTCGGGACAGAATGCTTGCGCGGGACTCGAGCTCTTCGCGCCAGCCGTCTCGGGGCTGTTCAATCACCGCGATGATGATTTCCCCCCAGTAGTCGGACGGCAGCGAGGTGATTGCAGCCTGGGCGCAGGTTCGCATGCCGGCGAGTGCCGATTCGACTTCATCGGGATTGACCCGGTAACCGCCAGTCTTGATGACATCGGCAACCCGGCCGGTGAGCCAGAGCCGCCCACGCGAATCAAGCAGGCCCAGATCTCCTGTGGCATGCCAGCCGTCTGGCTCATGCAGCCGGAAGCCGTCGGCCGTGATGAGTCCATCCGACTGCTGGCTTGCGCGCAGCCAGACTTCGTCCTCTTCGCCGGTTGCGCGCAGCGCCTCATGCGGGTGACCGATCCGGATCTCGACACCCGGGGCCGGCCAGCCCGTGCAACTGCCCCCTGCTGCGGGCGTCTCGGCGAAGGCCTCATCGAGTTCGGTGAAGGTGAGCGTGGTGATCGGGTTGATGCACTCGGTCTTGCCATAGGTGATGCGCACCACCGGACCGAACATCTGCCTGGCACGTTCGTAGAGCCCGCGTGCGAGCGGCTGTGTGCCGGTGAAGATGCAGCGCAGCCCCGGGAGGCTTGCACCATCGAACGCGCCCACCAGCTTGGCGAGCACGGTGGGGGGCGCGAACATGGCCTCATAGTTGCCTGATTCGAGGAGCGGTCGGACCCGTGCCGGGTCTACACCATCGTGCAGCGTGATCTCGCCGCCGCAGTCGAGCCACGCCGCGCTGAGCAGCCCCGAGCCGTGAACGAACGGCGTCATCAAAAGGATTTTCGAGCCAGGCTGCGGCATGAAAGGCAGACACGCTTTCTGAAGCTGCTCGCCAATCCAGCGGCGGCCATGCGAGGCCAGCACACCCTTGGGGCGGCCGGTTGTGCCTGAGGTAAAGAGGATGCGGCCAGGGGTGGGTCCGGGTACGGGGGAGAGCGCTCCGCCCCTGTCGTGCAGGGCAATGTCGGCCGATATCATGGGGTGGAGCCCCGCCTCGCCTGCCAGCGCGGCGCGAGCCTCGCGCGTGATCAGAACTTTTGCACCTGAGACCTGCGCGCACCAGCGGATCTCGTCGGCTGTGTAGCCCCATCCCAGCGGCACCTCGCAAAGACCGGCCAGCTTGATGCCAAAGCTCACCCAGATCGCTTCCAGGCTGTTGGGAAGGAGACTCGCGACCGGAGTGCCAGCGGGAAGGCCCTGGTCCAGCAGGTGGACCGCCACAGCATGGGCGCGCGCGCTGAACTCGGCATAGCTCATGGTGCCCGCCTCTCCATCGCGCGCGGCGATGCGATCGCCGAACCGGGCAGCGAGCGTACGAAGCTGGCCAGACCAGTCGACCTGTGCAAGCGGTGGGAGTGAGGCGTTCACGAGGGTTGCGCTCCGCGTTCAGCCATGAAACAGCTGGGCGATCCGCGGGAGTTCTGGCAGCCGGTTCAGCCGCTCGAACACCGCTTCCGCATCGAGATCGCGCGCAGCGCGCGTGCAGTCAAGAAACTTGGCCTTCAGATCGGCGGGCTTGAGCGGCAGCATGGCATTGCCGCGCGCAAAGCGCAGATCGCCGGAGGCAAGCACCCGCCCATCGGTGAGTTCGATCTCGATGCGGTCATTGAGGGCAAATACGGGCTCATGAGGGCAGCGCTCGCCGTCGACCGCCTGGATCCGCACGCGTTCCATGAGGCGTTGGACCGCAGGCTGATTCACGAAGCGATCGGTCAGTTCGGCCAGCCCCACGCTGCGCGCTGCAAGCGACGAGGCGACCGCGAACTCGAGGCTGAACTTGGCCGCGAGGCCGGTGACCGGTCGATGATTGCGCAGCATCGAGGCTTGCGCGACGCCGATCCAGGCCCGCACTTCGCGCACCGCCTCTGGCTGAAGGTCGTGTGCCTGAGCGAGGTCGATCACCGCGTCGATGACCCGGTGGGTGGCATAGCAGATCGGATATTTCTTGATGGACAGCCCGGTATCGAGAATGCCTAGCGGCCGGTTACGGGTGATGACCGGCGCATCAACATCGGCCTTGCCCTTTGGCGAGAGCGCAGCGAGATAACCCGCATGATGCTCCATCGCGTCGTCGGCTGCGGTCAGCCCGGCCTGGGCCAGTTTTGCCGCTTCGATGCCCGAGGCGGCTGCACGGCCCGCATGAAGCGGCTTGGTCATGGTGCCGAAATTGGCGACCAGGCCGGCGGCGAAACTGCCAGCGAGCGACAGCGCATGACGGGCCCGATCGACCGGCAGCCCGCGCAGATGGGCGGATGCCGCAGCCGCAGCGACCGTACCGAGCACCGCGGTGGGATGCCAGCCCTTCAGATGATAGGCGTCGGGCTCACGGCGAAACAACTCGCTCCAGACCTCGTAGCCCACCAGATAGGCACGCACTGCGTCGGCGCCGCCCAGGCCCAGCGCCTCGGCCTCGGCCAGCACGGTGGGCACCAGCACAGTGCTGGGATGCCCGCCCATCGCAACATCATCGAAATCGAGCGCATGGCCGGCTGTGCCGTTGATGAGCGCGGCGTCGGCGCTGGCCGCGCGTCCGCTGCCGGCCAGCACGGTGGCCTCGCTGGCCGTGGAGCCCCGGGCCGCCACAAACCGCGTGACGATGCCCACCACGGGCTCCTCGCGGCCCGCGATCAGGGTGGCGACTGTGTCGATGAAGCCGCTCTGCGCGATCTCGACCGCACGGGCGGGCAAGGCGCCAAAGCCGGGCGCGTGAACAAATTCGGCAAGGGATCGGGTAAGTCCTGACATGCGGGATTCTCGTCTGACAATGAAGGGGGCGCGTTTTGTCGGGCCGTCCTGAACCTGGGCGCCGTCACTCCATTCCGAGCAGTTTGTAAATCCGCCGGGTGTAGGCGCCGAATGCCGGCTGCGTTTTCATATCCAGCGTACGCGGGTGGGGCAGATCGATGTCGAAGTTGTCGGCCATTTTCGCGGGACCGGCGGTGAGCACCACGACACGCGTGCCCAGGAACACCGCCTCGGAAATGCCATGCGTGACAAAGATGATGGTTTTGCCCGCTTCCTTCCAGATCCGCAGCAACTCCAGATTCATCTTCTCGCGGGTCAGCGCATCGAGGGCGCCAAAGGGCTCGTCCATCAGGACCAGCCTGGGATCGTGAACCAGCGACCGGGCAATCGCCGCGCGCTGCTGCATGCCACCGGAGAGCTCATAGGGATACTTCGACTCGTTTCCAGCGAGCCCGACCAGCGCCAGCAGATCGCGGGCCCGGTCGCGTGACTCGGCCATGGGCAGTCCGAGAATCTCGGCGGGCAGCAGCACGTTTTCCAGGATGCGTCGCCACTTGAGCAGCAGCGGTTGCTGAAAAACCATGCCGATATCGCGCGCTGGATCGAACGGATGCGTGCTCGAACCAATGGAGACCTCGCCGCCGTCGTGCGGATGAAGGCCCGACAGGATCTTCAGCAGCGTTGATTTGCCGCAGCCCGACGGGCCGACCAGCGATACGAGCTCTCCCGGCATCACGTCAAACGTGGCATCGGAAATGGCCAGATGCTCGCGCTTGCCGGTGCGATAGACCTTGCGAACCCCTTTCAGGCGGATGAATGGCAGTGCGGCGTCTGGCATGGAGTGCGGATGTCCTGTGGTCGGTCGGGCAAGCGGACGGTATCGTAGACCGTGCCGGGGATAGTCGCCAGCGAAACGTCGACTTCGCGGTCTGCGGCAGGTCTGGGGTATCGTTGCGCATCAGGCTGAATTTCCCCGGGGAGCACGATGGGTTTTCAGGTCGACTGGGAGCGCAGCGATTACTCGCGGATCCCGCACTGGCTCTATCACGACGAAGCGGTGTACCGCCTCGAGATGGAGCGTATTTTCCGCGGCCCGCTCTGGCACTACCTGTGCCTGGAGGCCGAAGTGCCCAAACCCGGCGACTTCCGCACCACCTGGGTCGGTGATACGCCTGTCGTGGTGAGCCGCGACCGTGGGGGCGATTTGCACGCCTGGGTGAACCGCTGTTCGCATCGCGGCGCCACCATCGTCCGCAAGGTGCAGGGCAATGCAACCGACCATGTCTGCATCTATCACCGCTGGTGTTATTCACCGAACGGCGATCTGACCGGCATTCCGTTTCGACGTGGTCTCAAGGGCGAGGGCGGCATGCCAGCCGATTTCAGCCCGGCGTCGGTGGCGCCAAGGAAGCTGAGGCTGGCGAATTTTCACGGGGTGCTGTTCGGAACCTTTGCCGAGACCTGTGAATCGATCGAAGACTTCCTGGGCGAATTCGGCACCAGCATGATTCGACGCTTCATGCACAAGCCGATCCGCATCCTGGGCTATTCGCGACAACTGATCCACGGCAACTGGAAGCTCTATGCCGAGAACCTGCGCGACACCTATCACGCGAGTCTGCTGCATGAGTTCTTCGTGACCTACGGCGTGGACCGCGCCACGCAGCGGGGCGGCGTCAAGATGGACGCCCGGCACCGGCACAACATGAACCATGCGTATGCGGCCTCGGACACCCAGGAGGAGGCGCGCGCAGCCTATGCCGGTACGGCGGGCGTAGAACTGGACCGGATGCGGCTGCGGGATCAGAAGCTCCTTCAGTACATTCCCGAATTTGAAGACGGCATGAATCTCGCTGCGCCCACTTTCTTCCCCAGTTCGATCATCATCCAGATCAACAACACACTGGGTACCCGGCACATCCGTCCCAAGGGGGTCGACCAGCTGGAAGTGTTCCAGACGCTGTTCGGCTACGAGGATGACACGCCCGAGATGACCCGGCATCGACTGGTGCTTGCCAATCTGGTCGGGCCCGCGGGGCTGGTCAGCATGGAAGACGGCGAGGCGATCGAGATCGCGCATCGCACCAGCGCAAGCGCGCCCGCCGGCAGTTCGAGTGTGGTCGAGATGGGCGGGCGTGGCCCGCTTCGCGATCTGGCCCACCGTGTCACTGAAACACCCATCCGTGGTTTCTGGTCGTATTGGTCGGAGCTGATGGGTGTTGAGCCCGAAGGGGGCGTGCGATGAGTGTGACGGCAGCCATTCCGCAGGAGGTTCGCAATGCGGTCGCCGACCTGCTGGCCGAATACGGCATGGCGCTCGATCAGGACCGGCTAGAAGACTGGGCTTCGCTCTTCACCGATGATTGCGACTACCGGGTCATCAGCCGGGAAAACGAGGAGCAGAACCTGCCCAATGTGATGATCTGGTGCGACAACCGGGCCATGCTGCTTGATCGCATCGAGTCATACCGTCATGTGAATGAATACAACCTGCACTGGGACCGGCACGTGATCGGCTTGCCGCGTCATTTTGGGCAGGTCGACGGACTCTGGCAGGTCGAAGCGTCCTATAGCGCGTTTCAGACCGACCTCGAAGGCGCGACCAGGCTGTTCTCGGTGGGCCGCTACCGGATGGGCCTCCTCATGGTGTCGGGTATTGCAAGGATCCGATCGGCCGTGGTGGTGGCCGATACCGGTCTCATTCCCACGTTGCTTGCCACGCCGCTCTGAGGCAGCGGCGGGATCCTTCATGAACCCTGCCATCTGCCTCCGTTCCGTACAGGATCCCAACCATGCCAGCCGGTGACCAGTCGTTGAATCTGAAAGTTTTCGAAGCGTGCGATACGCCTGCGCCCGCGTTTGCGGCCGCGCTCCTGGGCGATTTTGGCGCCCAGGTCACGGTGATCGAATCGGCCGAGGGCTCGGGGCTGCGGCGGCTGGGGTCACAGGCGGTGCAGGCGGTCTGGTGGCCGATCATCGGACGAAACAAGCGCTCGCTGGTACTGAACGATGCCGATCCCGATTTGTCGCAGGTGCTGGGCGCAATCGTGCGTGCTGCCGATCTGCTCATCACCGACGATTCCTTCTGGGGGCGTGCGCTGCGCGAGGCGGCTGAGGCGGTCGAGCATCAGGCGCTTGTCGTACGACTCTTCAACCCCGGAGCAGACCGTCCCGACAGCTTCGCAGGCAGCACCGACCCCCGGTTCGCGGGCCTTGCGACCGGCGTGGTGGCGCTCACCGGCCACCCGCATGGCGAACCCATCCAGGCCGAGTTTCCGCTGGCCGATGCCACCAGCGGCATGATGGCCGCCACCACCGCGCTCTTCGAGCTCCGCCGTGCGCGTCTGGCGGGCGCCCAGCCCGTGCCCATCGAGCTCGGGCTGCACGAGACCCTCCTCAGAATGAATGAATGGCAACTGCAGGTGGCCTCTGTGCAGGGGCATGCCGAGCCGCGCAATGGCAACCGGTTCCCCATGAACTGGAACCTCGGCAATATTTTCAGTACGCGTGACGAGCGCTTGCTCACCGTGTCTGCCGCCACGCCCAGCGTGGCCGACCGCATGCTCAACATGGTGGGTGGCGAGTCGCTGCGCACTGACCCGCGCTTCAATACCCCGCAGGCCCGCCGCGACAACATGGACGAACTCGATGCGCGAATCGCGCAATGGATGGCTGCGCGCGATTCGGACGTGGCGATGCGTGAAGTGCTGGAGAACGATGTCGTGGTGGGGCCACTGTTTGACGCAGCCGAGTTGCTTCGCGATGAACACATCGCCGCCCGAGGCGATATCGTGCGGATCGCAGACGGCCGCGGAGGCGAACTGCCCATGCCGGCGCCGCTTCCGCACCTGTCCGCGCTTGCGGGCCGTGTACGCCATGCAGGCCCCGCCGTGGGGGCCGACACCGAAACCGTCCTGCGCGAACTGGGCGTGACCGACCACAACAGGAGGAGACCATCATGAGCAGTCTGAAGAGAAACAAGTCCCTTTGCGAGGGCCGCAGCCGGCCTTTCCGGGTCCTGGCGTTTGCTGCCTTGCTGGGCGCTTCCGGTGTCGCTTGCGCGCAGCAGGCGCCCGAGGCGATCACGCTGATCGGGCGAGGCTCGGCCGGCAGCACCAGCGATCTCGCATTTGTGGTGATGGAAGAAGCCATCAAGCGCTCGTTTCCCGGGCAGGCCATTCAGATCCGCCGACTCCCCGGTACGGCATCGGCCGTTCCGCCGCGCATTCAAAGCGGCGAGGCGCAGATCGGCCATGGCGTGGGTGAAAGCGTGGTCGATGCCTGGAATGCGGAACGCACCTTCGCGCGTCGTCCCAAGATGCGTGACCTCCGCTACATGGGCTCCTATCTGGGTTTTCTGAACAAGCCCTCTGCGAGCCCCACCATGGTGGTGAAGGCCAATTCATCCATCAAGTCGTGGGCGGATCTCAAGGACAAGAAGATCGGCGTGGGGCCGGCCGACAGTCTGACCTCCACCATGGTCAACGTGGGTCTGCGAGGGGCGAACCTGTCGTATGACCAGATCAAGCGAAACGGCGGTCTGGTGCACACCGGCGACTGGAACCAGCAGATGGACATGCTGGGCGACGGGCAGCTTGATGCGGTGTTCGTGACCGCAGACCATCCTTCGCCCATGATCACCCAGTTTGCGGCCAGCCACTCGGCGCGCATCGTGAGCATGAGCGACGGGGTGCTCAAGTCGCTGATGGAAAACTATCCCACCATGACGCGCAATGTCATGCCGGGGAAGACCTACGCCTGGCAGGCCGATGAGGTGGTGGGGGTACAGCTGTCGCTGGGTTATGTGGTGCACAAGGATTTGCCCGAGGCCACGGTGTACGCCATCTGCATGCAGCTCTATTCGCCCAGGACCGCGGGCATCTGGGGTGAATCGGTGCCAGGCTGGAAGGGCGCAGAGAAACTCACCGACCGCGCCGCGCAGACCGTGTTTATTCCGCTCCACCCCGGTGCCGAGCGCTGCCATCGTGAGTTGGGCAACCCCGTGAAAACGATTGCGGTGGGCGCTGAAAAGCCGTGACCAGCGGCGACCTCCGCAACCCCGACGAGGCGGCGCGCGCGGCCGCCTCTCTCCGGGATGCAACCGATGCGCTCCCGTCAATCCGGGCGGTGATCCGGCACGGGACGTTTCGCCAGCGGCTGGTCGCAGCGCTCATCATCTTTCTGTCGATGTTCCTCGGCGTGATGATGGTTTATTGCGCGCTGTTCGGCTCGCTCACCGCTTTCCTGCAGCGCTGCGCGTTCGTGTGGGCCATTCTCTCGATCGGCCTGCTGTTGCGCTCTGCGGGCGGCCGCCGCTGGAGCGCGCGCAGCTGGGCGAGTCTCGCGCCCGATCTGCTGCTGGTGGCAGTGATGGCAGCGGGCATGGTCTACATTTTTATCGACTATGAAGACTTCGCCCGGCGGATCGGATTTCCGTTTCCCGAAGACCTCGCGATCGGCATCGTGTATCTGGTGGTGGCGCTCGAAGTGACGCGCCGCTTCATCGGACTTGCAATGGTGGTGGTGTGTCTCGCGTTCGGTCTGCAGGCGCTCTTTGGAAAATATTTTCCCGGCATGTTTGCTGCGCCGAATGTGCGCTGGCAAACCTTCGTTGAAGTGCTGTTCATGCAGGACAACGGGATTTTCGGTCCCACCGCCGGCGTGGCGGCCAGCTACCTCATGATTTTCCTGATTTTCGGTGCCATGCTGGTGCGTACCAACGGTATCGAATTCTTTGAAAAGCTGTCGCTCGCGCTCCTTGGGCGTCGCCCGGGCGGCCCGGCCCATGTATCCATCCTGTCGAGCGCGCTTCAGGGCACCACCTCCGGGAGCGTGGTGGGGAATGTGGTGGGCATGGGGAACGTCACCATCCCGCTCATGATGCGGACCGGCTTTGCGCCACATACGGCGGGCGCGATCGAGGCGGTGGCTTCATCAGGCGCGCAGATCATGCCGCCCGTGATGGGATCGGCTGCCTTTCTCATGGCCGGACTGCTAGGGATTGGCTACTGGTCAATCGTGGTGGCGGCGCTTATCCCGGCGCTGCTCTACTTCATCGCGCTTCATGTGCAGGTCGAGATCTATATTCGCGGGCAGGGATTGCAGGCCACCACCGAGAAGCTTCCCACCGTGGGCGAGGCGATGCGATCAGGCGGCCATCTCATGATCGCGCTTGCCGCGTTGATTGCGCCGCTCTTCATCGGCGCCTCGCCGCAGTTGTCGGCGTTTATCGGGCTGGCCGCGCTTTTCGTGGTGTCGCTCCTTCATCGGTCCACGCGGGTGCCGATGAGCCAGTACCTCGAATCGGTTATTGATGCCATGTCCAACAACGTGGCGGTTGGCGCGGCTGTGACCACCGCCGGCATTCTGATGGGCACGCTCTGGGTATCAGGCGCGGGGAATCTTTTGGCCGACTTCGTGATTGCGGTGTCGAGCGGCCAGCTGTTCGTGGCGCTGCTCCTCACCGCACTGGTGGCGCTGGTGCTTGGCATGGGGCTCCCGACCCCGGCGGTGTATCTCACGGTGGCGGTGCTGATCGTGCCGGCGCTGGTGCGGATGGGCGCCCCGGAATTTGCGAGCCACATGTTTGCGTTCTATTTCGGGATTCTTGCCAACGTGACGCCACCGGTTGCGCTGGCCGCCTATGCAGCGGCGAGCATCGCGGGTGCCGACCTCAATAAAACCGGCTTTGTCGCGCTCCGGCTCGCAATTTCCGGGTTTGTGGTGCCGTTCATTTTTGTCTACAGCCCGGGGTTGCTGCTGAAAGACGATCTCGGGGCAATCGTGCAGACCTCGATCGCAGCGCTCCTTGCTGTGCTTGCGCTCGCGATTGCGGTGGAGGGCTGGTTGCGGGGCCGGCTCTCGATGGTCAGCCGGGCTGCGCTGCTGCTGGCAACCCTCTGCCTGGCAATGCCTGATCTGGGGCTTCGGCTCACGGGTGCGGCCTTGCTGGGGGTGATCGTCGGCCCGATTCTGTTGCGACGACAGGCTTCCTCGAAGGAGCGCGCGTGATGAATGCACAGCGCCGAAACCGCTGGATCTGGGCTGGCTGCATCGCCATTGCACTTGCGCTCTGGGCGTTCGTTGCGCGGGTGCGGATGCATCTGGTCGACGAACCTCTTTTTCTTGGCGTGGTGGCTCTTGCCGCCGCAGCGCTGACCGCGCTCTATTGGTGGGACGTGGCGGCCGATGACCCCAACCAGCAGGCAGACCGCAACAAGCAGGCAGACCCCAACAAGCAGGCAGACCCCAACGACACTCGTGAGGACCGTTAAATGTGGCCGCTTCGTTCCATGCTCTTCATCCCCGCCCACAAGACCGACTGGGTTCACCGCGTTGACCGGTTCGGTCCCGATTCTGTTGTGCTCGATCTGGAGGACGCGGTGCCGCACCACCTCAAGGTGGCCGCGCGACCGCAATGCCGCGAGGCGATCGGCGTGCTGAAGTCCAAGGGCATCCCGGCGTTCGTTCGGATCAACAACTGGGATGAGGGCGGCCGCGATGATGTGTTGGCCGTGGCGGCCGCCGGCTTTTCCGGGGTGATGCTGCCCAAGGCGCGCGATGTGGGACAGATCCGCGAACTCGACAACATTCTCGCCTATGTAGAGGGTCGTGAGGGTCTGCCGCTGGGCTCGATCGCCATCATGCCGCTCCCCGAAACTGCCGAGGGCTTGGCCGATGCCCGCCACCTGGTGGCGGCAAGCCGGCGCTGCGTGACGCTCGCGGGGATTGTCGGTGGCGTGGTCGAAGGCGATGTGGCGCGCGCCATGGGTTTTCGGCCCACTGTCGAGGGCACCGAGCAGCTGTATCTGGCCTCCAAGATGGTGCTGGATGCGCGGGCGGGCGGTGCGCGCTGGCCGATGGCAAGCCTCATCGGCACGGCGCTCGACGATCTTGACGCGGTACGCAGGCTCGCCACGCGGGCCAGGTCGCTGGGCTTCTCCGGCGCGATCCTGATCCATCCCACCCATGTGGCGGTCGCCAACGCGGTCTTCGCACCCACGCCCGAGGAGGTCGACTACTACGCAGGGCTCATTGAGGCCATGGCGGCAGCCGAGGCCAAGGGCGATGCGGCTGTGCGCTACCGCGGCATCATGGTTGACTACGCCATGCTGCCTCGCGCGCATGATGTGCTGCGCGAGGCCGAGCGCTTTGGCGTGCCGCGGGCGGGGCGCTCATGAGCGCGCGCCGGCCCCTTGAGGGCCTGAAGGTGGTGGAGCTCGGGCTCGCGCTGGCCGGACCGTTTGCGGGCAGCCTGATGGCAGAGCTGGGCGCTCAGGTGATCAAGATCGAAAAACCGGGCGGTGGTGATCCGGCGCGGCTGATGGGCATCAGCGTTAAAGATGTGGCGGTCTGGTGGGGGGTGGCCGCCCGGGCCAAGCTCTGCGTTGATCTCGACCTCAAGAACCCCGATGATCGGCGCACGCTGCTGGGTCTCATTGCCACGGCAGATGCCCTGGTCGAGAACTATCGGCCCGGCGTTCTCGATCGCATGGGCCTGGGCTGGGAGTCGCTGCGTGCGATCAACCCGCGCCTGGTCATGGCGAGCATTTCGGGTTTCGGGCAGACCGGGCCGCACGCGTCGCGCCCGGGCTTTGGCAAGATCGCGGAAGCGATGAGCGGCATCGTGATGCTCACCGGAGCGCCTGATGAAGTGCCGATCCACATCGGTTTCAGCCTTGCCGACACATCGGCCGGGCTCATGGCCGCATTCGGGCTTGCGCTCGGTTTGTATCAGCGAGATGTGGGCGGCGAGGAGGGATCGCACGCAGACGTTGCGCTGTTTGAGCCCCTGTTCCGCATGACCGAGTGCCAGCTCGCGCTGACCGAGCGGATGGGGCGTGCGCCGATGCGTGAGGGTAGTAACGACCCCTATGGCTGGGGCGCCTCCGGCGGGGCGGGGGTGAACCCCGATGCACTGCGGGCGGTGCGCTGCGCGGACGGTCACTGGCTGATGCTGCGTGCGTCAGCGCCTGATGAAATCGTTGTTCGGGCTGAGGGTCTGCCGATCGGCGACGCGCTCTTGCTCCTCGCCGGAGAAGGGGTGGCAGCAGCGCAGGTGCACGACGGTGCCACCATCAACGCCAGCGCCTATTTCAAGGCTCGTGGGGATGTGCGCGAAGTACATGATCCGGTGATTGGGCGAGTGTCCGTGCCTGGGGAAATTCCGAAGGCCTGGACCGAGCCCGAGTTGCCGCTCTTCAGACCGACGCGGCCGGATGCCGATCGCGGTCGGGTGCTTGGGTCGGGGCAGGGTGGCGGCTGATCAGGACAGCCCCACCACCTTGCCATCAACCCAGTCGATGCGTGAGGCGGCCGGCACCTTGGGCAGACCCGGCATGGTCATGATGTCACCGCAGATCATCACCACAAAGCCCGCGCCTGCCGACAACCGAACTTCCCGTACGTCGATGATGTGGCCCTCCGGCGCGCCGCGCTGCGAGGGATCGGTGGAAAACGACATCTGGGTTTTCGCGACACACACGGGCAGGTGTCCCCAGCCTTCGGCCTGCAGGCGGTCGATCGCGGCTCGCACCTTGGCATCGGCCCGTATATCGGCTGCGCGGTAGACGCGGGTGGCGACTGCTCGCAGCTTGTCCCACAGGGGCGTGTCATCGCTGTAGACGAACTCGGGGCTCGCGGGCTGGTTGCAGAGCCTTACCACCACGCGAGCGAGATCGGCCGCGCCCGCACCGCCATCAGCCCAGTGCGTGGCAAGCACGACATCGACACCCAGCGCCGAGATGCGCTCCCGAATCAGGGCGATTTCTGCAGGCGTATCTGCGTCGAAGCGGTTGATGGAGACCACGCACGGAATGCCGTAGACACGCTTCACGTTGTCCACATGTCGTTCCAGATTCACGAGCCCCCGCTCGAGGGCGCCGAGATCTTCGCGGGTGAGTGATTTCAGGTCTGCGCCACCGTGATACTTCAGCGCGCGCACCGTGGCCACCACCACTGCCGCCGAGGGTTTGAGCCCTGTTGCGCGACACTTGATATCGAGGAATTTCTCGGCGCCGAGATCAGCGCCGAAGCCTGCCTCGGTCACCACATAGTCGGCAAGCTTCAGTGCAGCGCGGGTGGCCACCACCGAGTTGCAACCGTGCGCGATGTTGGCAAACGGCCCGCCGTGCACAAATGCGGGCGTGTGCTCGATCGTTTGCACCAGGTTAGGGGCGAGCGCGTCGCGTAACAACACCGTCATGGCGCCGTGCGCGCTCAGGTCGCTTGCGGTGACGGCGCGACCCTCGTGGGTGCGGCCCACGATGATCCGCGCAAGCCTCGCGCGCAGATCCTCCATCGAGGTGGCGAGGCACAGAATCGCCATCACCTCGGAAGCAACAACAATGTCGAAGCCATCTTCACGCGGGAAACCATTGCCCGGGCCACCAAGCGAGTTCACGATGTTGCGCAGCGCCCTATCGTTCATGTCGACCACCCGGCGCCAGCTGATCCGGCGCAGATCGATCCCAAGTTCGTTGCCGTGGTGAATATGGTTGTCGATGAGGGCAGCGAGCAGATTGTTGGCGAGTGCGATCGCTGAAAAATCACCCGTGAAATGGAGATTGATATCCTCCATGGGCACGATCTGCGCGTAGCCGCCGCCTGCGGCGCCGCCCTTGACGCCGAACACCGGGCCGAGCGAAGGCTCGCGCAGGCAGACCATGGCGTCTTGGCCAATGTGGTTGAGCGCATCGCCCAGACCCACGGTGGTGGTGGTTTTTCCCTCGCCTGCGGGGGTCGGGCTGATCGCGGTGACCAGGATCAGCTTGCCGTCTGGGCGGTCTTTCAGGGAATCGATGAATTCGAGCGACAGTTTCGCCTTGTATCGGCCGTAGGGCGACAGATGCTCAGGCGCGATACCGAGCCGCTCACGGGCGAGGGTTTCGATCGGCTGCAGGGTGGCGGACTGGGCGATGTCGATGTCGGTGGGCATGGGGCGGCCTGCCATCTGAATGGGTGAATGCGAGTGTAGCCGTGACGGTGTCCAGAGCAAAAGGCGAGGGCATTGTCTGCGGGAGGGCGGTCGCCTGGGCGAGCGGCGCCGCGCTACGATGGCGAACCAAGGAGTCTTTCTCGTGAGCCCACATCCCGCGCTTTCCCTGTTGCTGATTGTTGGCCTGATTCAGTTCTGGCTGATGCCCGCGATCGCCTGGGTGCTGCTCAAAGGTCAGCGCGATACCGCTGCCCGTTTCTGGTTTGCCGGCACCGCCTGTTATGCGGGCACGGCATCACTCTTCGTACTCCAGACGCTGCTGCCGAAGATCGCTTACCTGATGGTCGGTTTTGTTCTGGTGACCATGATGCTTGCCTTGATCGCCGAGGCCTTGCGGCGCGAGCTCTCGGCGACCCCCACGCCATGGGCCTGGATTTTCGGGGTGGTGGTTGGCAACGCCGTACTGCTCGTTTTTTTGCAGTATTTTCTGGGCGATCACCCAATGCGCGTGGTCCAGCTGGCGATCGTATCGGCGCTGGATCTGGGTTGCTGCTACCTGCTGCTGAAAGTGATCCAGGCAAAGCGCAGTCGCTCGCTTACGTTCGTGCTGGTTGGATTTCTGGCGGTGGTGATCACCAATCTGCTTCGCATTCACGGGTATCTCGCCCGCGGCGAGGCGCCGGTGCTGCTCACCTTCACGACGACCTCCAATCTCGGCTTCATTGCCAATTACCTTGCGGTCGTGATCTACAGCTTCGGCTACTGGGGGTTCGTGATCGAAAAGAACCGCGCCGCGCTTCTCGCTGAAAAAACCGAGCGCAACCGGGCGCAGGAAGGCGAATCCAAGGCGATCGATCGCGAGCGAAGCACCCTTGAGGTGGTGCGCCAGCGCGAGGAGTTGATCGCGGAGCTCGCACGGATGCAGCGAGCGGCTCAAGCCGGGGCCCTGTCTGCCTCGATAGCGCATGAAATCAACCAGCCGCTCGCGTCGGTGAGACTGAGCGTCGAGGAGTCGCTGCTCCTTGCGCGCACCCGGACCGACCCCGAGAGACTCGAACGTCTCCTCGAGCGGATTGCGGCAGAGAACGCGCGCGCCGCAGGCATCATCCGGACACTTCGCGATATTTTCGGCGATCATCAGGGCAAGCCAGAGAACCGGACGGTCGATCAGGTGGTGGCGGCCGCGACCGCATTGCTCGAGCGCCGCGCGAAGGATCTTGGGGTCCGGTTGGCCACAGACCTTCAGTCTCCCGTCAAGGCGAGGATAGGCGCGGGGGAACTTGAACACGTGATTCTCAACCTGGTCTCGAACGCGCTGGACGCGGTCTCTATGGTCCCTGCCAACCGGCGCCAGGTTGAAGTGTCAACCCGGTTGATGGGTCAACGGGTAATGATTCGTGTTCAGGACACCGGGCCTGGTATCAGTCAGGACGTTCAAGGCCAACTCTTTGATCTGTTCGCCAGTTCGAGAGCCGAGGGTCTGGGGCTCGGGCTCTGGTTGTCGCGGTACATCGTCGAGCGTCACGGCGGTACGATTGAACTCGAAAGGGAGCACAGCACCCCCGGCGCGCTGTTTTCAGTGCGGCTCGAGCGTGGTGGTGAGCCGTTGGCGCCCACAACAAGCTGAACGCAGGCAATGCCCTATCCTTCGATCGAAGGATGTGTCTCGCGGCCGAGCTATGGTTGACTGTTGACATGCCTGATCCCTCAACCCCGCTTCGCCCGTCCGGTCACGTATTCGTGGTGGACGACGATGACGCGCTTCGCGACAGCATCGTCGATCTGTTGCGTGTTGTCGGCTATCGGGTTCAATGCTGGGCAAGCGGAAGGGATTTCCTGGCCGAGTTGCCTCGTGTTGCGCCGGCGGTGCTGGTGACCGACATGCGGATGCCGGACATGACGGGTGTCGAGCTTCACGGAGAACTGATTCGACGGGGACGCACGCTCCCGGTCGTTTACGTCAGCGGTGAAAGCACGGTATCGCAGACGGTACGCGCGATGAAACAGGGCGCGGTTGACTTTCTGGTCAAGCCGTTCGGACGCGAGGATCTGCTCCGTGCCGTGGCGGCGTCGCTCGAAAAGGATCGCCGGCAGATGCAGGACCTGATTCGTTCGGCGCGGGTGGTGGAGGCTCGCTCAACCCTGTCACCGCGTGAAAGTCAGGTGCACGACCTGCTCCTGAGAGGGTTCAGCAACCGCGAAATCGTCGAAGCGCTCGATATCTCGCTGCCCACCGCCAAACAGTACAAATCAGAGGTCATGCGAAAGCTTGGTGCCCGGTCGCTGGCCGAACTGATGGCGCTAAGTGCCGCCACACCGGTCAAAGACGATTTGTCGCGCACCGGTTAAGGCCCCCGCCTTCCGCCGCTCTCTTGCCGGCCGAATCGGTCGTGTGCCCCCAGGCTGGGCTTGCAACGGTCCGATGCGCTTGACTTGCGGCGGCGCAATCGATGGAATGTCGTCAACACAGATGGTGTGACCCGCGAAGCACTGCCCGCGACCGAACCGCCCCTTAACCCGAACGAGATGGTCGACGGTAACAACCCCTTATGGAATCTCACAAGCGCCGCAGCGCAGTTGCTGATCGACAGTCGGGTCATCACGATGTGGCGCGTGATGGCGTTTCGGTAGCAGCTCCCCCGCGCGAGTCGGTCCCGGTGCCCTCGGCCGACGCGGCTCGACTGATCGAACTCGGCTACGCCCGGCGGCACGCCGGTGACCTGAAAGCGGCCGCCGAATTGTATGAGCGGGCGGCGGGGCTGCCCGGCGCACCGGTACAGGCTTACTTCAATTGGGGCAACGCGCTCTACGACCTGGGCCGCGTGCCCGAGGCGAGGCGCGCTTTTGAGGCGGCTCTCAAAGTGGACGCAGCCTCCTTGCCATCACGTCTTCAGCTTGCGCGCTGTGCGGCCCGGCTTGATGACCTTCCGCAGGCGCGCAGCCATTTCGAGTCGGTGGTTCGGCAGGATGGCGCCAATTTCAGTGCCTGGCTGGAGTTGGGGCATGTTCTGCGGCGGCAGGGCGATCTGGATGCCATGCTGGTTGCCTACAGGCGGGCGATGGCTGTTGCCCCCCAGCGCTGGGAGGCGATGCTCTCCATGGCCCGCGGACTCGAGGAAGCAGGTCAGTTCGAGATGGCGGCCACGGCGTATCACCGGGCGGTGTTGGCAGCTGGGGCTGCGGCTCAGCGTACGCCGGGCACGCCGGGCACGCCGGGCACGCCGGGCACGAGCGACGCCCGGCGCGAGGGCCCGCATCCCGTCCAGTTGCTGCGCACGATTCACTGGCGCATGGCCCGCTTCCGGCTGGAACGCGGTGACGCTGCGCGCGCGCTCGAGGCGATGCGTCAGGCGCTGATGGCCCAGCGCATCGAAAGCCAGCAGGCGCCGCTCGACGTCAATGAACTGGCAGAGATGCAGATCGACCTGGGCGAGATTCTGCTGCGCCTGGGTCTCGACCAGGAGGCCCACCGCGCCTTCGAGCGTGCCAGCGCTGCAACGGCTGAAGCCACGCTCGCAAGGCTTGCCGAGACCTCCTTTCGCTTCAATCTCTGGCAGGAAGCGCAGCAGGTTCTGCAACGTTGCGTGGCGCTTTACCCGCACAGTGCATCTGCTCACTGGAACCTTGCGCACGCGTACGCGGAGAGCTGGCAGATGGACGAAGCGCTCGAGTCGCTTGCGCGGGCCGAGTCTCTGGCCCCGCAACCGGGTGCGCGCTCGATGCGGGCCTCCATTGCAGGTCGTCGCGGCGAAGCCGATCAGGCACTCGAGCTCTATCGCGAAATGGGTGAGGCAGAAGGACCCACCTCCCGAATGCGATCGAGCGCGGCGATGTCCTCGCTCTACAGCGACACCTTGAGCGCGCAGGAGGTGGCGGCGCTGCATCGACGGTTGTTCCTCGAGATGGGAACGGGAGCGAGATCGGCAAAGTCTTTTTCGAATTCGCGCGATCCCGAGCGGAGATTGCGGGTGGGGCTGGTGACAGCCGACTTCCATCACCAGCATCCCGTCAATATCTTCATGCAGCCCATCCTCCCGCGGCTGGATCCGGCCGCGATCGAACTCACTGTCTATTTCACCGGCGTGTCCTACGACGATCAAACGCGCCTGGCAAGAAAGCGGGTGGCTCGCTGGGTGGAGTGTTCCGGTTGGGCTGACGGTCAGCTGGCAAGGCGTATCGAGATTGATGGTGTCGATGTGCTGCTTGATCTCGCTGGTCATACCAGCATGAACCGGATGGCCATGTTCGCCCAGCGTGCCGCGCCAGTCCAGGCGAGTTACCTGGGGTACCCTGGCTCGACTGGCGTGCCGAATATCGACTGGCTGATTGCCGATCGCGTGGTGGCGCCAGCCGGAAGCGATGCGCTGTTCAGCGAACAGGTGATGCGTTTACCCGGAACCGTATTCTGTTTTCATCCGGAGGCGGACTACCCGTATCCGGATTACGGCCCTCGGCACCTCGTGCGGCCGCTCACGTTCGGATCGTTCAACAATGCGCCCAAGCTCACACCGCGAACCGTGGCGCTCTGGGCGGCGGTATTGAAAGCCGTGCCTGGTTCGCGATTGCTTCTCAAGGCGCCCAGTTTCAAGGATGGTGGTGCGGTGACCGCATTCAGGACACGGTTCGCAGCGCACGGTATTGCTGCCTCCAGACTCGAGTTTCGAGGGCCAGTCGGGTTGACCGACATGATGGCCGAATACGAAGACGTTGACATCGCGCTTGATCCGGTGCCCTACAACGGGGGCACCACCACCCTGCAGGCGCTCTGGATGGGCGTGCCGGTTGTTGTGCTCGCAGGGCAGCATTTTGTCTCGCGCATGGGCGCAAGCTTCATGACCGCGCTGAATCTTGATGACTGGGTGGCACGTGATGACGAACACTATGTGGCGGTGGCAGCGGCCATGGCGCGCGACCGTGAGGCGCTGCTGGACTTGAAGCGCGGGTTGCGCAGCCGTCAGCAGCAGGCCGCAGCCTGGAATATCGATCAGCATGCCCGATCGCTTCAGGAGGCCATTCGCGTGATGTGGCGTGCCTCGTGCGCACCGTGACGGTTGCCATGGCGGCGCGGCCATCGATCTATTACACCGGCGCGCTGCCATTGCGCGCCGGTGGCGAGTTGGTCAACTTCCAGCATGTGGCAGCCCTGCGCCGCCTGGGCTGGCGGGCGTTTCTGCTGCTCGATCCAGCCTCTCGAGTGGGCGTGCCAAGCCAACCCTATCTCGTGCCGATGGTTCACTGGGGAGAACCGCTGGTGTTTTCAACGCACGACTGGTTGGTGATGCCCGAGATCACGCCTCCCGTCATGTTCCAGCGGCTGGCCGCTTTGCGCTGCAAGGTGGCCATCCACAACCAGAACCCGTTCTACACCTTTCGCGGCTTTGCCGACATTGCCAGCATGAATGCCTACCCGCTGGCGGGCGGTCTGTGTTGCAGCGATTTCACCCGGGACACGCTGCGACGTTGGGGGTCGACAACCGACTGGCAAGTGGTTCACCCGTGGGTGCTGCCCCATTTTTCCAGGGCGGCCCAAGGCGTGACCAAGCGGCGGCAGATTGCCTACATGCCACGAAAGCGACCTGCTGAAATCGCTTTCCTGAGGGCCCTGTTCCGAGGGCTCTATCCGGAGCACGCCGAGGTTCCCTGGGTGGAGATCCACGATATGACCCGGCCGCAGGTGGCCAGTGTCCTGGCGGAATCCCTGATTTTTGCGAGCCTCAGCAAGGACGAAGGGCTGGGATTGCCACCGCTGGAAGCGATGGCCGCGGGTTGCCTGGTGTGTGGTTACGACGGGGCAGGCGGCGCGGAATACGCAACCCCTGAGAACGGCTTCTGGGTGACCGAGGGGCATGCGGAAGGCTACGCGCTCGCCCTTCATCAAGCCCTGACGCTCGAGGCTGGCGCAGCGGCGATTCGGGTTCAGGCTGGGCAGGCAACCGCAGCAGCGTTTGGTGAGGCGCGCTTTCAGTCTGAGCTGGCTGGCGCCTGGGAACGGCTGCTCGGCGATACCGCAACCCAGTATCGCTTGCCGCAGGACACCTGAGCCATGTTCATCAACCATCTTGCGCAGGCCGATATTCAGCTGCTGGGCGAGCACCGACGGTTCTGGATGGATACCTGCGCCGGCCGCGACCAGGTGGCCATGACCCTGCTCGAGCAGGGCTGGAAGGCTTACGAGGCGCCGCTACCCATGCTGGTCGCGCAGTGGTGCCAGGCGATCAAGCCGGTATTCATCGATGTTGGCGCCAACACCGGCTTCTACAGCCTGCTGGCTCTGGCCTGCGGTGCCAGAGCGGCCCATGCTTTCGAACCCGTGGCAGAGATTGCCGGCATTCTCGAGGCCAATATGCGGGTGTCGGAATTGTCCGGGATGCTGACCCTGCATCCTGTAGCGGCCGGGGCCAACGTCGGGGCCGCAATGCTTTACTTTCCACGCGCCGACCACGGGCTGATCGAAACGTCGGCATCACTCAACAGCGGCTTCCGGGCTCAGCACTCTGCGCGACGCGAGGT
>JBMSQB010000014.1:0-61185 GCA_049423065.1 Burkholderiaceae bacterium
CTGTCAGCCGAACACCAGATCGCCAAACCGGGCGCTGAACACCGCGCCGGTCTGGTCGCCGTCCGAGCCCACAGCTATCGCCACCGGGTCCGGGGTGGGGCCCGGATAGCGCGAGCCAAAGGCGCGCTGGAAATCCTGTTGCCAGTCACGCTCCTCCTGGTACCACTGTCCGGCAACCGCCTGGGCGCGGGCGACTCTCATCACCACCCGATCAGTGAAGGGCGATGGCACGGGCCGGTCGTCACCGGCTCCGGCATGGAGGAGGTAAACCAGCGTGGCTGCAGGCACCCGCTCACCCTGCAACAGGCTTGCCCCGCCCAGCACCACCCGATCGGCCAGTGACAGGCGGTCATCGGGCAGGTCGAACATCAGGTAGACGCGAGCCGCAAAGTCGTCGCGATCCCGCTGCCCCACTGCCGCGAACGGTGGAAACCCATCGGCCCGCCAGCGCCAGGCGAGGTGCCGGCCACGAACCGGTGTGCGCAGCCGGGCGATGAGTGCGGAGGCGGAGCCCGACACCTCCACCCCCAGGACCACCGTACCCTGATCGTTGATCAGACCATAACGGTTGGGCGCAATGCCCCGAACACGCCGATGTCGCCAATCGTAGCGATCGTCGCTTGCAGTTCGCGCGGCTGACGGGCCGGGCGCGCGGCTTCCGGGTGTCGAATCGCTGGCCGTGCCAGGCTCATCGGACGGAAGGATGACGCGACCCGCAGGTTGGTCGCTGAACCGTGGCGGTTGAACCGCATGCCTGGCGTCCGTGCCGACATCCGCCTGCGCAAGAGCGTGCCCGGACCGCATCATCGCTGCGCACACGCCACCCGCCAGGAGCGTGCCGCCCCATCCGACAACGCGGCGGCGTTCCCTGCTCACAACGCCTGCCACCTGGCCCAGCCGGCGGCATCATCCACATCCCAGAGCGTGCGAAGCAGCCGATACCGCCGGCTCGCAGCGTCGAGACGCCCGACCGTCTGAAGCATCACGTCCGGATGACTCCACTGCATGGCCTCGAAGATGGGCGGCAGTTCCCCGGCCACGCCCACCAGCAGATAGCCGCCGTCTTCAGTGGGCGAGAACACCACGCTGGCCTCGTCTTCCGTGGCAAGCACGACAACCGCCTCGGCAATATCCGCCGCATCGATCACCGGACTGTCGCAGCCCAGCAGCACCACGCGCTCGCCACGCGACAATCCCCGCGTCATGGCATTGGCCATCCGTTCACCCAGATCATTGCCGCGCTGACGGGTCAGGTCGAAACCGAAGCGTCGTGCAAGCTGCGCGCATTCGCCCGCCGAGTCGTCTCCCGCAATGCACAGCTCACGAACAACATTCGGCACCCGCGCCACCTGCTCAAGCGTCCTTTCGAGGAGTTGCCGATGCGTGGCCAGGGCAACCGGCTCGCCGACCGTCGCAGCCAACCGTGTTTTCACTTCGCCCGCACGCGGAACCTTGGCAAACACAATGACGCGCGATGGACTCGGCACGCCAGCGCCTCCCGGCGCCACCCCGTAATAGAGGCGATGCAGCACATCGGGCGACACACCCAACGCATGGAGCGCGCGAAGCCACCACATCAGCGCAATGGTGCGAAGGATTCCCCGTTGCTCCCAGCGGCGCGCCGACACCAGCACGCGCTCGGCAAGACAAGCGGGCCGGCCGCTCGTCTCGAGCAGTCGCTGCGACATCCGGACGTCCTCCATCAGCGCAACGTCCGGCCAACCGGCAACCCGCAACCACGCTTCGCGGGTGATGAAGATCGCCTGATCCCCGGTTGCGATGCCACTCAGGCGCGATCGCAGATTCATGAGGGCGCCAACGATGGAAAGCACGGGATGGGTGGCGTTCAGGCTCACATCGAACCGCCCCCAGGTCGCCCCCGCCCGAACCGCACGTTCGATCGCCGCCCGCCAGTCGGAGGGCAGCAATACATCGGCATGGACGAAGAGCAGTACATCGACCGGGCCCGACAGCCTCGCGCCCTCGTTCATTTGCCTGGCACGACCGCGCGGACTGATCGCAACCCGCATTCCCGCCGCGAGTGCCGCGACCACGGTGCGATCCGTGCTGCCGCCGTCAACAACCACCAGATCGTCGCGGTCAGCGGTGAACTGACCCAGCGCGCTGTGAAGCCTCAGCGCTTCATTCAGCACGGGCATCACGATCGCAATGCGCAGGCGGTCGGCCCAGTTGTCCTGCGTTTCCGGGATACCGTCAGTCGGGCGGGTCATCGACGCCGCCATCGGTGCCAGCGCTCTAGCCAGGTCAGCACGAACACGGGTGCATGATCTCGCTGCCACTGCGAAGCGACAGCGCGTCCGGCGTCCGCCCAACCGGGATAGGCGATCATCATCGACATGAGACGTCGCAACCCCAACCGCTCTCGGATCGCAAGCGTGAACAGCGAGATGAGTTCACCCGCCCTGGCGCCCACGACCGTGGCGCCCACAATCCGGTCAGACCCCTGCGCGGTCAGTACCATGACGAACCCGCCGGTCTGTTCCTCGATGATCGCGCGGTCAAGCGCAGACATTTCATGGCGCGTGCAAACCACCTTGATTCCCGCCTGCTCGGCCTCGACTCGCGTGAGCCCGACACGCGCCACTTCGGGGTCGGTGAACACGCAGCGCGGAATCGCCCGACGGTCGATCCGAAGTGGCCAAAGCCCGCCGAACAGTGCGTTGAACGCAGCATGCCAGGCCATTTGCCCGGCGACATGGGTCAGCCTGTCAGCGGTTGCAACATCACCGCAGGCGAATACGCCAGGCTCACTGGTCCGCATCCAGTCATCGACCCGCAAGGTTCCGTCCGCGTCCCGCGCGAGCCCCAACTCATCCAGTCCCACCCCCTCCACCCGCGACCGACGACCGAGCGCACACAACAGTTGATCGAATTCGATCACCGCCTGACCGTGGGCGCCCACGACATGCGCACGCGAACCATCCTGAACCGACTGCAGCGTTGCGCCGGTGAGCACCCTGACCCCGTCGGCTTCCAGCGAACGACGCACTTCGGCGGAGGCTTCTGGTTCCTCGCGTGGAAGCAGTCGCCCGGCGCGCTCCACCAGCGTCACCGCCGATCCGAGCCGCTGAAACGCCTGCGCCAGCTCACACCCCACCGGACCGCCTCCGAGCACGAGCAAGCGGTTTGGCAGTTCGCGGATCGCCCAGAGTGTCTGCGTGGTGAGGGCGCGTCCCGGCGCAAGTCCGGCAATGTCGGGCACCACCGGCTCGGCCCCGGTTGCGATGATCAGGTGCCTGGCATGAAGCCGTTCGCCGCCCCCCCCTTCGGCCGGCGTCACGTCCACCGTCCAGGGAGACAGCACACGGGCCTCTGCGCGAATGCACTCCACACCCAGAGCACGATACCGCTCGACCGAGTCATGCGGCGCAATGCGATCGATGGTGGCGCGTACCCGATCAAGAATGACTGCCAGATCGGGGCGCGCCGTATTGCCTGAGGGGATACCTGCAATCCCTGTGCCCTGCTCCGCAAACAGTCGCTCTTCGCGTACGCGGTTCGCCAGCCGGATCAGGGCCTTGGACGGCACGCAACCGGTATTCAGACAGTCACCGCCCATGGCCTCACGTTCAATCAGCGTGACCTTCGCACGCAGGCTGGCGGCAATATTGGCCGCCACCAGGCCAGCGGCGCCAGCGCCGATCACGATCAGGTCGCGGTCAAACCGATGGGGCCGCTGCCCGCGCCAGCGACGGTTCGCACGCACCGTCCCCATCAGCCACCCGATCCGCCGTGCAATGCCGGGAAGGAGCCTGCGCGCCACCAGTGGAAACACCCCCAGAAGCGCGAGCGCCCCCATCAAACCCGGGGTCAGCAGTCCGGACAGCGAGTCAAGCGAAGCGAGCTGGTGACCCGCATTCACATACACAAGGGTGGCAGGAAGCATGCCGATCAGGCTCACCCAGTAAAACGTCCAGGTGCGAATCGGCGTGAGCGCAACCAGCACGTTCACCAGAAAAAAGGGGAATACCGGCACCACCCGAAGCGTGAACAGGTAGTAGGCGCCATCGCGTTCGATACCGCTTGCGATCGGGGTGAGCCTGGCAGCCAGACGATCGCGAAGCGACCGACCGGCAATCCAGCGTACGACACTGAATGACAGAAGCGCGCCGAGCGACGAGGCAAGCGCCACCAGCAAGACACCCGGGCCGAATCCAAACAGGGCGCCGCCCAGCAACGTGAGCACCAGCGCGCCCGGCAGGGCAAGCGCCGCCACCAGCAGATAGGCAGCGATGAAGGCCAGCGCGGCCAATTCAGGCGTTTGCCGAACACGATGGGCCATCGTGTCACGAACATCGCGCAGCGTGGAGAGATCGAACGCCGACTCGCCGAACAACCACCACCCCAGGCCCGCCAGCGCAACCAGGGCGCCCGCAACCGACCAGCGGATCAACGCCTGCCCGCGTTCAGACATGGCGCTGAAACAATCCGCGCGCAGCGCTATGCGCTTTGGGCCCCAGTCCGTAAGACGGCGGGCACCAGCGCCCGGGAGGGCCGTGAGAAGCCCCGCCCGCCATACTCAGACCCCAACCGCTTCCGAGGCGCACCGGTCTGCCTGAGCGCCCGGTTCCTCGACCTGAGCGCCCGGTTCCTCGCCCGCCGCGAGCGCCCCGCCACAGGAACTGCCCTGTCCCGCGGTGCAGCCGTAGCAGTGGTCACGGACAACGATAGGAAGCTCAGCCAACGACTGGCCGACGACATCACGCAGGTGGCTTCGCGACTGTCCGGCACGGCGCAGCGGCAGGCCCAGCATCTGATTGAAATCGCAGTCAAAGAGATATCCCTGCCAATCGACACTCACCAGATCACGACACATCACCGCATCGAGGTTTTCCTCACGGTGGGCCTCGCGCAGGAGCGCCATGTACTCATCGAACCTGCCCTGGCTCGCGAGCATCGAGCCGAAGCGCTGAATCGGCATGTTGGCAAGGGTGAGCAGTCGGGTGAAAACGATGCCGTAGCGCCCCCCCAGCATCTCCCGGTAGTCGCGCTCGAGCGCCTGCTGCGGCGGCGGAAGGCTGGGCCCCTGCGGATTGAAGACCAGATCAAGGGCAAGCGCGGTACCGTACCCCAGCGAGTTGAGCCGGGCGAGCGCGCGCAAACTGGTCTCGAAGACACCCTTGCCGCGCTGGCGATCGACGTTGTCTTCCAGGTAGCACGGTAGAGAAGCCACGACATGCACCTGATGGGCAGCCAGAAATTCCGCGAGATCTTCCTGACCCGGCTCTTCCAGCACGGTGAGGTTGCAGCGGTCGATCACCTCCAGGCCCGCCGCCCGCGCCTCGGCCACCAGATCGCGAAACCCTGGATTGAGCTCCGGCGCGCCCCCGGTGAGGTCAAGCACGCGAGCCCCGCTCGCACGAACAAACCGCATGAGCAAGGTGAGCGTGTCGCGATCCATCACCTCCTCGCGATGTGGACCGGCGTTCACATGACAGTGCTGGCAGGTCTGATTGCAGCGGTACCCAAGGTTGGCTTGGACGGTCGACACACGCCGGCGCCTGATTGAGGGAAAGCGGCCACGGGGAATCAGCGACAGCGTATCGCGCATGGTTGTCTCGGAGAAACAGGGATCCCGAATGATAGACCGCTCACCGATTTGGTGCGCAATGCCTAAAGCCCGGCAATTGCCTCCGCAATCCGCACCAACGCGGAGCGGCCATGCTACCGTGCGCGGCGAAAAATCCGTAACCCGTTTTCGGTCAAATATGCCCCGACTCCTTCTGATCAATCCAAACACCACCGACGCCGTGACCCGCATGCTCGCTGATGCCGCGGCTGACCGTCTGGGTGACTCGGTTCAGGTCACTGCGGTGACCGCACCGTTCGGCGCCTCCTACATCACCGGCGAGCATTCGCTCGCCATCGCTGCCCACGCCACACTGCAGGCCAGACAGGAAGCCATCGCCGCGCACGGCGCCTTCGATGCCTGCGTGATTGGCTGCTTCGGTGACCCCGCGTTGCAGGCACTCGAAGAGCTCGCGGTCGAACCCGTGACGGGGTTCGCGGAGGCCTCGATGCGATGGGCGGCCCGCAAGGGCGATTTCGCAATCGTCACCGGCGGACACGGCTGGCGGGAACCCCTGCGGCGGCTCGCCTTTTCCATTGGGCTGCTGGACGCGCTGGTCGCGATCGAAACCGTCGACGCGAACGGCGCGCAACTGAAAGCAGATCCCGACGCGGCACTGCGCCTGCTCGCGCCGGCCTGCCATGCCGCGATCGAACGCGGCAAAGCGGCTGGCCGTCCACCGCAGTCGGTCATCATCGGCGGGGCCGGTCTGTTCGGCTATGCTCGCGCGCTTGAGCCCTCGGTTCCGGTACCCCTTCTGGACAGCGTGCTCTGCGGTCTAGACCTGGCTGCAGAGCGACTGGTTAAACCGCACTGACGGCGGCTCAAGATGTTTTTCTCTACCTTCGCCTGTCGCCCAGGCACGTGTTTTGCCTAAAACCTGTGTCCTTAACCCAGGAGTTCCCGATGAGATTGATCCGCCGTTCCTCCATTGCACTGCTGCTCGCGGCAACGCTGCCGCTTGCGGCGCAGGCCCAGGACAAGGTCCTGCGTATCGGCATGACTGCAGCCGACATCCCGCGCACCTTGGGCCAGCCCGACCAGGGCTTCGAAGGCAATCGCTTCACCGGCATTCCCATGTACGACGCGCTCACACACTGGGACCTGTCCAAGGCTGACGCCGCCAGCGTTCTGATCCCAGGCCTCGCGCTCAGCTGGGCGGTCGATGCAACCGACAAAACCAAATGGACCTTCAAGCTCCGCCAGGGCGTCAAGTTCCACGACGGCTCCAATTTCACCGCTGACGCCGTGGTCTGGAACGTTCGCAAGGTGCTGGACAAGACCGCGCAGCACTATGACCCGAGCCAGATCGGCGTCACCGTCTCGCGCATGCCCACCCTGGCGAGCGCCCGCAAGATCGATGACTACACGGTGGAACTCACCACCAGCGAGCCCGATTCGTTCCTGCCGCTCAACCTCACGAATCTGTTCATGGCCTCGCCCGCGCACTGGCAGAAGAAATTTGACGCCACCCCGGGGAACCTGCCCGCGGAAGAGCGCGCCAAGCAGGCCTGGACCGCCTTCGCCGCCGACGCTTCAGGCAGCGGTCCGTTCCGCATGACCCGCTTCGTGCCGCGCGAGCGTCTCGAGCTGGCAGCCAACAAGGCCTACTGGGACCCCGCACGCACGCCCAAGATCGACCGCGTGGTGATGCTGCCCATGCCCGAAGCCAACGCGCGCACCGCTGCACTGCTGTCGGGTCAGGTCGACTGGATCGAGGCGCCTGCGCCTGATGCGATCGCCACCATCCGCGGCCGCGGCTTTACCGTCTACAGCAACCAGCAACCGCACGTCTGGCCCTGGCAGCTGTCGTTTGCCGAGGGATCACCCTGGCTAGACAAGCGCGTTCGCCATGCGGCCAATCTCTGCGTCGACCATGCAAGCCTGCAAAAGCTTCTTGGCGGCATGATGGCTGTTCCCAAGGGCACCGTCGATCCATCGCATCCCTGGTGGGGCAACCCCTCGTTTGATATCAAGTTTGATCCCAACGCTGCACGCAAGCTCATGACCGATGCCGGCTTCTCCGCCGCCAAGCCGGTCAAGGTGAAGGTGCAGATTTCGGCCTCGGGGTCGGGTCAGATGCAGCCGCTGCCCATGAACGAATTCGTGCAACAGTCGCTCAAGCAGTGCTTCTTTGATGTCACATTCGACGTCATTGAATGGAACACGCTGTTCACGAACTGGCGTCGGGGCGCGAAGGATCCCACCGCCAACGGCGCGCACGCGATCAACGTGAGCTTCGCTGCGATGGACCCCTTCTTCGCCATGGTCCGGTTCACCTCCACCAAAACCTTCCCGCCGGTATCGAACAACTGGGGCTACTTTGGTAACGCCGAGTTCGACAAGCTGATCGGCGATGCCCGCACCACCTTCGATGACAAGGCGCGCGATGCAGCCCTCGCCCGACTGCACAAGCGGATTGTGGAAGAGGCGCCGTTCGTGTGGATTGCGCATGACGTCGGGCCGCGGGCCATGTCGAGCAAGGTCAGAGGCGTGGTCCAGCCGCGAAGCTGGTTCATCGATATTGCGCCGATGAGCATCCAGTAAGCACTCCGCCCTCCCGGGGCCCCGCTCTGGGAGGGCTTTTTGCTCCCCGCTTCGCGCAACGCTACCGCACCGTACTTTGCTTTCCTACCTCATCCGGCGACTGATCTATGCGCTGCCCATCATGCTGGGCGTGGCGCTGGTCTGTTTCGCGCTGGTTCACCTGGCACCCGGCGACCCGCTGGTCTCGGTACTGCCACCCGACGCGTCGGCCGAGCTCGCCGCACGCATCCGTCAGCTCTACGGGTTTGACCGCAGCTATCCCGAGCAGTTCTTCTCCTGGCTGTGGCGGGCCCTCCAGGGCGACCTCGGCACATCCATCGCCACAGGCCGCCCGGTCAGCTCCGAGGTGTTTCGCGCCGTCGGCAACACCCTCAGGCTGGCCGCTGTGGCCACGCTGATCGGATTCATCCTGGGCTCGCTGTTTGGATTCGTTGCAGGCTATTTCCGCAATACCTGGGTGGATCGACTCGCCTCCTTTCTGTCGGTGCTGGGCGTGAGCGTTCCGCACTACTGGCTGGGCATGGTTCTGGTCATCGCGCTGTCGGCGCTCACCGGCATCCTGCCAGCGAGCGGGGCCGGACCCGGCGGCTCCGACCGCTGGACCTGGAACTGGGAGCACATCCAGTTCATGGTGCTGCCCGCGCTCACCATGTCGGTCATCCCGATGGGGATCATCGCGCGCACGGTACGCGCGCTGGTGGCCGACATCCTCGAACAGGAATTCGTGATTGGGCTGCGCGCACGCGGCCTGACCGATTACGGCGTGTTCTGCCATGTGGTCAAAAATGCAGCGCCCACCGCGCTCGCCGTCATGGGCCTGCAGCTGGGCTACCTGCTGGGTGGCTCCATCCTGATCGAAACCGTATTTTCCTGGCCAGGCACCGGCTTCCTGCTGAACTCGGCGATCTTCCAGCGAGACCTGCCGCTCCTGCAGGGAACCATCCTGGTGCTGGCGCTCTTCTTCGTTCTTCTCAACCTGCTGGTCGATATCGTCCAAGGGACGCTCGACCCACGAATCTCCAGAGGCTGATGTCATGATGTTCAGCCTCAACACACCGAATGTGTCGGCGCTCCCGGTCGAGCGCTCGCAAGGCTACTGGGCGGGCGCAGCACGCAAGCTGCTCCGTGATCCCGTCGCCGTCGCATCGGGCCTCATCGTGCTGGCTCTGCTCTCGCTCGCCGTGTTCGGCCCGTGGCTAGCGCCGGCCGACCCCTATGCGTCATCGATGTTCGGGCGGCTCAAGGCCATCGGCAGTCCCAACTATCCGCTGGGTAGCGATGAGCTGGGTCGCGACATGCTGTCCAGGCTGATCGTGGGCGCGCGCCTGTCCCTCTTCATGGGGCTCACGCCAGTGCTGCTTGCCTTTGTCATTGGCACCTCGCTGGGCCTGCTCGCGGGCTACGCAGGGGGCTGGATCAACAGCGCCATCATGCGCACGGTGGACGTTCTGTATGCGTTTCCCTCGGTGCTGCTCGCCATCGCCTTGTCGGGTGCCTTGGGTGCGGGCATTTTCAACGCGCTGCTGTCACTCACGATCGTGTTCACGCCCCCTATCGTGCGGGTGGCGGAGAGTGTCACCACACAGGTGCGCGGACGCGACTTTGTCGAGGCAGCCCGCGCCTCGGGGGCTCACGCGCTCACCATCGTGCGGGTGCATGTGCTGGGTAACGTGCTGGGGCCCATCTTTGTGTATGCCACCAGCCTGATCGCGGTCTCCATGATCCTCGCCTCCGGTCTCAGCTTCCTTGGGCTGGGCGTACGCCCGCCCGAGCCCGAGTGGGGCCTGATGCTGAACACGCTGCGCACCGCCATCTACACCCAACCCTGGGTTGCAGCACTGCCAGGCGCCATGATCTTCATCACCTCCATCGCATTCAACCTGCTGTCCGATTCGCTCCGCTCAGCGATGGATGTCAAGAGCTGAGCATGACGGCCCTCCCCGCTTCAACGGCCGCCCCGGGCAGCCCCCTCCTCGAGATCAGCGGGCTGGTCAAGCACTTCCCGCTCACCGCGCCAATCGGCGCACGCCGGCCCGTGGTGCGTGCCGTCGACGGCATCGATTTCCGCGTCTATCAGGGTGAGACGCTCGGGGTGGTGGGCGAATCCGGTTGCGGCAAGAGCACAACCGCACGATTGCTCATGAACCTCATCGCCCCGACTGCGGGCGAGATCATCTTCGATGGCTGTCGTGTCGGCTCGGCCGACATGCCCATGAAGACCTTCAGGCGCCAGGTTCAGATGGTGTTCCAGGACAGCTACGCCTCGCTCAACCCGCGCATGACCATAGAAGACTCGATCGCGTTCGGTCCCCGCGTGCACGGCACGCCGGCTCGTGAAGCGTTGTCGCGCGCGCACGACCTCCTCGCCCGGGTGGGTCTCGAGCCGTCGCGCTTTGCGGGTCGCTATCCGCACGAACTGTCGGGCGGCCAGCGTCAGCGCATCAATATCGCGCGCGCCCTCGCCCTTCAGCCCCGGCTGATCATTCTCGATGAGGCGGTCTCGGCCCTCGACAAATCGGTTGAGGCGCAAGTGCTCAACCTGCTCCTCGATCTCAAGGCAGAGTTCGGTCTCACCTACATCTTCATCAGCCATGACCTGCATGTGGTGCGCTATGTCAGCGATCGGGTCATGGTGATGTACCTCGGCGAGGTGGTTGAGGTGGGTCCCGCCGAACAGCTGTTCGAGGCGCCCCGCCATCCCTACACGCAGGCGCTTACCCAGTCCATGCCTTCCATGGATCCGGATCACCGCACCGAGCGAGTCCCGCTCGCAGGCGATCCGCCCAACCCGATCGACCCACCGTCCGGTTGCCGGTTTCATCCACGCTGCCCGATGGTTGACCCGGTGTGTTCGCAGGCGCAGCCCCGGCTGCGTGGCACCCACCCTGGCGATGCCGTGGCCTGCCTCATCCATGTCCCGGACTCAGGTCATGCGAAGGCCAGCCGATCAGGTCCTGGCCAGGCCGGCGGCGGCGCCCCCGCCGAACATTCCTGATCAATGAGTGGTGGCATGAATCCTTCCACGTCAGCGCCGCTGGTCGACATCCGTGATCTCACGGTGACGTTTACCCGAGGGGCTCGTCCGGTCAACGCGGTCAACGGCGTCGATCTCCGAATCGAACGCGGCGAGGTGGTCGCGCTGATCGGAGAATCAGGATCCGGCAAAAGCGTCACCCTGCGCAGTCTCATGCGCTTGCACGCACCGCAGGCCACCCGGATTGGCGGGCAGATGATGGTCGACGGCACCGATGTGATGGCGCTCGGCCGCCGCGCGCTCGCCGATTATCGCGGTGCCCGTGTGGCCATGATCTTTCAGGAGCCGCTCACGGCCCTGGATCCGGTCTATACCCTGGGCGATCAGATCGTGGAGGCCATCCGCCGGCATGAACCCGTGAGCGCAGCCGACGCGCACAAGCGCGCCCTGGAACTGTTTGAGCGGGTCCGCATCCCCAGCCCGGAGCGCCGGCTGGCCGCCTACCCGCACGAGATGTCCGGCGGCATGCGCCAGCGGGCCATGATCGCACTTGCGCTCGCCTGTCGACCCAAGCTGCTGCTCGCCGATGAACCCACCACCGCACTCGATGCCACGGTGCAAATCCAGGTGCTTCTGCTCCTGCGCGAGTTGCAGCGAGAGCTGGGCCTGGCGGTGGTTTTCGTCACGCATGATCTCGGCGCGGCGGTTGAAGTCGCCGACCGCATTGCGGTCATGTATGGCGGGCGAATCGTTGAGGAAGGCAGCACGCGTGACGTGATCCGCGCCCCCGCCCACCCCTACACGCTCGCTCTGCTGCGAAGCCGTGCCGAAGGATCGATGGCACGCGGCGAGCGTCTCAAGACCATTCCAGGCAGCCCACCCGATCTCTCGCGCCTGCCACCCGGGTGTGCCTTTGCCGATCGCTGCGCACTCGCGATCGATGCGTGTCGCGCAGCGCAACCCCAACGCACAACCGTGGCCCCAGGCCACACGACCCGTTGCATCCGCACCCACGAACTTCAAGCCGAAGCCCATCGATGACTGCCCTTCACGATCCCGCCCGCGCGTTTGTTCCCTATCCCTCGGTCGAGGTGCCGCACGCGCCAACCGGCCCCCTTGCTGGGCTGCGGTTTGCAGCCAAGGACCTGTTCGATGTGGCCGGTTATCCCACAGGGGGCGGTAGTCCGTTCGTGCTCGCGATGTCCGGCATCAAGACCCGCAACGCAGACAGCGTCCAGCGGTTGCTCGATGCGGGCGCATCGCTTGCCGGCAAGACCGTCACCGATGAATTCGCATTCTCGCTCAATGGCCTGAACGCGCACTTTGGTTCGCCGGTCAACGGTGCAGCCCCTGACCGCATCACAGGCGGATCGTCGTCCGGATCGGCCTCAGCGGTATCCAGTCATCTGTGCGAGGCCGCGCTCGGTACCGACACAGGCGGCTCGGTTCGCGCGCCTGCCAGCCACTGCGGGCTCTATGGCCTGCGCCCCACACATGGCCGTGTGAGCCTTGCCGGCTGCCTCGATCTCGCGCCCAGCTTCGATACCTGTGGATGGTTCACACGCGACATCGCCACTTTCACGCGCGTTGCCGACGTGCTGCTGGCCGGCGACACCGCCGACCTTCCCGGGCCGCTACGCCTGCTCTGGCCCGAGGACATGTGGTCCCTGGCCGTGCCTGCGGCGCGTGAAGCGCATGCCGGCGCGGTTGAACGCGCGCGGAAGGTGCTGGGCGAACCCGAGGTGATGACCATCACCCTCGATTCGCTTGACGCCATGTACTGGGCCTTCCGCTACATCCAGGGCCGTGAAGCATGGAACACATGTGGCGGACTGATCAGCCGTTACCAGCCGCCACTGGGGCCGGGCGTCGCCGAGCGTTTCGCCTGGGCGAGCCAGGTCACCGATGCGCAGGTTGCCGAGGCGCGGGCTTACCGCACCCGCTACACCGCCCATCTCGATGCGCTCCTGGGCACGGGCGGCGTGCTGCTGATGCCCACCATGCCCGATATCGCCCCGCTTCGGGCGACCAGCGAAGGCGATCTTGAGGACTACCGCAATCGCGCGCTCCAAATGCTTGCCACAGCGGGCCTGTGCGGGCTGCCGCAGCTTTCCATGCCGCTGTCGCGGCGCGCTGGCGCCCCGCTCGGCCTCAGTCTGGTCGGCCCGCGCGGCTCCGATCGTGCCCTGGTGGCGCTCGCGGCGCGGCTTGCCAACGTCTGACCCCGGATTGACCCATGACTGCCAATTTTGACTGCGTGATTCGCAACGCCCGCCTCGCGACAGCCTCGGACACCATCGACTGCGATATCGGCATCCGTCAGGGCCGCATCGCCATGCTCGGACAGGGCCTGGCGCAAGGCGCGCGCGAGATCGATGCGGCGGGCCGAGTCGTGACCCCGGGCGGCGTCGACAGCCACTGTCACCTTGATCAGCCCATGGAGCCACCGGTTCGGATGGCCGACAACTTCGATACCGGCACGCGCGCTGCCGCTTGCGGCGGCACCACGACGGTGATCCCGTTTGCCGCGCAGGTGAAGGGTGCCAGCCTGAAGGCGGCGGTCGATGACTATCACCGCCGCGCCGACGGCATGGCCCATGTCGATTACGCCTTCCATCTCATTGTCAGCGACCCGACCGACACGGTTCTCAACAGCGAACTCCCCAATCTCATTCGGGATGGCTACACGTCTTTCAAGCTGTACATGACCTATGACGACCTGAAACTCGACGATGGCCAGATCCTTGACGTGCTCGCGCTCGCTCGAAGGGAAGGCGCGATGGCCATGATCCACGCCGAGAACGCCGACTGCATTGCCTGGCTCACCAAAAAGCTCGAGGCAGCCGGGCAGACTGCGCCCCGGTTCCATTCGCACTCGCGTCCCATGCTTGTCGAGCGCGAAGCCACCCACCGCGCCATCTCCCTTGCCGAATTGATCGACGTACCCATCCTGATCGTGCATGTATCGGGGCGAGAGGCGGTAGAGCAGATCCGCTGGGCTCGCGGTCGTGGCATGAAAATTTTTGCTGAAACCTGCCCCCAGTACCTGTTCCTCACCGCGGCCGACCTTGGAATCGACGACAGCTATCTTGGCGCCAAATGTGTCTGCAGTCCCCCACCGCGGGATGCATCGAATCAGCAGGTGATCTGGGACGGACTGTCCGATGGGCTGTTCACAGTGCTGTCCTCCGACCACGCACCGTTCAACTATGACGACCCGGCCGGCAAGAAGCCTGGCGGCAAGGAAGTGCCCTTTGCCTATATCCCGAACGGCATTCCGGGCATTGAAACGCGCATGCCGCTCCTCTATTCCGAGGGCGTTCTCGGTGGTCGCCTGACCATCAACCGCTTTGTCGAGTTGACCGCAACGCAGCCAGCGAAGGCCTATGGGCTGCACCCCAGGAAGGGCACGATCGCAATTGGATCCGATGCCGACCTCGTGATCTGGGACCATCGCGAAGTCACCCTCACCAACGCCATGCTGCATCATGCGGTGGACTACACGCCCTATGAAGGCATGACACTGAAGGCCTGGCCCGGCCTCACCATGCTGAGAGGTCAGGTGGTGTGGAACGGCAGCACCTTCACGCCCCCAGTTGGCGGCGGGCAGTTTCTCCGCTGCGGCATGCCCAGCCTTCTGCCGGCACGCCGCAGCGTTTGAGCGACTGCGCCCCATGCGTCTGCTCCTCATCAACCCCAACATCTCCGAGAGTGTGTCGTCACTGATTGGCGACGAAGCACGGCGAACGGCATCACCGGGAACCGACATCACCGTGGTGACGGCGCCATTTGGGGTGGCCTACATCGAGACCCGCTTTGAATCGCTGATCGGTGCCTACGCGGTCGCGCAACTGGCGGCCGAGCACTATCCCCGCTTTGATGCCATCGTGGTCGCGGCCTTCGGCGATCCCGGCCTGCCAGCCCTGCGTGAAGTCGTCCCGGTGCCGGTGGTGGGCATGAGCGAGGCTGCGTTTGCGTCGGCCTGCCTGATTGGCCAGCGGTTTTCAATCATCGCCATCTCGTCGCGAATCACGGCCTGGTATCGTGAAACTGTTGAGCGCTGCGGCCTCGCCTCACGCCTCGCCAGCATTCGCGCGCTCGACCAGCCTTTGGCCAACATTGGTTCGGTCCAGACCGATCAGGCAGACCAGTTGCTGGCACTGTGCGAGCGCGCGGTGCGCGAAGACGGCGCCGACGCGCTGGTGATCGCGGGCGCGCCGCTTGCAGGCCTCGCAAGGCAAATACGTGAGCGGCTGCCGGTCCCCGCGGTCGACGGAGTCTCGTGTGCAGTGGCGCAGGCCGAGTCGCTGGTTCGCCTCGCGCCGCGTCAGGCTCGAGCAGGAAGCTTTTCACCGCCCCCGCGCAAGCCACATCGGGGACTTCCCGACTCAATCGGCCGGCTGCTTGAATCGCAAAAGTCGATGGACGATAGTGCACGCTAGTGCACGCGTTCTGGCTGCATCCATCATTGCCTGAGGAGATCCACTGATGACGCACTTCCGCCTGCCGCAATGGCACTCGACTGCCGGGCGCATGCTGATGATCGCTGCCGCCCTTGCGGTTGGACTGCCTGCAGCCACTCATGCACAGACTGGCACTGCCTACCCCACCAAACCCATCCGCATGGTGATTCCACTTGCAGCCGGAAGCGCGGTTGACAATGCGGCGCGCGTCCTCACGCAGAAGATGGCCGAGGGGCTGGGGCAGCCGATCGTGGTGGAAAACATCGCCGGCTCCTCCGGGCTGATCGGTGCCGAACGTGTGGCCCGCGCCGCACCCGACGGCTACACCATGGGCGGCTTCAACGACAGCGTGCTCACGATGATTCCGCACATCTTTCCCAGGATGCCGTGGAACGCACTCACCGACTTCGCGCCCCTGTCGCTTGCCGCCACCATTGAATGGGGCATGGTCGTTCGCCCCGAGTCGCCGCTTCGCTCGGTGGCCGACTTCATCGCCGCGGCGCGCGCCAATCCCGGAAAGCTCAACTACAGTTCGGGCGGCAACGGCAGCCCGCAGCACATCGCGATGGCGCTGCTCGCAAGCAAAGCCCAGCTGCAGATGCTGCATGTGCCTTACAAGGGAGCCACCCCGGCCGCGGTCGCGGTGGCATCCGGCGAGGTCGACGCAGCCATGCAGGGACTCGGCACGGTGACCGCACTCATCCAGTCGGGCAAGGTGCGGCTTCTTGCCGTCTCCACGCCCAAGCGGCTCGCTCAGTACCCGAACGTGCCAACCGTGGATGAATCAGGCCTCCCTGGCTATTTCTTCAATTCATGGTTTGCCATGGTGATGCCGGCCGGAACGCCCCAGCCAATCATCGACCGGCTGCATGGCGAGATGCAGCGCGCGCTCGCCGACCCGCCCACCCGCGAGCGACTGGTGGGATTCGGCCTCACGCTTCGCGGCTCGTCGCCCGACGAACTGGGTACGGCCACCCGCGCCCAGTTCGAGCTCTATCGCAAGCTGATCCAGGACCACGGCATCAAGCAGGACTGAGTCTGCGGCTTCGGCGGACCTGATGCAGGCGGACCTGATGCAGGCGCCCCGCGGGCCCTGCGGCCTTACCCGCTTGCCGAGGCGTGCCCGCCGGGGCCCGCCCGCGCGAGCTCACCCGCGCAAGCTCACCCCCTCACGGTAGCGGCATGTCGCGCCGCGCGGTAAGCAAACACCATCGCAGGCCCCAGCGTGATTCCCGGCCCGGGGTAGTGCCCACCCATCACAGAACTCATGTCGTTGCCGCAGGCATAGAGACCTTCAATCGGGACACGGCTATCGTCGAGCACCCGGCCTTCGGTATCGGCGAGCAGACCGACACTCGATCCGATGGGGGCGGGAATGACCCGGACCGCGTAGAAAGGCGCTGCCTCAATCGGACGCAGACAGCGGTTGGGAGCGGTATCAGGATCGCCGTTGTAGCGATTGAGCGCGAGTTCCCCCTTGCCGAAGGCCCGATCACGACCCGCTGTTGCATCAGCGTTGTAATGCTTCACCGTCAAATGGAGCGCCTGCGCATCAATACCGGTCTTGTGCGCCAGCGCCTCTAGCGTGCCGGCCGAATGGAGATATCCCGCGCGCTCGAAGAAACGCAGGTGTTGCCACACCGGATGAATGACCCCCAACCCGAAGTCCCGGACAAACTGTCGGTCGCAGATCAGCCAGGCCTGGGGCGTCTGCGAATCAGGACTGGCCGCAAAGAGCGCGCTCACGAAATCGTGGTAAGAATTTCCTTCATTTACGAAGCGCTTTCCATCATCGCGCACCGCGATGAGGCCCGGTTTGGGGCGATCGCGGATGTGGGGGTAGATCACAGGGGGCAGACCCGCGCGCTCAAGGCGGGAGGCGGGCATCCAGAAGAACGGACTGGCATGTCGTGTATCCAGTACCGCCCCAACGGCCAGTCCAGCGTCAAGCCCCTCACCCGTGTTGCCATCGAATGCAAGAGACCAGGGCAGATCACGCCCGGGAAGCAGGCGCTTTCGCCATGACGCGCTCGAGGACGGACCACCCGTTGCGAGCACGACGCCGCGACGCGCACGGACACGACGCTCACCCGAACCAACCCGCACGGTTGCGCCCAGCACTCGCCCCCCTTCCACCCAGAGGTCTTGCAAAGCGGTGTTGAGCGCCACCCTGCCGCCCAGGCTTCTGTAGCTGTAAAGAAGCCGGCCAACCAGTGCATTGCCCAACAGCAGACGCGTGCCGCGCGGATAGCTCAGCCGGTCGCGCACGTAGCGGCCGACGATACGGGAAGTGATGCGCAGCGACTGCCAGGATCGCCAGGGTCGAATGAGATGGCGGATCTCGTCACGCCCGACCATCATCCCGCCCAGCACCATGAATTCGTCGCGCGGTGGCCTCAGCATTGAGAAATCATCACCCAGAAGCCGCCCGTCAAAGGGCAGCGGCGACAGTGCGCGCCCTCCCTGGGCCCCCCCGGGACGCTCTGCGTGGTAGTCGGGATAAGGCGAATTGGCCTTGAAGCGCACCTCGCTTCTCGACTCCAGGTAGTCCAGCATTTCAGGGCCACTGTTGAGCAGCGCCTCACGCAGTTCAGAGGCGCCATCGTTGCCAAGCTCGCCCTCCAGATAAAGGCGTGCCGCCTCAAGATCGTCTGGCGTTGGCGTCAACCGGCTTTGATGGCTGCCGGGAATCCAGATGGTTCCCCCCGAAGTGGCCGTCGTGCCACCGATCAAGGGGGTCTTCTCGCAAAGCAGAACCTCCAACCCCTCAAGGCGCCCAACCAGTGCCGCGCAGAGCCCACCGGCGCCCGACCCAAACACCAGCCAGTCGACTTCTTCATCGGGTTGGGTCGGCGTGTTCACGCGGATCAACCTGCGGAAAACCCATGCGCCTGCAGATACGCGACGCACCGGCTTCGAATCAGGGCAGCCCGTTGCGCGGGCGGCAGGTGACGATCTTCAACGGCGGGCACCTCGAGTTCGATCTCGGCTGCATCCGGCAAAGCGCGCAGGAAATTCAGGATCGGAAGATCACCCGCCCCGGGATAGCGGCGCATCGTCCGCGCCTCAACGGCAGGATCGACCCCGACCGGTGGATCGATCATCGCGTCACACAGTTGGGCAATACAGATTTCGTTAGAGGACAATTCGCCGACTTCGGTCCAGGCACTGCCTCCGCGTTGGAGATGCAGGGGGTCGAGCATCAGTCCGAGCGCAGGAGAATTCACCTGGCGCATCATTTCGCGCGCTCCAGCGAGCGTCCGGCAGGCGCTGTATGACACGGTCTCGATCGCAATCCGCAAACCCGCGGCATGCGCCTCCCCCGCATAGTCGCCGAGAAAATCGTTCAAGGCATTGCCCGGATCGCGATAGATGCAGGCGATCAGTGTGCTGGCACCCAGTTCGACCGACGCCTCGATGACCGGGCGCAGATGCTCAAGCGTGACTTCGGGGTACAGGTGAAAACTCGATACATTCGAAAGCGACAGACCGTGATCAGCGAGTGCCCTCGCAAGCACCCGCCTGCCAGCACGATCGCTGACCGACGCAAATGACCACGACTCGTCCGGTCGCCGGGCGGTTAGGCGCACGCCCACCGATTGAAAACCCGCGTGACCAGCGGCGAGCACGATATCGAGCGGCCCGACATCCGCAAGGCACAGGTACCCCAGCGTGAGGGTATGAATCGCCGCTCCGTTTGGGGAAGTCATGCGCGCAGATCCTCGGTTACCACACGGCTTGCCGCGAACCGACCCGCACGCCGCCCCGAGGTGAATGCCCAGCCGAGGTGATGACCGAGGCCTTCGAGCAGCATGCCGCCCATTCCGATGAAGCCCACCGCGTACAACCCCTCAATGGCCTGCTGGTCGGCTCCCAGAACACGGTGTCGTTCATCAACCGCGACACCGGAGTCGCTGAAAGTGATGTAGTGCCGAACCGGCCCCAGGGCGACCCAGGGCCCCGATTCCAGCGTGGGCCGGGTTCCGCGGACCGAAGCACCATCAGCCGTTGCCTCGTTGCGGTTGTAACGATCGATCGTGTCCTGCAAGACCTGAGGGTCGATGCCCAGACGGCCGGCGAGACCCGCGAGCGTTGACGCTTCGTGGAAGATATCCCGGCGCGACCGGCGATAGTCGGGTATGTACCCGTAGGCAATCCCTGGCGCCGTAGAAAGGTGGTAGGGCGGTGCCGAGAACTGGGCGGTGAGCCGCCCATCCAGCAGAATGTACGCCGCCCCCTCAGGCTGTTCGGTCAGGTGGCGGGTCGGTTCACCAGGCTCATCGTTGAATCGTCGACCATGACGATTGATCAGCACAGCCCCCTGCCGATACAACTCCGGCGACGACTGAAGAACGGTCGTGAGAAAACTCATCACGAACGGCCGCAGAACCCGCTGGGGCATATGGTCCAGCGACCAGCTGATGAAACGCGTGAGGATTCGCCAAGGCGGGAGGTTCAGCACCCAGCGTGCAGGCGGTGGATCGAACCGGACACCCGCCAGATGGTGACCATCGTTCATGATCTGGCCACCCAGCCTTTGCACCAGCCGATGACCATCGCCGGTGTTGGTGGGATTGATCGGTCTGGCGTTGGCAACGCCAGCCGGCAGATGACGGCCACGCATCGAATCGCTGCCTGCGAAATCGCCGCTTGCCAGAATGACACCACCGCGCGCGCCAAGGCGCACAGTGCGCCCCTGGAACTCGGCCTCAACCCCCACCACCGCGCCGCTGGCAAGCACCACATCCACCACACGCCAGCCAGTCCGAATGTCGACCCCAAGCGAGCGTGCGCGTCTGCCGAGGTGGTAAATGTAGGCGCGGGAATTCGGCAGCACGTTGTGCATGCGCGGTTTGCGATGCGGCGGCTGATGCAATGGGCCATGAAAAACAACACCCATTGACTGCAGCCAACGAAAGGTGTCGGACACATTGTCGACAAGAATGCGTCGAAGTTTGAGATTGTCGGGCAAGCCGGTGCGCTGACAGAACAGCCCCAGATCCTCGAAGTGATGATCGGCGCTGTCGCGGATGCCCTGCCGCAGTTGATGCGGCGTGTTGGTGGCACTGATCGAACCAACGGACCATGCAGTCGAGCCTCCCAACCGGGGGTTCTTCTCGAGAAGCACCACCCGCCGGCCGAGCGTACGCGCCTCGATCGCCGCAGCAAGCCCCGATCCGCCTCCACCGATCACGATCACATCAAACGTATCGTTGAACGTCTCCGATGCCGGGGCTTCGCTCATTGTGTGTTCGCTGCTTACTGCTTTTTCAGACCGATTTGAGCGGCAAGCGCGATGTACTTCGCAGCCTCGCGCTGCACGTAGTCGCCAAACTGCGCCTGGGTCATGGAGCCCACCGCGAATCCCATCCCGATCACCCTTTGACTGACCTCCTCGTTTCGCAGGATGTCCGCGAGCACAACATGCAGTCTCGCAACAATGTCGGGCCGGACGCCCGCCGGGGCCCACATTCCGTACCAGGTCGGCAATTCATACCCCGACACACCGATCTCGGACAGCGTCGGTATGTCCGGAATCTGCGGGGCACGTGTGGCTGAGGTCACCCCCAGCACACGAAGCTGACCCGATTTTACAAAGGCAATCGACGTGGGCAGCGACACCACACCGACGGCAACGTGACCGCCTACGACATCCTTGAGCGCGTCCGCCCCGCCCTTGTAGGGCACGTGGGTCATCCTGAAGCCTGCCATTTGCTGCAGCAAGGCGCCGGCAAGGTGCTCGGCATTTCCTTCAGACGTGGAGGCCCACGACACAGCGCCTTCACGCGACTTCGCCTGCTCAATGAGACTCGCCAGACTGGTGAGTCCTGGCGCTGCCACCGGGTTCACCACGAGCAGATAGGGCGAGGTGGCGAGCTGGGTGACCGGCGTAAATTCCTTCAGCTGATAGCCCGTGTTGTCGTGCAGCGCCGGGTTGATGGTGAGGGCCGACGTGCTCACCAGCAGGGTATGCCCATCAACCCCCGCGCGAGCAACGAGTTGCGCGCCGATGTTCCCGTTGCCGCCCGTCCGATTCTCCACGACAAACGGCTGCCCCAGCCGCTCGCTCAATCGCTGGGCGACAAGTCTTGCGATGATGTCGGTGCCACCCCCGGCGCTGAAGGGCACCACCACCCGGACGGCGCGTTCCGGCCAGGTTTGCGCCTGCACCTGACCGGTCAACACGCCCAGCATCATCAGCAACGAACCGAATACCTTCGTCTTCATGGTGTTCCCCCTTTGAGGCGTGCCCGACCGTTGCCTAATCAAGCTTGAGCTTGGCCGCATCAATCAGAACGCCATTGCGCTCGCTGAACGAACGCATGAGGCGGCCCAGCGACTCCGGCGAAGTGTCTTCGGCCGGGACCAGGCCCATATTGGCGAAGCGGTCGAGCATGTCCCGATCCTGCATGATCTGACGGATCGCCTGCGACAGACGCTCAATGGCTTGCCGCGGCATGTTGGCTGGCCCCGCGAGCGCGAACCAGGTCTGCGAGTCGTATTCTGCAACCCCTAGCGCCTCGGCAACCGTCGGAACATCCGGCAGACTCGCGAGGCGCCTGGGTGATGTCACGGCAAGCGAGTTCACCCGCTTCTCGCGATGAAACCCGAGCGCCGAAATCGGCGTGACCACCCCAATCGCCAGGTGCCCCCCAAGCACATCATTGGCGATCGGCCCACCCCCCTTGTACGGCACATGCGTGACCGTGACGCCGGCAACCTTGGCAAGCGATTCGCCCGCCAGCCTTGTGGTGACCTCGGAATTGCCGATGGAAATCTTGCCAGGCTGCTCTCGCGCAAACTGCATCGCGTCTTTGAGCGTGGTGAATGGAAGATTTTTTGCACCAATGATCACGTAGGGCGCAAACACCAGCGTTGCCACCGGCGAGAAATCATTGATGGCGTGATACCCGAGGTTGGGCAACAGCCGCGGCGTCAACACATGCGTGCCGGGCACGAGCAGCAGGGTATATCCGTCGGGTTCCGACTTGGCCACGTGCGCAGCGCCGACCGTGCCGTAGCCGCCCGGGCGGTTATCGATCACAAAGGCCTGCCCAAGAATGGACGACAGCCGTTCTGCGACCGGCCGTGCCGTGCCGTCCGCGCTTCCGCCTGGCGCAAACGGCACCACGATACGCACCGATTTGTTCGGGTATGTCTGCGCCACTACCGAGCCGGCTCCCGACAGCGCCAGCGCCAAGAACCCGACCCTCAGCATTTTCCGGATCATGATCAGCCTCCCTGTTTAACCTGATTGGCCACCTGCTCGGCCGCCACCAAACCCAGAACCAGCGCCTTCATCAGGCCGCCGACATAACCCGCCTGGGGACCGCCCTCGATCCCGCCCACGGCCGCCCCTGCAGCATGCAAGCCCTCGATCACCCCACCGTCCGCGTTCAGCACCCGGGTCTGCGCGTCCACTCGCAAGCCGCCAGCCGTATGCGTGATGCCCGCGCAAATGGGAAACGCGTGGAACGGCGCTTTGGCAATCGGGGCGGGCGCATGCTTGTTCGCTGATCGTGGCGGCTCAAGATCGGCGCCCTTGCCGGTTGCCACTGCCTGGTTGTGTGCAGCAACCGTCTGCTCGAGCGCAGCCGCATCGACACCGATTTGGGCCGCAAGCGCCGCGATCGTGGGCGCCTCCAGCATCGTGGCGCCCCCGCGAAGCAGATGCGGGTTGGCGGGAATTCGTGACTGGCGTCCCTGCACATCCCAGATGGCGGAATCAAAAATCACGTGGCAATCGAGCGGGTTGTCGCGGTGCGCAATCTGGTTGGCAAGATAGACCCCACCCAATCCCTCATCGGCAATACGATGGCCATGCCGATCGACCACCATCCCTGCGCAGGCGATCTCATCGACCTGCGGATAGGGCCAGAGCTTCGGGTTGCTGAAGGCCTCCTGAACCAGCAGATGTCCGTAGAACGCTTCCATACCGACAGTGGCTGCGCCCAATGCGGCCGCGAGCCGCAGGCCATCGCCGCGAGACATTCCGGAATTGCGCTGCAAGACACCCGCAGGCTGGGGCGATACATGCGCCTTCATCAAATCTGGGTTGGCCTGAAACCCACCATCGGCAATCAGGACCGCACCGGCCTCATAGTCGATCTCGCGGCCTGCCTGGTGGGCACGAACGCCTGCGCACCGGCCCTCGCGCACCAGCGCATGGTCCACCCGGGTGCCGAGCGCAAGTTCCCCGCCCAGCTCGCGAAACTTGGCAAGCAATGTCCGCAGCGCCAGATCGGGGCCTCTGCCTTCCCAATCCAGGCCACCCGTGATCGCCCGTGGCGGCGCGAGCACCCAACGCTGCCAAACCACCTGCGGATTGCGGATGAAACGCACTCCCTGGTCGCGCAACCAGTGCACCGATCGCAGCGCGTTGTCGGCAAGAAGCGTGGCAAGCGACGGGTTGATATACCCTTTGGTCGCCTCGTTCATCGCATCCCGGAGCGACGCCGGGTCATCTGCCACATCTCTGAACGCAAGATGCAGGATGCCGCCCGAGTAGCGCGAGTTGCAGAGATACCGGTCGCTGCTGCCCTGATCGAGCACCGCCACCGACAGACCCAGCTGCCGCGCACGAACCGCGGCCGACAGGCCCGCCAGTCCGCCCCCCATGATCACAAGATCCCGCTTCAAATTGTGCCCCTCAGCTTTTGCGTGCCGAACCTTGGGTTTATGGCAGGAGCGGTCAAGCGCGTCAATCGAAGTGCATGGCGACTGAAGTCCCTCACCTTCAAGCGGTTCCACTTTTTGAATCTGCGTACCGGGCGATGGGCGACTTCGGGACCAGAGTCGCCGTCGTCGCAACCATGATCCGTCACCACGCTGCCTGCCATGCACGCATCGACCGCACCCCCGCCCAGCCTTCCCGAGCCTGACGTTCAATACGACCTGATCGTTGTGGGGTCAGGCGCGGCGGCGCTGAGTGCAGCGGTCACCGCAGCCATCGTCGGTCTCAGGACAGCCGTGATCGAAAAGGCAGACGTGCTTGGGGGGACCACAGCCATCTCGGCAGGAGGGGTCTGGATTCCCTGCAACCATCTTGCATCCGCAGCAGGCGTGCGCGACACACCCGAGGCCGCGTGGGACTATCTGAGGCACTGCGCTGGCGCATGTTTTCGACCCGATCTCGTCGCGGCATTCATCACGCACGCGCCACGGATGCTGCGCTTCATGGAAGACCGTGCCGCTGTCCGATTCAGCTACGCCGCCGGCCGCCCCGACTATCGTCCAGATGTCCCTGGCGCGGCACACGAAGGCCGGACCATTCATCCCTTGCCGTTTGACGGTCGGCACCTGGGCTCGCAGATCGGCCGACTGCGACCGCCGCTGCGCGAAATGACCTTTCTCGGGCTGATGATCAAGCCCGGGCCTGATCTCAAACACTTTCTGAATGCGCTTCGCTCATTCGATTCATTCCGGTTTGTCGCCCGCAAGCTTGCCCGCCATTTCCGCGATCTGATCGTACATCGGCGACCCATGGATCTGTCGAATGGCAACGCGCTCGTCGCCCGACTGATGCTGTCCGCCCTCGAACACGGCGCCGATATCTTCACCGCCTGCGGACTCGAGTCGATCGAGGTCCGCGATGGTCGCGTCGTTGCCATCCAGGTGGCAACCGCCAAGGGACTGCGGCGGATGGTTGCCTCGCGTGGCATCGTTCTGGCAGCCGGTGGCTTCTCTCACGATCGAGCGCGGCAGCAACAGTTGTTTCCGCATGCTGCGCGTGGCCAGTCGCACCACTCGCCGGTCCCGGCCACCTTGACCGGCGATGCGCTCCGCGCGGCCGAAGCTGCAGGCGCCCGGCTCAATCTCCATCAACGCCACGCCGCCTGCTGGGCGCCGGTGTCACGCATCCCGAAAAGCGATGGCACGCATGTCAATTTCCCGCATCTCATTGATCGCCAGAAGCCGGGGTTCATCGCGGTGAACCGTTCGGGGCTGCGCTTCGTGAATGAGGCTTCCTCCTACCATGACTTCGGACAGGCGATGATCGCGACCTGCGAAGCCGACAGTGAGGTGACCGCATACCTGATTGCAGACCATCGCGCCATGCGACGCTATGGCATGGGGGCGGCAAGGCCTCACCCGCTGCCGTTTGGAGAACATCTTCGAAGCGGCTATCTGATCCGCGCCGAATCGCTAGCCGAACTCGCTCGCAGGCTTGAACTGCCAACCGAGACATTTCTGGAAACCCTCAGAACATTCAACGAGCATGCCCGCGTGGGTCACGACCCCGCGTTCGGCAAGGGCTCCAACCTCTACAACCAGTACAACGGTGACGCATCCCATCGGCCCAATCCCTGCCTCGCCCCGATCGAAAGCGCACCGTTCTATGCGGTTCGCCTGCACATCGGCGAACTCGGCACCCTGCTCGGGCTCGACATCGACCACCGGGCGCGCGTGCTCGATCAGACCGGGCGTCCGATCGCTGGCCTGTACGCGGCGGGCAACGACGCCTCCAACCTCATGGGTGGCGATTACCCTGGCGGCGGCGCCACCCTCGGTCCAGGCATGTGCACGGGCTATCTGGCGGCCCTGCATGCGGCGGGGCAGATTGATGACGCACTGGACCCACCCGTACGTGCATAGCTGCAAGCCCGGGCAATCTCAATCCCGGCTCGCCCTGATTGCCATCACCGGCCGGGTGACGTAGGCTCACTGGCCTTTCCGACGCGGCTGTGGAGCAGACCCCATGAAACTTTGCCGATTCAACAATAACCGCCTGGGTGTGGTCGATCTCGACGCCGGCGTTGTCGCCGATGTCACCCCGGCAATGGATCGCGTCCGAATCGGAAAAAGTTACCCTTTGCCCAGGCATGACGCGCTCATTGCAAGTCTGCCCGCCGTGCGCAGTGCGATTCGAACCGTGATGAAATCCGCGCGCCGGCTGCAGCTCTCGAAAGTGAAGCTTTTGCCCCCGGTTGCCAATCCCGGCAAGATCGTTGGCGCGCCGATCAACTACCTCGATCATGTCGCGGAGACCGCGGCAGACCAAAGCGTCGCCCATGGGCGCGACATGGCAAGCGCCACCATCGCGCGCTGGGGAATGTTCCTCAAGGCCACCTCGGCGCTGGTCGGTCCGGCCGAGGGCGTCACCCTTCGAACGCCGCACACCGACATCGAGAACCGCAACGATCACGAGCTCGAACTCGTCGCGGTCATTGGAAAGCGTGGCACGCGAATCGGCCGCCACGAGGCGCTGTCTTATGTGGCCGGCTACTCAATCGGGCTTGACATGACGCTGCGTGGCCCGCAGTTTCCCGACTTCAGGAAATCGATCGACACCTACGCGGTTCTGGGTCCCTGGATGGTGACTGCCGATGAGTTTGGCGACCCCGCCAATGTCAACATGCATCTCACCGTAAATGGCGAATTGCGCCAAAAGACCTCTACCGATTCCATGGTGTTCGATCTTCCAAGGCTCATCGAATTCACCAGCGCCTACTACACCCTCGAGCCGGGCGATCTCATCTATACCGGCACCCCGGCAGGCGTGGGCCCGGTGAAACCTGGCGACATGATCGAGGCCCATGTTGAGCGGATCGGCTCCATGCAGGTCGTCGTTCGCTGATCTTCTGACGCCTCACGCCCACTTGCCTCACGCCCACTTCATCCCCCATGGACAACTCCCCAGTACTTGCCTCGGTTGACGCCCGGGGCGTGGCCACGCTCACGCTCAACCGACCCGAGGTTGGCAATGCCTACGACGCTGCACTGATCGCAGCAGCCACCACCGGCCTCGATGCGTTGCGCCGTCGAACGGATCTGCGGGTGCTGGTGATCCGCGGCGAGGGCCGGCATTTCCAGGCGGGTGCCGACCTCGCCTGGCTGGAGTCGGTTCGCCAGCAATCGCCCGCCGACAATGTGCAGGCCTCGCACGCGGTTGCCGACCTCATGCGTCAACTGAACCACCTGCCGCTTCCCACCGTGGCGCTGGTGCAGGGAGCGTGTTTCGGCGGGGGCACCGGACTGATCGCGTCATGTGACATCGTGATCGGCGCCGACAACGCCCGGTTCTCCATCGCCGAAACCCGCTGGGGCATGATGGCGGGCATCATCATTCCGCAGTTGAATGACGCGATCAGCGTGCGGCAGGTGCGCCGTTATGCACTCACGGGCGAGCGCTTTGATGCAGCCGAGGCGCTTCGAATCGGACTCCTGCATCAGGTCGTGCCGCTCGCCGATCTTGAGGCTGCTGGAGAGCGCATCGTGGACGCGCTGCTTCAGAACGCGCCGCACGCCAATGCCCTCACCAAGCAGGTTGCACTCGAATATGCGTGGTCGGACCTGTCCGAACGCGACTTTGATCGCCTGGTCGATCAGCACGCTGCCAAGCGTCAATCCGATGAGGCGCGCGAGGGGCTCGCATCTTTTCATGCCAGGCGCACAGCCGCCTGGTATCCATCGAAGTAACCCGGAGGAGCCGCACCGTGCAGGACACCGCCTTCAAGCAGAGCCTCATGATCACCCACCTGGAGGACACCAGCTTCGCGCCCCTCCACGCGAACAACGGCGCGCCCCGGCCCATGTTCCTCTATCGCCAACTGGGCGTCGACAAGGCCACAGGCGGCGCCTACGACGCACATGTCATTCGCGCAGCCCCCGGCGCGAAGCCACCAATTGGCGAGCACAAGCACACCGAGCTCGATGTCTTGTTCGTCTACGTCCTGAACGGGTGGGTACGCTTCGGATACGTGGGCCACGGCGAACACACGCTCAAGGCGGGCGACTGCCACGTCATTCCGCCGGGTCTTTCGCACAGCGTGATCGACTGGTCGCCCGACGTGGAACTCCTCGAAATCACCTCCCCGGCGGAATACAAGACCATCGACACCGTCAACGGCGCTGAATGAAATCAATTTTCAATCGATCCAAAGCATTCACCGGAGTTCCGATGACCCTGTTATCCCGCCCTGGCCATGTCAACCGCCGTCGCAGCCTGTTGCGTGCCTCGCTTGCTGCCTCGACCGCCGCGCTGGTCGGCCCGGTCCTGGGCCAATCAGGCTTTCCGTCGCGCCCCATCCGCATGGTCGTGCCGTTCGCCGCCGGCGGTCCTGCCGACATGATGACGCGTGCGCTCGCCAATGCCCTGGCCACCCAGACCGGCCATCAGTGGGTGGTCGAAAACCGACCCGGTGCGGGTGGCAACATCGCTGCCGCGCATGTCGCATCTTCGGCGCCTGACGGGCACACGCTGCTGGTCGCGGGCCAGGCCATTCTTGCCATCAACAAGCCGCTGTTCGGCAAGCTGTCCTACGATCCCGAACGCGACTTCACCTGGATCGGCATGATGGGGAGCCAACCCAACGTCCTGGTCATCAACACCGAGGCTGTACCGGTGTCCGACATGAAGGGATTCATTGATCTCGCTCGCGCCCAGCCTGGCAAACTCGCTTACGGTTCAAACGGCGTGGGCTCGCTCGCACATCTCAAGACCGAGGTCATGGCGCAAATGGCGGGCCTGAAGTTCATTCACGTCCCGTATCAGGGCGCAGCACCCCAGCGCACCGACCTGCTTGCCGGACGAATCGGCTTCAGCCAGATCGGCGCGTCCGCGGCCATTCCGCTTCTGCAGGGCGAAAAGACCCGTGCGCTCGCCGTCAGCACCGCCAGGCGCTCTCCCGCGCTGCCGAACGTGCCCACCCTGATCGAGTCGGGTTTTGCCGACCTTGACGTGCCGGTGTGGTTCGCGGCCGTGGCGCACTCGGCCACGCCGGCCCCGGTGCTTGCCTCGCTGAGACAGGCACTCGCCAGTGCCACAGCCACCGGTGCCTATGGCGCCGAGATGGCCAAGCAGCATGGCAGCGCCGAACAGATCAGCGTCGAGGCTGCAGAAATCATGCTGGTTCGCGAGCGGCGCATATGGGCAGAGGCCGTAAAAATCACCGGTGCCACCGCTTCCTGACATCATGAGCCGCACAGGTTTCGCCACGCTGCTCGTCCTGGCTGTCTCGATTCCAGCCGGGGCGCAACAACCGCTGCCAAAGGCAGGCAGTTGCCCAAGCGGCTATCACCAGAGTGGCAACTACTGCACGCCCAGCTCCGCAAATTCACGCCCAGCCTTGCCGAAGGTCGGCAGTTGCCCGAGTGGCTACCATCAGAGCGGCGACTATTGCCTCGCAAGCTCCGACAAGTCGCGCCCTGCCGTTCCCAAGCAGGGCAGTTGCCCGAGTGGCTACCATCAAAGCGGCGACTACTGTTTGAAGAACTAGCGATCATCGCCCCCCTGTGTAGAGGAAAACCGTGCGTTTCAAAGGTAAGGTTGCGCTCATTGCCGGTGCGGGTTCATCCGCGCCCGGATGGAGTAACGGCATGGCAGCGAGCGTTGCGCTCGCTCGCGAAGGCGCACACATCGCAGCGCTCGACGCCAATCTCGACAACCTTCAACCCACACTCAGCGCGGTTGCCGAAGCCGGTGCCGAGTGCATACCGCTCATTGCCGACGTCACGCAAAGCGCCTCGCTGAAAGACGCGGTCGATGCCACCCTGGCCCGCTTCGGTCGAATCGACATCCTGTTCAACAACGTGGGTTTGCAGGCGCTGGGCGGGCCCGAGGAAATCAGCGAAGACACCTGGGATCGGCTGATGAGTGCCAACGTGAAGTCGGTGATGCTTGCCTGCAAGCATGTGCTGCCCATCATGCGGGGCCAGCGCTCAGGGGTCATCATCAACAATTCATCGCTGGCGGCCATCAGTTTTCTGTATCCGAGCATCGCCTACTCCAGCTCGAAAGGCGCGGTGGATGCCTTCACGCGCAACCTCGCGGTGCAGGTTGCCCCTGATGGCATCCGGGTCGTTGCCGTGCGTCCTGGGCTCATGGCCACCCCCCGGATTACCCAACGGCTCAAGCAGAAGTTCGGCGACGATTTTCACCAGGCACTCGCGGATCGGCATCGCATCGTCCCCATGGGGCGGATGGGCGACGCCTGGGATGTCGCGCATGCCGTTGCCTTTCTTGCAAGCGACGACGCGCGCTACATCACGGCCACCGAGCTGATCATTGATGGCGGCCTCAGCGCAAGCGTCATCGGCCAACCCTGGAGCGGTGAGCGCAATCTCTGAGGGCTGCGCTACACTCGCATTCAAACAACACTGACGGAGGAGTTCCATGTCTGTTTTGCGTACCAGCCTCGCCGCGATCGCGCTCGGTCTTGCAATGCCAGCGCTTGCACAGGACGTCATACGTATCGGCGCCCCGCTGCCCATCACCGGTCCGCTTTCGCCTGAAGCCATCAAGCAGCAGCGCGGCTACGACCTCTGGGCGGAAACGGCCAACAAGGCTGGCGGTGTGCGGGTTGGTGACCGTCGCATGCGTGTCGAGATCGTTTATGTCGATTACCAATCGAACACCCCTCGCGCAGTTCAGGCCGCCGAGCGCCTCATCACGCAAGACAAAGTGAACTTCCTGTTCTCGCCCTTCGGTTCGGGCGCAGCCAAGGCCGCATCCACGGTCTCGGAAAAATATCAGGTGCCCACCATCGCGGCCACCGCGTCATCGGCCCAGGTCTACGACCAGGGCTACAAATACCTGTTCGGCACTTTCACGCCCAACGACACGCTCACCGAGCCGCTCGCCGACATCGTGAAGGCGCAGGCACCGGGCGTAAACCGGGTTGCCATCCTTGCGCGAAACGATCTCTTCCCGCTTGCAATCGCCCAGGAGATGGAGAAATCGGCCAAGGCCCGCGGCATGCGCGTGGTCTATTCAGAGAAGTACGCCATCGGCACCCTTGATCACGCCTCGGCACTCACCCAGATCAAGGCGCAGGCGCCGCACTGGATCTTTGCAACCGGCTACACCAACGACCTCGTGCTGATGCGCAAGCAAATGGCTGACCTCAAGATCGAGGCGCCCATCGTCACCATGATCGCCGCCCCCGCCTACCAGGAGTTCATCGATTCGGCTGGCAAGGGCGCAGAGAACATCACCAGCGCGGCCTGGTGGCATCCGGCCGTCCGCTACAAGGGTACCGACATCTTCGGCACCACCGAGGCCTATGTTCAGGCCTTCAAGGCGAAATACCGGGCTGACCCCGATTACGGCGAGGCCTCGGCATCCGCGGCAGGCGCGCTCCTGCAGATGGCCATCGAGAAGGCGGGCACGCTTGATCGACAGAAGGTCCGCGACGAACTGGCCAATCTCAACGTCACCACGTTCTGGGGGCCGGTGAAGTTTGGTCCCACCGGACAGATCAACTCACTGGTTCCGCCGGTGTTCCAGATCCAGGGCGCAAAGCCCATCGTGATTCATCCGCCGGAAGTCAAACAAGGCGATCTGCGGCTGGGCGTGCAGTAACCCGAACCCGTTGCAACACCCCGCTGGCGCCCGCTCTGCGAGGCGCCAGCTTCGCGGTCTGCCTGCGTAACACCCATCTTCCATGCTTTATCTCCAGGTTCTTCTGAACGGTCTGGTGCTGGGCGGCCTGTTCGCCTGTATCGCGGCGGGCTTCTCGCTTGTCTGGGGGGTGTTGAACGTCATCAACATCCTCCACGGGTCGTTCATCGTATTGGGCGCCTACGCGGCCTGGTACGGCCACGCCCTGTGGGGCATCCATCCGTTTGTATCCATCCTCCTCGTCGCACCGCTGTTTTTCGCGCTCGGCTACGCCATTCAGTCGGGTCTCCTCAATCGCGTCATTGCAGCGCCCGTGCTGCTCACCCTCACGCTCACCTTCGGCCTTGACCTCATGCTGTCAAATGCCATGCTGGCAGCGTTCAAGGCCGACTTCCGAAAGCTCGTACTCGACCCACCACTGGGGGTGCTGAGCGTCGGAAATATTGTGCTGCCGGTTGACCGGCTCGCGGCCATGGCGCTCGCGCTGCTCCTCACGCTGCTGCTTTATCTGGTGCTGTCGCGCTCGCGAACCGGGCGTGCGATTGTTGCCGTTCGCATGGACCGCGAGGCCGCCTCGCTCATGGGCGTCAACGTCTATCGAACCTATGCCATCACCTTCGGACTGGGCGCGCTGATGGCGGGTGTCGCAGGTCCCCTCATCGCAATGATCTTTCCCATTTCCCCACTCACGGGGCCCGTCTATCTGGGCAAGGCATTCGTCGTGTGCGTGCTGGGCGGATTGGGCAGCGTGCCAGGCGCAATGGTCGGAGGGCTGGTCCTGGGCGTGGTGGAAAGCTTCGCCGCGCTCTGGTTTGGGCCCGAGCACGCAGTCACCGTGGCTTTTGCCTTGCTGATCGCAATGCTGGTCTTCCGCCCCACGGGTCTCCTGGGTCGAAAAGGCTATGAGTAATCCCGCCATGGCTGCGCTCGATACCGCCGCCCGCCGCGATCTGGGGCTCGCATGCCTTTTGTTCGCACTCATGGCGCTGCCCCCCTTTCTGGCTGACACCTACATCCTGCGTCTGGGCACCACCATGCTCATGTATGCGGTGTTGGCGCTGTCCTGGAACTTCATCGGTGGCATGGCGGGTTATCCGTCGTTTGCCACCGCGGCGTTTTTCGGGCTGGGCGCCTATGCAGGGGGCGTGGCGCAAAAATTCGGGATCGGGATGTGGCTGGCATGGGGGTTCGCGGGCCTGCTTGCGCTGCTGTTTGCCGCTGCGCTCGGCCTCGCGCTGCTGCGTCTTCGCGGTCACTATTTCGCGATCGCGAGCCTGGTGGTGGCGGAAGTGCTGCGCGAAATCATCAACTCGGCAACCGATCTGACGGGCGGCGGCATGGGCCTCAATCTGCCGCTTCGCACTGGGCAGTCGGTCGAGCAGCAGGCAGACTTCTTTTACTGGACCATGCTGGGGCTCGCCGCGGTCGCCATGGCCGCCACCCTCGCGGTTCAGCACGGCCGTCTTGGTTTCGGCCTGCGCTGCATCCAGCAAAACGAATCGGCTGCCGACATGCTGGGTGTGAACACCACCGCCACCAAGACATCGGCCTTTGCGCTGTCGGCTGTGTTCACCGGCATTGCCGGGGCAATCTATGCCTCCTGGGTCAACTACATCGAACCGCCCGATGTGTTCGATGTGCTCTATTCGGTCAAGCCTATCGTCATGGTCCTGCTGGGTGGCGCAGGATCGGCATTTGGTCCGATCATCGGCGCCGGCGTGTTCCTGGGCCTGGAAGAAATCGTCTGGAGACGCTTCCTCGAAGTCCACTCGGGCGTACTCGGGCTGCTCATTGTTCTGCTGGTGCTGTTTCTGCCTCGCGGCTTGGCCGGCATCGCGCGGCGTCGGGCGCGGGGCCACACACCATGACCCCGCTTCTCGAATTGCGCGCGGTGTCGCGCCGCTTTGGTGGACTGGCTGCGGTCAACAACGTGAGCCTGTCCGTGAAGGCCGGCGAAATCATCGGGCTGATCGGACCCAACGGTGCGGGGAAAACCACCCTGGTGAATGTCATTACCGGTGTGCACCCGGCCTCCAGCGGATCAGTCCTCTTCAACGGGCGCGATGTCACGCGCTTTGCACCGTGGCAGGCCGCCCGCGCAGGCATCGGCCGAACCTTCCAGATCGTTCAACCCTTTCCCGAACTGACCGTGGTCGAGAACGTCGCCGCGGCAGCGCTCTTTGCGGGCGGCGCATCCTCCATACGCAACGCGCGAATGCAGGCGCTCGAGCACCTTGAATTCGTGGGGCTCGGCGATTTCGCTGAACGCAGCGCCTCGGCGCTGACGCTCGCCATGCGCAAGCGCCTCGAGCTTGCCAAGGGGCTTGCGATGCGCCCCCGGCTTCTGTTGCTCGACGAAGTCAACGCCGGACTCAATTCGTCCGAAATCAACCAGGCGCTGGCGCTGATCCAGGCGATCGCCGCCCGCGGCATCACCATCCTGATCATCGAGCACCTCATGAAGGTGGTCACATCGCTCTGTTCCCGGGTGGTCGTGCTTCATCATGGCGAGCTCATCGCCGAGGGCGAGCCGCAGTCGGTCATGCGCGACCCCAAGGTGATCCAGGCCTATCTCGGCAAACGCTATGCCGCGCAAACCGCTGGAGCCCCACATGGCTGAGACACTGCTCAGCATCCAGGGACTGCAGTCGGGCTATGGCGACGTGCAGGTGCTGTGGGACGCCACCCTCGAGGTTCAAACCGGCAGCATCGCCTGCCTGGTAGGCTCCAACGGCGCGGGTAAAACCACCCTCATGCGGACCTTGTCCGGCTTGGTGCCCACTCGAGGCGGGAGCATCCACTTCAACGGCGCAAATCTCACGGGCGCAAGCCCCGAAGCGGTGCTCTCAGCAGGCATCGCCCATGTGCCGGAGGGGCGGCGCCTGTTCTCCGCCATGCCGGTTCGAGACAACCTGCTGATGGGTGCTTATCTCCGGCGCGACGGCGATGCCGCCATTCGCCGTGATCTTGAACGCATGTACGAGCTGTTTCCGATTCTTGCCTCGCGTGCGGGGCAAAATGCCGGCACCTTGTCGGGCGGCGAACAGCAGATGTGCGCCATTGCCCGCGGCCTCATGGGGTTGCCCCGCTTGTTGCTCATTGACGAACTGTCGCTGGGCCTTGCGCCCGCGGTGGTGGAGTCGCTCTGCGAAGCCCTGCGCGGGCTGAACGCACAGGGGCTCTCCATGCTTGTGGTTGAGCAGGACGTTGCCACCGCGCTCGAACTCGCCGACCGGGCCTTCGTGATGGACACCGGCCGCATCACCCGTTCAGGATCCAGTGCGGAACTGCGAGACGACCCCGCTATCCGCGAGGCGTATCTGGGCGTGGTCTAGACCGGGCACGTCAGAGCACAAGCTCCCGGCTGACGCCCCGCATGTCCATCTCAAACTCAAGATCAACCACCGGCGGCCGGCAGTATTGCCAGCTCACGCCCGACTCACCCGCCCCGCGGCGCACCAGTTCCGACGCCATCAGTGGGTGAATATCGTGCACCGTGTAGACATGCACACCGGTGGTGTCGGCCCACTTCATGCCCAGTTCGCCCATCCGGCGCTCATGCTCGCCCAGCACCCACTGCGCCTTGGCGAGCAGCCCCGCGGGCGAGGTATCTCCCAGCCGGATGATGTGATCGCGATAATTGCTCTTGCCCTCAGGCGCCTCCGCGGAGCCGGCAATCACAAAGGCCCCGCGCCCTTCGGGCGCAGCACCGGGAACCGTGTAGGAAAACGCATAAAACGATGGCTCGGCAGGGGCGTTCATCTCGGGACACACATTCGAGCGCGCTACCGGATTGATGCCGTTCCGATACAAGCCCCAGCGCTCGAGCGTGCCCACATAGACCTCGTTGAACGCTCGAAAACCAGCTTCGGAAAATGGCTCTGGTGAACGCAGTTCGCATCCGCAGAACGCCGTCATCGGCCGCCCCAGTGCGCGCAGATGCGCCTCAATTGCAGCAAAGCCCTGGGCAAGGGGAACCGGGCGAAAGAAGCGTGCCCGCTCAATGGTGAAACCCGGGAGCGCCGCGACACCGCAGGAATATTGAAAAACACCGTTCACATAGCGGTAGCCGCCAGGTGCGAACTCGGTCACGTTGGACATTCGAAGACTCCACAACCAGGGTGATGAAATCGACCGGCCCGCGCACCGGCGGGCAGCTGGTCAGAACTCGAGAAGATTATCCCGAAACCGCGGATACGAGTAAGCGGCGCGGATCAGCCCGCGCCGCCGCAGTGCGGGTGCAAGCCCGTCCGTGAACTCGGCGATGGTCCGTCGGTTGAGCGTGTGGCTGACCAGGAAGCCGTCGCCACCGATTGCAGACATGGTCTCACCCATCTGCGCGGCGACGGTGTCGGGTGCGCCCACGTAATCAAAGCCCCCGGATGCCGTTTCCATGGCAATTTCGCGAAGCGTCTTCTGCGCGCCCGCGGCGCGAGTGAGCGCAGCGGTAGACGCCTGCGCAGCATTGGTCTTGATCTCGGGAACCGGCTGATCGAGATCGAACTTGGAGAAATCCTTGCCGCTCGCGTAGGACATGAACGCGAGCTTGTATTCCGCCTGCCTTGCAGCGCCCTTCTTGATGGTCTCAAGACGGTTCATCGCGCCTTCGTCGGTTTCATCGATCACGGCCGACATCATGTAGAGAATCTTGATCCGCGAAGGGTCTCGCCCATGCCCAAGCGCAAGCCGGTGGATGTCTTCTCGAAACGCCCTGGCTGCATCGATGGATCGAAAGCGCGCAAGGATCGTGTCGGCATGTTTGGCTGCGAAACTTCGTCCGGCAGGCGACCCACCCGCCTGGCAGATCACCGGCCTGCCTTGCGGTCCAGCATGCGTGTTGAGTGGCCCGCGAGATTTGAAAAATCGTCCGACGTGATCAATCGGGTTGACCTTGGTGAAATCGGCAAACGCCCCGCTTACCTCGTCCCGCAGCACCGCACCTTCAGCCCATGAGCCCCAGAGCTTGTAGGCCACCTCCATCCATTCATCGGCAATTTCGTAGCGCAGATCATGCTCATGGTGCTGATCAAGGCCGAAGTTTTGCGCCGCCCGATCGTTGTGGGCGGTGACGATATTGAGTCCCACCCGGCCCTCTGTCAGGTGATCAAGCGTTGCCGCCAATCGCGCACCAATGAAGGGGGGATAAAACGACGTGGTCATGGTGGCCACAATGCCCAGATGGCGCGTGGCCTGGCCAATCAGCGGCACCAGCGGCATCGGATCATTTTTGGGAACCATCCAGGCGTTCCGCATGAACCACTCGGGCGAGCTGCCATACGAGTCTGGCACCAGCGAGCCATCCTCCAGCATGAGGTAGTCAAAGCCAGCGCGCTCAATGGCGCGGGCAAGATCGATGTAGAGGTCGGGCTTGGTCCATTCCGTTCCGATGGATCCCGACCAGGGCTGATTCCAACCGTGAACGCCAAATCCCTGCGCGATAAACCAACCCATGTGAAACATGCCGGCTCCCCGTTAGCGGACCGAAGATAGCCGCTCCCACCGGATTTGGCTAATACTGGAGGCCTCCACAGAAACGCTAGACGAGGAAGCACTCAACATGGTTCGTATCGGCATTGATGTGGGCGGCACCTTTACCGATGTGGTGCTCGTGAACGAAGCCACCGGCGCCGTCCATGTGGCCAAGGTGCTGAACGAGCCGGGCCGGCGCCACGCCACCGTGGAGCGAGGCATTGGTCTTGTCATGGAGCAGGCGGGTATCGGCGCAGGCGATGTCGGTTTCATCGGCCACGGCACCACCATCACCACCAATGCCGTGATCGAGCGGAAAGGTGCTCGGATCGCGCTCATTACCAACCGGGGCTTTCGCGATGTGATCGAAATCGGACGGTTCAGCCGTCCTGCCGACCTCATTTATCGCGTGCAGGTCGACAAACCCAGCCCGCTCGTCCCTCGACACTTGCGCTTCGAAGCCGACTGCCGGATCAACGCCCAGGGTCAGGTACTCAAAGACCTGACCGAAGCCGACATCGATCGCCTCATCGACGAGGTCCGGGCAAGCGAAGTCAGCGCGGTGGCGATCTGTCTGCTGTTTTCCTTTCTCGATCCGCGTCACGAACAAAGGCTTCGCGATGCGTTGCGCTCTGCCCTTCCCCACCTGAGGGTTCTGATTTCCTCTGACGTCTTGCCCGAATTTCGAGAGTTCCCCAGAACCAGCACCACATTGTTTGCCGCTTATGTGGCGCCGGTCCTGGGTACCTACATCGACCGCCTGATGGAGCGACTGAAGGAAAGGGGGATCGACGACCGGCTCTTCATTTTCCAGTCGAATGGCGGCGTGGGTCGACCCGATCTCGTGATGCGCAACCCCGCCACCACGCTTCTCTCGGGGCCTGCCGGCGCGGTCGTGGGTGCAGCCAATCTTGCCCGCACAACCGGGCACGCTCATCTGATCACGATGGACATGGGTGGCACCAGCCTGGACGTCTGTCTGTTGAAGGGCGGAAAAGCGGAAGCAACGACAGCGCGCGAAATCGACTACTTCCCCATCGTCACGCCCATGCTTGATGTACACACCGTCGGTGCCGGCGGTGGCAGCATCGTGACGATCGATGACGTCGGCCGATTGAAGGTCGGCCCGGAGAGCGCATCATCCGACCCTGGCCCCGCCTGCTACGGGCTGGGTGGCGATCATGTCACCCTCACCGACGTCAATCTGGTGCTGGGCTACATCGATCCCAATGACTTCGCCAACGGTGCGGTCAAGCTCGACACGGAGCGCGCGCGGGCCGTGATCGAGCGTGACATCGCAGGTCCCCTGGGCACCACGCTGCAACAGGCTGCCGCCGGGATTTTTCAGGTGGCGGCCAGCCAGATGGCCGAGGCGATCCGCTTTGTGTCGGTGCAGCGGGGCGCAGACCCACGAGACTTCAAGCTGTGCCCGCTAGGCGGCGGCGGCCCAATCCATGCGTTCGCCATCGCGGCAGAGCTCGGCATGCGACAGATCCTCGTTCCAAGCAATCCCGGCCTGTTTTCTGCTGGCGGAATCGCTGCTGCCGACTTCACGCATGATTACTCGCGCTCGGTTCTGCAACGCCTGGATGCCACCGACGCAGCCTCCCTTGAAAAGGAATTCGAGTCGCTCCGCCATCGCGCGCAAACCGATTTCGATTCGGAAGGAGTCTCCGCCACAGCCCGTCGCTTCGAACGCAGCATGGACTTGCGCTATGTGGGCCAGACCACCGAGATCAATGTTCGGGTCGCGCACGACCGTGGCGAGGGCACACCCGACATCACAGCCTTCACCAACGAATTCCACCGTCAACATGAGGCGGTCTACACCTATGCGGTGCCGGGCGAGCCAGTGGAACTGGTCAACATCCGGCTCCGTGCCATTGGCGAAACCCAAACTCCCCAAAGCGCGGCCGCCGACTCAAGGTCCAGCACATTGCACGCCGAATCTCTCCGCCCGGCCTGGTTCAACGGGGCCATGGTACCCACCCGTGTGATCCGTCGTGAAAGCCTGGCGCCAGGCGATCAACTCGCGGGGCCGGTCATCATCCAGGAATTGTCATCGGCCACGGTGCTTCCACCCGGCGCTCTTCTGCAGGTCGACCTTCACGGCAATCTCCTCATCAGCCTCAACCCGGAGCGCTAATCGATGGCAATCGATGCTTTTACGCTGGCGGTCATCCAGAACGCCCTCATCGGGGTGTCCCATGAAATGAAGCTCATGACCATGCGTGCCGCCTACACCCAACTCTGGAAGGAACAGGGTGATCTCTCGTGCTGCGTGATGGACGCGAGCGGCGAGATCGTGGCACAGGACCCCACCGGATTTCCGATTCATGTCACCACCATGCCGTTTCAATTGCGTGGCCTGATCGATGGAATCGGCGCAAACAACATCCGGCCGGGCGACGTGCTCATGACCAACGACCCGTTTCTTGGCGGCACGCATCTGCCCGATGTGCTGCTTGCCCGACCGCTCTTCTGGAAGGGAGAGCCCTATGGTTACCTCTGCAACCGCGGTCACTGGGCCGACATTGGCGGAATGGGACCAGGCAGCTACTCGCCTGCAACGCGCGAGCTCATTCAGGAAGGCATCGTCATTCCGCCTGTGAAACTCTTCGAAAATGATCAGCTGCAGCAGCCCCTGGTGAATCTGGTCGTTCGCAATGTTCGCAATGCTTCGGTAGCACTGGGCGACATGCGCGCCCAGTACGCTTCGTGTTTCAGTGGCGAGCGTCGGCTCAATGAACTTGTCGGCCGGTACGGTCTTGATACCGTTCGCGAAGCGATGCGGGAAGTGCTGGCACGATCCGAACAACTCACACGGTCGCGGATCGCAAGCTTTCGGAGCGGCGTTTATCACGCGCGCGATTGCATCGACGGGGATGGCTTTTCCAGCGACCCGCAGTGGATCACCGCAACCGTCACTGTGAGCGGATCCGACATCACGGTTGATCTGAGCGCCTCATCCAGTCAGTCGCGCGGCGGCATGAACTGCTCGCGCGCGTCGGCGATTTCCGGCGTGCAATACGCGATCAAGTCCATCACCGACCCCGAGAACCCGCCCAACGCCGGCAGCTACCGCCCTGTCACGGTCATCACCCGTCCCGGCACGCTATGCGACGCGCAGCCGCCTGGATCCATGGTCGGCTATGGCGAAGTCACCTATCGGGTGCTTGACACGGTCATGCGGGCGCTGGCCGACGCCGCGCCAAGCGCGGTGCTCGCAAGCGGATCGGGCTCGACGGGCACTGCTGTGATTGGCGGGTCCGATTCGCGCCCGGAGGCGAAAAAGCGCCAATTCCTCACGCTAGAGCTTTCATCGGGTGCCTACGGCGCACGGGCCAGCCGTGACGGTATCAACGCCATTCGATACGGCGCAGGCAACGCCGGACATGTGCCCATTGAAGCCGATGAAATGGAAAATCCGCTCCTCTTCGAGCGCTACGAAGTGGTTGCCGACACGGGTGGTGCGGGAACATTCCGCGGTGGCAACGGCTTCTGCCGCGTCTTTCGCGTGCTCGCCGACGGTGCGTCCATCTGCCTCTGCGCCGACCGACATCAATCACAGCCACCAGGCTTGTTCGGTGGCGCACCCGGCACCACAGCCCGCTATGTGCTCGACCCGGGAACGCCCGACGAGCGCGTGCTCTCCAGCAAAACACCCTACCTGCCTCTGAAGCAGGGCACGCTGGTCTGGCTTCAATCCGCGGGCGGTGGCGGATACGGCAGTCCCGCGAAACGCGACCGCACGCTGATCGAACGCGACCTGCGCGATGGTTACATCAGCCTTGAGCAGGCGCGCTTGATGTACGGGTTCGAGCCGGGCCCTGGATAGACTCGTCCTCGGGCAGGGTGGCGGAGAGTGTGAGATTCGAACTCACGGACGCCTTGCAGCGTCGCCGGTTTTCAAGACCGGTGCATTAAACCGCTCTGCCAACTCTCCTTCACCGTCCGGATTTTATCAGTGACCGGTACGATTCGGGTGACGAGTGCCGGCCTGCAGCCCTTATCCGAATGCTTTCTTCAAGCCCTTCTGCCCTGTCCACGTTTCTTGAACGCTCCACTCGCCTGTTCGTCATCACGGGCGCCGGCTGCAGCACCGAGTCCGGTATCCCCGCCTACCGCGATGCGAGCGGCGAATGGGCCCGCAAGCAACCCGTCACCTGGCAGGCCTTCAGCGTCGATCCCTTCATGCGCAAGCGCTACTGGGCGCGCTCCATGGTGGGCTGGCGCGCATTCGGCCGCGCGCAGCCCAACGCGGCGCATGTTGCACTCGCGAAGCTCGAGCAGCAGGGGCGGCTTGCGGGCCTGGTCACACAGAACGTGGACGGTCTGCACCAGTCGGCCGGGCACCAGGCGGTGGTCGACCTTCACGGACGCCTCGATACCGTCGTGTGCCTCGACTGTCAGGTCCGCGTGCTTCGCAGCCACCATCAGCGGCGCCTGGAAGACATCAACCCCGACTGGATTGACCTTGCCGCCGCCCGCGCACCCGACGGCGACGCCGAACTCGAATCGGATGAATTCGATCGCTTCCATGTGCCGCCTTGCCGGCACTGCGGCGGCACCCTGAAACCCGATGTCGTTTTTTTCGGCGAGTCCGTACCCGGCGAGCGGGTGAAAACTGCGATGAATTGGCTGGACGGGGCCGACGCGATGCTGATCGTTGGCTCCTCGCTGATGGTGTATTCGGGCTTCCGCTACGCGCGGCACGCAGCCGAACGCGGCATTCCGATCGCTGCGCTCAACCTCGGCAAAACACGCGCCGACCCGTTGCTTTCACTCAAGGTTGAGGCGCCCTGCGGCGCCGCCCTGAGCGCCTGCGTCGCACCGTAAACTGCTCACGCACCCAGCGGCAACGCCGTCTCATATTTCACCTGCTTCAGTGAAAAGCTGGACCGGATGTTGGCCACCCCGCGGATCTTTGAGAGCCGCTCAAGAATGAAACGCTCAAACGCCGGAATATCGGCCACCACCACGCGCAGAAGATAGTCGGAGTCACCGGTCATCAGGTAGCACTCCATCACCTCAGGCCACCCCGCGATGGCCGCCTCGAACGTCTTGAGCGCGCGCTCAACCTGCTGCTCCAGCCGAACCTGAATGAAAACGCTCACTGCCTGCCCCAGCCTGATGGGGTCGAGCAGGGTGACATAACGGCTGATCACCCCCGACTTTTCAAGCGCCCGCACCCGTGCAAGACAGGGCGATGGCGACAGATGGACCCGCGCGGCAAGCTCGACATTGGTGAGCTTTGCATCGCGTTGCAGCTCCTGAAGGATCCGGATGTCGGTAGCGTCAAGCGAGAGCAGGTTGGAAAGCATATTATGCTTCCTTAAGTATTAATCCAGGAATTTTATGCTGAACAACTTGAATTTGACCAGCTTGTTCAGCATCCCATGCCGGCTCTGTGGGCCTATAGTTTCCGCATTCCCGGAGACCACGCATGAGCGGCAGAGAAGCACACGATTTCATCGCACGATCCATCGCCGAGGCGGCCGATACCGATCCGGGAGAAACCCGCGAGTGGCTGGAATCGCTGGAGGCCTCCGTGCGCGAGGCGGGATCGGAGCGGGGCCTGTTCCTTCTCGAGCGCCTGGAAGAACGCGCTCAGACACTGGGCATCGTGCCTCACGTGCAACCGTTTTCGGCCTACCGCAACACCATTCCGCTCGACGCCCAGCCACCCTACCCCGGCGACATCGCGCTCGAGGAGCGTCTCACCGCGATCATGCGCTGGAATGCGCTCGCCATGGTCGTTCGGGCCAACCAGGCCTATGGTGAACTCGGCGGCCACATCGCCTCCTATGCGTCGGCGGCCGAGATCTTCGAACTCGGGTTCAACCATTTTTTCAGAGGTGAGTCCGCGGACCGGCGCGGTGATCTGGTGTTCCTGCAGCCACACTCTGCGCCCGGCGTCTATGCACGCGCCTGGCTTGAAGGCCGGCTCACCGAGCAGCAACTCGGCAACTACCGTCAGGAAATAAGCGGCCAGGGCCTCAGCTCCTATCCGCACCCCTGGTTGATGCCCGATTTCTGGCAGTTCCCCACCGGCTCCATGGGCCTGGGTCCGCTCAACGCCGTCTACCAGGCGCGCTTCATGCGCTATCTCGAGCACCGCAGCCTGATCCCCGAGCAGGGGCGCCATGTGTGGGGCGTGTTTGGTGACGGCGAGATGGACGAGCCCGAGTCCATCGCCGGCCTCACCCTGGCCGCCCGCGAACGGCTCGACAACCTCACCTTCATCATCAACTGCAATCTGCAGCGACTGGACGGCCCGGTTCGCGGCAATGGCCAGATCATCCAGGAGCTTGAGTCGCTCTTTACCGGAGCGGGCTGGAACGTGATCAAGGTGCTCTGGGGCTCCGACTGGGACGCACTCTTCTCCCGCGATCGCGACCATGTGCTGCTGCGCGCCCTGGCCAGTACGGTGGATGGCCAGTACCAGAACCTTGGCGCCAAGGACGGTGCCTACAACATCGAACATTTTTTCCGTCGCGACCCCGCCGTGCAGGCGCTCATTGCCCACATGAGTGCCGCCGAAATCGATGCGCTCAAGCGCGGTGGCCATGATTTCCGGAAGTTGTACGCCGCGTTCGCCTCAGCCCGTTCGCACACCGGACGTCCCACGGTGATTCTTGCCAAAACCAAGAAGGGGTTCGGCATGGGCGGGGCGGGCGAATCCCGCATGACCGCGCATCAGGCAAAAAAGCTCGACATCGACGCGCTGAAAGCGTTTCGTGACCGGTTCCAACTGCCGCTCTCCGACGAAGACGTGGCGGCGCTTCGCTTCTACAAGCCCGACGACGATTCTGCCGAGATGCGCTACCTGCGTGCGCGTCGCGCCGACCTTGGGGGCGCGCTGCCAGCTCGCCGCTCGAGCGCGCCGCCACTCGCTGTGCCGCCACTCGCCGCCTGGGGCACCTTCGCCCTTGAAGCCGCCGGCAAGGAAATGTCCACCACCATGGCTGCGGTTCGCATGCTGTCGGGCCTTTTGAAAGATCGCGAACTCGGCCCCAGAATTGTGCCCATTGTTGCCGACGAAGCGCGAACTTTCGGCATGGCAAGCCTGTTCCGACAGATCGGCATCTACTCGCCCGATGGACAGACCTACGAGCCCGAAGACGCAGGCTCGATGCTGGCCTATCGTGAAGCCCGCGATGGCCAACTGCTCGAAGAAGGCATCACCGAAGCGGGGGCGGTGTCGTCCTGGATTGCAGCGGGCACGTCTTACAGCGTGCATGGGGTTCCCATGCTGCCGGTCTACATCTACTACTCGATGTTCGGCTTCCAGAGGGTGGGCGATCTGATCTGGGCCGGCGCCGACCAGCGCACCCGTGGGTTTCTGTTCGGAGCCACCGCGGGACGAACCACGCTGGGCGGAGAAGGCCTGCAACACCAGGACGGCTCCAGCCTGGTGATGGCCTCCATGGTGCCCAACTGTCGCGTCTGGGACCCGGCATTCGCGGGTGAACTGGCTGTCATCCTGCGATACGGCATGACGCGCATGCTCACCGAGCAGCGCGACGAGTTCCATTACGTGACGCTCATGAACGAGAGCTACCCCATGCCATCGCTCGCCGAGGACGTGGAAGCCGATCTGCTGCGCGGCATGTATTGCTTCAAGACCTTTGAAGGTCGCCCCGCAAACGGTCTTTCGGCGCCGTCGGTACGCCTTCTCGGCTCGGGCACCATCCTGCTCGAGGTCATCGCCGCCGCAGAGATCCTCGCGACCGACTGGGGCATTGGCAGCCAGGTGTTCTCGGTCACCAGTTTTGGCGAACTCGCGCGGGAGGCCCGCGAGGCCCAGCGCGCCGACCGTCTCGACGCAGTGCGCGCGGCCCCCGCCTCGCCCACCACTCTCGATCGCCTGCTTCCAGGCCACGCCCCGGTCATCGCCGCCACCGATCACGTGAGAGCCTGGCCGCAACTCATTGCGGAATATATCGACGCCCGCTACGTCACGCTGGGCACCGACGGGTTCGGGCGAAGCGACACCCGCGAGCAACTGCGCCGATTCTTCGAGGTTGACCGCTACCAGGTCGTTCTGGCCGCGATCAGGGAATTGGTGCGCGCCGGCACGATCGCGGCAACGCACTTCGAGGCAGCGCGCGAGCGCTACGCAGGAGCGGCGGTTTCCACCCCGCCCTGGGAGCGCTGAGGCGGCGCCTGCCGGATGAGGTGCGCTTCAACAAAGCCCTGAAGACGCTCAACCGACGTGTGCTTCGAAAACACCGCCACACCGGCCAGTGAGCGGAGTTCCTGCCCGCCCTGCAGCCCGTTTTCGGCAAGCATTGCCACCAGGTGCACCGCATCGAACTCATGGTGCTCCCGTACCTTTCGAACCAGCGCGACCCCGTCCAGCCCCACCGCTGTCAGGTCCAGCACCACGACGCTTGGGCGGTAGCGCTCGATCATCAGCATCGCCTCAAGGCTGTCGGCCGCCGTCAGCACGTTGATGGGCCACCCCCAACCCCTGATGAGTCCGGCGTAGGCCGCAGGCAGATCGCCGCCGCTCTCAACCACCAGAACGCACAGGGTGGCGGGATCGGAGCGGAACCGCTCACCGAGCACGCCGCGCTGGCGTCGGATCGCATCAACCGAGGCAACGCTGATCCGCCGATGGCCGCCCCGCGTACGCCAGGCCATCAGTTCCCCGCGCTCCACCATCACCTGGACGGTCGTACTCGACAGGCCGAGCCGACGCGCCGCTTCGGACGTCGTGCACACAAGTCGGGGAATACTGGGCAAGTCGGGCGCATTCATGAGTCGCTCACCGTTTCATGGATCAACAGAACCGCAGTTGACGCCCCAGCAGCCGCGGTCCACAAGCCATTTCTCCCCGAACGGCCACCCTGCGAAGACCAGCGGACAGTCGTTTGACCAGGCTCAAGCTGGCCGGCGATCGACCGATACCCTAATGGGGGAAATCGCGGCGATCAAAACCAGGATGCCCCCGCCTCAAGTCGGACGAATTAAGGCCGATACCTCTTTCAGGTCGGACAACGCTGCTGGAGCAGACAACATGCGAATGAACAAGCGGGCACTTGGCGAGTACGGTTCGGTTAAAGTCCAGGCAGACGTCGCCAGTTCCGACCGGGTCGGGCTGATCAAGATGATGTTTGACGCCCTGATCGACACGCTGGTGATGGCCGAGGCCCAAATCCAGCGCAACGACATCAACGGCAAGTGGGAAAGCATCTCGCGCGCAAGCCGCATCGTGCTGGGCCTTCAGGCATCGCTCGATCATGAAAAAGGCGGCGAACTCGCGTCCAATCTCGACGAACTCTATGCCTACGTCTCGCGTCGCCTCATTCACGCCAACGCCAACAACGACGCAGCCATCATCGTCGAGCTCCGCGGGCTGATGGGCGAAATCCGGGAAGCCTGGGCCACCATCCAGCCCCCGGTTGATGCCTCGATTTCCCGCATGGCGGCGTAAAGCCAACTGGCTGGCGACACCGCCAGCCCAAAAGCGAACGGGCCCCCAGGGGCCCGTTTCATTTTCTGCCGCAGAAAATCTCAGGCGGCGCGTTGCTGCTGAATGTAACGATTGATCGCCAGTTCTTCGAAGGCGCGCTGCTCCACCTTTTCTGCTGCCTCGTGCGCCTTGAGATCTTCGCGCTCGATCAGCGCCTCGTATTTGTTCTGCTCCTGCTCGGTACGCTGCAGATCGCGAAGCGCGGCGGCGTGCACCGCCCTGGCCGCGTTCATGTCCTGAATCGTGCGCTCCATCAGCCCGCCGATTTGCACCAGAAAATTCCGGTACGACACCGTCTGCGAAATGCCATGCGCCCTGTCCTGGCCCTCTCGCAACCGCTGCGTGTAATCGGCATAGAGATCCTGAAGACGCTGCATCTGGGCTTCCAGTTGCGACACCCGCGCTGCCGCCCGCAGGCAGCCCTGGCGGGCAAGGTCTACCGCCTTGGCGCTCCGGTCCAGCAACACTTCCCAGCAATGACGACGATCCACACTAGCCTCCCATCACTTTGAGCAACCCAGCTTGGGTAGACAGGTAATCGGCACGTTCATGCATATCTTGACGAAGAAACTGCTCAAGCTGACTCCGCATCCGGATCGCCTCGTCAAGTTCAGGATTGGTGCCTGCCTGATAGGCGCCCACCTGAATCAGGTCGGCGTTTTGCTGATAAAGCGTCCAGAGCCTGCGAAAGCGATTGGCAATCCGCATCTGCTCCGGCGGAAGAATGTTCTGCGCAACCCGCGACACCGAACCTGTGAGATCAATTGCCGGGTAGTGCGCCGCATCGGCCAGCGCCCGCGACAGCATCACCTGCCCGTCAAGCGACGCGCGGGCAATATCAACGATGGGATCCGAGCGGTCATCGCCCTCCGCCAGCACCGTATAGATTGCCGTGATCGACCCATGCCCGCCCCGCCCTACGCCCGCCCGTTCGATCAGGTTGGGCAGCAGACTGAACACGGACGGCGGATACCCTTTGGAGGCTGGCGGCTCGCCAATCGCAAGACCAATTTCACGCTGCGCATGCGCCACCCGGGTCAGGCTGTCGAGCAGCAGCAAAACATGACGACCTGCGTCGCGGTGATACTCCGCAATGACGTGAGCCAGATGCGCCGCCTTCAGGCGCTGAACTGCCGACACATTGGCTGGCGCCGCCACCACCACCGAACGGGAAAGCCCTTCCTCGCCCAGCGACTCGGTGATGAACTCCTGCACCTCGCGACCACGCTCCCCGATCAGGCCGATCACGACAATATCGGCGTTGGTGAAGCGGGTCATCATGCCGAGAAGCACGCTCTTGCCCACGCCGGAGCCTGCGATCAGCCCAATCCGCTGACCGCGGCCCATGGTGAGAAGACCATTGACCGCACGCACGCCGGTATCAAGCACATCGCGGATCGGTCCGCGCTCCATCGGGTTGAGCGGCATGCCCTGCAGACCCACCGGATCCCGGCAGTCGGGCGCGGGCTTGCCGTCCAGGGGGCGCCCCAGCCCGTCTATGACCCGGCCCAGTAACGCCTCGCCCAGCATCACGGTGGAGGCGCTGCCCGCCAGCCGCACTGCGGCCCCAGGCGCAACACCTGCTGCATCATGAAACGGCATGAGATAGAGCGTGTCGTTGTGAAAGCCCACCACCTCCGCTTCGATCTGCCTGCCGTGGGCCGCATCCACCACACACTGTGAGCCCACTGGCGCCATGATGCCTCGGGCCTCGAGTGTGAGACCCACCACGCGCGCGAGCGTGCCTCGCCGCTGAATGCCCGGCGCGTGAACGCGATCGATCGCGAGATCGACCTCGCTGTCGAAATCAGCCGACATCGGAAATATCCTCGGGCGCGCCGGTGTTCAGTCGCAGCGACGTCATTCGCGAAAAGCCGCGCGCAGGCGCCTCGCCCAAAAGCCTCGCGGCCATCTGATGCAGCCGATGCTCCACCAGGTCCTCGATGATGCTTTCCCCGGCACTCACCCTCACACTCCCAATCGAGAGCGAGGGGTCGGCGCGCACCTCAAGCGAATCAAGCGATGCGGGCGCCACGCGCTTCCAGCGTTCGAGATCCTCCGGGTTGAGCAGCAGCAGCAGGTCATTGCCCGGCGCGCGCTCGACTTCGATCAGCGCATGCTCAACCAGCCGGTTGATGGCCTCGCCCGACAGACTCAACTCGCCGCGCACCAATTGCTCGGCCAGATGAAGCGCGAGCCGCTTCATCGGCGCAAACAGTCGGTGCGAATCCGAGGTGGCCGCTGCCACCCCCTTGAAAAGTTCTTCGAGCGCCTGCTGACGCTCGGAATAGTCGGCCTCAAGCCTTTGTCGCGCCTCTTCCTGACCCCGCGCCAGACCCTCTGCGAGTCCTTGCTCGCGACCCTGCTCGAGACCTTGGGCAAGCCCCTCTGCCCTGCCCTGCTCGAGCGCCTCCTCGCGCGCCGCATCCAGCGCCGCGAGGTGTTCAGCCTCACCGATCGCACCCTCGGGCATGACTTCGTCGGACTCGGTCAGCTCGGAATCGGCCTCATTGGCAGGATCCTCAGCTTCAGGGTCAGACGCGTCGGAAAACCCGGCATCAAGCGGCTCCGACTCTGCGAGGTGATCCTCAGACGGTTCGGTATCGGTGCCCGAGTCATCGCTCAGCAAAGCATCCCCGTTGCCATCGGCCGACGTCTCACTCGACAACGACGACTCTTCCTCGAAGTCGTCTGTTTCGTCATCGGCCAGATCGCCCACATAGCGCAGGCCATCGGTCAGCTCGAAGCGCAGCGTTTCCACCGCCGGCTCACCGGTCACCCACTCGATCGGGAGCGCCTCGAACATCGACGCGAGCGCGGCCGAGCCCGGGCCCGTGTCTTCTCTTGGGTCATCGGAGGCCGGCTCCATGTCCGGCGGCAGTTCATCCTGCGTGAGGTTCAGTACGGGCGCCCGCTCGCCAAACAGCAGATTGGGCTCCCATTGCTCCTCCGGCAGCCGCTTCGGCTCAATGTCGGCCGGCCGGAACTCGAACGGATCCGCCTTGCGTTTTGAGCGCGCCATCAGACGAAGTCATCCCCACGGCCTGCAAGCACCAGCTCGCCCGCATCCGCCAGTTTGCGTGCAATGCGCATGGCCGATTTCTGGGCGTCTTCAACGTCGGAAATCCGCAGCGGACCCTTGGCCTCCATGTCGTCGATAAACATGACCCGCGCGCGCGCCGACATGTTGTCGAAGAATTTCTGCTTGACGGCTTCGTCGGCGCCTTTCAACGCGGTCATCAGCAGATCAGGCTCGATGTTGCGCATGAGCGTCTGGATGCTGCGGTTGTCGACATTGATCAGGTTGTCGAAGGTGAACATGTTGTCCTGAATGCGCTGCGCAATATCGGGATCCATCTCGACCAGCCCACCCATCAGCTTCGATTCGATATCCACCTTCACGAAGTTCATGATCTTGGCAGCTGTTTTGACACCACCGAAACTTGAGCTTTTGGCTGAGGAGTTGTTCGAAAACTGCGTCTTCATGATCTGCTCGAGCTCGCGCATGGCCGCCGGCTGCACGGTCTCCAGTGCGCCCACACGCTGCATGATTTCAGGACGCGATTCGCCCGGCAGGAAGTTCAGCACATCGGCCGCCACCTCGTATTCGAGCACCGAGAGAATGATGGCAATCACCTGCGGGTGCTCGAGCCGGATCATCTCGGCAATTGAGCGTGCATCCATCCAGCGAAGGATCTCGAGCCCGCGGCTGGCTGATCCGGGCATGATGCGCCCCAGCACCGACGCGGCCTTGTCCTCGCCGAGCGCCTTCTTCAGAACATTCTCGACGTAATCGATCGATCCCAACCCGAGGGTGGTCTGTTTGCGGATCGTGGCAATGAAGTCGTCCAGCACGATGTTGACTGCGTCCTGCGACAAGTCGACCACGGCCACCATCGCAGCGCCCAGGGCCTGCACTTCCTTGGGGTCAAGATACTGGATGATGTCGGCAGCCTGTTGCTCACCGAGCAGCAGCAGCAGAACCGCCGCGCGCTCGGTATTCGACAGGTTGTCAACCTCTTCACGCGCCTTGGCAGCGGTTCCTTCATCAACCGCAGGTGCGGCTGGCGCCGACTTCTCGGCTTCCTTCGCCCCCGCTGCCTTCGGATCCTTTCCGTCCTTGCCGCCCTTGGCGTCTTTACCGCCCTTGGCATCCTTGGCCTTGGGATCCTTGTCCGCAGCCTTGTCGTCTTTGCCGCCCTTGCCGGCAGCTTTCGCTTTGTCCTCAGCCATGTCGCATCACCCCGCAGTTCGCAGCAGTCAGTTTGCTCACTGCTTGATCATGTTCTTCAGCACGCTCGCCACCCGCTTGGAATCTTCGGAGACGAGCATCCGGATAACGGCCACCTTGTCGTCATAGGTGTTCGCAGTATCAAGCATATCAATCGAGATCGCCGATTTCTTGGGCTTGAGCCGCGCCTTGATGTCTTCCAGCGTTTCACCCTCGGCGATTTCGATCATGCCCTCTTCGAGTTCGTCCTTGTCGTCGTCCTTGTCGCCATCCTTGTCGCCCTCTTTCTTGTCGCCCTTCTCGCCATCGGCGCCTGCCGCGCTGGCCGCGGCCGCAGCCGCCGCGATCGCCGCCGCATCGAGCGGCTTGCCGTCGGGCCCGAGAATCGGCTTGCCGTCCGGCCCGAGCAGCAGCCCCGCAAGCTTGGGATCCGGCACTGCAACCGGCGCCGGCAGAAAGGCCCGCATCACCGGACGCACGATAAAGAGCAGGATCATCACAAAAACCAGCGCCGCGACGCTACTCTTGATCGCACCGATCAGGGTTTCACTTTCATACCAGGCCACCGGCGGACCCGCCGCTGCAACCGGCTCGAACTTGGCGGTGACCAGCGTCACCACATCGCCGCGCTTCTCATCAAACCCGATTGTCCCGCGCACCAGATCTGTCAGCCGCTCGATCTCACCCGAAGTGAATCGCGCCTGCTTGTCGGGTTGGGCGTTTTCCTGGCCCACCGGGTCGTGAATCACCACCGCCACCGACATCCGCTCGATCGTGCCAGTCGGATTCTTGATGTGGCGAACGGTCCGATCCAGCTCGAAGTTGCGCGTGCTGCGCTTGCTGAGGGAGCCAGCGGTTGCAACCGGTTCTGGCGTGGCCGATGCGTTCGGGCTGAACCGGGCATCGGGCGGCGGCTGATTCGAGAGCGACCCCGGGATCCCCTGCGCATCGGGACGTGCGGTGCGATCTTCAGCCAGCACCTCCGAACGCGTCTTCGGCCCCTCACGACGTGAATCGAAGTCTTCGAAAGTCACTTCCTGCTGGGTGAAATCGAGGCGGATATCCACCTGCGCCTTGACATTGTGCTCACCCACCACCGGCGAGAGAATCTGCATCACACGGGTGCGGTACTCGCGCTCCACCTGGCGCTTGTGCTGCAGCTGCGCATTCGTGAGCCCCATTGCCGCTTCGCTGGGTGCGTCGCTCAGCAGATTGCCTTCGTCATCCACCACCGACACATTCTCGGCGGGAAGATACGGCACGCTCGAGGAGATCAACTGAACGATGGCCCTCACCTGCGCCGGCGACACCATCCGCCCCTGATGGGGCGTCACCACCACTGAAGCCTTGGGCGCAATCCGCTCTCGAATGAACGGGCTTTGCCGCGGCATTGCCAGATGCACGCGCGCCGCGCGAATGGAACCTATCGTCATCACGCTTCTTGCAAGTTCCTGCTCGATCGCAGCGTTGAACCGAACCTGTTCCATGAACTGGCTGGTGGTCATTGCCGATTGACCCTTCAGCGAATCCAGCCCACCCGATACGGCGCCCTTGGGCAGGCCCTGCGAAGCAAGCAGCATCCTCGCTTCGTGATAGCGGGCGGGCGGTACGATCAGATTGCCGTTTTCGGGGTCGACCTTGGCATCGAAGCGGCCGGCCTTGAGTGCTTCCAAGGCCGCCTGACGATCGGTCTCGCTGATGCCCGGCAGCAGCACCCGCCACTGCGGCGACGGCGTCTGAATCCAGAGAAACATGGCGCCGAACAGCATCAGCACAAGAACCGACAGGATGACCGGCATCGACTTCTTGACCGCGGGCTGCTTGAACAGATCGCCCATGCCAGCGAATGCGCCGGCGGGGAAGAACGCCGGCAGGCGAGAAAGTGCAGAGGCTACGCCACCAGCCGGCGGCGTACCAGGGTTGGCCGCAACGGGCGGTGAAGCGCCCGGCCGGGGAACCGGCAGCGAATTCTCCGTTGGCGCAGGCGTCTGGGGGTCATTCGGACGGGCGGGTGCCTGTCCAGGAGCGGTCGTTGTAGCCATGATTCAACTCGGATGATTGTCGCGCGTCAGACCGGCATGTTGAGGATGTCCTCATACGCCTTGAGGACCTTGTTGCGAACCTGCAGCGTGGCTTCGAACGCAAGCGATGCTTTCTGCATACCCAGGACCACCTCGGCGAGCGGAATCTCTGCGCCGCGCTCATAGGCTTCGGCTGCCGCCCGCGCATTCGCCTGCGATTCATTGACCGCCGAAATCGCATTCTTGACCGCATCGCTGAATCCGGCTTTTTCAACCTGCCGGGTCTGCGGTCCGGAGGCAATCGCAGAGGCCGTGTCGGCCTGCGTGCTGATCTGCGTCTGAAACTTTCTGATCTGGCTCAGCATCGATTCGACGTTGGCCGCATGGGTACGTTCGATCATCATGCGACTCCTTCGCCAAGCGCCACCATGCCACTACCCATCGGGTCGCGAAGTCGGGCGAGCTTGTAGCGCAAGGTCCGGGGACTGATCCCGAGCCGCGCGGCCGCTTCATTGCGGCTGGTGCTGCCACGGATGGCATTCATGATGGCCTGATACTCGGTGGCGCGCACGCTGGATTGAAGCCCCTCGTCCGAGGCGGGCATCGACAGGGGATGCGCGTGCGCATCGCCACCCATCATCGAATGGCCGCGCATCGGAGCGGCTCCCGCGCCCCCCATCGGCGAATAAGCCGACACCGGCTGCACCATTGCAGGCGCTTCCGCGCCGTAGAGGCCACCCGCGAATCCGTCGGTCGCGAGGTCGTCGAACACCAGATGCTCACTCTCAACGAGGCCGCCCGTACAGAGTACGAGCGCGCGCTGCATGACATTTTCGAGTTCGCGAACATTGCCTGGCCAACGGTAGGCGAGCAACGCCTCACCAGCGGGCCTGGACAAGAGCGGCGGCTGGGCGCCGTTCGAATGCTTCACCAAAAAGAGCGCTGCGAGCGGCAAGATATCGCCCGGCCGATCGGCCAGCGCGGGAATCGCCAGCCGAAAGGCGCTGACCCTGAAATAGAGATCTTCGCGGAACTCACGCGCGGCAATGCCGGCCCGCAGATCGCGGTTGGTCGCTGCCACCAGACGAAAGTCGAGCTTGACTGTGTGGTTGCTGCCCAGACGCGTCAATTCGCGCTCCTGAAGCACGCGCAACAGTTTCGACTGAAGCGGATACGGCATCTCGCCGATCTCGTCGAGAAAGAGCGTGCCGCCATTGGCCTGCTCAAACAGCCCGACGCGACTCTGCGCGGCACCGGTAAACGACCCCTTCTCATGACCGAACAGGATGCTTTCGATCAGCGACTCGGGCAGCGTCGCGCAATTGAGCGCCACAAACGGTGCCTTGCTCCGCGGCGAAGACTCGTGCAGCACCCGCGCCATCACCTCTTTACCGACCCCGGTCGGGCCCGAGACCAGCACCGAGATGTCCGAACGCGCGACACGCTGCGCAAGCGCAAGCAGCGTCTGACTGTTCGGGTCGGTGAAGACGTAGGTCTTTTCGCGGCTCTCGGTGCTGGGCATGACTGCAGCACGAGGCCGTTGCTTCCAGGTGGCGGTCGAAAAATCATCGGCAGCGATGACATTGTCGGCACCGTCACGCATCGCCTGAACGGCGAGCTCGAAGCGATCACGGTCGATGCGCGCAATCAACGCTGGCCGTTTGCCAAGTTGGGCGAAGCGCTTGCGCAGCTCGGCGATCACTGCCGTGTCGTCAACCGGACGAACCACCACCCGGTCCACCGACGGCGCGAGCGTCACAGCCTCGGCAATGTTGCGAACTGGAAGCGGCCGCAAACCGGCCTCGATCAGTCGTTCCCTCTCGATTTCGCCCAGCCTTTCGACCAGGTCGAACCAGACAATGCTTGCAGACTGTTCAGACATCGATACCACCCACGTCCTGAATTGGTTTTCCCGAGGACGGAATAGCAATCGACGTGCCAGCGCATAAATATCAATATAAACAGTTACTTACCATAGACCAATCGGCGGAGCCGGGAATCCGACAACCCGCTAGCTTCTGGCGGCGAAGAGACGACAGGGGTGACCATCGGCCTGCAGCACTTCGTGCGCAGGCAGAACGCGGCTCTTGAACCCGAAGCCGCGGCAGAGGTAAGGAACCGCAGGGTCCCACGAGACGGCAAAGTGCTGACATCGACGGCAATCGGGCTGGCCCGCCAAATTGCCTGCGACCGGGCTCACGCCGGAAGACGAAGCGCCACTCAGCCCGCGTGCCGCTTGAACGCTGCGCACGCCGCTGATCGGTGCGATCGGCGCGACGCCAGCGCCGACAGAAAGGGATCGCGTAGCGCCCGGGGGGTCGTCGCCAACAAAATAATCAATTCGACTTCGCGGCATGCTCCTGCTCCGCTGCAAACCGGAGGCGGTATCCCCCGACGTGTTCGTTTTCCGGCAGTTCCGAACCCGGCGGAAAACGCCGGCATTCACCACCCATGATGTAAAAGTCGTCATGCACCAGGCAGTCGGTCTTGATCAGGGGCCACACCCTGTCGCGAAGAAAATCCTGATCGATCCAGCGCCACTTGGGTTCATGACTTTCGTAGTACTCAACCGCCTGATCGCTCAAGCGCGGAAGGAAACCGGCAACGCCTCCCCACATCCCGGCCATGATCAGCTCGGCATGCTCAGGATGGTCGCGCATCACATGAAACTTCCGCCCCGACGCCAGCCACTCTTCCACCGCGGCGTGCTCCCGGTGGTTGACCACTGCATCGCAGTCGCGGCAAAGGAAACGCTCTACCGTCGGGTCGTCAGTTGCAAGAAATCGCCAGAAGAGTTTCAGATGCGTGCGGGCGTCAGAGGCCACCGGGATGACCCGCGCGCCGTAATCGACGAGCGCCTGCACGATCTCGGTCGGCACGGTATCGTCAACGTAAAACCGGGCGCTCCACCCCGGATACACCAGCGGCACCTTCTTGGCATTCAGCACCGCGTTGTAGGTGTACTTGGGGTTGTCGCCCCAGAGGCTGAAGCAGATCACATTTCGCTCTGGCGCCTCGGCATCATTCGGCCGAAAAGGCGGCACGCTCAATGGCCAGGCCGCCCGAAGTTCCCGCGCACGCGCTTCGCCCAATCGCTGCCCGGCCAGCGTGTCCTTGGCTTCCAGCAGTGCCTGACCATGCGGCAGCGCGCCGTCGGGATCACGACGATCAAGCATGAGCTTGAGCATGTTCACATGCCAGTCGTGCCCCTTTTGCGCCTGACACTCCCGCATCGCGGCAAGTGCCTCATCAAACCGCTTCAGCTCGCGCAGCGCCTGCGACCTGGAAATACGAAGCCCGTCATCCAAAGGGACCGACAACGAGTCAATGAATTCAATCACCTCATCATGGCTCTCCAGCGCCTGAAGCGCTGCCAGGCGGCCATTGATCAGATTCCGGTTTTTGGGATCGATCGCAAGTGCGTCGCGATATGCATCGGCGGCCTCTCGCCACTGCTGCGTCGCCTCAAAGCACTGCGCGAGCACCATTCTTGACTGGAACGATCCCGCATCCATCGCGATCGAACGCTGCGCATACTGCATGGCCTGGTCGAACATCTGCAGCCGATACAGCGCAGCCGCCAGATTCGAGTAAAAAGCGGCATCGCCCGGGCGCAGCACAATCGCCTTGCCAATCAGACGTACGGCCTCGCGCAGCTCGCCGCGCTGCATGTGCACCACGCCCCTCAGATGCAGTGCATCCGGCTGTTCGGGATGAACCTCGAGCACCCTGTCGTACAGTGCGCCCGCTTCCTCGAATTTTCCTGCGCGATGAAGCGCCAGCGCATCGGCCAGGGTTGCCATGCGAGCCTCCGTTCAAACGTCGAAGCCCTGAGAATAATCCCTTAGCCCTGGAGCAGCTGAAGCACCGACTGCTGACTGGTATTGGCCTGGGCAAGAATCGCGGTACCGGCCTGCTGGATGATCTGGTTGCGCGCCAATTCCGTACTCACCTGCGCATAGTCGGCGTCCATGATCCGGCTTCGCGACTGATTCAATGCGCCGCTCGTCGTCATGAGGCTGTCCACCGCAACCGTCAGCCGGTTCTGGAAGGCACCCAGCGTGGCCCGATTCACCAGAATCTGATCCAGCGCCTTGTCGATCTTGGTGAGCGCGCGGCCCGCAGCCTCTTGCGTGACGATGGTCAGCGCACCGCCCACCAACACATCAGACCCACCCTGCGCGGCAATGCCTATCTTGGCAAGCGAGGCCGTAGCCTCCGCTTCAACGCGGATCTGCGCTCCAACATCGGAATACAGCGTCACACGCCCCTTGACCGTAAGACCAGTGTTGCCCGCTCCCAGCGTTCCGGTTGCCTGATCACCGCTCAGCGATGACGCACCGGTAATGAGCGCCGTACCACTGGTGTCATTAACAGTGATGTCGGCGCCACCCGCCGACTTCAGGATCAGCACACCCGACTCGCTCGCCGAAGCGATGATGCCGTTGACACCCGCAGCGTTGATCCTGGAGGTCAGATCCGCCAGCGTCAGCACGCCGTTGGTGGTATCAATTGCCGCGCCGTTGATCGACATGGCCGCCTGCGCCAGATTGTTCAGGTTGACACCCACCTGAACTTCAGTCACCGCGCTGGCTTTCACGCCAGACTGTTCCGCCACCAGGTTGATGGTGGAGGCCTTGGCGATCGCCGATGAGTCGGCGGATGTTCCGATCCGGACGCCGTTGATCCGGATATCGTCGGTCACGGTGAGTGCGCCGGTGGAAACCGACACCCCCGTGAACGAAGATCCGTTCTGCGTCTCATTGAGGCCCATTCGCTGCAAATCGGCCACTGTGCCGATACCGCCCGGGTAGCCGTTGGCGTCGCTGCGCGCAAAGAGCTTGATGCCCTTGTTCTCGAGGCTGTCGAGCGACAGATAGCCGGTGAAGGTGCCTGCCACAAACCCGGCAGTCGAGTTTGCACCAATGATGATGTCCTCGCCCGTGTCGTTGGAGAGCTCGATCGTTCCTGCTTGCGAGAGTGTTGCGGTAATGCCGCCCACATCCCGATTGATGTTCGCCACCAATTCAGCCACCGACCCTGCAGCGCCAACATCCTTGCCGTTGACCCTCAAAGCGCCCGTTGCAAACGATTCGGCGGTTGGCGTCGTGCCGCGCAGCGTGTTGAACGCGGTGGCCTTGACCTGATGCTGCCCGATATTGGTGTTGATCGCCGACGCCAGGACCTTGGCTGCGTTGGTATTGCTGAGTGGCACCGTGGTTGTCGTTGCGAACGCAGGCTTGTCGTTGATCAGCGCATCGTCGGTGGCGTCAATCGCGGCGATGTTGCCCACGCGGCCGCTCGTCATTTCGCCTTCAACCGCATAGCCCTGCAAGCCCAGGCTCTTGGCGCGACCATCCACAACGCCCACCTGAACCTGCTCGCCTTCGCGAACACCGGTCTGCAGCATCACCGGATTGTTGGTGCCGTTGATGAGCTTGATGCCGTTGAAGTTGGTGGTCTGGGCCACGTTGTCGATCTCGGCGATCAACTGGTCCATCTCCGCCTGCAGCGCCTCGCGGTTGCCGCGGCTCATCGTGCCGTTGGCAGCCTGCACGGCCAGCTCGCGCATCCGCTGGAGCATGTTGGAAATCTCGCCCAGCGCGCCCTCGGCGGTCTGCATCATTGAAATGCCGTCATTGGCATTGCGGATGGCCACCGCGATCCCGCGCAGGTCGGCGGTCATTCGCGTGCCGATCGCAAGACCCGCCGCGTCATCTTTCGCGGAGTTGATTCGCTTGCCGGTCGACAACTGATTCATGCTGTCAGTCATCGAACGATCGTTAACCTTGAGCGCCTGATGAGCAAACAGCGCCTTGACGTTGGTATTGATAATAGTCATTTAAGTGACCTCACTGTTCTTTCGTTTATCGCGCCGCGCCGGCAAGCATTTGCCGTTCGTTGGGCACCGTATTGCCGCGGCACTTGCGCGCACGCTCCAGCATCATTTGCGTCCATTCCGACGCCTTATCGCCTTGGAGAGAGACCAGTTTTTCCAGCAACGTCGTGGCAAGTGGCCAGTCCTGACGTACGATGCAGACCAGGGCAGCGATCGCGATCACCCCCTCACTTTCGGGATAGGTCGAAAGACCTTCTTCCGCAAGTGAATGGGCCTGGTCGATTTCGTTGTCCGCCACCAGTTGCTGGATAGACGCCCGAATCTGGTCTGGCGTCGGGAAGCCGACAGTGCGAGGGCCTCTCGAAATGAGAATCTCTCGTTGTGTCTGCGGGGAAGCCAAGTTGGTCATGGATTGCTCCAGTTTCGGGACACCCCGTCGACAGCAAAGCCCGTGCCAGCTTTTCCGACAGGGGCGCGGCATGTTTCCTGCTAGCAACGCCCGCGGTAGATCCCTGCGCTGATGCTTGACAAGGGGTCAAGCAGACAGATGCAATAGGACAGGCGTTGGAGCAAGCACGGATGGTCAAGGCTTCACGAAGCGCGGTTGGGCAACGGAATTCCTCTAAAGCAGGGAAGGCGTCCTCACCGCCGCGGCTGGCTACACCGGCCACGACACCCCCCGCAGCCGCACGCGCCACCATTGCCCAGGTTGTGCAGCAGGCCGAGGCACTCATGAGTGCCGGCCAGCGCGATGCAGCCCTCGCCCACTACCGTCAGTGGCTTGAATCGTCCAAGGGCGCGCCCGGCGCGCACCTGATCTGGTTCAACCTGGGCACCGAGCTCTCCAAGACTGATCACGCTGCCGGCGAAGCCGCCTACAGAGAGGCCATCCGCATTGCGCCCGATTTTGTGCAGGCCTGGGTCAACCTGGGTTCAAGGCTTGACGCCCTGGGCCGCGCGCAAGAAGCGCTCAGTGCCTGGCGCCATGCGCGCGAGCTGGCCCGAGCCGCCAAACAACCTGATCCCGAGCTTGAGCGCATGGCGCTCAACAACCTGGGGCGCGTACTCGAGCGCGAGCGCGAATTCGCCGAAGCCGAGCAGTGTCTGCTCGACAGTCTGAAAATCGACGGCAATCAATATGAGGTGCTGCAGCATGTCATTCGGCTGCGGCAGCGGCAATGCAAGTGGCCGGTCTGGAGCCCCATCCCGGGCATTGGCGCAAACACCCAGCTGATTGCCACCTCCCCCATGGCCATGCTGGGTCTGGCCGACGACCCTGGCCTGCAATTGCTTGCCGCTCGAACGTTTGTCGAGCGCACCTACCGGCAACTCATTGCCGATACCGTGCCGCTCACCTCGCGCACGAGCGCGCGTCGCCCGGGCGCGGGCGAGCGCCTGCGCGTTGCGTATGTCAGCGGTGATCTGTGCATGCACCCGGTGGGGTTGCTCCTTGGCGGGCTGCTGGAATCGCACGACCGCAGCCGCTTCGAGATTCACGGCTATTGCTGGAGCCCCGAAGACGGCTCGCCCTTGCGGCAACGCCTGAAGTCGGCGTTTGACCGGCTCACCATCGTCAAATCGCTTACCGACCGGCAAGTGGCCGAACGCATCGCCGCCGACGGTATCGACATTGTCATTGACCTGCAGGGCCTGTCCGCCGGCGCGCGGCCCGCCATCTGCGCGTCGCGCCCTGCCCCGGTTCAAGTCACCTGGCTTGGGTTGATTGGTACCAGCGGCTTGCCCTGGATTGACTACGCCATCACCGACCGCTGGTGTGTGCCCGAAGATGACGAGCGCTTTTACAGCGAGAAAGTGATTGCCCTGCCCACGGTATTCCAGCCGGGCGATCGCGGCCGAATGGCCAACCCCACGCCCACGCGCGAAGCCGTTGGGCTGCCCACCGACAAGTTCATCTTTACGTCATTCAACAACAGCTACAAGCTCGACCCCGCGATGTTTGCGGTCTGGATGCGGGTGCTGCATCGCGTGCCCAACAGCGTGCTGTGGCTGCTTGATGACAACCCGGTGGCCACGGCGAATTTGCTCGCCGCCGCCGCCTCGCACGGCTTGCCGCGTGATCGGATCATTCTTGCGCCGCGCACCAGCCACGCCGAATATTTGGCGCGCATGCCGCTTGCCGATCTGTTCCTGGACAACCATCCCTACAACGCAGGCGCCACGGCGGCTGACGCGTTGTGGGTGGGGCTGCCGCTGCTCACCATGGCGGG
>JBMSQB010000015.1:0-60221 GCA_049423065.1 Burkholderiaceae bacterium
CGCTCATGAAAGCGGTTGGCAGAAACACCGCGATCAGCGTGAAGGTGGTGGCGATGACCGCAAGGCCGATCTCGTCGGCGGCTTCCATTGCAGCCTGATAGGGGGACTTGCCCATCCGCAGATGTCGAACGATGTTCTCGACCTCCACGATGGCGTCATCAACCAGGATGCCGATCACCAGCGAAAGCGCGAGCAGGGTCACGACGTTGACCGAGAATCCAAGCCACGCCATGCCGATGAAGGCCGGGATCACCGATAGCGGCAGGGCCACCGCCGATACCAGCGTGGCGCGGATGTCCCTCAGAAACAGCCATACCACCAGCACCGCCAGAATTGCGCCCTCGTACAGAAGAATCAACGATGCGTCGTATTCGTCCTGAACGGGTGTGACGAAATCGAAGGCCTCGGTCAGGCGAACATGAGGATGCTCGCGCGACAGGCGTTCCAGAGCCGACCGAACCGCTTTGCCCACTGCCACTTCGCTCTCGCCACGGCTGCGTGACACCTCAAAGCCCACCACCGGCTTGCCATCGAGAAGAGCGGCCGAGCGCGGGTCGGCGTGCGTGTCGGTAATGGCAGCAATCTGGTCGAGTCGCACGCTTCGCCGGGTGCCGCTGCCGCCCGCCATCACATTGGAAGACCCGTGCGCTGACCCGGGGCCGGCGCCGACGGTAATGTCGATGGCTGCCAGTTCGGCGGCGCTCTTTACCACGCCAAGGGTGCGGATCGGCTGCTCGGCGCTTCCGACATCGGCGCGGCCGCCAGCGCTCTCTTGCTGAACCTGCCGCAACTGGCGTGATACCTCGGCCGCGCTCAAACCCAGCGCCTGGAGGCGGGCGAGATCGAGCGCCACGCGTACCTCGCGGTCGACGCCCCCGACGCGATTGACCGAGCCCACGCCTGGCACTGCGAGGAGCGCTCGCGACAATTCGTTGTCAATGAACCAGCTCAGCGCCTGATCGTCCATGCGGCTGGAACTCACCGCGTAGGCCAGTACTGGTTGCCCGGCAATATCGAGTTTCTGGACAATCGGTTCGCGCAGATCGGCGGGCAGGTCCGAGCGCACCCGCTGGACCGCAGACCGGACGTCGTCGAGCGCTTCCTGTACCGGTTTTTCGAGGCGGAACTCGGCGGTGAGCGACAGCGCGCCATCCTGAATTCGAGTGGTGATATGCCGCAGCCCCTGCACCGAGGCGATCGCGTTCTCGATTTTTCTGGCGACGTCGTTTTCAAGCGAGGAGGGCGAAGCGCCAGGCAGGGCGGCTTTCACCACAATGGTGGGCAGATCGATATCGGGAAAGTTCTGGACCTTCATTGCGCGAAAAGCCACCGCGCCTGCGAAACAGAGCAGAACGAAAAGCAGAATCGCCGGAATCGGGTTCCGGATCGACCAGGCGGAGACGTTGAACATGGGCGGGTCCTTGCTCAGCGCCGGCCAGCGGGGGCGGGCACCACGCGGACCTGATCTCCGTCGTTGAGAAACCCGGCGCCGGTTGCGACCAGGGTCTCGTCACCCTTCAGGCCGGACACGATCTCCACGCGCTCTGCCGTGATTCTTCCGGTCTGGATTCGCAGTTGCGTCACGCGCTGATCAGACTCGATCCGAAACACGTAGCTGAAGCCATCGCGCATGGCGATGGCCGACTGCGGCACCACCAGCGTGCTGGTCTCACCAAGCAGAAATCGGCCGCGCACAAACATGCCGGGGCGAAGCCGGGCGCCATCCGGGCTGTTCATGGCGGCGACGTCAACATGGACCACTGCATTGCGCGTCTGCGGATCGACCAGCGGTGCCAGCATCCTGACCCGGCCACCCATGGTGATGCCACCGGGCAGGTCGAGCTGAGCCGACGTGCCGGGCTTGATACGCAGCAGTTCGTCCGATGTGACCTCGGCGCGCCATTCCAGTCGACCCTGGCGGATCAGGCGAAACAACTCCTGTCCAGGCTGAGGCACCGAACCGACACTCGCCGGACGGGCGCTGATGATGCCGCTGTCAGGCGCGAGGATGCGGGTTTGCGCCAGTCGAGCGCGTACCCCCTGTTCCTGGGCGCGAGCGCCCTCAAGACGTGCGATGGTGACCTGTTCGGCGTACAGGTACTGGGCGAGTTGCGTGGCGCTCAGTGCCTCGGTGCCGCGCAGTGTCCGTGCGCGTTCGGCATTGTCTCGAGCCTCCGACCACTGTGCCTCAAGCTCCCTGACGGTGGCTTGTGCCTGTGCGAGGTCTGCTTCCAGGGTGGCCGACGCGAACACGGCGAGCACATCGCCTTGCCGGACCGTGTCGCCCACTGATACCCGGACCTCTGTCAGGCGCAGACCCGTTGTCTCTGATCCGATGGGGGCTTCATCCCAGGCGGCGATGCTGCCGTTGGCAGGCAGGCGGAGGGCGAGCGTCTCCCGTGTTGGTGTGATCGCCGATACGCTGAGCGCCGGTCTGGACGTTGCCGTCTGGGCCGCGCTCAAGGTGCCTGGCACACCCGAAATCGGGCCGATCACGGCGAGCGCGGCGCCCACCACCAGAGCGCGGATTGCACGTGCTCGCGAGGTGCGCATGATCATGAACCGGTCGCCGCTCGGAAATGATTGCTTCATGGGGTGTTCCATCCGCCACCGGCGGCGCGATAGAGTGAAACGCCTGCGATCAGGCCCTCGCGCACGGTCGCCAGTTCATTGATTCGAATGTCGATCACGGCACGTCGCGCCTCTTCCAGCGACTGCCTGGAATCAAGGCCGGCGGCCACGCGTTGCTCGGCGGCGCGCAGCGACCGCTCAAGCGCAAGGCGCGCGCCGCGCACCTGGGTGAGTCGCTGCGAAGTGAAGTGTGTCTGCACCAGCGCTTCCTCCACCTCCCGAATTGCCTGACGGGCTTTGGCATCGAACTGTCTGACCGCATGATCGAACTCGGCCTGTGCCGTCTGGACGCGGGCCTGCGCCACGCCGCCGTCAAACACGGGCACCTGCAGGCGGATCGGGCCGATCGACCAGGTGCTGAGATCCGCGGCCAGCGGCCCGCCCTGCACGCTGAATGCCCCGATCGAGCCTCCCAGTGAAAGCCGCGGCAGGCGCAGGGTGCGCGCTTCACCCACCAGACTGGCGGCGGCGAGCACCTCGCGTTCTGCGGCGAGCACATCGGGGCGCTGCGCCACCACCTGCGCTGGCAGACTCCGCACGACCAGCGCTGGCGGAACCACAAGCTCGCGCGCGGTATGGCGGGCGAGGCGCTGTCGAAGATCGGGTTCGGCGAGTGCGGTGAGCGCAACCAGCGCCTTCACGTCCAGGTCGCACGCTGCCTGCTGCGCAAGGAGGCGCGAGCTTGCGCCCGCCTGACGGGCCGCCGCGCCCTCTGCGGCCGCCGGGGCTTGCAGCCCCGCTTGCGCATGGAGGCGAGCGAGGCGGGTCAGCGCGTCAAGTGCCCGCAGATCGGCTGCCAGCTGTTCGAGCACGGCTTCGCAATAGCGCAGGCTCAGATATTGAACCGCGGTTTCCGCTGCAATCACGACACGCGCATCATGCCAAAGCGACTGCGCAGCTTCAGCGCGAGCCTGTGCGGCCTGCGCTGCGAATCGATTGCGGCCGAACAGGTCGGCTTCCCAACTCGCTGAGAGCGATGCCCCGGCGGTCCGCGATAGCGGCAAGGGGTACTGTGTGTTGCCCCGGGTTGCGCTCGCAGAGGCGTCCAGCGTCGGGCCGAGCGCAGCCTGGCCAATCGCGAGCTCAGCCCGCGCCCGCTCGAGCCGCGCCTGGGCGGCGGAGAGCGAGGGGCTGGCCGCCTGCGCGAGCGCCACGAGTTCCGGCAGCGTGTCATCGCCCACCTTGGCCCACCAGGCAGAGAGCTCGGTGATCGAGCCGCCATGCGCGACGGGCGCCTGCCACGCGGCGGGCAGGGCCGTGCGTTCCGGTGCGGGGGGTGCCGACACCGGACCCGAGCCTGCGCATCCGGCGAGCGTCACGACGACGCTTGCGAGCAGTGAAACCCTGCGGCAACGCATGAAAAGGAACGACCGATTGATGGGGCTGTGAGGGAGGGAAAAGGCTCGCCGACCTCTGCGGGTGGCTGGGTCAGGCGAGACTGTAGTCGAACCCGGCGGGTCGTGCCGGGATTCCCTCACCCGGCAGGCGCCGGTTATTCAATCGCGGTCAGATTAATTATGATCGAGCCCTTCCCCGAACTGGAGAGATCACCATGGCGTGGTTCAGAACCCTCGCGTGCGCGCTGTTGTCGGCCAGCGCTTTCGCCGCACAGGCGCAGACCTTTCCCACCAAACCGATTCGGCTGGTCTGCCCGTTTCCTCCGGGTGGTGCGGTCGATATCGCCTCGCGGGCGATCGCGGCCGAACTCAGCAAGACCATCGGCCAGCCGGTGAGCGTGGAAAACAAACCGGGTGCTGGCGGCAATATTGGCGGGGTGGAGGTGGCCAGGTCTGCTCCCGATGGTTACACCCTGCTCATGACGACCAGCGGCATCAACGGCATCAATCCTGTGCTTTACCGCAAGATGCCTTTTGATCCCAACAAGGACCTCACGTCCGTGGCAGCCCTGGTGTCGCTCTCCAACGTGCTGGTTGTTCACCCGTCGGTCAAGGCGACCAATGTGGCTGAGCTGCTGGCGCTGCTCAAGCCGAACCCCGGAAAAGTGACCTTCGCTTCCAGCGGGTCGGGCACCAGCATTCACATGTCGGGTGAAATGTTCATGCATCTCACCGGTACACGAATGATCCATGTTCCCTACAAGGGCAGCGCGCCGGCGATTACCGATCTGCTGGGCGGGCAGGTGCAGGTGATGTTTGACAACATCCCGTCGGCGCTTCCGCACATCCGCGCCGGCAAGCTGCGTGCGCTCGCCACGACCGGCGCCAAACGTGACCCGGCCTTGCCCGACCTGCCCACCATTGCCGAGTCGGGCGTGAATGCCTACGAGGCAGGCGTGTGGTTCGGTCTTGCAGCACCTGCGGGAACGCCGGCTGATGTGATCGCGAAGATCAGTACTGAAGCCATCAAGGGCACCCGCTCGCCCGATTTCGTCAAGCGCATGACCGAGCTGGGCTACGTCATCATGGGCCTGGGACCCGAGCAGATGACGGCGATGCTGAAGGCGGAAATCGAGCGCTGGACGCCTGTCATCAAGGCCTCGGGCGCCGTGGTCGAGTAAGCCGCGCCAACGCGAACCGGGCGCGAAGCAGTCAGACGGCGCATGGCGCTTCTTTCCTCGACCCTGGCTGTGTCGTCCGAGCAGTTTGCGTCGGACGCGGGCGCGACCCGCGCGCTTCTCGAGCGGGTTCGTGCGATCGAGAAACGGACGCAAGACCGCTCCGCTGCCTCCAGAGAGCGCTTTGCGCAACGGGGTCAGCTCCTGCCACGCGAGCGGGTGGGGCTGCTCCTCGACCCGGGCGCCTCATTTCTGGAGCTCTGCAGCCTGGCGGGTTACTGCCGTGACAAGCCCGATCCCGATCGCTCGGTGGCCGGTGCGGGCTTGATCGCCGGGATCGGAATGGTGTCGGGTGTCCGCTGCGTGGTGGTGGCCTCGGACGCCGGCATCGATGCGGGTGCGCTTCAGCCGGTGGGGCTGGACAAGCTCCTGCGGCTGCAGGAGATTGCCCTCGAAAGCCGGTTGCCTTATCTGCAGCTCCTCGAAAGCGCCGGCGCCAATCTGCTCGACTACCGTGTGGAAGATTTTGTCCGCGGCGGAGCGCTGTTTCGAAACCTTGCCCGTCTTTCTGCGGCAGGACTGCCTGTGATCACGGTCACGCACGGGTCGTCGACCGCTGGCGGGGCTTACCAGACCGGCCTGTCCGACGTCATCATCCTGGTTCGCGATCGCAGCCGGGTGTTTCTCGCAGGACCGCCGCTATTGCGGGCGGCCACCGGCGAGATCGCGACCGAAGAAGACCTGGGTGGTGCGCTCATGCACACCACGGTGTCGGGGCTTGGCGATCACCTGGCCGAAGATGACCGCGACGCCATCCGGATTGCACGCGAGGTTGTCGCGATGCTCCCTGACGCCTTCCGTCTGCCCGACCGCAGGGGCGCGGCCCCGGGTTCGGTGGCGGCGGATCCGCCTCGCTACAGTGCCGAGGAATTGCTGGGGATCATCCCCGCGGATGGCCGCCGGCCCGTCGACATGCGGGAGGTGATCGCGCGCATCGTGGACGGCTCCGATTTCCTGCCGTTCAGCGAGGGCTACGGCGCCGCCACGGTGTGCGGCCACGCGAGGCTGAACGGAATGGCGATCGGAATCATCACCAACAACGGTCCGATCGATGAAGCGGGCGCGTCCAAGGCCGCCCATTTCATTCAGGTCTGCTGCCAAAGCGGAACCCCCATTGTCTATCTTGTGAATACCACTGGTTTCATGGTCGGCCGTCAGGTGGAGCAGGCAGGTATCGTCAAGCACGGGTCAAGAATGGTGCAGGCGGTCGCCAACGCAACCGTGCCCCAGATCACGATCACCTGTGGCGCCTCATTCGGCGCAGGCAACTACGGGATGTGCGGGCGGGGCTTCGCGCCGCGCTTTCATTTCAGTTGGCCGTGCGCGCGCACTGCGGTCATGGGCGCCGAACAGGCTGCGGGCACGATGCGAATCGTGACCGAGGCGGCCATGCGCCGAAAGGGCCAGGTCGACACCGAACGCCTCGATGCGATGAGCCGGGCGATCGTGGAACGCTTCGAGTCGCAAACCAGCGTCTTTGCCACCAGCGCCCTGTTGCTCGATGATGGGGTGATTGATCCCCGCGATACGCGCGATGTGCTTTCGCTGGTGCTTTCCATCGTGAGCGAGGCTGAAGCTCGATCACCCAGGCCGATTCAATTTTCGGTGGCGCGCTCTTGAACCCGGTCTCCGCCTGCGCGCCCACCAGGCGCTTCTCCCGGGTATTGGTGGCCAACCGCGGCGAGATTGCGCTTCGCGTCATTCGCGCCGCCCGCGAATTGGGTTTGTACACGGTGGCCGTCTACACGGCCGACGATGCTGCCTCGCCCCATGTGCAACAAGCCGACCGCGCGATCCCGATCGACTCGCCGCAGGGCTACCTGGACGCCGATGCGCTGGTCGCGGCCGCGCTTCGCGCGGGCGCGCAGGCTGTTCATCCGGGTTATGGTTTCCTGTCCGAGAATGCCGGGTTCGCCCAGCGCTGTATCGACGCTGGTCTATGCTTTGTCGGCCCGTCGCCAGCCGCCATCCGCCTGATGGGCGACAAGGCTGCTGCCCGGCGTGCCATGGCCTCGCTCGGGCTTCCCGTTATCCCAGGATACGACGGCGACGATCAGTCCGATCTCACGCTGCAGCAGGAAGCAGTGCGGATCGGTGTGCCACTCATGATCAAGGCACGCGCGGGCGGAGGCGGCCGTGGCATGCGCCGAGTCGATCGGATCACCGACTTTGAGTTGGCGCTTTCCGCCGCTCGCGCTGAAGCCCATGCCGCCTTTGGCAGCGCAGCGGTGGTACTTGAGCGGGCCGTCGATGCAGCGCGGCATGTCGAAATTCAGATTCTTGCCGACGCCTGCGGCAACGTGGTCAGCCTGGGCGAGCGCGACTGTTCGGTGCAGCGCCGGCATCAAAAGCTGATTGAAGAGTCGCCATGCCCCGCGATCGATGCGGACCGCCGGCGTGAAGCGGGCAGGGCCGCCGCGCAGGCCATCAAGTTGCTGGGCTATGAAGGGGCGGGGACCCTTGAATATCTGCTGGCACCCGATGGGCGACTGATGTTCATGGAGATGAACACGCGCCTGCAGGTGGAGCATCCCGTGACCGAAGCGGTCTACGGCGTCGATTTGGTGCAGTGGCAGTTTCGTATCGCTGCGGGCGTTTGCCTCGCATCAGAGCCGGCGCTGGGTACGCAGCCGCCCCTCGGGCACGCGATCGAGGTTCGGCTGTGCGCGGAAGACCCCGCCCGCGCGTTCCTGCCGCAGTCGGGCGAACTGCTGCGCTGGCGACCTCCGACGGGTGTTCGGGTGGAGCATGCCCTTCACGACGGCGCAAGGATTTCGCCCCGATATGATTCGATGATCGCGAAGCTGGTGGTCCACGGGCCAGATCGGGAATCCGCGCGTCGCAAGATGGTGGCCGCGCTCGCCCACCTGCAGGCGTTTGGCGTGGTCACCAATCGTGACTTTCTGATTCGCTGCCTCGAGCATCCCGTGTTTGTGGCGGGCGATGCCGATACAAACTTTGTTGAGGCACACGCTGCCGCGCTGGCAGCGCCCGACGCCGCTGCCGGCGAGGTGCTGCTCACAGCGGCCGCATGCCTGTTTCAGCTCGCGCCCAATGAGTTGTCCGGGGCGAGGCTTTTGCCGCTGCTGCCTGTGCCGTTGTTGCTCGAGGCCGAGGGTCGCCGGTCGGCGCATGCGGTCAGGCGTCAGTCGCCCGGGCGTTTCAATGTGATGTCGGAGGCCGGGTCGCTCGATTGCATCATCCTGCGCGCAGACCCGCACGACACCCACATTCACGTGGGAGATCAGTTTCTTCACTGTCACTGGTGGCGGAGGCGGGGGGAGCTTTGGCTTGCAACCGGTCAGCGCACCTTGTGCGTGCGCGACCGCAGTCTCGAGCCCGCCATCATCGTTTCCGAAGCCGCCGATCCCCGTGCTTCAAGCGGAGAGGTGCGCTCGCCAATGAATGCGCGGGTCTCCCGCGTATTGCATGCAGCCGGTGATTCTGTGGCCGAGGGAACGGTGCTGGTCACGCTCGAGGCCATGAAGATCGAGCATCAGGTGGTCGCCCCCCTCACCGGCAGGCTGCGCCAGGTCGACGTGACGGCTGGCGGACAGGTGCAACAGGGCGCGCTGCTGCTCGTGATTGAGCCGGCCACGCCCTGATTGCGGGCAGGTGCTGGCGGTGCGCCCGATGCCGGGCGGCCCGCCAGCAGCTCAGCCATTGCGTCGCGGATTCGCCTCGCCTCAGCTGGCAGCCAACGCCTGCTCAAGGTCGGCAAGCAGGTCATCGATGTGTTCAATGCCCACCGACAACCGAACCAGGTCTTCGCTCACGCCGGCCTTGCCCATCTCTTCTGCGCTCAGTTGCCGATGCGTGGTCGACGCCGGGTGGGTGGCGAGCGACTTCGCATCACCGATGTTGACCAGTCGCGTGAACAGTTTCAGCGAATCGAGGAAGCGGGCCCCCGCCGCGCGAGGGTCGCTGTCGCTGCTGCGCAGTCCGAACGAAATGATGCCCGACGCCTTGCCACCCATGTATTTCCGGACCAGCCCGTGTTCGGGGTGATCGGACAGGCCCGCATAGTTGACCCATGCCACCCTCGGATGCTTCTTCAGGTGTTCAGCGATGGCCAGCGCGTTGGCGCAGATTCGATCCATGCGGAGCGCCAGCGTTTCAATGCCCTGGAGAATGAGGAAGGCGTTCATCGGCGAAATGGCCGCGCCCATGTTGCGAAGCGGCACCACCCGCGCGCGTCCGATATAGGCAGCCGGTCCCAGCGCTTCGGTGTACACCACACCGTGGTAGGACACATCGGGCTCGTTCAGGCGGCGGAACCGGTCCTTGTGCTCGGCCCAGGGGAATTTGCCGGAGTCGACAATGGCGCCGCCCACGCTGTTCCCGTGCCCCCCCAGATACTTTGTGAGCGAGTGCACAACGATATCGGCGCCGTGCTCGAAGGGGCGGCACAGATAGGGGCTGGGGACCGTGTTGTCGACGATCAGCGGCACGCCGTGCCGATGCGCGATGGCTGCCAACTTCTCGAAGTCGGTGACGTTTCCAAGGGGGTTGCCCACCGATTCGCAGAAGACCGCCCTCGTCCTCGCGTCGATCAACGCTTCAAAGGTTTCCGGCTTTCTGGGGTCGGCGAAGCGCGTCTGAATGCCCATCTGCGGGAGCGTGTGCGCCAACAGGTTGTAGGTGCCGCCATAGAGGGTGCTCGCTGAGACGATGTTGTCGCCCGCCTCGGCGATGGTCTGAATGGCGTAGGTGATGGCTGCCATGCCCGAGGCGACCGCGAGGGCCGCGATCCCGCCTTCCAGGGCCGCGACGCGCTTCTCGAGCACATCCTGGGTGGGATTCATGATCCGCGTGTAGATGTTGCCGGCAACCTTCAGATCGAACAGATCGGCGCCGTGCTGTGCGTTGTCAAACGAGTAGGCGACGGTCTGATAAATGGGCACCGCGACCGCCTTGGTGGTGGGCTCGGGCGTGTAGCCGGCGTGTACGGCCAGGGTTTCAATTCGCATCGTCAGTCTCCTTGTGGTGCAAGTCGGGATTTTTGGCAGAACGGAATACTGTGCCAGAATTTTCGGATGCTTCGACAAGCCTTCTGGTGCTGCTGCCTCATTGTGCTGGTTCTGTCGCTGCCCCCCACCGGCGGCAGCGATATGGATCTGTCAGGCTTTTGGGGGAAAGTTCAGATCTCTGCGATCTTCGCCGCACTGACCGTACTTGGGCTGATCGCATATCCAGGCAGCCCCAGGTGGCTGGTCATGGGGCTGATCGCGATGGGCTTGCTGATTGAACTCATTCAATCGTTTGCCCCCTGGCAGTACGCCGAGCCCGATGATCTCCTGGCGGTGATGACCGGAATCATCATCGTGAGGGTGGTGTGGGTGGTGGCCTTTCGCCGGTAGCCCGGCGGATCGCCTCCTGTCAGTCGGACAACCAGCGCTCCGCGAGGCGAACCCAGAACGCGGCACCGGTGGTCAGGATCTCATCGTTGAAGTCGTAGCGCGCGTTGTGAAGCATCGCGCTTGATTCACCGTTACCGATCCGGAAAAAGCAGCCAGGTTTCCGCTGCAGGAAATAAGCGAAGTCCTCGCTCCCGGCCACCGGCGGGAAGGGCATCACGACCCGCTCTGCGCCCACGAGTTCGGTGGCCACCTGCCGGGCAAATTGTGTCTCCGCCTCGCTGTTGACGAGCACCGGGTATCCCCGCTCATAGTCGATGACGGCTTCGGCGCCATAGCCCTCGGCATGGCCTGCGACCAGCCCGCGGATCCGCGCTTCAAGCCGATCGCGTACCGCCGGGTCGAATGAGCGAACGCTCAATTCCAGGCGCGCACTCTCGGGGATCACGTTGGCAACGGTTCCTGCCTGCAGCACCCCGATCGTGACGACCGCCGCGTGCATGGGGTCGATGTTGCGCGACACAATGCTCTGGAGTGCCATCACCAGACTGCCTGCCACCAGAATCGGGTCGATGGTCTGATGGGGCCGCGCGGCGTGGCCCCCGCGTCCGCGGATGGTGATCCTGACGGTGTCGCAAGCGGCCATGAAGGGGCCGGTGCCGAACAGAAAGGTGCCGGCCGGCATGCCGGGGTGGTTGTGAAGCCCGAATACCGCGTCGCAGGGAAAACGTTCGAACAACCCGTCTGCGATCATGCGCTCGGCGCCACTGTCTTTTCCGGACTCCTCCGCGGGTTGAAAAATCAGTCGAACCGTCCCGGAAAAGTTGCGCGTTGCAGCCAGGTGCTGCGCGGCGCCAAGCAGCATGGTGGTATGGCCGTCGTGGCCACAGGCGTGCATCACGCCGGGCACCGTGCTGTGATGGGGGCGATCCGTCTGTTCCTGAATGGGTAGCGCATCCATGTCGGCGCGAAGCGCGATGGCCCGTTCGCCCACGCCCGCCCGAAGGCTTGCCACCACCCCGAAACCGCCAACGCCCGTGGTGACGTCCCAGCCCCAGCCGGAGAGTTTTTCGGCGACCAGCGCGGAGGTGGCTTCCTCGCGGTATGACAATTCGGGATGACGATGAATGTGCCGCCGGGTGTCGCGCAGCAATGCGCCGGCGCCAGCCAGATCACCCAGTTCGCAGAAACAGCGAAATGCGCCCGCCATGAGAGCGTCCCCGTTGCTAAAAGTCCTGGACGGTATCACGTAGAATCAATGGGCTGTATTGCCGTTGACTCCCTACAGGAAAACCCTTCCTTGCCCGCATCGTTGTTCATGCGATTTCCTTTGTTTGCGCGTACGTTGTCCTGGTCACCCGTGGTGGTGATGCAGGTCGCCCTCGTTGCGGGCCTCACCGCCTTGTCCGTCGCGAACGGGCAGGAAGCGCCTTCAGCAGGTCCTGCAACCGCCCAGCCAGCATCGGCCGATGGGGCTGCCGCCCGTACCCCCCCAGGACGACTGGCCCGCATCGGGTCGACGGGTCCGGTCAGTCTTGCGCGACTGCTGGAGGCCACGGTTTCGGTTCACCCCAGCGTGCGCGCCAAGCAGGGCGAGTTGCAGGCGGCTGGCTTTGACCTTGACGGTGCGAACTGGGGCTGGTTCCCGACGGTCTCGAGTGAAGTGCAGGCCGATGACGGATCGCGGGCGGCTGCGGTTCAGGTCCAGCAGCCGCTCTGGACGGGCGGCCGAATTCCCGGGCAGATCGACCTCGCAACCGCCAACCGCGAGGCGGCCTCGGCTGCAGTGATCGAAGCCGAGCAGCAGGTCATGCTGTCAGTCGGCGTATCGTTCTACGAGTTTCTCCGGCAGCAGGCCCGAATCGAAATTGCACGCAGCAACGAAGCCGAGCACAGCAAGCTCCTTGAAATGATCCGCCGACGGGTCCGTGCCGAGGTCAGTCCGCAGGCCGACCAGACGCTGGCTGCAGCCCGTTTTCAGCAGGCGCTTGCCGAGCGTCTGCAGTTCGAGCGCGCCCTGGAAACCGCCCGGGTGAGTCTCGAGCAGTTGTCGGGGATCTCGCTGGCTGGCGGGTTGCGCGCACCGGAACGGCTGCCGGGTGTACCAGGAAGCGAATTCGAAGCGCTCGATGCCGCCATCGATTTTTCAGCAGAGCGGCGACGGCTACAGGCCCTGGTGATCGCCTCGCGGGCCCAGATCGATGTCACGCGCGCGGGCACGCGCCCGACGGTGTTTGCAGCGGTGCGCCAGCAACTGGGGACGCTGCCGTTCGGTGTTGACCGGACGCGCGCTTTCCTGGGCGTGGAGTTCAAGCCGGGCCCAGGCCTTTCCTCGCTTACCGCCGTGCAGGCGGCCGCCGCGCGGGTCGAGGCGAGCGAAGAGGCCGTCGTCGTCCATGAACGACAACTCGCCCAGCAGGTTCGAGCGGCCTGGCTCGATCTGCAAGCCCAAACCCTGCAACTCGAACCTTCGCGCGCCATCTCGTCGTCCACCGACGAGGTTGTCGCGTCCTACCTTCGCCAGTATCAGGTCGGCCGCAAAACCTGGCTCGACGTGCTCAACGCCCAGCGCGAAACCACGCAGGCCCGCTACACCCTTGCCGACCTTGAAGCCGGCATTCAGGCAGCCCACCTGCGCCTGCTCATGCTGAGCGGCCGCATCGACGCCCGCTCGCTTTCCCGACTCGGACCCTGATGTCAGACGAATCCACCCGCGAAGACCCGACCCTCGCACTGCTTCTGTCGCGCCTTGCTGCGCTTCAGGGGCAGGCGGTGCCCGCCCACCGTTTCGGAATGCTCGACAAAACCGATGACGGAGTCGAGCTGGCTGCGCTTGGCCGCCTCGAGCGGGCGCGGGAGAGCTGGCTCGCCCGGTTTCCCCAGGCGGAATGGCGGGAAGTCGGGCCCGAGCGCGCCACCCGCGGCGACATGCCTGCGCTCTGGGTCTCCGGGGATGGCACCAATGTGCTGCTGGTCCGGGGGTTGCTCGGTGGCGGAGCGTTCGCGGTCGAAGACGCCGCCAGCGTATCCATGACCCTCACGGCAGAGGCGGCGCGAGAAGGCGCGATTCTGCATCTTCCGGTCACGGTCGCTGCGGTTCCCAGCGAAACCGGCGCTCCCCAGCGAACCGCAGCGGAGTGGTTTGCCTTTGCCATTCGCCGCCATCGACGCGTGTTCTTTGAAGCGGTATTTGCCACGTCGGTGGTGAGCATCATTGGTCTGGTGGCTGCGCTGTATTCCATGCAGGTCTACGACCGGGTGGTCCCGACCAAGGGGTATTCCACGCTCTGGGTGCTCACGATCGGCGCCTTGATTGCCATCGCACTCGAGCTGATTCTCAAGCAGGTCAGGGCACTGATGGTCGATCGCGCCTGCAAGCTCATCGACCAGGAACTCTCGGCCATCTTTTTCGGCAAGGCGCTCGATATTCGCCTTGACGCCCGGCCACGAACGGTGGGCACCTTTGCCTCGCAGATTCGGCATTTCGAGTCTGTGCGCAATTTCATGACCTCATCCACGCTCTTCATTCTTGCTGACGTGCCGTTCGCTTTGCTCTTTGTGGCCGTCATTGCCATGCTTGCCGGGCCGGTTGCGCTTGTTCCCCTGCTGATGGTGCCGGTCGCAATTGTTGCCGGAATGGTGTTTCGAAAGCCCATCGAGCGTCACACCGCCGAGCACATGAACGAATCCAACCGCAAGAACGGGCTCCTCATCGAGGCGGTTGACGGTATCGAATCGGTCAAGTCGGCGGCGGGTGAATGGAAGATGCTCGATCAATGGAGAGCACTGACCGCCACCATCGCACAGAGCGAATTGCGCATGCGAACGCTCTCCACCTTGTCGACGAATCTTGCCCAGACCATCCAACAGCTCAGCTATGTTCTGCTGATCGCGGCCGGCGCCTACGCCATCACGTCGGGCAGCCTGACCATGGGCGGGCTGATCGCCTGTTCCATTGTTTCAGGCCGCGCGCTGGGTCCCATGGCACAGATTCCAGGCCTCATCGTCCAGTGGAAGCATGCCAAGGTGGCGCTGAAATCGCTTGACGCGATCATGGCCATGCCCGGCGACCGTGATCCCACCGTCCGTCTGCTGGTCCCGCAGTCCTGTGCAGGTCAGATCCGCCTTGATCAGGTGCGCTTTGCCTATGGGCGGGATCGCCCGGTCATTGAAATCCCGGAAATGTCGGTAAAGGGCGGGGAGCGCATTGCCGTGCTGGGCGCCGTCGGATCTGGCAAATCCACGCTCATCAAGCTGATGTCAGGGCTTTTCAAGCCCGGGCAAGGCACCGTGTTTCTCGACGGTGTCGACATCACCCAACTTGCGCCGGAGTTCGTTCGCGAGCATGTGGGTTATCTGCCCCAGGATGTCCGCCTGTTCAACGGCACACTGCGCGACAACCTCACCCTTGGACTGCCTGCGCCCAGCGACTCCCAGATCCTCAAAGCCTGTCAGGCCACCGGCCTCGATCGGGTCATTCAGGGGCACCCGAAAGGGCTTGAACTCGAGATCACCGAGGGCGGACGGGGGCTGTCGGGCGGTCAGCGTCAGCTGGTCGGGCTCACCCGGCTTCTCCTGATGCAGCCCCGCCTCATGCTGCTTGATGAACCGACCGCCTCCATGGATGGGGCGCTTGAAGCCATGGTGATGAAACATCTGTTTGGCGGAATGCCGCCTGAGTCCACCGTCATCGCGGTCACGCACAAACCTGCCTTGCTGCCGCACGTCAACCGGCTGATTGTTCTCGATCGCGGCAAGGTCGCGCTCGACGGGCCACGTGACCAGGTGCTCGCGCGCCTGCAGAAGGCGAATGCGGGGGAGGCTGCCGCATGAAGATCTTCTGGTTTCTCGAATCTGGCGAGCCGGGGCGAGATCGCCGGGCGCTGTCGCGCGACCTTCGCCGCTCGCGCCTCACCCTCTGGACCACGGCCTTTGCGCTGATCGTTTTCCTTGTCTGGGCGGATTTTGCCGTGATCGATCAGATCACGCGTGCGCCGGGGCAGGTGATTGCCAGCCAGCGCTCCCAGGTCATCCAGTCCCAGGATGGCGGCACCATCGAACAGTTGCTGGTGAAAGACGGCGATACGGTCGACCGGGGGCAGGTGCTGGTTCGTCTCGAGAAAGCGCGAAGCGAAGCCTCCTATCTCGAGGCACGGGCAAAGTCGGCGGGGCTCACAGCCACGGTCGCGCGTCTGCGCGCCGAAGTGTTCGGTGGTGAGCCGGTGTTTCCGCCCATGCTGGCCAACTATCCGCAGTTCCGGGACAACCAGCTGGTGCTGTTCCGCAAGCGCAAGTCGGCCATTGAAGAGGAAGTGACCGCGCTGGAAACGCTTGTGGCCCTGGCGCAGCGCGAGCTTGAAATGACGCAACCCCTCTTGAAGACGGGCGATGTCAGTCGTACCGAGGTGCTGAGGCTGGAGCGGCAGGTGGCCGAGGTTTCCGCCCAGATCACGAACAAGCGGAACCGCTATTTCCAGGACGCCCAGGCCGAACTCAGCAAGGCGCTCGAGGACCTCGCAGGCATCGAGCAGACCATGGCGCAGCGCATCACGCAGGTCGATCAAACCGAGCTCAAGGCGCCTTTGCATGGCGTGGTGAAGAACGTGCGGATCACCACGCGCGGTGGCGTCATCCGCCCCGGCGAGGAGGTCATGCAGATCGTTCCGCTGGAAGATGATCTGCTGATCGAGGCTCGCGTGATGCCGGCAGATATTGCCTTCATCAAGCCAGGTCTTTCGGCAACAGTCAAAATTGACGCTTACGATTACACCATCTATGGAGATCTTCCGGGTAAGCTGACCTATATCAGCCCCGATACACTGACCGAGGATCTCCGGCAGGGAGAACAACCTTATTATCGCGTCCGTGTCCGCACTGACGGACGGCGGTTCAGCGGTCGGCCAAACGAAGATCTCGAGATTCAGCCTGGCATGACCGCCACCGTCGAAATCAGAACCGGTTCCAATACCGTCCTCAAATATCTCACCAAGCCTGTTGTCAAGACGCTGTCCGAGGCGCTCAGAGAGCGCTGAATCGAGTATCGCGACAACCCGAAAAGTGTCCCCGATGAAATCCAGCCGCTCCGCCATGTCGCCGTCGTTTCGTTCGGATCTCGCTTCAGGGGGGCCAGGGGCCCGCCGTCCGAGAAGCGTGCGCCACACCTCATGCATCGCGCTCGTCGACGATCGCTTCACTGCGTGGCTGGTCGATCGCGACTGCGAGCCTGGCGCTGAGCCCCCGGTCTCCCGCCGATATCTTTTGCGGATTCTGGGCCGGCTGGCGGGGAACTCGGGTCTTGATCTGAGCCTGCGTCGGCTCTACTGGTACACCGACCGTCCCGACGGGCAACTGGTTGACGAGCAGATCGTTCGCACGGCAGACGAAGGTGAAGAAACCTGGAAGCTCCTGGAAAGCGATCTCAGGCGCCTGACGGATGGTCAGGCTTGCGACACGGTGCTCATTGCCTGCGATGACGAGCGTCTGATCCCCGCCATCGATGAGGCACAGTTGCGCGGCATCAGCATCGTCATGTTGGCCGACGAAGGCGTTTTTGATTACTCGCTGCTGCGCGAAGAAGATCCCGAGTGGGCCATGCTGCTGGCCCAGGCTGACCGGCGGCTCGCTGTACGGGCAGAGGAGCTTGCAGAGCTTCGTCCCCACCCGAACGGCGTTGATACGTCCCCCCACCGCCAGCCTGACAACCCTGACGAACAGGCCACCATCGAGGAGGTGGTCAGAGACTGGTGGAGTTCACAGAGCGAGGAAAGCCGTGACGAATTGCGGGCAGCGCTCGCACAGAGCTCAGGAATTCCGCAGGAGGTCGATCGCGAACTGCTGCTTCAGAGCCGCGAGCGGTTCGTCAGGCCGCTCAGCTTCATCGAGAAGAAGCAGATGCGGTCATGCCTTCGCGGCATCGCTGGAAACGGCGTTGACGCGGGCGCAGGCGCAGGCGCGCAGGAACCTTCGGCTGCTGGCTACGCCTGAGCCGCGTCATCGGCCAGCGGTCACCGTTCCGCGCAGGCCCGCTCCCGAGACACTGAGAGGGGTCTGGCCGGCACCCCGCTCCACCGATACCGATAGCGCGCCCAGCTTGCGAACCGTGGTGTTCTGCGACCGGGCGAGTACGATGTTCGAGATGACCGCTTCGACCACCAGCGCGCTGTCACTGAGATAAGTCTGAAGCACCGAGTCGGCGTTCAGCCCGAGCGCAACAAGCAGTGCCGCCATGTCGATTCGCAGCAGGCCTTTGTCGGTGGAAACGAGCGCCGCGAGACGGTTGTTGACGTTCGTGAGCGTAAGCGGCGTGTCGTCTGCGGTGGATCCGATCCGGACTGCGCCGTAGAGCACCGATTCGCCAGGTGTTCTCACCACCAGGCCGTTGTCTGACCAGCCAAGCTTCACGCCGTCAACGATTGCAGCCAGTCGGATGCTCATGATGCCTGTGGGGTCGACCCGCTCGACCCGGAACCCGAGCTGGGCGGTGATCTCGGCAGCCGAGGTGAGAAGGGTGGAGTCCGCTGGCTGGGTAAACGAGAGCGCCACTGCACTGAGCGCCCCCGGCAGGGTGGGCGCGGTACCCAGTTCGAAATCGTTGACAGTGACTGTGCGCCCCACGGTGAGATCCCCCGTGGTGTAGAAGCGCAACTGTTCGCCAGCCACCTGAAGATAGTTCTTCAGCGTGGTGGCAAGCTCGATCGACTGGGTCTGACCGTTGGTCTTGGCAACAGTCAGACTGGCGGGGGGATTTGCGATCGCTGCGCGAATCGTTCCGGCGAGCGCCGGGAGGTCGATTCCGGGCTCATTCGCGAGCGCGGCAAGAATGAGCGGGCGCTGCAGGTCGGACTGGCTTGCGTTGCTGAGCGCCGCCGCTCGCTGGGCGATGACCGAGAGGTCGGCGCTGTCAGCCACCCCTGCCAACTGCGACCCGGCTCTGGCGGCATACTGTGCGGCGATCGTTGCAACATTGCCGGGCTGCTGCACGGCAGCGACCGGGGCACTGAATGCGGGCGCATCTGCGCGCAACCGGGCGAGCGCGCCAAGGGCGATCGCCGCCATCGGACCATCGGGCGCCGGTTGGTTGGCGATCAGCGTGGTTTTCGTGACCGTACCCGAAACAATGAGCGCGGCGAGACTGTCTGTGACCCGCTGGTAAACCTGTCGACGCAGATCGAGTGAAACCGGCTGACCGACGCCGGCGACTGCCTCGAGAATGGCCGAGCTGGTTTCGCGAATCACCGCTGCTGTCAGTGCGCCGGCACTGAACACGCCCGGATTCCGGTTGGTGATGGGGTTGAACACCAGAGGGTCGAGCGCATCCGGTACACCCAGGGCAAGCAGCACCGTACTTCGAGCGGCGGCAGCCGACTGACCAGTCTGGGTCTGGGTTGCGTGGATGAGGGTGGTGAGAGGCGAGATGATCAACGCTGTATTGCCCAGCGTTGATGCGTTGAGGTGAGCGATCGACGCCGTAAAGCGCGTACCGAGGGGAAGCGGGCTTCGTTCCGAGGCGTTCAGCGGGTTTGTACCGATGTCAACGCCATCGTAAACCTCCAAGGTCTGACAGGTGGCCGATGTGCTGCGCATTCGAAGAATCCATGCGCCGCCAGACGTTGTTCTGGAACTGGCCAACACCGCCTTGCCCGAAGCGTCGGCGCAGCGAACCTCCGCGTCAGAGAGGTACCCGTCGATGGCAAAACCGCCCAGGGTTCGGGACTGGGAGGTACTCGTCGTGCTGGTTCCGGCGCCGCATCCTGCCAGTGCCGTTGCTGCGACTGTCACCAAAGCCAGCCGCTTCAAACGAGCCCGGCCTTTGAAAAGGCATGTCAGCCGGATACGTTGCATTGGGATCAGGAGTCCCGGAGGCGCTTCGCCCCAGCGTTGTCGGCAGCGGACAAGGCAGCAGCCATCGCGTCGCCGATGTTCGGTGCCGCGGGGTCTGCGGTTGCAGGTGCGATCTGCGCCGTCTGCGTCGTGCCGGGCGATGCCGTGAGCGCCGGAACCGCCACACCTGCCGCGGTCTGGGGCGCCCCTGTCAGCGCGAGGTTTGCCTGCGCCGAAGCGACTGCCGCCGCGGCCTGCTCGGCCTCGGTGAGCGGCACCAGATGCTCGGACAATGGGCGCGGCAGCTTGATTCCGGCGAGCCCAAAGAGGATGGAGGCGGCGTCGTCCAGGGACTTCCTGACCGCGGGGAGGTCCTCCTCCTTGCCTTTGCCGCGCTCAAAGCCTGCCTGGTGAACGGCGATTGCGTGCTCGATCGGAATCCAGGACTCGACCGGGCCGCGAAGCGTCTGCACGAAGCGCGACGACGAGGGAATGGCCTGAATCCCGGCTTGGGAATTCTGGAAACCCTCGAGGAACAACTCCTCCACGTGCTTGCGCAACACCAGTTGATAGCGATTGCGGACCAGGTCAATCGAATTCTTGTCCCATCCGTCAATGGGCACGCCCGAAACGGCATCCCAAAGCCGCTCGCCAGTCAGCCCCCCGAACGGACCCGCGTGAGGATCCTCTGATTCGCTGATGTCGCTTTGCAGCAGCCGCGTGTAACGCTGCAGCGTGTTGACCCGGTCGATGAGGTAGACCACGAGAATGGCGATCGAAGCGATGGCCACCAGAATGATGACCTGAAGGAAAGTGGTCATCGGTTCATCCCCGGTCAACGGCCGCTGCTGCCGTCATCCTGACCGTCCTCGCCGGAGCCCGATTCTCCTGCGGCGTCCTTCAGTTCCTCGCGTAGAAATTCGAGCGCAACGAACGGCTCCTTCAGCTGCAACTCCAGGCTGATCTGGTCTGCAACCTGTTGCACCAACTCAACCGCCTGTTCGGCAGTGATTTCGACGGTCTGGTAGCGCATGCCCAGCTTGAAGATTCGCTCGGCGTAAGGGAGAGGCAGGTAGGTGAGCAATTCACCATTGACCGATTTGATGACCTGAAACTCGCTCGCCTTGGGCGGCTCGGGTTTCTCTTCACCCTTGACAATGGCGATCGCGCGCATTTCGTCGTAGACGACCGCTTTCTCCGCGCCGGTGATGAAGGTCTTGTCGACATGGGCCTTGGCGCGTGCGCCGGCCCTGACCGTGAGCGCATGTCCGGCCCGCGACGCGGGGTCGGCATCCCGTGCCTCTTCGTACTCGGCCTGCGCTTTCTTGCGCGCTTCGTCTTTCTTTGAGCGACCGAATAGTGAAATCACGATTTTTTACGAGGCGATGGACTGGATTTCGACGACATTCTCGCGGGTTTCAAGCTTCAAAACCGAGCTTGGCCCGCAGCTTCTTGACGTTTGCGGAAAGAATTTGGCTGACGCGCGACTCGCTGACCCCGATGACCGCGCCGATCTCCTTCAGATTCATCCCCTCCGAATAGTATAGCGACAGGACCAGTTTTTCGCGCTCCGAAAGACCTTCGATGGCCTGCTGTAATGCGTCCATGGTCTGAGACTCGGACACCCGCGTTTCCGGCTCCCAGGACCTCTCCGCCGCAACACTGAGCGCCTCGTCTGGAACAACCTCCATGGAAACCGTTTCGTACCACTGGGCGTGGCTGCCCTCTCGCTGAAATTCCTTCAGATCCTTCCCGGTGAATTCCGCGAGCTCAGATTCCCTGGGCGCGCGTCCCAGCTGGTTGGCCAGCGCCTGCGCCGCGTCACCGTGCTGCTTGAGATTGGCAATGGCCGAGCGCGGCATGGAGGACATTCGACGAACCTCGTCGATGATCGCCCCCCGGATCCGGTTGTAGGCGAAATCTTCAAAGTCGACGCCTTTGGTGGGATCGTAGGTTCTGGATGCCTCGAGCAGACCAATCACGCCAATCTGGACCAGTTCGGCAAGCTCCATCATTGGCGGCAGTCGGACCTTGAGGTGCACGGCCACTCGTTTGACCATGGCAAGGTGCTGCATCAACGACTCGTTGGCGTTGTTGCCGACCTGCTCGTAGAGGCGAGTTCGGTGCATCAGTGGGACTCCGTCGTCATCGCGGCCCGCACAAGCGTTCCATGAAGAACTGTACCGCACCGGAAGCATATTCAACCGGATCGAGTGCCCGGGTGGCCTCGGCGAGCAGGCGGAAATCCCGGGCCGCGGCCGACGAGGGTGCGTGTTCCAGTACTGACCGGTGATGCCTCTGGGAGGCAAGCACCTGTTCGTCAGCCTCGATCGAGTGCAGGTACCGCAGGGTGTGGCCCAGAAAACGACTGCAGACATCATTGATCCGGGAGAACAACTGACGCCCGGCAGCCTGGCTCTCAACCATGTTTGGAATCAGGTAGATCTGATCGAGTTTGTAATCGCGCATCAGCACCTTGATGGCGCCGTAGGCATCGGCGATCGACGATGGCTCGTCTCTGACCACAATGAAGCGGCGCTGGGTCGCCGCCATCATCAGCATGACCGATTCGGCGATTCCCGCTGCCGCGTCAACGATCAGGTAGTCGACGTCCCGATCGAGTTCGCTGAACGCGTTGACAATCTGGCCGACGTCGGCGCGGCCCAGCGACGCCATTTTCTGCACCCCGGATGCGCCCGGCACGAGCAAAACGCCCTGGGGCGTGGTGACGACGATTTCGTTGAGCGTTTTCTTCCCGTCAAGCACGTGGCTGAAGTTGAAAGGAGGGCGCACGCCTAGGGCGAGCTGGGCGTTGGCGAGACCGAGATCGGCGTCGAACAGCGCAACCTTGTGCCCCTGGGCGGACAGTGCGACCGCCAGATTCACCGAAACCGTGGTCTTTCCAACCCCGCCTTTGCCGCTGGCGACCCCGATGACCTCGGGGGGGCGATCAAGCAGCATGGCGAACTTCCCGGTTCGTGGTGCGTTTGGTGGTGGCGGCGCGCGAAGCACGCGCGCGCGGTGCGGGCCTGGCGGGCAATTCCAGCTGGTCAAACGCGTGGGCAATCAGGTCGGCTGGCGACAACGCGTTCGCGGGTGCTTCGGCAGACGGGTCTGCACTTCCCACAGAAAGCGGAATGGGGTGGTTGCACAGTGCCTGGATGAGGGGCCAGGCGCAGGCAGACTCATCGAGCTTGCTGACCATCACGCTGTGCCATGGCACTGGAGCCGCTGGGATGAACCGCGAAATCCCGGAGATCGACGCATCCGCGGGCAACACCAGATTGAACAGGGCCTTGGGCGAACACCGCCGGATGGCATCAAGCTTCTCGGCAAAACCGGTACCTGCGGTATCGACAAGAACGAGCCTGCGTGAATCGAGCTCGCCCAGCATGGGTCCGAGCAGTTCGGGTCCATTGATCCGGAAGCAGTCCACTCCGAGCCGCGAAGCCAGCATCTGAAGCTGGGTCCAGGCGCCAATACGGTTGTCCGAGAAGCTGACGATCGCGATCGAGTTCGCACCGTGAACCGAGACATGACGCGCTGCGATTCGGCAGAGCATCTGGGTTTTTCCCGAGCCAGAGGGGCCGGCAATGACATGCACGCCCTCAAACTTGTCGGGATGGCTCGCGCTGGTGAGCGTCGTTTCCAGTTGCCGCTTCATCTGATCGACGGCTTCGTGGAGGTCCTCGCACTCCCGCACATGATCCAGCAGGAGCGTGCGCAGTCCAATTGGCGCGCCCGCCGCCGTCAGTGCGCCCGCCAGCGGCTGGAGGGCTGTGCTCAAGGCACCTCCGGGCGGGAAACTCTCGACCTGCCTGGACAGGGCGATTTCCTGACGCATCGATGCCAATTCCGCGCGCACCATGTCAACCAGTTCGCGCGCCCGAATCGAATCCATCGATGACTCGCCGGGGGCTGCTTGTTGTGCGGGTGCGACCGGCAGTGCAGCCGTCCGCTCTCGCGAGTACTCGCGGCGCGGGGCCTCCGACTCCGGTTCCATGTCGGCGGTGTCCTCGACTTCCGGGTTGGTCGCTGCAGCGGCTTTCGCTGCCTGCGCCCGTGGCGGCGTGGCAAGGTGACGTAAAAACGGTGGCACGTCCTGATTCTCGGTGCTCGCGCGAGGGGGCTCCGGCGGCCGTGCCTGGGCAACGGCTGGCGCCTCCGGGGAGTCGGGGGACGGTACCGCCCGGGCCTGCGGCGGACGCTCGACTGCTGTCGGGGATTTGAACGACTCAAGCAGCGAGCGGCCGAACTCGCGGTCCGCGCGCGGCGCAAACACGCGTGCGGTCTGAACCGGCTCCGGAGACTTTGGCGCCTCGGAGGGGCTGTCGGTGTCGACCGCCACCACGATCTCGGTCATGCCGTTGACCCGCTGGTTGGACACGATCAGGGCGTCGGGGCCAAAGGTGGCGAGCACCTGCTCGGTGGCGCGTCTGGCATCTTTGGCAACTACCCGTTCAAGTCTCATCTAAGCCTCCTGGCTTACTTCTTGGGCTGAACCTCGACCGTCGCGATCACGCGAACAGCCTGGTCTTCTGGAATTTCGCTGTAGGACAAAACCGTCAGGTCTGCGATCCGGTGACGCACAGCCCGTGCCAGCCATGAGCGCAGGGGAGGTGACACCACCAGCACCGCTGCATGACCCTGCTGTTCGACGGTGCGGGCGTTGTCGCGCATCGCGGCAAACAACCGTTCGGCGAGGTCCGGGTCGAGCATCACATTGCCGCCACCGCTCTGCTGAACAACGTTCTGAAGCAATTGTTCGAGCGATGGGTCGAGCGTCATGACCTGCAGCAGCTCCTCGGTTTCAAGGAGATCTTGCAGGATCATGCGACCCAGGCGGGGGCGCACCAGTCCGGTGAGCTGATCGGGATCCTGCGTGCGCGCGGCGGCCTCTGTCAGGGTTTCGACAATCGTCCGCATATCCCGGATGGGTACCGATTCGCCAAGCAGGTTTTGAAGAATCCGGGTGATCACGCCGAGCGACAGTTTTCCGGGCACCAGGTCCTCGACCAGCTTGGGGTACTTCGCCGCGAGCTTGTCGAGAAGCTGCTGGGTTTCGTCGTGGCTCAGCAGTTCGGCTGCGTTCTGTCGCAGGATGGCATTCAGGTGGGTTGCGACGGCCGTGCTGGGGTCCACCACGGTGTAGCCGAGGGTTCGGGCATAGTCGCGCTGGGTCGGGTCAATCCAGACCGCCTCCATGCCAAAGGCGGGTTCGCGGGTGGCAATACCTTCCAGCTTCCCGTGAACCTGACCAGGATTGATCGCAAGATCTTTACCGATCTTGATCTCGCCTTTCCCCCGTACGACGCCATTCAGAACAATGTGATACACGTCCGGATTGAGGCCCAGCGAGTCGCGGATCCGAACCGGCTGAATCAGGAATCCCAGTTCCGCCGACAGCTTCTTCCGAACGCCTTTGACCCGGGCCATCAATTGGCCGCCGCTCTCGGCATTGACGAGCGGGATCAGGCCGTAACCGATCTCGATGCCGATCAGGTCAACCTGTTCCACGTCATCCCAGCCCAGATCGGCTGCTGGTGCGCCTGGCGTACCGGGCGCGCCCGTTGCGCCGATGATTCCCGCGCCCTCGCCGGCAGGGCCGCCTGCCGCGCCCTCGGGCTTGAGCGAGCCCCGCTTCATCAGGTAGTAACCGATTCCCGTCGTAGCCGCAGCGAGCGTCAGAAACATGAAGTGAGGCATTCCCGGCACGACGCCGATCAGGCCGAGGATGACCCCCGAAATCATCAGTGCGCCGGGGTTGGCGAGTTGGGTCCTGGTCTGATCGGCCATCGTCTCGGCGGTAGTCACCCGCGTCACCACGATTGCGGTGGCAAGCGACAGGAACAGCGCCGGGATCTGGGCGACCAGCCCATCGCCGATGGTAAGCAGTGTGTAGATCCGGGCAGCCTCGCTGAAGGGGAGGTCGTGTTGCGCAACGCCGATGGCGAGGCCCCCCACTATATTGATGATCAGAATCAGCAGACCCGCGATGGCGTCGCCGCGGACAAACTTCGAGGCGCCGTCCATCGAACCGAAGAAATCGGCCTCCTGGGATACTTCCTCGCGCCGCTTCTTCGCGGTTGCCTGGTCAATCAGACCGGCGCTCAGATCGGCATCGATCGCCATCTGCTTGCCGGGCATTGCATCGAGTGTGAAACGTGCAATCACCTCTGATACTCGGCCAGCGCCCTTGGTCACCACCACAAAGTTGACGATCATCAGAATCACGAAAATGATGAAACCGACAACGTAATTGCCCCCGATCACGAATTCGCCAAAGGCCTGAATCACTTTCCCGGCGGCGTCATGGCCGTTGTGGCCATCGACCAGCACCACCCGCGTCGACGCCACATTCAACGCGAGGCGCAGCATGGTCGCCAGGAGCAGAATGCCGGGGAACGACGAGAATTCCAGGGGTTTGGACGTGCCGATCGCCACCATGATGACGATCAGCGAAACGATGATGTTGAACGTGAAGAACAGATCGAGGAGCAGCGGCGGCAGCGGCACCACCAGCATGGCGACGATCAGCAGCACAAGCGCCGGAAGTCCCAGACCGGTGGGCCCCACGCGCGAGAGTACTTGTCGGAAATCCGACAGCGAAAGCGTTGCCATAGTGTTCTGAACGGGTCTCAGTGATTCAAACGGGCGCCGGTTCATGCTGGTCAAACCGGTCGGGGCTCAGTTCAGCAAACGCCGTGCCATCGGATTCCCGACACGCGGTCGATGTCCCCGCCATCCTTGTCACGGTTCTTGCTTTTTGCCGGGGGCTCCCGTCCCTTTCGAAGGTTGGAACTCATGATCAATCTGACTGCAGCGTCCCCCAAGCATGCCGATTCGAGCGTCGTCGACGCCACCGCCGCCTCCAGTGGTTCTCCTCTGGGAGGAGCGGGAGGAGAACCCTCCGGTGCATCGGGGGTTGGGGGGGGTAAAGGGGGTGGGAAGCGGCTGTTCGGCGCAATGCTGGCATCTGCGTTTGGTCCGTCTCCCCGGTCCGCCGTTGCCGGGGCCCGCGGCAACGGTTTGCCGGTCCCGCCGTTCCAGGAACGCGAAGTCGGCGCCGGGATCCGCCTGATCACGGCGGAAGGCGCGGAGCGGCCAGGCGAGGATGCGTTGTTTGCCTTCGCGGTCTCACAGGGGCTTGACGCATCGTTGGTCGCCTCAGTGCTCTGGCCCGGAATGGTCGAGCAAGCCATCCAGGCGGGCGCCGGTATCGATGGATCGCCAGAGGGCATTGCGGATTCAGCCGGGGCAGATTTTGGCCAGGTCGGGCAGGTCCCGCCTGCAGAACTTGTCGCTGCACTGCTGGCGGGGACGGGCGATGGGCGGAGCAGTCCCTTTGGGGTGGGGGCTTTCGCCGGGGCCAGCCCTGAGGGTGGAGAGAGCCCGATTGATCCTGCGCTGGCTGGTCTTGCGGACCCGTTATCGCCTGGCGCCGCATTGGGGGAACTTCAGGATCGCTTGTCAGCAGGAATGTCCGGACTGTCGGGCTTCCTGGCCGCGGGCAGCGGAGGATTTGCGGCCGCAGGGGGAGAGCCGGCGGGGCCCGGGGGCGTCCTCGCGTCGGATGGGGGGCAGGCGCTCGGGGCTGCGTTGTCCGCACAGAATGGCGCGACGGTCACCACCGAGGGCGCGCTGGTCGGCGGGCAGCCGGGGGCGGCTGCAGGACTGGGTAACGTGCCATCGCTTGCTGGCATGGCGTCGTTGCCGGGCCTGGCGGCGCCGGCCGCGGTGCAGCAAAGCCAGACGGCCGCGCTTGATCGTCAGGCCATGACCTTGCCAACGGTTGACGCGTTGCGTGGCGCTGGGGTCTCGGGCCCGGCGGCAGACTCGGGCAATCCGTCGTTTCCAACGGTCGCCGCCATTCGCCTGTCCGAGGCAAAGGGGCAGATCAGGTTTGCAACGGAGGCGGCAAGCGGCGTGCTGTCGGCGGGCGGCGCCGCTACCAGCGCCTCGTATGCGAATTTACCGGCTCAGTGGGTATTGACGGGTGCGGGCCCGGGCGCGCTCATCGGGGCCGATGCTGAAGCAGGCCCTGATGACCTCGTCGATACCGGCGTGCTTGCCGGGGTCGATGGCGATGCTGTCCATGCCCCGGATGCGGGCCACAAGCAGCACGCCAACCGGGCTGCCTCAACCGCCACGGATCCCATCGATCTTTCTGCCGAAGGGGGGCGCGGCGCTTCGGCTGCCGACGCCGACCCGGAAAACAGCCTTGCCAAACGACTCGCCGAGGGGCTGGCTCAGCGGATGCTGGCAGCGGTTTCAAGCAACAACTGGAAGATGCAGATTGATCTGAAACCCGCTCATCTGGGGCATATCTCGGTTGAGATGAGCATGCAGCAGGGGCAGCTGGAGGCGGTGTTTGATGCCGGGCAGGCCTCGGCGCGTCAGCTGATTTCAGAGGGCCTGGACCGTCTGAGGCAGGATCTGCAGCGTGCTGGCATGAACGTTGCACACCTGGGATTGAATTTTGGATCCGGCGCAGGGACTGGCGGAAAGCCGACACCTCGCGGTCGTGAGGGGCAGTCGGATCAAGGAGCTGCTGGTGGGGTTCAAGGAGTGTCCACGGCGGCGTCGGGTTCGCGATCGAGAGCCGGTTCTGATGGCCTCGATGTCATGGTTTAAGTGAGCAGGAGATTCAGATGGCTGACGAGCAGGAAGAAGAGGGCGGCAAGAAAGGCTCACTGATCAAGATCATCATCATTGCGGTGGTGGGGTTGGTGCTGGTCGGTGCGGCAATTGCCGCGACACTGTTTTTCACCGGCTTCTTCGACAAGAAGGCGGCCGAAGCCGTGGCGGAGGCTGTCGAAGATGACGCCGCGCCGGCGGGCGGTGGCAAGGGCGGTGGAGGCAAGGGGGGCGAGCCCCCCGCCAAGGCGGCCGATGCCAAGGGTGACGGCAAGGCCGAACCGAAGAGCGATGCCAAAGGCGATGCGAAGGGCGGTGGAAAGCCTGCGCCGCGCCAGCGTGCAACCCCTGAACGAGTGCGCTTCGAGCAAACTTATCTGGAGCTGGAGCGGCCGTTGCTGGCCAACGTGACCGGGTCACGCAAGGTCATGCAGATCCGGCTCGCAATCATGACCTACTACGACGAGCGTGTGTTCAACAATGTGAAGAAGCACGAGTTTGCGCTGCGCTCCGCGATTCTGGATGTCATGCGTCAGTCGACCGAGGCCGATATCAACAAGCCAACGTTCAGGACCGAGCTTGCAGAGAAGATTCGCCTCACGGTCAACGCACTCCTCGAGAAGTACGAGGACTTTGGCGGCGTCGAAGAGGTTCATTTCACCGAGTTTGTCGTTCAATAAGCCGCCCCTGGCTGCTGCATTTTCGGATCCGACATGGCAGACACTGGAAATCTGCTCACCGCCGAGGAAATCGAGGCGCTGAGCGCGGGCGTGGCCGATGGGTCGGTCGAGGTCGATACCGGCTTCAACATGAGCGCCCGGGTGGCCAAGCACGACCTGGCAAGCGAGGACAGTTCGGTCGGCATCAACCTGTCGGCCATCGACATGATCAACGAGCGGTTCGTCCGCTTGTTCCGGCTGGGACTGCTCGATGTGCTTCGTACCAGCCCGCGGATCAATCCTGCGCGTTCGCAACTCATCAAGTTTCGTGATTACATGAAGTTGCTGCGCGCGCCGCTGTCGGTGAATGTGGTGCGGATGAACCCGCTGCGCGGGTTTTCGATGATGGTCTTCGAGCCAACAGTGGTCTTCAGCGCGCTGGACAATTTTTTTGGCGGCTTTGGCCGTGGCGTGGGCCAGCTGCCGCCCGGGAGGCTGTTCACGCCGACCGAATCCCGAATCATCAAGATGATGCTGGATGTCCTGTTCAGCTCGCTGCAGGACGCCTGGTCGCCGCTCATGGATGTGGAATTCGAGGTGGCGAGCTCGGAGATCAACCCGCAGTTTGCCCAGATCGCCGACGAAAACGATCTCATCATTCTCAACCGGTTCGAGGTCGAAAGCGGCTCGGACTCAAAAGGCCTGGTTGATATCGTGCATCCGTACGGTTCGCTCAAGCCGATCCGCGATCTGCTTCGCAGCCGCGTTCAGACTGGCGACGGCAATGAAGAATCCGAACGAGCCTGGCGCCAGGACCTGTTTTCAGCGGTGGGCGATTCCACGCTCGAACTCACCGTGCTGCTGGGCAAGGTGCAAACCACTCTCAAACGCTTCACCGATCTTCGCCAGGGCGATGTCCTCTACCTGCGAAAGCCCGACCACGTACGCGTCCTGATCAACGAGATTCCAGCCTATGAAGCCCAGGTCGGTCGCGCCGGGCCGGCCAAGGCGATCCGGATCGAACGCACCATCAAACCCGAGCAATGAAAGCACTGACGGAGAATTGAGATGTCCAACCCGATGACTGAAGCCGAAGCGGACAAGGGCGTTCAGATCGACGTCGAAGTCGTTCAGAACGTTCCTGTCACGATTTCGGTTGAAGTGGGCCGCGCGGTTCTCAAGATTCGCGATCTGATCCGCCTGACCCAGGGAAGTGTGGTCGAGCTCGATCGCATGGCGGGCGAACCGCTCGATCTTCTGGTCAACAACACGGTGGTCGCACAGGGTGAAGTCGTCCTCGTCAACGAGCGCTACGGCATTCGTCTGACGCGCGTGGTTCCGGCCAACGAACGTCTGCGCAATCTCTAGGATCGAATGATGAGCAAGGCGATCGACACCTCGCAATGGTTGTCGCTGATTGCCAGCTTCGCGCTGGTGCTCGTCCTGCTGCTCGGCACCCTCTGGGTGCTTCGCCGGATCGGCGCGGCCGGTCTCAGGCCCCAGGCAGGGCGCCGACTTGTCGTGGTCGAATCCCTCTGGCTGGGGAACCGCCAGCGTGTCGTGTTGCTCCGGGTCGACAGCAGGGAAGTGCTGCTTGGTATTTCCAATCAGGGCATCACGCGGCTGGATGGCGCGGTCGAGGCCAGGGCTGCATCACCCGACGCGATTGCACTACGGGAAGAGGGTGCGCCCGAGACCGCGGCCGCTGAACCGGCACCGGCGCCTGCCGATGCAAAACAGCGTTTCCTTGATGCGATGCGCTCGATGACCAGCCGCTCTTCAGGGGAAGGTCGATGAGCATGCGGCTATTCGTGACGTCGGTCGTTGCGGTCTTCGCGCTGTTCGGGGCAGTCGAGCCGGTGCTCGCGCAGGGGCTGCCCGCCGTGACCGTATCGGGCACCGGCGCCCAGCAGCAGTACAGCCTCACGCTGCAGCTCCTTGCGCTGATGACGGTCCTCACGCTGCTGCCGTCCATCGTATTGATGATGACCTCGTTCGTGCGGATCATCATCGTGATGTCGCTTCTTCGTCAGGCGCTGGGTACCGGGCAGACGCCCCCCAACCAGGTTCTGGTCGGACTCGCGCTGTTTCTGACGCTGTTCATCATGTCGCCGGTGCTCAGCCAGGTCTACAACGAAGCGATCTCGCCTTATCTCGCGAACAAGCTGGGGTTCGAACAGGCGCTGCAGGTCGCCGAAAAACCGATCCGGGCGTTCATGCTGCGTCAGACCCGCGAAGACGACATCGCCATGTTCATGCGCATCTCCGGCAAAACCGATATCGATGGTCCGGATTCAGTGCCGTTTCTCACGCTTATGCCGGCCTTTATCACCTCGGAGCTGCGTAGCGCTTTCACGATCGGCTTCCTGCTTTACATCCCGTTCGTCGTGATCGACCTGGTGGTGGCGAGCGTTCTGATGTCGATGGGCATGATGATGCTCTCGCCAATGATGATCTCCATGCCCTTCAAGCTGATGCTGTTCGTGCTGGTTGACGGATGGAGTCTGCTGATGGGGTCCCTTACTGCCAGCTTCAACGCGGTTCAATAGCGCTCAACAGGAAACGTGTCATGGATATCGCAACCGTTATCGATCTTGGTCGGGAGGCGCTCTGGATGACCGTGCTGGTGTCGGCGCCTTTGCTTGGCGTGGCGCTGGCAGCGGGTCTCCTGATTGGCGTCATCCAGGCGGCAACTTCGATCAATGAAATGACACTGAGCTTTATCCCGAAGCTTGCCGCGCTTGCCGTGGTGCTGGTGATAACCGGAGGCTGGCAGATCGGCGTCATGGTCGACTTCACCCGCCGGATCTTCGAACGCATTCCGCAACTGTTCGGTTGATCCCGGCGTTGCCTTGAATAACCCAGACCTCTCCCTGTCAGCCCCCGAAGCGAATCCAGGTCATGTCACCCGCGTTTAATCTGGTCTACGCGCAGATCCTGGACGCGTTCTATACCTTTCTCTGGCCCATGATCCGGATCTCGGCGCTCATGTTGACCGCGCCTGTGTTTTCGCTCGATGTGGTCACGATCCGAATCCGCATCCTGTTTGCGATAGCGCTCACGCTGGTGGTGTATCCATTGGGCACCTGGCCCATGATCGATCCGTTCACCGGTCGAGGTGTGCTCGAGGTGTTCAACCAGGTTCTGATCGGATCTCTTGTAGGCCTCATGCTGCAGGTGGTGACCGCGGCGCTGGTTCTGGGTGGTCAATCCATTTCCGCATCGCTGGGCCTCAGCATGGCCAACATGATCGACCCCAACGTCGGCAATGTGCCCGTGATCGCGCAGTTCCTTGTCGTGCTGTCCACGCTGCTGTTCGTCGGAATGGGTGGGCACACCTTGCTGGTCGCCATCCTGCTGGAGAGTTTTCGGGCGCTCCCGATCGGTCAGTTCCTGATCGGCGAAACCGCCTTCACCAATCTGGTCTCCTGGAGCTCGCTCATGTTCGCGGGCGCGCTGCTGCTCGCCTTGCCGGTGATGGCCGCGCTGCTGTTTGTCAACGTCGGGCTCGGGGTGGTCACACGTGCGGCGCCCAGCCTCAATATTTTCGCCGTGGGCTTTGCCGCAATGATTCCCGCCGGGTTGCTGGTCATGATCATTTCCATGACCCACATTGGCCACCGGATCGAGTGGCTCTGGCTGCAGTCGTTTCTTCGCGTACGAAACCTTCTGGGGATACCAGGTGGCTGAGCAGACCGAATCAGACGACCGTACCGAAGAGCCTACGGCGAGGCGACTGCAGAAAGCCCGCGAAGACGGACAGGTCGCGCGGTCGGTCGAGTTGTCGGCCGCGGCAGTCACCCTGGGTGCGATTGCGGTGCTGTTTTTTTCGGGCGCCGGTCTGACCGAGCGTCTTGCCGACGGTTTTGCAAGCGCCTTCGTCTTTGATCGCAAGGTGCTCGAATCGCCCTCGCTCCTCCCAGGGATTTTCCTTGCGCGAATGGGTGAGGGTCTGCTGCTCGTCTCCCCGCTCTTCGTTGTCACGATTGTCGTGGCCATTCTCGCCTCCATGGCGCTGGGCGGGCTGAATTTCTCATCCAAATCGATCGAACCGAAATTCGACAAGCTGAACCCGCTCAATGGATTGAAACGCATGTTCGGTCTCAAGGCTGGCGTGGAGCTCGGCAAGGCGATTGCCAAGTTCTCCGTGGTTGGCGCTCTGCTGGTCTGGGTTCTGATGGACAACATTTCTACGCTGGCAACCCTTGGCGCCATGAGCATCGAACCCGCATTGGCGCTCACCGGCACGCTCATCACGCGATCGGCACTCATCATCACCTTCGGACTTGTACTGATTGCTCTTTTCGACGTGCCCTATCAGTACTTCGATTTCATGAAGCGCATGCGGATGAGCAAGCAGGAAATCAAGGATGAAATGAAAGATATGGAGGGACGTCCCGAGGTACGCGCCCAGATCCGCAAGCGGCAGCGGGAACTGGCGACCCGGAAGATGATGACCAAGGTGAAGGACGCCGACGTGGTGATCACCAACCCGGACCACTTTGCGGTGGCCCTCTCCTATGACCCCACCTCGGACGGTGCGCCAGTGCTGGTGGCGAAGGGTGTCGATCACCTTGCTTTCCGGATCCGTGACGAGGCCCGCCAACACGGCGTCCAGATCTTCGAGGCACCGCCACTTGCGCGCTCCCTGTACTACACCACCGAGCTCGACGCACCGGTTCCCGAAGCGCTGTATGTCCCGGTCGCGCAGGTCATTGCCTATGTGTTCAGTCTCAGCAGCGTGAGACCCGGGTCCGCACCGATGCAAAGACCCAATCCGAAAGTACCGACCGACATGCGCTTTGATGTCGAGGGCAACAGGGAGGCCGCATGAAATTTCCCCAGCCCAGCCTCGCGCGGCAGGCATTACCCGATCGACCGGACGGCTCGACCGGGGGGGCGCCGCGACTTGTGACCGACTCGCCCACCGTCCGCCGTGTGCTGGAGTTGCTCACCCGCGAGCGGTGCAATGTCCTGGTAACCAGTCAGACAAGCGGCAGTCTCGATCTCTGGGGCCGGACGATCGCCGCGGCGCTTCGCTCGCGAGCTGATGTGGTGCTCGAGATTTACATGCCGGCGAGCGCCGAGGCGCTGGTAGCCCGTTTCAACGCCGCCATGTCGAACCATTCGCTCGTGTCGGCCCGAACCGATGGCGGGCCCGGCGCTGCGCTGCGCGTTCTGCTGGTGCCCGACTCGCGCGCGCTGATGAGCCCGGAGGGGCAACTGCTGGTGCGGCTGGTCGGCGACTTTCCCGCCGCGGGCGTTCGATTGCTGGTGCTCGCCGATGCCGAGGCCGAAGCGGCCAACCGGACGGTTCGCGACATCCTCGCGCGTCGGGTTCGCCTTGTCGCACTGGAGTCGGACAGCGTCGACGAACCCGTACCGGCAGCCGTCATCCGCGATGCACGGATTGCGATACAGAAAGTGGGAATCACGACGCCCGCATCCGTGATTTCGCCTGTTGCGGCGTATCGCGTCCCCGCCATCGCCGGGGCCCCGCTTGAGGCGCCTCGCTTGCCTGTTCGGCAACCGATGTCGCGTGCACGACGGCTTGTCACGTGGGGGGCGCTCGTCCTGTCCATTGCGCTCGTCGCCTTGCTGGTCGTGGTGCTGGTGCACCGGGACCGTTCGCCTGCGGGGGCTGCGTCAATCAAACCGTCGCAGGTTAGCTCTGTGCCACAGTCGACGGTAGGGCGTGCTGCCACGATCTCCCGTTCATCCCAGCCATGAGCGCACCAACGGATCCAAGCCCGGTGCCCGACCAGGTCGGCCAGGCTGGCCAGGCTGGCGAGGCGCCTTCCGCAACGGGGACCGTCGCCGGCCTGTCGCCGGACCAGACGGAATTTGGTCCGCTGGAAGATCCGCCGCGGGTTGACGGCGCAGAGATCATCGGCGGGCCAGCGGACGATGAATTGGGGGAGGGCGGCCCTTCGGATACGGTTGCGCCTTCGTCGGACCATCAGGATCCGGCTGATTTGCCGGACGAGGCCCTTCAAACACACGGTGCTGTGTCGATTCCTCTGGAGGACCAGCCAGGATTTGTCCTGCCGCCAATTCTGATGGAGCGTGCAGACCATATCGGCCAGGAAACCGCCTCGATCGCGGCCGAGATCACCGAAATTGAACGGGCGAACGAGGCCGCTGAGCCCGTCGTCCCGACGGAGTCAGTTGAGGCGTCAGCTGACAGCAAGGAGTCGAAATGAGCGGGACCGAAGATCAGAATGCCGCTGCGGACAGCCCCGCTGCAGCCGCTCAGCCGGGGGCCGGCCCGGCCGGCGACATCAGCGAAGTCGCGCGCGTCACGCTCGATTCTGCCGAAGTCGCAAACCGGGCGGCCAAGGCGGCTGCGCAGACTGCGAACCGCGCGGCCGAGGCTGCGAATCGGTTTGACGCAGCGCTCGCCGCGCACAGGAAGCAGATGTTGATCATCACTGGCGTCACCGCCGGCATTGCCGTCTTGTCGCTGATCCTGTTCCTTGCGGCGGCCATCCAGCTGCGAGGTCGTGTTGCGCAGGTCAATTCGGTCGTCACCGTCATGGCCAAGCGGACCGGCGAATTGAAAGCAGGGCTCGACAATCTGGCGGCTATTTCCGAACGGCTGGATGCGTTTTCCACCCAGATCGACAATGTCGTTCAGTCACAGAACCGTCTGCGCACTTCCATGCAGGCGGCAGTGCAGAGTCTGGAGCAGAATCAGGCCCGCCAACCAGCGCCGGCTGCGGCTCCCGCCCCCGTGGCAAGTGCCGGCGTACGCCCACCGCCCGAGCCGGTGGAAACGGCCCAGCAGCGCGCCGCGCGCGATCTGATGCTCAAGCAAACGGCTGATGCCGCTCAGGCCCTGGGCGCCCAGGCCCGATCGCTGGATGGCACGCTCAAGGCGCAGGCCAAGTCGCTTGCCACCATCACCGAGCGGGTAGCGGCAATTGAACAGACGCTGGCAAGTCTTCCGGAGGTTCGTCGCGATGTTCGCAACATCCTCGATCTGGAGAAGCAGCGGGCAGGGGCGGTCGCTCAGGCCATGAACGATCGCAAGCGTGAGGAATCGCTGCGTCTGGAGCGCGAGCGTTTCGTGCAGTTTCCAGTCCGTCCGGCCGCGCCCGGGGCAGGGAGCCCAGGTGAACCTGCCGCCAGATAGCAGCAGCCCTGGGGCGCTGAAAACCGCTTCAGCCGTCGGTGGACGCCGCCCTGAGGTCGTACTTGTTGATCTTTTCAATCAGCGTCGTTCGCTGAAGCCGCAAAAGGCGTGCTGTTTGCGAAATGTTGCCGCCCGAACGGTCAAGTGCCTGCCGGATCAGCGAGCGCTCAATGTCAGCGAGGTGCTGTTTCAGGTGCAGGCCGTCCTCGGGCAGTTCGTCGGGGTCCTGGACCATCATCACGATGTCTTCGACCGATTGCGGTTCAGGCGGAATCGTGTAGCCCGTTTCAGCCGCCGCCGCTCGATGCGCTTCGAGCTGCGGGCGGTTCGACACCAGCGTGGCGCTGGCCAGGTTGTCGGTTGTCTGCAGCGCCGTCCAGCCGTCGTCGCCCGGATCGCCAGGCCGACCTGGCTCGAGCAGATCACCAAATGGCTGCTCCGCGTCGGGCGACGGTTCAGGTGGCGTTGAGGTCTCCGAATCCTGGGCAATTTCGGCCGTCTCAGCCAGGCGCAGTTGCTGCTCTGCGAAAGGACGAAGGCCTCTGGGCAGCATCGGCAGCGGGACGTGCGCCAGACCAAGGCGGCGTCCCGGGTAAAGAACACTGAACCGATCCATCAGATTGGATAGTTCCCGGACGTTTCCGGGCCACTCATAACATTGGAGAACATTCAGCAGATCCGGCGCCAGTGTCACCGGAGACTTGCCAGGCGTGGCGTGCCGGCGCGCAAACGAGTCGGCCAGATCGGGAATGTCGTCCAGGCGGATCCTGAGCGGCGGCATTTCAATCGGCAGAACATTCAGGCGATAGAACAGGTCCTGCCGGAAGTGTCCGGAAGCAATTTCGCCTTCAATGTCCCGATGGGTTGCCGCGATGATCCTGACGTCGATAGGAACCGTTCGGGAAGAGCCTATCGGATCGATCGAACGTTCCTGGAGCACACGAAGCAGCTTGACCTGCATGTCGAGCGACAGGTCACCGATCTCATCCAGAAAAAGCGTGCCGCCGTGAGCGAGTTCGAAACGGCCGACACGGTCGGCCAGGGCGCCCGTGAAGGAACCCTTTCGGTGACCGAAGAGCTCGCTTTCGATAAGTTCCTTTGGGATGGCAGCGCAATTGACCGGAACAAACGAAGCGCCCGAGCGGTCCGACAGGTCGTGTAGCGCACGGGCAACCAGTTCTTTTCCCGTTCCGCTTTCGCCCAGGATCAGGACCGTGGATCCGGAGCGCGCAACGGCCTGAATCAGCGAGCGCACTGCCTGAATGGGCGCGCTTCGTCCGATGATCGCGTGAAGACCTTTCAATGAATATCCCGCATGGTCCGTGCACTCGCGGCAGGGCCAAAATAGAAGAAACCTGAAGTATAGGGTCGAAATCAATGAAATCGTTAGTGTTTGTCGGGAAATCGTCGTGCTGCGTCGCCTTGTTGCTCAAGACGTTACGTCTCCGGTCGATTAAGAACCGGAGGGGACGAGCGTCGCGTCCCGAACCTTCTGGGAGCTAGGAGATGAGGAAGTCTTTGTCGGTTCTGCTGGCCTGTGCAGCGATGCTGGGGGGATGTGCATCACTTGATCTCGGGTCCTCTGGGAACTCTCCTGCTGCCGGGAATGGCGCCGAGGCGGCGGCAACGCCCGCCAAACCTGCTTCGCGTGTCAGCACGCCGCCGCAGTTGTCAAGCAACGAGCGACGTCGGCCGATTCTCTCCACCGGCTACGCGGTCATCAGCATCCAGCAGCATCACCTGCCCGCGCAGCAGCGTCTGCTCGCCATACGCGCGGCCAAGCTCGATGCGTATCGCGGGCTTGCCGAACAGGTCTACGGTCAGTACCTCGACGGCGCAACCACGGTTGCCGACGCCACGCTGCGCAGCGATCGTGTGCGCTCGCGGGTGGAAGGGCTGATTCATGGGGCAGAAGTTGTGAGCATCGCGCCGGTAGGAAACGACACCTACGAGCTCACGCTGTCGCTGGACCGTGACGTGATGTTCGAACTGCGTGCGATTTATCTCGAGGAAATGGCCCGTCTGGGTCGCTGATCATGAGAGCGCTGACACGAGTGTTGCGCGATCTGCTGGTGGCGGCAGGTGTTGCCGGGTCGGCACTCTCGGCGTTTGCCCAGACAGCGACTGCGCTACCGGTTGGAGGAGCAACGGCTTCCGCGCTGCCGGCGTCAGGGCCTGGTGCCGAGAACAGCGCGGCGCGGCTCGAACAGCTTCGCAACGCAATGATCGACCAGGCGCTTGATGCGCCGGTTCACATCAGCTCGAATGCCTGGCTGGACGAATCGGGCCGGCTTCGTCACGTGTCGCGATTTTTCTCTGAAGTTCGGGCTCGGGCTGCCGCCGATCTGATCGTGAGCGCCGAGTCGGCTGCGCAGGCGCGGGCCACTGCAGCCGTTGCGGGCGGTGAGAACGACGGCACCCGGGCAACGGTCACGGCCCAGTCGGGGGTCGCACGGCAGTCATCTGCGGTGGGTCTGCCCTCGTCTCCGGGCCCCGTCCGCGACGCAGGCGTGCAGCCCCTTTCCTTGCAATCTTCCGCGCCCGCCGAGCCGTCGCCTCCCGCCCCCGACGCGATCGAGTGTCGAGCGGATCGGAGCGGCCTTCGCCGATCTGCAGTCGTGCGGTTTGAACTGGTTCCGGCTGATGGCTCACGCGGGCATTCCGTGCTCCACCATCTCCAGGATCTGATCCAGCAGGCGCTGGGCAGGCAGTCCGGGCGTGGCGGACTGGCCGTGGCGGGTCCCGACTTGACGGGGGTTGACAGCTACTCAAGGCTGATCAGTTCAACCGGCCGCCAGGATGCTCCTTATCGAATCGATGTGCGCATCAGTTCCGATCGCCTCGATGTGGAGCCCGCCGGTCATGGCGTTGCCCCTGGCCAGACGTATTTCGCGCTCAGCCTGGCGGGCGCCCGTCGCACGCTCTCGGAACTCGAGCGGCCGTCTGCGGTGCTCATGCCGGATCGCAGAGTTGATATCGAGATGACGCTGGTGGAGGTGTCGGGGGAGCGCATGCTGTTGCGCCATCGATTGCCTGTGAATGTTCCGGGCGCCTCGCCGTCGCACAACACGCCGGCTTTGCCCGATTCAACGATCTCTTCGGTCACGGTGGCGACGCTTGCCTGGTGGTCCGAGGCGGTCAGCGTGCTGCGCTGTGAGCCCATGCTGGTGCAAGCCCACCCGATGGCCGCCGGCGTGCTTGCGATTCCGGTAGGTGGTGCGGCGGGAATCCGGGTGGGCGACCGCTGGATGATCGCCGACCGCGCCCGGATTCCGACCCGGGTGCTTGAGCAGGGCGCCGTTGACCGTATCATCATGGCCGAAGTGGTTGCTGTCGGCCAGCACCGTTCAACACTTCGATTGACTGCCGAGTCTGCTGGTTCGCCAGTCCGGCCAGGATTGGAAAGGGGAGTTCCATGGTTTGCCTCGCCGCTTTGAGTCTGGGTGCGCGCCGTCGCGGGACGGCCGCGCTCATTGTGCTGACTGCCCTTTTGGGTACCGCCGGCTCTGCGGATGCGCAGTCGCAGCAGGGTGCCCGCCAGTATTCGGTTCGCAGCGGCGACACGCTTGACCGCATCATCAGCCAGCAAATGGGTTCAAGCCCGTTTTCAATCGTTTTCTTGAGGGACGCGCTCGCCCGCCTGAATCCGCATGCACTGCCGCAGGGAGCTCGCGGGGTATTGCTGGCCGGCGCCGTACTGCAGATCCCCGACACCTGCATGTTGCAGCAGGTTGCATTTGGCGGCTCGGGCGCTTGTGATGCAAATCCCGCATCGACCGCTGGCGAGTCCCGGTCCGCGCCCGTGAGTGCTGCCGAGCGTATGGAGATTGAGCGCCGGTCGTGGGTCCGCTACCCCTGAGCTCAAGTGATCGCGCCTGACGCGATCAGCCCGCTTGCGCGCTATGCCGCGCTGGTGGCTGAAGTGCCCGTCATTCGCCTCGCCGAGCCCGATGCCCGGGCGCTGGGACTGCGTGACGGGCAGATTGTTCAGGCACTCGTTCAATCTCAGGGCGACTCACTCTTTTTTGACCTCGGCGGCCGTCGGTTCGATATTCCTGCAGCCTGGCAGCGGGTGGCCGCTGGCGATCCTAGGTGGTTTCGGGTGGGCAAGCAGGGCGAGGCGTTCGTACTTCGACCCGTGGCAGACCCTTCTGCCGGTGCCGCGACCCAGGGCTCGGGCGCGCTTTCCTCGACCGGCGTTGCAGCGACCGGGGCTAGTGCCGCGCCGATGGCGACGGCGGCGTCTGCGCTGGGAACAGCGGAAGTGGCAGCGCCGCTTTCGCCCAGAATGCTCGAGATACTGTCTCGACCCTCCGGTCTCTCCGCGCTGGCCAATATTCTTGCGCCTGGCCGGCTTGAAGCGGCCCTGATCAGCGCGGGCGCGCCCGAACTGGCCCGGGCGCTGGTTGCTGCACGGCTGCGTTCGGACGCGCTGTCACCGCAGACGGTCCAGCGTGCCGTCGCGCAGAGTGGGGTCTGGGGCGAGGCAATGCTCGCGTCCGGTCGGCAGGTCTCGCAGCTCGATCTGAAGGCACTGCTTCGACAGATCAGCCGGGTACTGGGTGCGCGCTCGGCGTCGGCAGGCGCGGAGGTGGATGATGCGATCAACGACATCGAAAGAAAACAGATCGAGTCGATTCAGCTGTCGTCAGACGGACGCTTTGCGTTTTCCGTGATGCTCCCGTTTGGCGACGCACCGCCTGCACTGCTCCGCTTCGAGCGAAATAGGCGCGGTGACGAACGAGGCGAGGGGGGCTACACCATCGACCTCCACATCAATCCGCCGAGAATGGGCGATCTCTGGATGAAAACCGTCGTGGTCGGAACAAAAGTCGATGTGACTGTCTGGGCCGCCCGAAAGGACATCGCCTCCGTGGTCAGTGCTGCGTCCGCGGAACTCGAGGGTGATTTGAAAGAGGCCGGTCTGCTGTTGCGTGCCTTTCACGTTCTCGAGGGGGCGCGGCCGGAAATTGCGGATCCGGTCGACAAGCCGCGCTCCTCCGGCCTGGACCTCACCGCCTGAGGCGACCCATGCGAAAAAAGCACGCCATCGCACTCGAATATGGACGTCGTGATGTTCCAGTGGTGGTTGCGAAGGGCAGCGACGAGATTGCCGAGCGGATTCTTGAGGAAGCCCGGCGGCACGGTATCTTTGTTGCCGAGGACCCGCAGTTGCTGGCAACTTTGTCCAGACTGGAACTGGATGACCAGATCCCGGTCGAGTGTTATGCGGCGGTGGCGGTTGTGCTGGCGTGGGCGTTCCGGCTGCGCGGCATCACGCCTGACCATTTGGGGGGCGTCAACAAATCAGGGAACGGCTGATTGTTTACGCCTGAGCGTAGGCATTACGCCGACGCGGGCGATTGGTCCGGCCAAGCCGGTCGTAGACATCGACGCCCGAGGTGGGATCGAAACCGCCCACCAGCGTGGCCAGGGCGCTTTCAATCGCGTCGCGCTTGCGAAGGATAAGGATTTCGTTGCGTCGGTGGAGGTCTCGGCATTCGAGCATGCCGGCTCGAAAACCCTCCCACCGGGTCAGGACAGCGGGGTCGGCCTCCGCCGAAGCCAGTTGTCGGCACTGGTCTTCGACCGCTGCGGCGAGATCAGCGAGCAGTGCGGCTTTCACCGGCTGAAGGCTTTCAAATGCGTCGAGGTTACGGGTACGCAGCGCGTCAAATTCTTCTTCGAGCAGATGGCGAAGCTTCGCGCACTGCTGATCAGCAACGGTCAGTTGTAAGCTGAGGGCGGTCACTTCGAATCGGCGTCTGAAGAGATGCCATAGAGCGAGCGTTCAAGCGAATAGAAGCTTTCCGCGATCCGCCTGGAGTCGATGACGTATCTGCCTTCAGCGATGGCCTGTTTGATGGACTCAACCTTGTCGCGATCGAAGTCGGAGGTGCTGGCCATCGCCGCCTGACGCAAGGCGCCAATTTCTGACCCCCCGGATTCGCTGGACGCAGGCCCCGCCTTCTCTTTTTCAGCGGGCTTGGCGGTTGGACGGCCCGATGTTGACTGAGTCGTGAGGGTTGAGGCTAAATTATTGATTGGACTAGGCATTTTTATCCCCAGCGGGTCAGAAGAGCCTTCTCGGCTTTTATTGAGTCGACCGGTCGCGAATTAACTTTAGCATCAAAGTGCACGCGCGGCGCCTCGGCCCGTGACCATACCCGCGAGCGGCTTGCCGGAGTCGGGGTTGCGCAGTTTCACCTGGTCCCCCATTTTGGCGTCCTCAAGTGCTTCGACCTGCACGCTGATCTCGATACCTGAGCGAGCCACGCTCAGCATCACGATCTGGCCCTTCCGGACCATCAACGCAGGGCGGACCATCGACGCTCTGACCGGCTCGCCGGCCCGGATCATTCCGCTCACTTCCCCCTGTTCCAGGCCTTGAGCGCTGCTCAGGTGGTCGGCCGGGAGCGCTCGGCGGTCCATTTCAATCACTTCGAGCGAAGTGCTGTCGATCGTCTCACCGCGCATCATGTTGCGCCGGGCAACCACAACCGGCCGGGTGTCAATCAGATCGTCGGAGACCAGAACCCGGTCCGCCGGAACATCTCTCCTGAGGCGCGCCCGGTTGAGCTCGTCCACCCGGGTGACAGCGCCCAGCGGGATCTTGCTGCGCGGCAGCAGTTCAGTCCGGAGGACCGTTGCCGGAATCATGTCGCCCGCCCTGAGGTCGGCCACCGCCCGGACGACGGTTGCGACCTCCTCAAGATCGTTCGAAAGCGGCGCCTCTCCCGCGCTGATTGCGCGTCTCAGCGAGCGGCCGATGACCTGCGCGGGCGAGTCGATTCCGCCGGATGAGCCTGCAAGGTCGCGCACGGTCAGGTCGGATTGGGAAATGATTTCGCCCGCGGCCATGGATCGGGCAAGAACCAGTCTCTGCCGGACCCGTTCCACCGAGATCCGAAGGTAGTACTGTCTGACCGGGTTGTCGCAGTGGGCGCGTACGGTTGATCGTGCTTCGAATGGGAAATCGAACCGGTATCCGCTCTCGCACATTGGGGGATCGACCCGGCCGTCGAGGGCACCGATTCGAATGAGTGCCGGGTCGGTCGCGGTTTGCGAGGCGACCCAGTCCCGAGCCTGGTCACGCAATCCCTCCCGTGCAGCGGCTGACGATCCTGGACCGGGCTGAGTCCCGGCAAGGGATGCAACGACAGGGGAAACACGAGAGGTACCCGCGCCGCTGCCGGCGACCGATTGTGCCCATGCGGATGCTGCAGCCACCGCCAGAGCGGTTGCCGCCATAGCGCATCTGAACGTGATCCAAGTTCGCCTCATCTGGTACCTCCGGGTTTGCCAATTGGGCGCGGCAGACGGATTTCCGTCACCGGCCTCTTGCGTGGCATACCGCTTGCATGAAATGGGCCAGCGTCGAGCAGACGACAGGAGGAAGTTTGGCCATGCAAGGCCCGGTTACATCCAGTTCCGCGCAAGCCCACCAACATGCCGAGGTCGGACGGTCGTCGGCATCGGGTCACCGAGTGTCGGTGGGTTCCTCGTCGCCAGGCCGAGCGACGGGTCAGGGTGTTGCGCCACCTCCCTCTGCTTTCGCTCCGGTTTTGCGTGCAGCCAGTCAGGGATCGGCTGCACCGATGTACGACATCCAGCAAGGCGACACGCTCAGCGCGATCGCCCATCGGCGACTGCAGGAATTGGGCCTGCCCAGCACTGGGGCTGACGTTCACCGGGCGGTCGCACAGCTTGCGGCCTCGAATTCGATCAGCAATCCTGACCGGATTTACGCCGGAGACCGGATCGATCTGCGGGTGCTCGAGCGCGGCCCCCGTGTATCGGCGAGCGCGGGCGGTTCCACCGCAACACCGGTAACAGCGTCCCGCCCCGCCGCGGCGGCGTCATCACAGTCCCAGGTTTCGGTTCGACCCGCCGCCACGGCGCTTGGCGGTTCGGTATTTCCCCAGTTACAGCGGACGCTGGACCGGGCGGTGGAACGAGGTTATGTCGAGCCCCAGGATCGCCAGGCAGTCCAGGATCGGATCGTTGACCTGAGCAGAAAGTTTCGATTCTCGCCGGATGACTTCGCGACAGTGGCCCTGATGGAAAGTGATGGCCTGAACCCGCGCGCGACCAACGGGCGTTGTCACGGCATCCTCCAGTTCTGCGAGGGACCGGGCCGTGGTGCGGCGTCGGTAGGCATGCAGGGCAGGGCGGCCGACATACAGCAGCAACCAGTGCTGGCCCAGCTCGACCTTGTGGAGCGCTATTTCGATGACAACCGGCTGGGCGCGCAAGGCCCCGTGTCGCTGGTTGACCTTTACCTCACTGTTCTCACACCTGCCGCGCGTGCGGAGCAGCGTCCCCATGCAGCGCTCGAGATTGCGGGCAGGCAGGCCAAAGCGCTGCATGTGAGCGGCGACCACTCGAAGCCCATCACGCGACAATCGATTCTGAGCGGACTCATCAGCCATGCGCAGCAGCGGCTGGAGGCGCTGATTCACTCGCGTCGAGACGGTGAGTCAGCCAAAGCCGCGCGTACCGCGCCAGGTGCAGTCTCTGCGCTGCTCGAGGGGCAGGGCGGTCGAACGGATCGTCATGACCCCGCTGCACAGCCCTCTGGAAGCGGCAGTACGGGGCGGCAAGGGTGAGCTCGTTGCGGCAATCCAAGCGGCAACGCGGGCGGCAATTTCTTGCCGCAGCGCCCGGTTGTCCGCACAGCGTTCAGAGGGGAGCGCGTTGGGATTTCGTTGGCACGCGCTGTGCTTTCGTGAGGTCGAAGCAAATCTTTAACGACAGACGACAGACAGACCCGAATCAGGGCGGATCAACTGAAGTGGGGGCACGGCGATGGAAGTTCTGAATAACGCGCTTGGACTGCACGAGCACGCGTTGCCGCTGCGAAATCGGCGAATGCAGGTCATCGCCGAAAACATTGCCAATGCCGACACGCCTCACTTCAAGGCCAAGGATATTGATTTTGCCAAGGCGCTTGATGCTGCCCGTGCGTCGCCCATGCGTGCCACGCAGTCTCAGCATTTTGCGATCGGGGATTTGCCTGGCGCCGACGGCATGATGTTTCGCACACCCTTCAATGCTTCAGCCGACGGCAACACGGTTGAAATGAGCGTCGAGCAGGCCCGCTACGGTAAAGCTTCGGGTGACTACCAGGCGACGCTGGCATTCCTTGAAAACCGAATCAGCGGCATCCGAAAAGCGCTGCGCGGGGAGTAATCGGTCATGTCCATCGAACGAATTTTTGGCATTGCGGGAACTGCGCTCAACTCGCAGCTCATCCGCATGAATGCGACCGCCTCCAACCTCGCCAACGCGGGCACGGTGGCGGGCAACGAGCAGGATGCTTTCCGAGCCAAACGACCGGTTTTCAAGGCACTGGTAGACAAGGAATCGACCAACTCCGGTTTCCAGCACGTGGGCGGTGTCAAGGTCGACAAGATTGTCGATGACCAGACCCCGGTCCGGAAGGTGTTCTCGCCGGGCAATCCGCTCGCTGACAAAGATGGCTTCGTCTTCTCGTCAAACGTGAGCGAGGTCACCGAGATGGTCGAAATGATGGCCGCAGCGCGCTCCTACCAGAACAACGTCGAGGTGGTGAATACCGCGCGTGAACTGATGATGCGCACCCTCGACATCATCAAAGCCTGAGGACGAATAAACCATGGCATCCCCAGTGACAGGCGCGGGCAGTTTCGTATCGACGCTTCCGAAATACGAGGAGCTCAAGAAAGCTGCCGCGAACCCCGCTCAGAAAGAAGAGATGGGGCAGCAGGCTTTCCTGACGTTGTTTACCACGCAACTTCAGAACCAGGACCCGCTCGATCCGGTGAAAAACGAGGCCTTCGTCGCGCAGCTGGCTCAGTTTTCGCAGCTCGAAGCTACGACCAAGATGGCGGACTCGATGTCCTCCATGGCCAGCTCGATGCAGTCGGATCGTCTGCTTGCCGGCACCAGCCTCATCGGCAAGAAGGTGGCAACGCCGAATGGATCGGCCGAACTGCTGGAAGGCTCGAATATCGCGGGTGTGGTCTCCGCGCCGAACGGCGCAGACAAGGTTGCGCTCGAAGTGTACGACTCGTTGGGCCGGAAGGTGTTCACACAGACGCTCGGACGGCAAGCGCCTGGTGACATTCAGGTCAAGTGGGAAGGCTACAACGACAAGGGTGAACGCATGCCCCCGGGCCGCTACAAGGTCCAGGCAACAGTCAGCAGCTTTGGCAAGGTCACGCAGGTGCCGATCAGCACCCCAGCGACGGTGCGCAGCGTCACGTTCAACGGTACGACCAACGAAATGATGGTTGAAGTGGAAGGCGGTGGAAGCGTTCCGCTCTCTCAGATCAAGCGCGTTGACAGCTGATCAATCGGCGGCCAACCGAACGACCTCTCATCAGGAATCCCCTCGCCGCTCACGCAGGCGAAACCGCATCTGCAGGAGTCTGAAACATGTCCTTTTATACCTCCCTGACCGGTCTGAACGCAGCGACTGCTCAGCTCGCCGTGACCAGCAACAACATCGCCAACGTGGGCACGACCGGGTTCAAGCGTTCACGCGCCGATTTCGGCGACATCTTCGCTACCTCGCCCCTGCAGAAAGCCTCTTCTGTGGTTGGCCAGGGGGTTGCGCTGAAAGCGGTGACGCAGGAGTTCAGCCAGGGCAACGTCCAGTTCTCGGCCAGTTCGCTCGACATCGCCATTACCGGTGACGGCTTTTTCCCGCTCAAGTCCGCTGACGGCTTGCAGGACATCTACACGCGTAACGGCACGTTCACGCTGAATGACTCGTTTGCGGTCGTGAACTCTGCCGGCCAGGCGCTGATGGCAGCGACGGTTGATTCGAGCGGCAAGGCAGATCTTGAAAATCTTCGGAAGCTTTACATTCCGCGTGCGACCGCTGGCGAGGCCCGGCAGACCGAGAATGTCCAGCTGGCGCTCAATCTGCCTGCTGACAGCCCGGTGGTGACCAAGGCGTTCGATCCGGCAGACCCGAGCACATACAACCTCACCACTGCGGTCACGGTTTTCGATTCGGGTGGCAACGATTACCTGGCAACGGTGTACTACGTGAAGACGCAGGTGGCTTCACCCGACGATCCGAACAACAAATGGCAAACGCATGTCTACATTGGTGACAACAAGCTGCGTGAGAACCTGATCCAGGCCACCGACAGCAAGGGCAAGGCCCAGTATGTGAACAAATACGGCGAGATCCGGTCCGAGAGTTCGGTGCCGCCAGTGCCTGTTGAAAAGATCGCCCGGGGTGTTTCCCGTCTCTACAACCTGGACAACCTGCGCAGCACCAATCCGTCGGTGCCGGCAGGCACGCAGAGTTTCCCTGCGCTCACCGATCAGCTGGTGGCCGACTGGAAGAGCGGTATCAGCGGCACCGCAGTGTCACTGCCTGATCGGGTAATTGATCTGGTCGCTCTGAAGAGTGCAGGCGAACCCACCGCAGAGAAGTATTCCATCACGGTGGGCGATGCGTCATACGAAATATCAAAGTCGAGCTTTGGCGGCAATTGGTCTGATGCCAACGACACCGGTTGGGACTTCGTTGGCGCAAAGCTCGCTGCAGCGATTGGAACAGGTGCAACCTACGACAAGACCAGCGGGGCTCTCAAGGTGGCCATGGCAAGGACGGACTCGTTGTCAAAAGATATCGTCCTGAAGGAAGGCGCGGCCGCAGACGGAACAGAGCTCAAGAAGAGCCTGGGTGGACTCAAGTTCACCATCAACATCGACGGCTCCGAGCGCACGGTCGATGTGACGTCAATGATGTTTGACGATACGGTACGCGACAAGAAGTTCACCGGGGTAGATATTGCCCGCTCCCTCTCCAACGAGTTGAACAAGAATTTCGGTGGCCAGCGCTACTTTGATTTCAGCTCGCTGGTCAACCCCTCAACCGGGAAGGCCCAGCTGTTCAAGGTGGCGGTTGCGGAGGCCAATTCGAAGGACCCTGTGCCCGATAGCCACTATGTGTCGATTCAGATCGACGCCAGCGGAACCGGTCAGGGCCTTCTGTCCAAGATGACCATTGCCGAGACCGAAGCAAAGATCAAGGCGCAGTTGGCTACTGAGGAGACCGCGCTTCGCGCCAAGGCAGCCCTGATCTCGGACGCAAGCGAAAAGGCTGACATGCTCGCATCGGCCGACCGCCTGGCCACACTGTCCGTGAGGTACGACCCGGTTGAGCGTGGCTTCAAGTTCACCGCCGGGGATGGGGAAAAAGTGTTTGTGGGGTCTGCCTCAAACGGCCCCAATGAGCTGTTCGGTCTGGTGACGTCGCCAACCGAAGTCAATCTCGAAACCGGCTTCTACGGCGTTGACATGCCGCCGAACGGTCTTTCGATCGTGGACGAAGACTCACAGCGGTACGGCATCAAGGTGGAATTTGACGATTTCAACAAGGTATTCACGATCTCCTCGGGTTCCACGGGGGACACCTCATCCATTTCGATCAAGGACGGCAGCGATCTCATGTCAACGCTGTTCCGGTTCCCGTCGGTTGGCAGCGCTGCGATATCGACAGGCCAGTCAGACCGGCCACTTCGCGGCATTGCGTCGCAGCCCGCTGTCCTTTCTGGGTCGCCCATCGGCCTGAACGTGTCGGGAAAATTCGCGGTTGACTCCACCAACAACAAGTTCGTGATGACCGTCGATAACGTTTCCGGCGTGGTTGAAATGCCGATCAAGTCCGACTACACGATCGACTCCTTCCGAACCGAGCTCGAGCGCAGGATCAATTCACTGGCTGACAGTCAGGGGCGTACGGTAAGCGGCGTAAAGGTCTCGGTGGAGCGAAACGCGCTGGGTCAGAGCTTCTTCAAGCTGACCACCGGCACGACCGGAGACAGCGCTTTCCTGAAAGTGAGCGCCAATAGCCTCTGGGGCCTTTCCGGCGACGAGAGCGCACGAGGTTCGACCAGCAAGTGGCTGAATCCGCCGCAAGCCGACGAGATCGGCGAAGACGGCAGTACCCGCCCGCTTTACGTCGATCGCGACGGTAACGAGACCACCAGTTCCGATGGCTTTGACGAGACCGAGGCGCTGGACCTCTGGGCACCCATCTTCCTCGACAAGGGCGAACTCACCTTCGATACAGCGGGAAACCTGATATCGCCCAGCAGCGCCATCAAATTCAAGCCCGAGACGATCGGTGATACCGGTGCCACGCTCAGTTTCTCGATCAACTATGAGAGCTCGACGCAGTACACAAATCCGTTTTCGGTGCTCGCCCAGAGCCAGGACGGTTCGCCCGAGGGGGACCTGATCGGGCTTGATATTGGTGACGGTGGACTGGTCAGCGCGAACTATTCGAACGGCACCCAGAAGAACCTGGCAAAGATTGTGCTTTCTAACTTCTCAGCCCCGACGGGACTTCGACAGGTGGGTGAGGCCAGTTACCTCGCCACCTCTCAATCCGGACGGGTGACGGTGGGGGAGCCGGGTACAGCGGGTTTTGGAACCATCCGGGCAGGTGCCCGGGAACGCGCAAACGTCGATCTCACCCAGGAATTGATTGAGCTGATCTCCTCGCAGCGGAACTTCCAGGCCAATGCGAAGGCGATCGAAACGAACAACACGCTGACCCAGTCGATCATCAACATCAGGAGCTGATGATTGACCGGGGGGAGCCCGGAACATGGATCGCCTGGCCTTTACGTCGCTGAAGTCGGTTACCGAGGAGAGGGTTCGTCGTGAATCGCTCACCAACGAGCTGGCGAATATCACCTCGGTAGGTTTCAAGCGAAGCTTTGAAGCCACCACCCGGCCCATCAAGGTTCAGGGGCCCGGGTTTGACAGCCGCTTGATGCCCGTACTCGAGCAGAGCAATCAGATCAATCTGGAGCCCGGTGCGCGAATGATTACCGGGCGCAAGCTTGATATCGCGATCGATGGCGCAGGTGTGCTCGGCGTTCGCGCGAAGAACGGTGACCTGGCGTTTACCCGTCGCGGCGATCTTCATGTCAACGCTGAAGGGCTTCTCGAGACCGGTGGTGGTCATGCGGTACTTGGAGAAAACGCGGCGCCCATCAATGTTCCGGTTGGCCTCGATCTGGAAATCGGTGCCGATGGGTCGATCTGGGCGCGTGATCCGAACAATGGCGAGCAACCGGCTGTGCAGGTCGCACGCCTCATGCTTCGCGATGCCAGTGCGATGCCGCTTGGGCGGCGCGAGGACGGACTGTTCAAGGCCTCGGGCGACGGCGTACTTCCGACCGGTGATTTCCGGACCGGACCGACCGCTGTCGGCGTGACCGCTGGTGCAGTTGAGGGGAGCAATGTTTCCCCGATTGAAGCGATGGTTCGGATGCTCGACCAGACCCGTTCCTTCGAGACACAGATCAGGATCATCAAGGAAAGCCGCGGGCTCGACGAATCGGGCGCGACCATGCTGCGAGCGCGTTAAGCGTCCGTTCACTGACACCCAACGATTGAAGGAGTTGAGGTATGGATGCCTCGATGTGGATTGCGAAGACCGGCCTCGATGCTCAGCAGAAACGCATGAGCGTGATATCGAACAACCTGGCCAACGTCAGCACCAACGGGTTCAAGCGCGACCGCGCGCTGTTCGAAGATTTGCTCTACCACAACGTCAGGCAGGCTGGCGGGCAGACCAGCGCAAACGAGCAGGCGCCGACCGGCATGATGCTGGGTACCGGTACCCGCGTGGTGGGAACCGAGAAGCTGTATGCACAAGGCAATCTGATTTCGACTCAGAACGCGCTGGACCTGGCCGTGAGCGGCGAGGGGTTTTTCCAGGTTCTGCAGCCTGACGGGACCATTGCCTATACACGTGACGGCAGCTTCAAGCTTTCTGCCACCGGCCAGGTGGTTACCGTAAACGGCGCGCTGCTGCAGCCTGCGATCGTGCTGCCGCCCAACTCAGAAAGTCTCACGATTGGTGCCGACGGCACGGTGTCCGTTGCGCTGTTCGGCGGCGGCCAGCAGCAGCTCGGAAACATTCAGCTTGCGCGCTTTCTGAATCCGGCCGGCCTGCAGCCGCTCGGCGGCAATCTTGCCAAACCGACGGTCGCCAGTGGCCCCCCTCAGGTGGTACAGCCCGGGCTGAACGGTGCCGGCAAGCTGGTGCAGGGTGCGCTCGAGGCTTCAAACGTGAACGTCGTTGAAGAAATGGTCAACATGATCGAGACCCAACGCGCCTATGAAGTGAACTCCAAGGCGATCTCGGCAGCCGACGGCATGCTGCGCTTCCTGAACAACAACCTCTGATGATTGCCGCCATGACAAACATCCTGAAACTGATCGCGATGGGCGTGTCCACCGCGTGGCTTGCCGGCTGTGCGACCACCGAACCCGTGCTCGCGCCAAGCCCGGCTTTCGCCCCCACGATGCCGGTCGCCGATCCGCCCAGGGTCGCTACCGGATCAATTTACGCGGGAGGTGTCGACGACTGGTTCGGCCGCAAACGCCAGTACCGGGTCGGTGATGTTTTGACTGTCATCCTTCAGGAGCGGACCGCAGCATCGCGCTCAGCGCTGACCGACACGTCGCGTGCGTCGGAAATCTCGGCCAAGGCGCCCACCACCAGCGGTCTCCTGTCCAAGTTCAATCTTGGCGGCGAATCATCTCTCAAAAGCGAAGGCAAGGGCCGCGCCGACCAGACCGCAGAGCTGACGGGCGCCATCTCGGTCACCATTTCCGAGGTGCTGCCCAATGGCAACCTGGTGATACGGGGCGAAAAGCAGCTTGCCCTCAGCGAAGGCAGCGAGTTCGTCCAGGTTGCCGGAATCGTCCGGCCCGAAGACGTTGCTCCCGATGGAAGCGTTCAGTCCCGTCGCCTTGCCAACGCACAGATCGCCTATCGCGGTACCGGCGAACTTGCCAACGCAACCCGGGGCGGGTGGGGTACCCAGGTGCTTCACCGCCTCTGGCCCTTCTGATTGCGTCCCCAAGTAATGAATCGGACCATGAAAACAATTCTTGAATTTCTGAAGCGACCGGTTGGCAAGCTCTTAAAGCATCAAGGGGCGCACATCGATTTGCGCTTCGGCTTTCTGGTCCGACCGGTGTGCTGGGCGCTGCTGGCTGCGGCATTGATCGCGGCTGGCCCCGCTCGGGCAGACCGGATCAAGGATCTGGTCACCGTAGGCGGTGTCCGCGCGAACCAGTTGATTGGCTATGGGCTGGTGGTCGGTTTGCAGGGTACCGGTGACGGCCAGGACATCACCTTCACCGGGCAGAGTGTGCGCGCCATGCTTGACCGTCTTGGGGTGAGCGTGACCGCACCGCTGTCCGATTACGACGCCTCGAGACTGAACACCGGCGCGATCAACCTCAAGAACGTCGCTGCTGTGATGGTTACCGCCGAATTGCCGCCGTTTGCCAAACCCGGTCAACGGATCGATGTCAACGTCGCGGCGATGGGAAAAGCGGAGAGCCTCCGGGGAGGGAGCTTGCTTCTTACCCGACTTCGTGGCGTCGATGGTCAGGTCTACGCGCTTGCCCAGGGTTCGCTCACGATCACGGGTGTGGACGCCGGGGCGGCCGGTTCGAGAGTCTCCATCGGTGTCACAACTTCCGGGCGGGTTCCAGGCGGCGGCATGGTCGAGCGAATGGTTGAGTCACCTTTCGAGACCGCCGAAAAGATCATCCTAAACGTCCGCGAAGCGGATTTCTCGACAGCGGCGGCGATCGCTCAGGCAATCAACGAGCGGTTCGGCGAGGGCGTTGCAAATGCGGTCGACGGAGTAACGGTTACCGTCGAAGCGCCGTCAGGCCCCAATCAGCGGGTGGCGTTTCTCAGCATGATTGAAAACCTGGACGTCAAAGCGCCCGAACCGGTTGCGCGGGTCGTGGTCAATTCCCGAACGGGCACGGTTGTGATCAGTCGCAATGTGCGCGTCACGGCCGCGGCGGTTACGCACGGCACGCTGACGGTCAAGATTTCGGCTACGAATGAAGTCAGTCAACCCAATCCGCTCGGGCAGGGGCAAACGGCTGAGGTGCAGAACGCCGATGTTCAAGTGAGCGAGCCGAAGAATCCCATGGTGTTGCTCCAGCCGGGTGTTGATCTTCGCTCGATCGTCGACGCGGTCAACCAGATCGGTGCCACGCCGTCTTCGCTCATCTCGATTCTCGAGGCTCTGAAGAGCTCGGGCAGCCTGCGTGCGGAACTCGTGGTGATCTGATGAGCCAGGTCTCATCCCGCGTCAATTCGCACCTCGACTTTCAAGGGCTGGGTGAGCTGAAAGGCCAGGCCCAGCGCCAGGAAAGTGGTGCGTTGCGCGAGGTTGCGCAGCAGTTTGAGGCGATGTTCATTCAGCAGATCATGAAGACCATGCGCGAGGCGGGCTTCAAGGGCGGGGAACTGATCGAGTCGCAGGCAATGGACACCTTTCAGTCGATGCACGACAAGGAAATATCGCTGCAAATGTCCAAGCGCGGCAGTTTCGGTCTGGCTGACATGCTGGTGCGTTCAATGGAACAGCAGCAGAAGGCGATTCCCGCGGCAGAGGCGCTGGCGGCTCGCGAAGGGGCGCAGTCGCGCGCGGCACCCAGGGGGATGGAGGTTCGCGGGTTGGGCCAGAAGGGCTTCCAGATTTCTCCGCCGGCGGCTGCCCTGCCACTGTCAACGGATCGTGCGGCGTTGCCCCTGCCGAAGACACATCAGGGTGGGATGAGCTTGCAGCGCGACCTCCAGCTGCCGGGCGCGCGCCCGGCGCCGGTGCCGACCAAACGGAGCGCTGAATGAGTGATCTGCTCACAATTGGTCGCGGCGGAGTTCAGGTTTACCAGCGGGCGCTCAGCACCACCTCCAACAACATCGCCAACCTGGCTACCGAGGGCTACTCCCGCCAGGAAGCCGTGATCGTCGACAACATTCCTCGCCAGGACGGCAGGCATTTTCTGGGTACCGGCTCGATCGTCGATACCATCGGGCGAAATTTCGACGCCTTCATTGAACAGAGTCTTCGAAAGAGCATCAGCGATGTCGAGACCCAGGTCCCGCTGATCGATTACACCGAGCGGGTTGTCGACATTCTTGGAAGCCAGCGTACCGGCCTGACAGGCGCCCTCGACTCGTTTTTCGCAGCCGCCCGTGCAGTATCGAGTGATGCGGCCTCTGCCGAACTGCGCGCCACTTTCCTGAGCGAGTCCGATGGCCTCGCCCAGCGGCTCCGCACCCTGGGCAGTCAGCTCGATGTGCTCAATACCGAGACCTCCGAGGCCCTGCAAACGCAGCTCGATCGTGTGAACACGCTCTCAAACCAGCTCGCCACGGTGAATGCCGAGATGAACCGCCGGGGTCTGCTGGCACGCCAGGCCCCGCGTCTGCTCGATCAGCGTGACAGTCTGCTGCGCGAACTCTCGACCGTGGTCAAGATCCGCGTGGTCGAGGCGCCCTCCGGGGCTGTGGATGTCAGCATCGGGGCCACTGACAACCGGGGCCGTATCGTTGAAGGTAAAACGGCCCGCAAGCTCGATGCCGAAGTTGATCCGCAGACCCTTGGCGTCAAGCTGATCCTCGACAAGATCGGGAAAAACGAGGTGGTCTCGGGCGTTGCAAGTGGCGCGCTTGGAGGAATCCTTGCCTTTCGAGACCAGATACTTGATCCGTCGGTACGACAACTCGATCTTCTGGCCCAGACCATCGCCACCCAATTCAATGGCGTGCATCGCCTCGGCATGGACTCGCAGGGTAAGCTCGGCGAGGACCTGTTCACCATCGATCCGGTCTTCACGCTGCGAACCGAAACGTCTTCGGCTGACCTCGGCATCCGCTGGGAGGTGGTCAAACCGGCCGAGACCAAATTCCACAGCTTGCAGTTGACGTTCGATCCCGACACGGTTCAGTGGACCGCCACCGACCTTGAGTCTGGCGAGACCGCCACCGGCGTGAACGATCTGAAAATCAACGGGATGCAGATTCGAGTGGACGGTCAACCCGCTCAGCAGGAGACCGTGTTGCTCGAAGCGTCGAACCGACCCGCGGTGGGCATTCGGCGCTTGATTGACGACCCGCGCATGGTTGCAGCGGCTGCGCCCTTCCGGATTATCGAAAATCCGATGAACCCCAGTGGGGCAGATGCGAGCATCACCTGGCAGCCCGACCAGTCGGACCTGACGCCGCTCGCTTCGCTCGGCGAAGTCACTCAAAGCAATCGCTGGCAAACAAACGTTCAGAAGGTTGATCTCTCGATCAACCGCCCGCTCGCTGTTGTGGGGCGGGTCTCCGCCGGGCAGCGGGATATCGATCTCGGCATGGCGAGCGACATCAGCGGTCCGGTTGAAATCGAGGTATTCACTCGCGATGGTCGGCATATCGCTGGAAGTGTGTTGAGTGAGGCCGAGCGCGCGGCAATCATCGATACGGCGAATGGCTTCGTGAAGGGAGCCACCTACTCGCAGCTCTATCGCAACACCCATGGTGAGGACAGTTACCTCGACCTGCCGATCCTGCGCGGTGCCAGAGCGCTTCCGGTATCGGTCGATAAGATTGAAGCAAACGGGCTGGTGGTGGGCAGCACGGTTGAGCGAGCGCGACTGCTGACCGAGAGAATTCCCGCGCAGACCGTTCCCGACGACGGCACGTTGCTCGCGTCGGCCGCGATCGGGCTGAATGGCAACTGGTTGAACGCATATTCGCCACCCGGCGGTCCCGGGTCAACTCCTCGAGCGACCGACGCGGCTGCCTGGCTGAGCGCGGAAGTCGCGCGTGTCGGGCTATCCGACAAGATCCAGGTGTCGGCGGTCAATGAGGTGCGCGCAGACCCCTCGCGTCTGCGGCTTGATCTTCCGCTGACGATCAACGGCGTCGATGCGGTTCCTGCGGGCACCCGGCCGGCCACTGCGCAGGCACTGGTCGACATGATCAATCAGGTCACCGTTCATACCAATGTCCGCGGCTACCTGGGTGAGCAGGGCGAAATTGTCCTGACCGGCGACGTCGGCCACGAGGGTATCGATATTGAAATCGGCCCTGAAAACGATTGGCTGACCGGCAAGGCCGGTAACGCGCTTGGGGTGACATCGGGCAACTATGCTGGCCGAATCGAACTCAAGGCGCTTGATGATGTAACCGACATCAGGCTTGAAATCGGCCCGGCAGGCGATCCGGCGGCGCTCGCGCGGTTGGGTCTTTCCACCCATGTATACATCGACGGCCAGGTCCCGGAGGATCTCATCGTCGTTGCAAAGGGAAGTGCGACGGGCGCGCTGTCCATCGTGCAGAAGCCCGACACGGTGACTCCGCTCAGCGCTTTGCGCGAGCGGCAAATGTCGCTCACATTCACCTCGGACACGCGCTACCAGCTGGTGGACGTTGCCACCAATACGCTGCTTGCAGAGCGCGAGTACAACGCGCTCGACGGCATCCGTTATCGAGGCGTGCAGATCAACCTGTCGCGCCGGCCCGCCGAGGGAGACTCGTTTCTGATCAACGGCAACCACGACGGTATCGGCGACAACTCGAACATTCTCCGGCTCGCCTCGCTCGAGGCGTCTCGCGACCTGTTGTCCGGAGGCTTCACCATCGCCGAGAGCTGGCATGGGCATATCAATGAAATCGGCAACCTCGGCAACCAGGCGCGCATTGCCAAGGAAGCCCTCACCATCGTTCACGAACAGGCAGTGGAGGCGCGAGACCGCGTGTCGGGCGTTAGCCTCGATGAGGAAGCCGCTGACCTGATCCGCTTTCAACAGGCCTATCAGGCGTCGGCCCGCATTATCCAAACCGCCAACAATTTGTTTGAAGCCGTTCTGCAGGTGCGCTGATGAAAATCTCCACACAACAATTCTTTGATCGCGCGGTGGGTCAGATGAGCGAACGTCAGATTTCGCTTTCCACAATCCAGGCGCAACTTGCCGAGGGCAAGAAGATCGTCAAGCCGAGCGACGCGCCCGACCGCGCCGGGGCGATCCTGCGAATCAAGAGCATGGTGGACCGTCAGGATCGCCACCATCAGGCGCTGGTTGCCGCCAAAAACCGGCTCCAGTCGGAAGAGGCCGTGCTGAAGAACTCCACCAATCTGATCACGCGTATCAAGGAACTCGCGCTGACGGCATCCAATGACAGCTACGATGCGTCCAATCGCGAGGTGCTCGCCATTGAAATAGACGGCATGGCGGAACAGTTGCTATCTCTCGCAAACGCGCGCGATACTCAGGACAACTATCTGTTTGGCGGGTCCAAGGTTCGGGTACAGCCCTTTCAGAAAAATGCCGATGGACGAATTATTTACGAGGGTGACGAGACCCGGTTTCGACTTGCGGTCGGTGACCATCGTGACCTGAACCTCAACCGCAGCGGAACCGATGTCTTCGGTCCCCTCGAGCGCCAGACTGGCGATCCGGAGGCCCCGGTCACCAGCGCGGTCAGCCTGTTTGAATCGCTTCAGGACTTGACCGCAGCGATTCGCACCGGAAATCACGACGAAATGAACCGCGGAATCGGAGAACTGGACAAGATGATGAGCAAGTTCACGTTCAACATTTCCGAGGTGGGGACCGATCTGCATGTTGCCTCGATGCAAACCGAGGTGGTGGAGGAAACCCAGCTGCAGTTGAAGAGCGTCTTGTCCAACGTGGAAGATCTGGATTACGCCGAGGCGGTCACCCGGATGCAGAAGCAGATGATGTCGCTCGAGGCTGCGCAGCGGAGCTTTGCGCAGATCTCTCGCCTGACACTCTTTGACTATGTAAATTGATGCACTGAAGATTCTCCGCTTGCGGTCGATTCCCTGCGGGAATCGGGGCGGCGGCGAAGGACGCATTCATGAATACCAGTGAGATCAGTAGCGCAATTGGGGTGGGTTCCGGCATCGATATCCAGGCGATGGCCAAGAGCCTCACCGATGTCGAGCGCACGCCTCGTACCGAGGCGCTCGAGGAGAAAATCTCCAAGGCCGAGAAGCGGGTCTCGGGCTATGCGGCGATCATGTTTGGTCTGAAGCAGATCCAGGACGCCTTCAAGGGCTTGAACGATCTGTCAGATTTCAGTGGCGCAACCGTGCGGAACAGCTCGCCCAGCGCGTTTGAAGCCACAGCGCTGCCCGGCGCCCAGCTCGGCCAGCACACGGTTCAGGTGAATTCGGTGGCGAAGCCCCAGATCACCCGGAGTGGATATTTCTCGTCGGCCTCCCAGGTGCTCAACTCAGGCGCTGAATTCAACCTGCAGATCACCGTGGGTGGCACCATCAACACGGTCAGGGTCACCGACACTTCCCCGCAGGGCGTGGTGGACGCCCTGAACACCAAATCCGGGGCGACGGGTGTTGAAGCGCGTCTGGTGGCAACCGGCGATTCGGTCAATCCCTACACGATCCTGCTCACTGGAAGCAACGGTGCGGCCGGCGCCTTCACAGTGGCCCAACCGGGAAATGAGGCAACGGTGCCCGACCTGAGTTTCGGCACCACGCTTCAAACCGCATCCAACGCCAACCTGGTGGTTGACGGTCTTTCCATCAGCCGCACCAGCAACACGATCGACGACGCGATTCCCGGTGTTCGGCTCGATCTGGTCTCCACCACCTCCACTGCAGGTACGATCAGCCTGTCTCGCGATACCGCGCCCGTCAAAACCAAGATCGAGACACTCACGAAAGCCTATAACGAGTTCCAGGAATTCCTGGACACCATGGGCAACCCCAAATCGACCGACGAGGAATATGGCGGCATCCTTGCGACCGATACGCTGTTGCGATTTGCCCGCGATCAGGCCCGGTCGCTGGTAACGGCCACGTCCAACACCCCTGGGCCCGTCGTTACAGCCATGCGGGATATCGGTATCACCCTCGACCGTGAGGGGCGCCTGCAAACCGATACGGTCAAGCTCGACGTTTCGCTGAAAGGCAGATTCGAGGAAATCGCCAAGGTGTTTTCCGGCAACAGCGAGAATGCATCGCTTGCCGACACCTCGACCTCGCTTGGCATCGCGGGCGAGGCGCTCCGAAAGCTTGACAAGATGATGGCTGCAGACGGCCCCATTTTGTCCCGCAGCAAATCGGCAGAGGCTCTGGTCACCTCCACCCAGGAAGAACTTACCGAGCTGCAAGCGCGAATGGATGGCGTCTACGAGCGCTACCTGAAGCAACTGGCGGCGATGGACTCGGTGGTTTCCCAAATGAACTCGCTGCGCGACTCGCTGAGCGGGCAGTTCGAGGGCCTGATGGCCATGTACACCAAAAAGTGACCTTTCTGCAGACAGGTCCGATGCGTAACCCGCCGTAAGGTCTTCCGGGTTCGCTAAAGTTCCTATTGATCTCGCCGATCCTCTTGACGTAGGGGAAGGCCGGGAAGCGTTTTCGCTTGCCGTCCCGACCCCGTGTTGCCTGTCGCTCGCCGGCGATGGGCTGTCAAGGGGGGCAGGGCTATGGACAGTATCAGGACTTCCGCTGCCGCGTCGACGCCGAGCGTGGCGACGGTGGCGGCGCGGCCAGCGCTTTCAGTGCGCTCGGGCAATGAAGGCGCTGCGCTGGAGCCGGCGGCAACCAAAGTGCCGCGGGTGTCGCTGCAGGTACCGCAAAAGCCGATGGTTGCGCCTGAAGAGCCGGCTTTCGACCCGGGTGAACTGCGGCAGCGTCTGGAGGAGGTCTCTCAGATGCTGAACGAACAGCTGCGCGCAACCAAAACCAATCTCGCATTTGGGCTAGACCCCGTGGTCGATCGGACGGTCATCACGGTGACCGATCGGGCCGGCGATGTGGTACGCGAGATTCCGGGCGAAGTTTTCTTGCGCGTGGCGCGCAACATCGAGCGGTTCATCAGAGAGGGCGCCGAATTGAAAGGCGCCGAGCTCGACAAAATTCTTTAAGTTCAAGCAAAAACGTCTAACTGCTTCTAAAGAGCCTGCAATTTCAGTCGAATCAACAGTTGAGGGCGGGATCGCCGCTCGGGCCTAAACCAGAAGTTCTGTCACATTTGGGGATTGGATCATGTCAGTCATCAACACCAACGTTAAAGCTCAATACGCTCAGAACGCCCTCTCGGTGAACAACCGCAGCATGGCCAATGCCATGCAGCAGTTGTCTACCGGCAAGCGGATCAACAGCGCCAAGGACGACGCCGCCGGTCTGGCGATCGCCACCCGCATGACCGCCGACCTCAAGGGCATGACGATGGCGATCAAGAACGCCAACGACGGCATCTCGATGATGCAGACGGCCGAAGGGGCGCTCGGCGAAGTCACCAACATGCTTCAGCGCATGCGGGAGCTTTCGGTCCAGTCGTCAACGGGCAGCCTGACCTCGAGCAACCGGGTGGCGCTGCAGAAGGAAATGGATCAGCTGATCAAGGAGATCGACAACGTCTCCAAGACCACGAACTTCAACGGGATCAAGCTGCTGGATGGCACTGCCAAGGGCGTAGCCATTCAGACGGGGGTGAAGGAAAACGATCAGATTTCGGTGACGATCGATGCTGCCTCGAGCAAGGCGCTCGGCCTGCAGGGTTTCAAGGTTGAGGGGGAG
>JBMSQB010000016.1:0-57858 GCA_049423065.1 Burkholderiaceae bacterium
GGGGCGCTCGCCCTCGGCCTTGCCCGTGATGGGCGCGCGCGGCCAGCGGGCCTCGCCGGGTTCGATCACGAACACCTGTTCAAGCGAATACCAAGGTCCGCTCACGTCGTTGTCGGGTGCGGGCTCGGCGTCGTGGCGCTGGTAGTGGCCGATCAACGAACGCGTGACGGCAAACTGCACGTCCGAGTCCAGATTCGGGTCATCGCTGGAGTAGATCTGCGAGAACTGGGTCTTGTAGCCGGGTTTGTGGATCAGAAAATGAATGTGAGCGGGACGCAGGTTGTGGCGTCCCTGGGCACGGAGCAGATCGCCCACCGGGCCGCTCACCGGAATCGGATAGCCTGCGGGCTTGATGCTGCGGAAGCGGAAGCCGCCCTCGCTGTCAGTCGTGAAGCGGCCGCGCAGATTCATGTCGGCCTGCGCGGGGTCCTGGTTTTCATAGAAGCCCTCCGATGACGAGTGCCAGACGTCGACCTCAGCACCTGCCACGGGCTGGCCCTGGTTGTCACGAACCCAACCCGTCACAAAAATCGGCTCGCCCGCAGTCGGGCCTCGCACAATGCTCGCGCCGTTGGCCGTGGGGGGAGAATGCTCACGCCAGAAGGGGCCCAGCAGATTGGCGGTGGTGGGCTGTGTGCCGCCAGCGCCGTTGTTGAGAAGGCAGACCAGCGCCGAGATACCGAGCGAGCCGGCCCCAAGCACTACCTCATTGTGTGACGGTCCGGTCAGCTGGCCCAGCCGGGCGATGACCGCGCAGATTTTCTGAAACTCGGCCTCGGTGAGCGCGGTGTCGCGAACAAAGCCATGAAGGTGGCGGACGGCCGACTGCATGATGGTCCGCCAGCGCGCGTCATCGGCCCGTTCGAGTTCGGCGAGGACGGCCGCGGTGAGGTCTTCAGGGCGCTCGACAATCATGCAAATCTCCGGGCTGGGGCGGACGCCGACACTTTACGATACCCCAGGGGGTCAGCGTCCCAGCAAAGCGAAGCCGCGGGCCCAGCTGGGTGGCTGGCCGTTGATACGCGCCACGGCGCTCACCTGTGCGGGGTCAACGCGAAGACCGGCTGGTCCGAACAGCAGGGCATGGATGAAGGTGCCATTGGCACAGGCTGTCTGCGCGAAGCGATTCTTTGGATCGCGCCGGATGAAGCCGACGACTTTGTCGCCGTATGCATCTTCGCCTTCGCACTGGCCGCGGAGCGTGCTCGCCAGCGTGCCTGGCTGACCAACGACCTGCCAATCGGCAAGCGAGAAATAAACCGACGCAAGTCCGACAAGGGGGAGCCTTGACTGGCGGATTGCGGTGGCAAGAGCCGGGAGGTCGAAGGGACGTATGACCGCGTCATACATCTGGCTGCAGTGTTCGAAACTGAAACGGCCCCGGGCGACCAGGTGGCGGCTGCCATCGGCGTCGAAGGCGCTCAGTCCGCCGGCGGCCTTGCTGTTGTCCGGATAGCATTGCTCCTCGTCGGCATTCGACCGGCTGCGAGCCGCGTTGAGCATGGCGCGTCGCGCCTCATCCTGGCCCAGGCCTAGCCAGGTGAGGCTGACCACCTGATGGCTGCGTCCGTTCAGCCGCACTGCGGTGACCGGAGCGCCCGCCAGGGCCTCGCCCGAGTAGGCAAGCTGCGCCGACGCGCCCCCCACCTCGATGACGGCCACGGTTGCCCCCGCGGGCGTGCTCGCGAGCGCACCGCTCAGGTCGTTGACATCGATCCAGGCATAGACGCCTTCGAGATGACCGCTCAGGGTTTCGATGCGACGCGCGGTGACGCCCGCCGAAGAGAGCGTGTGTCGCACGCTCTGGTAGATCACCTGGGCAGCAGCCGGATTGTCGGCGTCGAGGCGGCGCATGCCTGCGGTGGCGAGCACGTGGACATGGACGGCGCTGCGTTCGATGTTCATCCGCGCGAGCCTGTCGAGCAATTGTTCGAGCAGCGGCTGGATGCCGCGGGGGCCAGCGTCGCCAGGCGAACGCTCAAACGAGGACAGGGCCTCGCCGGCCTTGGCTTCGAACAGCTGTTTGACGTCCACGCCGTGCCCGGCCACCGTACGTTCGTAGAGATGAAGGCGCGAGCCGCTGCTGCCCGCGTCGATGACGGCGAGATAGCGGGTGGCCTCGTCGGCGTACGCGCTCGACCCCATACAGAGGACGAGAGCGAGGCTTGCGAGGCCCGCTCGCAGCAGGGAAAGACATTGCATGGTCAGAAGCTTCGCGGTGGTGGGCATGCGCAGTGGCTGGTCGGATCAGGGTCAGTGTAGCGGTCGGGCGCTTGTGTCTGATCGACGCGGTCCTGCGAAGTGCAGCCGCCAGAGCCATGCGGCCGAACCGGCCAGCAAGAGGGTCGCCATCAGGTTGGCCCATTGCAGTGCGGAGACCCCCATCAAGGCGGTCTCACCGATTGATCGGATCAGCAGGGGCCCTGCGATCTGACCGCAGGCAAACGCGATCGTCATGCGTGCCACCAGCGGCGTGGGGTTGTCGGGATGGCGCTCCCGGGCAAGCTGCAATCCCGCCATGGTGGCCACCATGAAGGTGCCTCCCACCAGCACGGCCGAGGCAATCAGCACGCTCAGCGCAACGCTGGCGAGCGGCAAGGCGGTGCCGAGCGCCATGGCCGATTGCGCGAGGGCCCAGATGCGTTCGCGCGGCAGCGCAGTGCCCCAGCGCGCCGTGGCTGCCACCGACAAGGCCGCTGCCAGGCCGAACACCGGCCAGGCGAGGCCGAATACGATGGGGTCATCGATGCTGTCGCGAGCCATTGCAGGCAAAAAGGTGGCGAGCACGATATAGCCATAGCCAAAGATGCCGTAGCAAATGATCAGCCCGGTGTCGGATCGGCCGATGCCGGGGGCGGTCGGTGCGGGCAGGGCGGCGGCGTGATCGACCGTGCCTGCGTCCGGCTCACGGGCCGGTGCGCCGAGCGCGGCGACCACCAGTGCGCCCAACGCCGCCATGAAGCCGAGTTGCAGCCAAAGCCAGCGAGCCGGCTGACCGCCGCCCAGCCAGGCGAGCAGTCCGGCCACCGCGATGCCGCAGCCCACGCCGGTGTAGATCCATGCGGTGAGCGCGGGGCGCCCAGCGCGTGCGAGCGCCATCAGGCACCAGCCACTGGCACCGACCAGCACCCATGCGCTGAAGACGCCGGCGATCGCGCGCAGCAAGGGACCTGCGACCACGAGCGCGGCGCCGCTGAGGAGTCCGGTGGCGAGCGTGGTCAGTGCGACGCCGACCAGGCCGATCAGGCTCGCCCGGCGCGGTTGGCTCGCGACGCGCGCCGCCGTGAGGGCGCCCACCAGGTAGCCGACATAGTTCGCCATGGCCCACTCGGCGCCAGCGATCGGGCTGAGATCGCCATCGCGCAGCATGAGCGGCAGCAGCGGTGTGAAGGCAAACCGGCCGATGCCCATGGCGAGCGCAAGCGAGAGGAGACCGGCGCCGACGACGCCAGCAATCGGCAGGGATCCGCCAGGAATGTGCATTGGCGGATTATGAGGCGCGCGGGCCGCCGGGGTTGCGTTCGCAGAATGAGACGCGCGGGTCGCCCAGGTCGCGTTCGCCGATCCGGGAAGGATGCGATCCCGGGCAATCCGTCCTGATGCTCGCAGTGCGCGGCGAACTGGCGTATAAAGCGAAGCAGGTACCGACCCATGTTTTGCTACTTCGCCCATTTCCGTTTGCCGGGTGGCACTGCCGTCACGCTTGAGCCGGATTCGCTCCGACAGATTGCCCTGGTGGTGGCGTCGGTCGCGGGGCTCGAGCGCGCGCTGATTCATGTGCCCACGCCCGCCGGCACCCGTCATGCCTTCCCCAATGATGAGCCTGGACCACCGCTTGCGCTCCAGCTCTATGCAAACCGGATCGAGGCCCTGGAAGACGCGCTTCGGCCGGCCGGTGGGCTGCAGGCGCTGGGCTCGGCGGGCGACATCGAGGCGCTTCGCGGCATGCGGGTCCAGCAACAGATCATGCTGGTACGTGCGCTTCCGATCGAGCCGCCCGCTTCCGACCTGCCGCCACGCGAGACGCGTTGCAGTTATCTCGTGCACTACCCCGGGCAGGCGGCCGACCTCAGCGCCTGGCACCGGCACTACATCGACCATCACCCGCCCATCATGCGAAAGTTCCCGAATGTGCGCGAGATCGAGATCTGCACCCGCGTGGACTGGATCGGCGGCCTTCCCGGCATGCGGGTCGACTTCATGCAGCGGAACAAGCTGATGTTCGATTCGCCAGACGATCTGAGTGCGGCGCTTGCCTCGCCAGTCATTCGCGAGATGCGTGCCGACTTTCACCAGTTTCCCGAGTTTGCCGGTGGCAATGCCCACTATCCCATGCTCACCCTCGAGACCCCACTTCGCGCCTAGTGCGCCCTTCATGGAGAACTGCGTTGGAGATGCTCACTCTTGCTCAAGCCCGGCAGATCATCGACGGGGCACTGGCCCGCGCCCGCGCCGAGAATTTCAAGCCGATGGGCATTGCGGTGCTCGATGAAGGCGGCAACCTCAAGGCGTTTGCGCGTGAAGATGGCGCCAGCATGTTTCGCTTCGAGATTGCTCGAGGCAAGGCCTGGGGCGCGGTGGGCATGGGCGCGTCGAGCCGTGTGCTCGCCCAGCGTGCGAAGGACAACCCGAATTTTTATGTGACGCTGGCAGCGTCGGCCGATGGCCGCTTTTTGCCGCAGACCGGCGCGGTGCTGATCCTGTCGCCGAGCGGCCAGCTGCTGGGCGCGGTTGGGGCAAGCGGCGGGTCGGGCGATGAAGACGAACTGATCTGCGCGGCTGGCGTGGAATCAGCCGGACTGAAAGTTGGCTGATCCGGCATCGTTCATCGGCCACATAAGGAAACGCTCTTGACCCTCGCTCCCCCTTTCAATGCTGCGGCACTGCTCGATGAGCTCGAGCGCGCGCTGCCCTCGGGCGTCCTCATGCGCGCGCCGATCGATGCGCGACACCTCAAGGACTGGATGGTGTCGGCACCCGTTGATTCGCCGCCTACCGCATTGGCCCGGCCGCGCAGCACCGATGAGGTGGCGGCGGTGCTGCGAATCTGCAACGCGCATCGGGTTCCAGTGGTTCCTCAGGGCGGGCTGACCGGGCTCACGGGCGGCGCCACGCCCTCGGCGCATGCAGTGGTGTTGTCGCTCGAACGGCTTGCAGCGATTGAATCGCTCGACCCGGATGGCTCGGTGATCACTGTGCAGGCGGGCGTCACGTTGCAGGCGGTGCAACAGGCTGCCGACGATGCGGGGCTCATGTTCGCGCTCGATATCGGTGCGCGCGGCTCATGCCGCGTGGGTGGCAACGCGGCCACCAATGCGGGCGGCAATCGAGTGCTTCGTTTCGGCATGATGCGGGAACTGGTGTTGGGCGTGGAGGCCGTACTGGCTGACGGCACGGTGGTCTCGGCCATGAACTCGATGCTGAAGAACAACGCGGGCTACGATCTCAAGCAACTCTTTATCGGTACCGAGGGCACGCTCGGGGTCATTACCCGGCTGGTGCTGCGCCTCCATCCCAAACCCCGCAGTGTCTGCACGGCCATGGTGTCGGTCGCCAACTATCCGCAGGTGCTCGCGCTCCTGCGTCTTGCGCGTGAGCGCCTGGGCCCGACGCTCGCCGCCTATGAAGCGATGTGGCCCGATTTTTACGCATTTGCGCGGGCGCAGCGGGGATCGGTCCCCATGCCGGAAGACGGTTCCATCCATGTGTTGCTGGAAACCATGGGCACCGATGAAGCGCGCGACGCTGAACTTTTCGAGGCGAGCATTGCGGCAGCGCTTGAGCAGGGTTGCGCAGTCGATGCGGTGATCGCGCAGTCGGGTCGTGAGCGGGCTGCGCTCTGGTCTACGCGCGATGCCTCGGGCGAACTCGCGCGCGCGTTCTCGCCGCATGTCGACTATGACGTGAGTTTGCCGGTCGGCACGATAGGCGCGTTTGCCGACGAATGCCGAAGCCGGCTCCTCGCCTCGTGGCCGGAGGGAGGCGTGGTCTGCTTTGGGCACGTGGCTGACGGCAATCTCCACGTCAGTGCCCAGATTCGCGACGGGATTCGCAGCAAAGACGAGACCGACCGTATCGTCTATGGGTGCGTGGCCGAGTGGCAGGGCTCGGTATCGGCCGAACATGGCATCGGACTGCTCAAGCGCGCGTATCTGGGCCATTCGCGCAGCAAGGAAGAAATCGCGCTGATGCGCAGGCTGAAGGCCGCGCTCGATCCTCACGCCATTCTGAACCCCGGGAAAGTGCTATGAATCGTTCAAGCCATGTTCAAGGCCTCCTTGCATTGATGGTTGCGCTAGCCGTTGCGACGCCCGCCATGGCCGATCCTGCCGCAGAGCGCGCCGCCGCGCTCGCCAACAACACCTGCGCTGCGTGCCATGGCGCAAATGGCCTCAGCATCAGCGAGACGATCCCGAATCTGGCAGGCCAGCGAGCCGGTTATCTCGAGAATCAGCTGAAGGCCTTGCGTGAGGGCAGCCGCAAGAGCGGCGTCATGAACGCGATCGCGGAGCAGTTGGGTGAAGCCGATCTGAAACCGCTTGCGGCCCACTATGCTGCGCTGCCCGCAGCGCCCGCTGGTGCGCCAGCGCGCTCGGCGCCGTTTGCCGCACTGAGCGGCAGCAAAATGAGCTTTCCCGCCGATTATAGGGAGCGGTTTACCCACTACCTCACCATGAATTTTCCGGCCACCCGCCAGGTGCGGCGCTTTTACGCAAGCCCCCAGCTGCTGGCCGATCTGGGTGCCGGCCGCTCGCCTGCGGAGGGCTCCGCTGTCGTGGTCGAGGTATATGCGGCCAAACTTGATGGCGAACGCAAGCCCATCGCAGGCCCAGACACCTTCTTCGAGGCCGACCGCCTGTTGTTCTATACCGCGATGGCCGTGGGCAAGGGATGGGGCAGCGATATTCCCGCGCTGATTCGAAACGGCGACTGGCACTACGCGGTGTTCGGCACCGACCGGGTAGTGCGAACAGGATTCAGCCAGGGCGAGTGTCTGGCCTGCCATAAGCCGCTCGATTCCACCCACTATCTGTTCACCCACAAGTCGCTCGCTGCGGCACGGCCGCGCTGAGCGATATGAGGCGCACGGGGGCCTTCATGTCACGGCAACGACGAACGTTTCTTGCAGCCACTGGCGCCCTCGGCCTCGCGCCCGCTGTTCTGCGGGCGCAGTCGGGCCCTCCCCCGGTACGAATTCTGGTGGGCTTTGCTGCGGGCGGAACGGTCGATCTCACCGCGCGGGCGATCGCCGAGGCCATGCGACCGCTTCTTGCGCGCAACGTGATCGTTGAAAACCGACCGGGGGCAGCGGGTCGGCTGGTGCTCGAAGCAGTCAAGGCGTCGCCACCTGATGGCGATACGCTCATGCTGGTTCCGCATGGACCGATGACGCTTTTTCAGTGGATCTACCGACAACTGCGGTACGACCCGGTGAAGGATTTTTCGCCGGTGGGACGCGTCTGTGTAATCGATTATGCGCTCGCCACCGGACCGGGCACGCAGGCCAGAACACTGGCCGAGTACATCGCCTGGGCGCGTACGCCTGGCCAGCGCGCGGCGTTCGGATCGCCCGGCGCCGGCACCGTGCCTCATTTCCTGGGGCAGGGCTTCGGGCAACGTTCAGGGATCGATCTCGCCCACATCGCCTACAAAGGTGCCGCGCCCGCAATGGTCGACCTGATGGGTGGCAGCATCTCGCTGGTGGTGTCGCCGCTGTCAGACTCGGTTGAGCAGCATCGCGCCGGCAAGGCGAGGATCCTCGCCACCACGGGTTCGCAGCGCAACCCCGATCTTGCCGAGGTGCCAACGCTTCGCGATGCGGGGATCGATCTCGTGCTGGATGGGTGGCTCGGGCTGTATGCGCCAGCGGGCACGCCCGATACCCGCGTGCAGCAACTTTTCGAGGCGCTCCGCGCGGCGGTCATGACCAGCGAGGCCGCGCTGCGTCGACTCACGATCCGCGCGCTCCCGGCGGGGCCGGCAGAGCTCGCGCGCCAGCGTGATGTTGAAGCCCGGCAATGGGAGTCACTCGTCAAGGCATCGGGTTTCACGCCAGAGAGTTGAGGCCGGGCGGTTGAGCACCACGGGCAGCGTTCGAAATCCCCTGAAGCGTATTCGGCGATCGCGCTCCGGGGGCGAGGCCGATTCAATCCCGGGATAGCGAGCCACCAGCCGGCCGATCGCCACGCGCGCCTCCAGGCGTGCGATGTTCATGCCGGCGCAGGCATGCGCGCCGTGCCCGAAGGCGAGCTGCGGATTGGGACGACGCCCGATATCGAGCCGGTCGGGCTCGGCAAAGACTTCCGGATCGCGGTTGGCCGCACCGACGCCGAGCGTGACGAAGGTTCCCGCTTCGATCGTGACGACGCCGCGTCCGGTGATCGGGTCGGCGGGCAGGTCGATGGCGGTGGTTGCCAACCGGTTATTGAGTTGCAGCGGGCTTTCGAAGCGCAGCAACTCCTCCACTGCAGTTCCGATCAGGGCAGGGTCGCGCACCAGCCGGTCGAGCTGGTCACGATGCCGCATCAGCGCCTCCAGTCCATTGCCAATCAGGTTGGTGGTGGTTTCATGACCGGCATTGAGGAGAAAGATGCAGTTGTGAAGGAGTTCGAGTTCGCTGAGACGCTCGCCGTCGGTCTCGCCCAGGATCAGCCGGGTGAGCATGTCCACCTCGGGGTCGCCCGGCTGCTGACGGCGTCGCGCCACGAGGTCGCGCAGATAATTCAGAAAGTCCGTGACCGACCGGTTGCCGCGTTCGAGAAGCGTGGCGCCAGGTACGGGTTCAAGCGCCGACAGAATATCGATTGACCAACCCTGTAGCGGCTCGCGCTCGTCTCGTGGCACATCCAGGAGCGAGCCGATCACCTCGACCGGAATGCGGGCGGCGAAGTCACGGATCAGATCGGGCTGAGAGAGCGTGGCCAGTCGATCGATCAGTCCATCGACCAGTTCGATCAGTCCGGATTCGATTCGCGCCACTGCGCGCTGGTTGAGCGCCCCGGTCAGCAGCCGTCTAACCCGTGTATGAAGCGGCGGATCGCTGAACACCAGGCTGGTAGTGTGATGTTCAAAGAGCGGCGACCCGGGCCCGTATTTGGGCGCGAATTCGCGCTTCTTGTCAGAACTTGCTCCCGGGTGCCGATATACCGCCATCAGATCCGCGCAGCGTGTCAGGAGGAGCGAGTCGGCGGCCAGGCGATGCACCGGGGCGTGGCGCCTGAGCGCGGCGTACCACGGATACGGATCGTCGATGAATCCGGCTGGCGCTGCGGCAAGCGAAAACGCCAGTGTGGCTGCCAGATCGGGGTTGGCGGGATGCGTGGACGCTGGTGTCGTGTGCGGCATGGCCGACGAGAACTCAATCAACCTGTGCGCCCGATGCCTTGGCGACCCGCGCCCATCGGTCGATTTCGGAGGCGATGAATTGCCCGAATGCCGTGGGGCTGCTTGGTGCGGTCTGCAGCCCCTGTCGCTCAAAGGCCTCGCGAATGTCGGGACGCTCCAGCCCCTGGGTGAGGACGGCGTTCAGGCGGTTGATGATCTCGGCCGGTGTGCCGGCCGGGGCCACCAGCCCGCTCCAGAAATAGGCGTCGTATTGCGCAAGTCCCGCCTGGGCGAAGGTCGGCACGTCCGGGAGGGCGGGATCGCGGCGCTCGCCTGTGATGGCCAGCGCCCGGATGCGGCCCGCCCGGATCTGTGGCGCAAGGGTGACCAGACCTTCGAAGATGGCCTGAGCCTGACCCGAGGCCACGTCGTTCAACGCCTGGGCGCCGCCCTTGTAGGGGACGTGGAGAAGATCGATGCCTGCGACCGACTTGAAGAATTCGGCAGCCAGGTGTGGGGGCGTTCCACTGCCCGCCGATGCGTAGGCAAACTTGCCGGGCGCGCGTCGCGCCTCGGCGATGAAGTCGTTGAGCGACGCTGCCGGGACCGCGCTGTGAACGGCGAGCACGATGGCGCCACGCGAGACCAGGCTGATGGGCGTGAAGGCGACCCGCGGGTCATACGAGAGGCTGCGATAGAGGCTGGGCGCGATGGCAAGCGTGCTGGTGCTGCCATAGAGCAGGGTGTAGCCATCGGGCGCCGCCTTGGCGGCTGCCGCAGATCCGACGGTACCGCCCGCGCCAGGGCGGTTTTCCACCACCACCGATCGGCCAAGTCCCTCGGACAGTCGCTGTGCCACCAGTCGTCCCACGATGTCGGTGGGTCCCCCCGGCGGGAAGGGAACAATGAGCTGGACGGTGCGTGCAGGGTAGTCCTGGGTGCCCGGGGTTTGGGCACCCGCGGGCTGGGCGCAGGCCATGCCGGCGGCGCAGAGGAGGAGGGCCGATACGCCCCGGCCAAAGGCGACGAAAGGGTTCGTTTTCATCAGAGTTCCTCGGTGGTCGCGTCGTAACGGAACAGCCAGTCGTACCGGTCTGAGATGCGATTGCCGGCCCACTCGCGTTCGATGAAGCGCCGGCCCTCATCCGGGTCGGCGAGCAGCGGATTGTGAAAGCGCCACATATTTGCCGCCGCGCCCTCCACCACTTTCGTGGTGCGTTCGAGCCGCGCGCGCTCGAAGCGCTGAAGCGCCTCGTCCGGCGGGAAATCGGCAACACACCGGCCCAGCATGTAGCCGTCTTCAATTGCCATCACCGCGCCCTGGGCAAGGAAGGGCAGCATGGAGTGGGCCGCGTCGCCCAGCAGTGTGACCCGGCCCACACTCCAGCGCTCAAGTGGCGCCCGGGTCATGAGAGCCCATTTGTTGGGCGCGTCGATCTGGCCAATGAAGTGCTGAATGTCTTCATGCCAGCCTGAGAAATCACGTGCCAGTTCGGTCTGTGAGCCGCGATGGCTCCAGGACTCGACCTGCCAGTCGGCGCGCTCGAGTGCGCCGACGAAATTCATGAGGCGGCCGCTGCGAAGCGGATAGTGAACGATATGGCCACCCGGGCCCACCCAGTTCGAGCCCACCATGCGCGCCATGTGTGCAGGCAGCCGCTCCATGGGGATGACTGCGCGCCATGCGACGACGCCGCTGAATTGTGCGCGATCGGGGCCAAACAGACCCTGCCGGACGCGCGAATGAACACCGTCCGCCCCCACCAGCAGCGAGCCGCTGACGCGCTCACCCGACTCCAGCATGAGCGTGACGCCCTGCGGGTGCTGTTCGAAGCCAGCCACGCGCGCCCCCAGGTGGAGCGCATCGGGCTTGAGCGCGGTCACGGCCTGCGCGAGCACCTCGAGCAAATCTGGCCGGTAGACAGTGAAATACGGAAAGCCGAATCGTTCGATGGAGAGCGGCCCGAGGTCAAAGAGCTTCCAGGTCTCGCCGCTTTGCCAGTGCCGGATCTCCTTGCCCTGCGCTTCGCATGAGCGCGCGCTCAGCGCGTCGGCTACGCCCAGCGCGTGGAGCACGCGTGTGCCGTTGGCCGACAGCTGAACCCCGGCGCCCACCTCCTTGAGTTCGGTTGCCTGTTCATAAACATCGACGTCAATGCCCCGCTGTAGGAGCGAAGCGGCTGCGCACAGGCCGCCCACGCCGGCGCCTGAAATCACTACGCGGAGAGACTGTTGCATCGCTGAAGCATGACGGTCGCGGCGCGCGGATCAGGTTGAGGGCATGTGCGTGGCCTGCTGGTGAAAACACTGTAACCCGGCGCTTACTTCCTGGCGGCCAGCATCGCATCGGTGAGCAGGCGCGCCAGCCGGTTGCCCAGGTAGTCGGCCAGCACCTTGTGCGTCTGTGAGCTGGGGTGCACGCCGTCGGCGAACACGTAGGTGGCGTCGGCGCCGGCGGTGCGCAGCGTGCCGACATTGGAGGCCGCCGTGTTCGGAGTGGAGCAGTAGAGCGAGCTTGGGTTGGTGGCATCGTCAAACTGGGCAGTCGCTGCGATCTTGTTGATTCCGCAGGCCGTGCTGGCGAGCGCCTTGCTCGCGTCGGTGTCGACGGTCACCTTGAAGCCGTAGTCTGCTGGCTTGGTCAGGACAGCGGTAAGGATCTCGTTTGGATCGACAAACACGATGTTCTGCGCCTTGAGTGCCGTTGCAAGTGTGCCATTGAACACCTGAAGCGACAGTGCGCTCAGGCCGGCCGCACTCGCCGCGCCGCTCGCGACGCCCGACGGGGTTTTGCCCATGTCGGGAAGGCCGATGACCACCAGCGCACTGGCGTTGGCGGCCTTCAGGCGGGCGGCCTGCTCTGCCAGCTGCATGGCGGCGGCGCCCACCGCTTCGGCTATCGCCTGCTGGCTTTGCCCGCTCTGAGCCTGGATGAAAATATCGTTGGCACCAGCGAAGACGACCACCAGGTCACCAGCCTTGAACTTGCCCTCGCCAGGGCTGCCCAGGTGGATGTCGATCTGCTCCTTGACCGGGATGGTGGATGCGGCGTTGAACGCGCTGGTACGGTCATAGTTCGTCGCGCCCGCGGCGGTACCCCGATTGCCAATTCCGGGCTGCAGCGAAACGCGCGCACCGCCCTGTGCGTAGTTGGTGCAGGTGGTGCATCCCAGCTGCAACAGATTTGCCGATGGTTGCGTGCCGCCCATCAGCATCGCGGGCTTGATCGTGTACCCGTACGAGGCTGCGAGATGCTCGACCCACACCTTGCCAGGATTGGTGGTGAACTTGCCACCCCAGATCGAGGCAGATTCCAGCGCAGCGAGCGGCTGCGCGGTGGGGTCGAACCGGGGTTGTCCTGACGCTGCATAGGACGCCCACACCGTATAGGTGCCGCCATCGGTCAGGCTGTCGCCAAACGCGATCACGCGCTTGATGGGTTTGATGTCGCCCACGTCATTGGCGGTGAATTCCTTTTTTGCCGCCTTGGCAACGAAGCCTTGAATGTCGTCTAGCGATTTGCTTGTGGTGCGCAGCGCGAGCTGTACATAGTCGAGCTGGGCATCGATCGGATCGCCGAACTTGAACGGGGCGGAAAGCGGGTCGTAAGTGGACAGGTCAATCTTTGGGTTGACGCTCTTCAGGACATCGTTCACGCTGGTTTTCGCCGCGGCGAGCTTGGCTTGCGTGAGCTGCTGCGCCTTGGCCGCATCAAATCCGCTCGAAAAGAGCTTCTTGATCCCGTCGGTATTGGTGGAGCCGGTGGCCTCGACCGCAATCAGATGGGTAATGGACGTGACATTGGTGCGCCCTGCGTCACTGCTCGCAATCGAGAAGAAGGGTTCGGTGACCGGAACCCCGTTTGCTGTGCCGCCGGTGCTTTGCACGAGGTAGGGGCCGAACCCGAGAACGCCCAGCGCCTCACCGCGAGGAATTGTGACGGTACCGGTTTTTGCGGTGTCGACCACCTGCAGCACTGCGCCGTTCGAGCCCTTCAGCGTGACGGTTGCACCGAGGACCGGATAACCCGAGGAGACCGAGACCTCGAGGGCGCCCGGAACATTGGTATTGCCGGAATCCGAGCAGCCGGCAAGCAGGAGTGATGCCGCAAGCGAGACGGCGAGGGTGGCCTGCAAGGCGGATCGGCGAAAAGCTTTGGGATTCAAGGCATGTCTCCTTTGTTGGTTGTATTCGTGCGTCCACGGTTCGCTGGCCTGAAGGTTAATCCGGAACGTCGCCTTCGTACAGTCAGCGCGTCCCGTCTCCCGAATTCTGCGACCCGGGCCCGCTCGCCGATGTGGCATAGTCGACCCCGCCATGCTGCACGCCGTTTCATGACCGCCGTCGTTGCCGACACCGGCTCGTTGATCGAGAGCCGGTATGCCTGGCTGCGGCTGGCTGCGAGTCTTGCATTCATGACGCTGTCGAGCTGCGGCATGTACGCCATCGTCGTGGTGCTGCCTGCGGTACAGAGCGAGTTCGCGGTCGATCGCGCGGGCGCGTCCTTGCCCTACACGCTCACCATGATCGGTTTCGGCATTGGTGGCGTGGTGATGGGAAGGGTGTCCGATCGGTTCGGTGTGCGGGTGCCGCTTGCCATTGGCTCGGTGACACTGGGCCTGGGTTTTGTGGCGGCTGCCCACGCGCCGGGGCTGCTCAGCCTGTCCATCATCCAGGGCGTATTGATCGGGTTTCTCGGCACCGCTGGCGGATTCTCGCCGCTCATTGCCGATGCGTCGCTCTGGTTCAATCGTCGCCGCGGTATTGCGGTCGCCATCTGCGCGAGCGGCAACTATCTCGCCGGCACGGTGTGGCCGCCGATCGTCCAGGCGCTTGCCGAGAACTGGGGATGGCGATCCACCTACATCGGCCTGGGCGTGTTCTGCCTGGTCACCACGCTGCCATTGCTTGCCATGTTCCGGATCCGGGCGCCGCTCTCCGATGCGGGTTCCGCTTCGGCTCCTCGCCCGGGGCCGGGAGGCGGATCGGAGCAGGCTGCGCCTCGCGCCGGGGAAGCTGTTCGCCCGGGGCCGGCGGCGGGCCCCGTTCAGCCCGGGAGCGCTCGTCCTTTCGGCATGCCCGCGAACCTCGTCATGGTCCTGCTCTGCGGAGCAGGGGTGGCCTGCTGCGTGGCGATGTCCATGCCGCAGGTGCATATCGTGGCGTACTGCGGCGACCTCGGCTATGGCAGCGCCGCTGGCGCGCAGATGCTGTCGCTCATGCTGGGCTTTGGCATCGTGAGCCGGCTGATTTCGGGATGGGTGGCTGATCGGATCGGGGGCCTGCGCACCCTGCTGGCGGGCGCGGTGCTGCAGGCGGTCGCGCTCTCACTCTATCTGCCGTTTGACGGCCTGGGTGCGCTGTATGTGATTGCGATCCTGTTTGGGTTGTTCCAGGGCGGAATCGTGCCTTCCTATGCGCTGGTGGTGCGCGAATATTTTCCCGCGGCGGGTTCGGCTACCCGCATCGCGCTGGTGATCAACTCGACCCTGCTCGGCATGGCCCTGGGCGGCTGGCTGTCGGGAAGCATTTTCGACCTCACCGGCTCGTATGACGCGGCGTTCGTGAACGGCATTGTGTGGAATCTGTTTACGGTGCTGGTGGCGGTTGTTCTGCTCAGGCGCAGTCGGCCTGGCAGGCAAGCGCCGATCGCGGCCTGATCGGCAAGCGCGCCTGGCTGGCACCTCGGATCCGCGTTCCGCTACAATTCTGGCGCCTGCGGGTGTAGTTCAATGGCAGAACCTCAGCTTCCCAAGCTGATGACGTGGGTTCGATTCCCATCACCCGCTCCAGATCAGTCAATCAGCGTCGCAGGGTGAAAGAACGACTCGAGCGGCAGACGTTCTCGCGTAAGCCCCTGGCGGTGCACCATGTCAATCGCATGGTCGAGATGCGGCCGCACCTGCGACAGCCCGCGCGGGTGCGCAAGCTGGTCTGCTTCTGACAGATTGCTGCCCGCGCTCTCTCCGAGAAGCGTCATCATTGCCTTCGGGAAGTCGGGATGCGCCTCCACCAGTGATCGTTTGAGTACGATCATGTGGTTGATCTGAATCACCCGGTGCCGCGCGTACCAGTCGCGGCTGTCCTGCACGGGGTCGGCAAACACCGGTTTGATGTGCGGCTTGTCGGCGGGTGGCGCACCGAGCACGGCCGCATCGATTTCGCCCGCCTCGAGCATCTGCAGCATGTCGCGCGACGGGTCGGCCCGCTCGGTCCAGGGCGGGTCGCGCCACTGCTCGACATGCGCGTCTTCAAACGTGATCCAGCGGTTGTCCTGCGGCGCAATGCCGTGATCGCCCTGCAGCATGCCCCGGATCCAGGTCACGGTGGTGACGCAGTAGGAGCGCACCCCGATTCGTTTGCCGCGAAGGTCCTGGGGCCGAAGATGCCCGCGCCGGCTGTCAAACATCAGAAACGGATGTTGAAAACGGCTGACGATCACAGCGGGCAGCAGTACCAGCGGAATGCCCGCATCGAAAGCCTGCAGGAAAGTGACGATGGCCAGTTCGGAGACGTCGAATTCAAGATTGCGCACCGCTCGCTTGAATGCGGTGTTGGGCACCTTCACGTCGGCAAAATCGAACGCGTAGCGACCTGGTGAGACCTGGCCACTCAGAAGCCGATGCGTGATCGGATAGTCGCCGATCATGGCCTTGAGTTGAACGGCGGAGGGTTGGATGGTCATCGCCTGCAGCGTGGTGTTGGCCCGAGGAACGCGAACCGGATCGGGTTGGCTCGCGTCCCCAGGACGGAACCGCCTATTCGAGTTTCAGATTGAGGCGCGAAATGATGCCCGACCAGCGCTGCAATTCCGCCTGCACCAGTTGATCAGCCTGCGCGGGCGTGTTTTTCATGGTTTCAAGCCCGAGTTTGTCCAGCGCGTTGATGGTGTCGGGGTCATCAAGCGATCGCTGCAGCAGGTCGTTCAGGCGGCGCATGATCGCGGGCGGGGTCTTGCCTGGCGCCACCAGAATGTAGGTGGACTCGAACACGTAGCCTGGAACGCCGGACTCTGCGATGGTGGGCAGATGCTCCCATCCCTTCATGCGCTTTTCGCCAGTGACTGCAAGCGCCACCAGCCGGTTGTCCTTTAGCAGCGGCAGCGCAAGCGTGGGGCTTGCGAACGCCACCGGTACCCTGCCCTCGACCAGGTCGGGCACGGTTGCAGACACGCCCTTGTAGGGGATGTGCTCCAGATCGACCCCGGCCAGCGCCTTGAAGAGTTCGGCGCCCAGGTGAGGGTTGCTGGCGAGTCCTGCGGAGGAAAAGGAAATCTTGCCCGGAGCCGCCTTGGCACGATCGATCAGTTCCTTCACCGACTTCACGCCGAGCGAGGGCGCGACCACCAGGAAATTCGAGCTGCGGCTGAACACGCCAACCGCTGACATGTCGGCAACCGTGTAGCCCGCAGTGTTGGGACGCAGCATCGGGGCGAGCGCATGGCCCAGTGTGCCGTTCAGCACCAGCGTGTAGCCATCCGGCGCGGAGCGTGCGGTGGCCGCGGTGCCGATGGCGCCGCCCGCGCCCGCGCGGTTCTCGACCACCACCGGCTGCCCGCCCGAAGCGGTCATGTGCTTGGCGATGGCGCGGGCCATCATGTCGGTGGGACCACCCGCCGTATAGGGCACGATGATGGTGATCGGACGCGTGGGGAATTCCTGCGCGAGGGCGGTGGTTGACACGCCGGCCGCCGTTGCAATGATCAGGCCGGCAGCGCTGGCTGCCATCACGACGCGCCGTGCTGGCGCGGGACTGGAACGGAACATCTCGGTCTCCCTGGGTGCTTGTTGTGATGGGTTGGGCGTCGGGTCAGAGGCGCGCCTGCTGACGGGCTTTCAGTCTGCCTTCAGTCCGGTTGCCTTCACGACCCGAGTGTAGCGCTCGAGCGTCTGGCCGAGGAGTGCCTGTGCGCGGGCGCCATCCTCGAGCCCCGGTGTCAGATCGAGCGATGTCATCCGCTCGCGCAGCGCCGGATCGGCCATTGCGCTGGCAAGCGCTGCCGACAGCGCGGCGGCGACCGAAGCCGGCGTACGGGCCGGCAGTGCCACCAGATAAAGCGATTCCTGCGCCAGCGCCGGGTAACCGAGCTCGCCGACGGTGGGCAGGTCGGGCAGCAGCGGCGAGCGACGGCTGGCGGCGGTCGCCAGAGGCTGCAGCTTCCCGGCACGGATGTGGGGAATCAATCCGGGTGTGCTGATGATGGCCGCGTCGACCTCGCCGGCGACCAGTGCGGTGACGGCGGGGGCATTGCCGCGGTAGTGGACTGGCGTGGCCTGTACCGATGCAGCATCGGCCAGTACGGCGGCCGCCAGGTGCCCGGGACTGCCCGGGCCTGCTGTCGAAAAATTGAGTGGCCGGCTGCGTCCGCGTGCAATGAGTTCGGCCAGCGTGCGGACACCGGTTGAGGGGTGCGCCGCCACGGTGAGACCGCTGGTGCCCAGCATTGCGACCCAGATCAGGTCCTCAATCCGTACGCCGGCCTGGGGCCGCATGGCGCGTGCGATCGTGAACGGTGCATCGATGCTCATCAGCACGGTGTAACCGTCAGGCTGGGCGCGTGCGACGCTGGCAGCACCGATCTCGCCTGCTGCGCCGGTGACGTTTTCAACCGCGAAGGGCTGACCGAGCAGGTTGGTGAGCAGACCGGCCACCTGCCGGGCCAGGATGTCCAGAGGGCCTCCAGCTGGAAAATTCACCACCATGCGGACCGGTCGTGTTGGCCAGGTCTGGGTTTGCGCCAGCGCGGGCAAGGACAACAGGGCCGCCGACGACGCGGCGAGACCGGCAAGGGCCCGGCGACGGGTGGAAACCGGTGATGGGGGTTTCATGAAGTACGACCTCCTGGTTGGCTGCTCCCGTGCACGCCAGCGCAAGACAACCAGAGCGCGGCGAGACAGTGCAGGCGCTGAATCTTGACCCCGGGACGCGAAGGTGTCCAGTGATGACCCGTTTGTCGAGAGCCTAGAATGATCCGGTCAAAGGAGCTTTTGCATGCGTACCGATCAGGGCGTGACGATTCATCGGGCCGATTACCGGGCACCCGCCTATGCCATTGATGCGGTCGAGCTCAGTGTCGACCTCGATCCCAAGGTCACCACGGTGCGCTCGCGCCTCACCGTGCGCCGCGCGGCAGGCGTGGGCTCCGCCGAGCCGCTGAAACTCGATGGCGAGGCGTTGGAGCTCATCGAGGTGGCAATTGATGGTCATCTGCTCGGACCGGAGGCCTTCACGCACGCCGATGATCAACTGGTGATAGCGGGTGTGCCCGAGCAGTTTGTGCTCGACATCACGACGCGCTGTTCGCCCGAGGCCAATACCGCCCTGAGCGGTCTCTACGTGTCGAACGAAAACTTCTACACCCAGTGCGAGGCACAGGGCTTTCGGCGGATCACGTTCTTTGCCGACCGCCCCGATGTCATGGCGCGCTATCGTGTGACGCTTCGCGCAGAGCGCGCGCGCTGGCCGGTGCTGCTCTCCAACGGCAATCTCGTTGCCCAGGGCGACTGCGATGGCGCGCACGCCGAGTCCGGCCCCGTGCGGGCCGGCTGGCACTGGTGCACCTGGGAGGATCCATTTCCCAAGCCCAGCTATCTCTTTGCGCTGGTGGCGGGACGTCTGGTGGTCACCGAGTCCACCTTCATGAGGAGATCGGGCCGGCCTGCGCTCCTGCAGGTCTGGGTCGAGCCCGGCAACGAGCACAAGACCGAGCATGCGATGCGTTCGCTCGAGCGCTCGATCCGCTGGGATGAATCGCGTTATGGGCTGGAGCTCGATCTTGACCGCTTCATGATTGTTGCCACGGGCGACTTCAACATGGGCGCCATGGAGAACAAGGGCCTCAACATCTTCAACACCCGCTATGTGTTCGCGCATCCGCGGCTGGCCACCGACCAGGACTTTGCAGCGGTGGAGTCGGTGGTGGCGCATGAATATTTTCATAACTGGACCGGCAACCGGGTGACTTGCCGCGACTGGTTTCAGCTCACGCTCAAGGAAGGTCTGACGGTATTTCGCGATCAGGAGTTTTCCGCCGACATGATGGCCGCGCAGTGCGAAAGCCAGTCGGCCGCTGCAAGCGCCCGCGCGGTCAAGCGTATCAACGACGTGCGGGTGCTTCGCACTTCGCAGTTTCCTGAAGACGCGGGTCCGATGGCGCACCCGATTCGGCCCGACGCTTACCAGGAGATCAACAATTTCTACACGCTCACCGTGTATGAAAAGGGTGCCGAAGTCATTCGCATGCTGCAGACGCTTGCCGGGAAAGAAGGTTTTCGAAAGGGCATGGATCTGTACTTCGCCCGTCATGACGGCCAAGCGGTGACCTGCGATGATTTCGTCGCGGCGATCGCCGACGCGAACCAGCTCGACCTCACCCAGTTTTCCCGCTGGTATGCGCAGGCGGGTACGCCCCGGGTTGCGGTCTCGGTGAGCGTTGACGAAGCGGCGCGGGTTTGCGAGCTGGTCGTGACGCAGCACACACCGGCCACGCCGGGTCAGCCGGTGAAGCTGCCGCTCCCGATTCCTTTTGCAATCGGCCTGCTGTCTGCCGACGGAACCGAACTGCCTGTCATTCCGGCTGACGAGACCACCCGTTCGCTGGTCCGGTCGATCGAAGCGGGTACCGCGCTCGTCGAGTTGCGTGAGGCCTCGCATCGTCTCCGGTTTGCAGGCATTGGTCGCCGCCCGGTGTTGTCGCTTGCGCGCGGATTTTCTGCGCCGGTCATCATTGAGCACGACTGGAGCGACGCGGAACTGGATCTTCTTGCTGCTCACGACAGCGATCCGTTCAACCGCTGGGAGGCTGCGCAGCAGCGGATGTTGCGGGCGGTTCGCGCGGTCATGAACGGTGCCGATCCGGCGGTGGCCGGTGCTTCGGTGGCCGCGCTGATCGGGAGCCTTCTTGACGATCAGTCGCTCGACCCCGCCTTCGTCGATGCGCTGATCACCTTCCCATCGGAAACCTTCATTGCCGAGCAGATCGATCAGGTCGACCCGCAGGCACTTCGGGCGGCGCGGCTTGCGGTGCGTGCAGTGGCTGCGCGGGAACTTGAAGGACGTTGGTCCGCCCTTTATCGCGCGCTCAATGACGACAATCCCTGGACGGTTGATCTCGCCGCCGCCGGCCGGCGTGCGCTCAAGAACGCGGCACTGGGCTGGTGGGTTGAAGCTGGCGCGGGCGCTGCGGCTGAGGCGGCCGCGGCCCAGTGCGCGAATGCCGACAACATGACCGACCGGTCGGCGGCGCTTGCCGCGCTGGTCCGAGTGGGCGGGGCGAGTCGCGACCAGGCACTGGCCGCGTTCGAGCGGGAATTCGCTGATGAGCCCCTGGTGCTCGACAAATGGTTCTCGATGCAGGCAACCGCTGTGCGCTGTCCCGGCGAGCCGCCGGTGCTCGAGCAAGTCAGGCGGCTGATGAATCACCCCGCGTTTTCGCTTCGCAATCCCAACAAGGTGCGCTCGCTGATCACCGCATTCTGCACCGGTAATCTGGCCGAGTTTCATCAGACCGATGGCACGGGCTACGCGTTCTGGGCAGACCAGGTGATAGCGCTCGATGCACTCAATCCGCAACTTGCCGCGAGGCTTGCGCGCGCACTCGACCGCTGGCCGCGCTATGGCCCCGAGCGGGCCTCTGGCATGCGCGAGGCGTTGTCTCGCGTGGCCCGGCATCCGGGGCTGTCGCCCGATGTCGCAGAAATTGTCGGCAAGGCGCTTGCGGTGGGTTCAGCGCCGCGCGCCTGAAGGCCTCCGGTCTCGATACAATCCGCGCCAGATCGGTCTGCCCCCTTACGGAGTTGCGATGGAGCGTGTCACCCTCAGCCAGTATCTGATTCAGTGCGATCGACAGACGTCGCTCGCCCCCGAGGTGCTTCGCCGCGTCCTCGAAACCTGTGCGCAGGCCTGTGCCGGCATTGCCGCCAGCATCGCGCGCGGGGCGCTGGGCGATGTGCTCGGCTCCGCGGGCAGCGCCAACGTGCAGGGCGAGACGCAGCAAAAGCTGGATGTCATCGCCAACGACCGGATGCTGTCGGCCAACGCATGGGGGGGCGCGCTGGCCGCCATGGCTTCGGAAGAAATGGATGATCCCTGGCCCATTCCGGATGGTGAGCCGCGCGGCCCCTATCTGTTGCTGTTTGATCCCCTGGACGGTTCATCGAACATCGATGTGAATGTATCGATCGGCACCATTTTTTCGGTACTGCCTGCGCCCGACTCGGCGCAGGCGGGCGTGGTCAATGCCGAAGCCTTTCTGCAGCCAGGTCGCCGGCAGGTGGCTGCAGGCTATGTCGTGTACGGCCCCTCTACAGTCATGGTGCTGACGGTGGGCAACGGTGTGGCGTCGTTTACGCTGGACCGCGAATCCGGCACCTGGTGGCTGGTGCGCGATCGCATCCAGGTGCCGGCGCAAACGCGGGAGTTCGCGATCAACGCGTCCAACGCGCGGCACTGGGAGGCGCCGGTGAAACGCTACATCGATGAACTGCTGGCGGGTCGTGAGGGCGCGCGCGCGCAGGACTTCAACATGCGCTGGATCGCGTCCATGGTGGCCGACGTACACCGCATCATGACGCGGGGCGGCATTTTCATGTACCCGCGCGATCGGCGCGAACCCGACAAGCCGGGAAAGCTCCGGCTCATGTATGAAGCCAATCCCATGGCGTTCCTCATCGAGCAGGCGGGTGGGGCGGCCACCAATGGACATCAGCCCATCCTTGACATCGTGCCGACGAAACTCCATGAGCGGGTGTCGGTGATTCTGGGCTCACGCGAGGAGGTCGAGCGCGTCACCCGTTATCACCAGGGTGCCTGACCCGGCGCGGCGGGCCGGGGCTTCCCACCGGTTGATCAGGGGTCGGAATTGAGGTCATGATGACAGCGCTGATGGACGCCTCGACCGCTAGATTTCCATCAGCTCGCGCACGTGCCGCTCCACCGATCTGGCGAGCGCTCCGATCGCATAGCCGCCTTCCAGCATCGACACAATGCGTCCTTTCGCGTGACGGCTCGCCACCGTCACCAGTTCGCGCGTGACCCACGCATAGTCATCATCTCGCCAGCGCAGCTGGCTGATGTCGTCTTCAACGTGGGCGTCGAACCCTGCAGAGATGAACAGCATCTGCGGCTGGAAATCGTTCAGTGCCGGGAGCCAACGCTCGAGCACCGCTGCGCGCAGCGCCGATCCATCGCTGTAAGGCGGGAGCGCCACGTTCACCAGATTGTCGGCGCTGGGCACTTCGCCGCTGTAGGGGTAGAGCGGTGACTGGAAGGTGGACAGCATCAGGATGCGATCGTCGCCCGCGACGATGTCTTCGCTGCCGTTGCCGTGATGCACATCGAAATCGATCAGTGCAACGCGTGCGACCGCGAGCGCATCGAGTGCATGCCGCATGCCGACCACGATGTTGTTGAAAAAGCAGAAGCCCATGGCGGCTGATCGGGTGGCATGGTGACCGGGCGGGCGCACATTGCAGAACACGCGCGTGGCGCTGCCCGAATGCAACAGTTCGGTGGCGAGCACGGCCGCACCCGCGGCGCGCCGTGCCGCGTTCCAGGTGTGCGGATTCATGCTGGTGTCGGGATCGATGGCGGCATAACCCCGCAGCGGGGCGAGCGCCTGCACCTCGAGCACGTGCGCGTGGGTGTGGGCGCGGTCGAGTTGCTCGAAGGTGGCGGCCGGCGCTTCATGGGTCGCCGCGAAATCGAGCAGGCCGGATGCACGCAGCCGGTCGTGAATCGCCGTGACCCGATCCGGGCACTCCGGGTGGTGCGGCCCCATCTCGTGGCGGACGCAGTCAGGATGCGTGATGTAGGCGAATTTCATGGCGGTTTTGGCAGGCAGCGGCCGGGCTCGCAGAGATGGGCAGTTTACAAGCGCGAAACCGCGTGCCTATGATCCGCCGCTGGCAGACCTTGACACGAGGCGGGGGAACGACATGGCGGCAGCATCGGCTGGACGAGCAGGGCGTGGCGGGCAGGGCGCAGATTCTCCGTTCGATTATCAGATGGTCGTGATCGGTTCCGGTCCGTCCGGTCAGCGGGCTGCGATTCAGGCTGCCAAGCTCGGCAAGCGGGTGGCGGTGATCGAGCGGGCGCGCACAGTGGGCGGCGTTTGCGTGAACACTGGCACCATCCCGTCGAAGACCTTTCGCGAGGCGGTGCTGCATCTGTCCGGCTATCGCGAGCGCGGCATCTACGGTGCTTCCTATCGGGTGAAGCAGGACATTGCGATTGATGATCTGCTCTACCGGGTCCAGCAGGTGGTGCGCTCCGAGATCGACGTGATCCGCAACCAGATGACGCGCAACCGCGTGGAACTGATCGAGTCCACCGCGAGTTTCATTGACGCGCACACGCTTGAACTGTCCTCGGCCAGTGGCCACGGGCGGCGCCAGATCACCACCGAGCGGGTGGTGATCGCCTGCGGCACCGAGGCCTCGCGCGATCCGCATATTCCATTTGATGGCCAGCGCGTCTTCACCAGTGACGATGTGCTGGGGCTTGAGTTTCTGCCGCGCTCGATCATTGTGGTGGGCGCGGGCGTGGTGGGCGTCGAATACGCAACCATGTTTGCCGCGCTGGGGGTTCGGGTCACCATCGTTGACAAGCGCCCGGTGCTGCTGCCCTTTCTCGACCATGAGATTTCTGCCGCACTCACCTATGTGGCGCAACAGAGCAACGTCACCATGCGCCTGGGCGAGGAAGTGGCCGAAATTCATTTGCTCGAGGGGGTCAGCAAACCGGTCGAGGTGAGGTTGCAAAGCGGCAAGGTGCTGCACGCGGAAGCGGCCCTCTACTCGATCGGGCGAAGCGGTGCCACCACCCGGCTTGCGCTCGACCGTGCCGCAGTGGAGGTGGATTCGCGCTGCCGCATTCCGGTCAATGAGCACTTTCAGAGCAATGTTCCCCACATCTACGCGGTGGGTGATGTGATCGGCTTTCCGTCACTCGCCTCGACCTCCTATGAACAGGGGCGCGCCGCGGCGCGGCATGCGTTCGGCCTGCGCGAGGAGCACGAGGGCGGCATCGGGCTCTTCCCCTACGGTATCTACACCGTTCCCGAGATCTCAACCATCGGCAAGAACGAGGATGAACTCACCGCCGCCGGCATTCCCTACGAAATCGGCAAGGCACACTACCGGGAGATTTCCCGCGGCCAGATCATTGGCGACCGGACCGGGATGCTGAAGATTCTGTTCAGCCCGGATGACCGGAAGCTGCTGGGCGTTCACATCATGGGCGAGGGCGCGAGCGAACTGATCCATATCGGCCAGACGCTGATGGCGCACAACGGCACCATCGATTATCTGGCCGATGCGGTCTTCAATTTCCCGACGCTTGCCGAGTGCTACAAAACGGCCGCGCTCGACGGCCTGAACCGTCTGAGCGTCTGAGCATTGCGGCCGCTGCGATGCGGTCCCGCCGCAAACCGCGAGCGCGTGACCGCCCGCAAGCGGAAAAGCGGCGAGCAACGGTTGGGGTAGCCTCGCGCCCGTGAGTGATTGGCGAGTCAGCGACCCGACAAGCGCAGCGTCCAGCTCTGCCAGGTGCCGATGTCGCCGACCACCGCATCGGCCACCCGGAGGGTCCAGTTCCCCTGACCCGATTCGCCCCGCGGTGACTCGCCCAGGTGACGATTGGCGAGAAAGCGCCAACCAGCGTAAGCCCCGCAGCGGTCCGGCCCGCCGGATGCCCCGCCTTTGCCAACGCCCCCGCAGACGCGCGAGTCGGCCAGCCGGCTCACCCGCCCGTCCGGGCTGACGAGTTCGATCTGCAGATCGGCGGCGTACGGATGGGTGGCTGAAAACAGGACTTCAACCCACTCGATGCGGTCCGGGCAGTCGGCATCCGCCGGGTCGCTGCCATCAAAGCGCAGCGTATCGGACTGCCAGAAGAGGGTGTTGCCGGGGTCCGCCAGGGTGATGCCCGGCGAGCGGGTTTTTTCGCAGGATCTGGGGGTGGCGCCCGGTCCCACCGCTGCGCCGACCGCAGGCTGGAACGCGAGCGCCCGCTCGACCGCGGCGGCCGCATCGACCACGCCGAAGCCGAAGCGTCGGCTGAAACGCTTCCGGACCGGCTGTCCCCCCACCGGTTGTACCGGCCATCGGTCGATGGCGGTGGCTGCCCATGAGGGGTCATCCGGCTGGTTTTCGCGAGCGGTCTCGGCGAGGATCAGCCGGATGTCTCGCCAGCTGAGCGTGGGTCTGGCCTCCAGCATCAACGCAATGACCCCCGACACCATGGGTGCGGCCGCCGACGCGCCGCCAAAGTCGGTGCGGGTGCCGTTGCCCGGAGCCAGCGTGGTGATGCCCTGGTCGCCGTCGCCCGAGAGCCCGCAGACCAGCAGATTTTCGCCTTCCTCGCCCCAAAGCGGCAGACGCCCCCGCCGGTCGACCGCACAGGCCGTGAAAGTGCCCGGCAGGTTCAGATGCCCGTCAAAACCCGTCATGTCGCGGTATCGGCAGCGCGTGGAGTCCAGGGGATCCGCGTCGGCGCGCCCGTTGACCGTCTGGCAGCCACCGTTTCCCGAGGCAAATACATAGACCGAGCCAAGTCCGCCGCGGCCCAGGCGCAGGCCCTGGGCGATGGCCGCTGCCACGGTAGGGTCGGCGGGGTGCAGCGCGCCGTCATCATCGGATCCCCAGCTGAGGTTGTAGACCTGGCTGGCCGAGTCCCGGCCGAGCGCGTTGGCGATGCGTTGCACAGTGAGGTCGGCGCGCACTCCGGCCTCGATGGCGTTGTAGGCAACCACACTTGCCTGGGGCGCCACGCCCGCGCCAGCCAGGCCGTTGCTGCGCGCAGCCGCAAGGATGCCCGCGACCGCCGTGCCATGCGCCTCCTGGGCCGTACACGGGAGCGGAGCGGTGGCGCTCCCCAGCCGGTAGTCGAATGAGCCGCCTGTGACAGCGTTGGGTGACAGATCGCCGTGCAGCGTTTCAACCGGCCCGTCGATCACCGCCACGCGAACGCCGCGCCCCTGCGCCTTGGCCCAGGCAAGGGTTGCACCCAGCCCCAGCGTGCCGGCGAGCGGGTCGGCCGGTTGGAGATGCCACTGCGCGGCGAGAAGCGGATCGACGGCACCGGCCTGCGTCGGCGTGCTTGCGCTTGGGTAAAGGAGGCTGCAGCCGGCGATGACCGGCAGGGGGGCGGGTGGGGCGGGCACCGGGGGCGCAGTGCTGCCGCCACCGCCGCCACCGCCACAGCCCGTGGCGGCGAGCGCAAGCCCGATTGTCAGCGCAACGAGGCGGCTCCGGCGGGAGACTTGCGATTGCAGCGGGTGCGCCTCAGGGGTAATGTTGCGGCGCGTCAAACGGGTTTTCCGGGAGTCAGCCATGCGCCGCATTCAGTCGCTTCTTGTTGCCAATCGTTCTGAAATTGCTATTCGGGTAATGCGTGCTGCTGCCGAAATGGGGATGCGGACGGTGGCTGTGTATTCGCATGAAGACCGGTTTGCGCTGCATCGTTTCAAGGCGGACGAAAGCTATCGGGTGGGCGAGGGACGAAAGCCGCTGCAGGCTTATCTGGACATTGAGGACATCATACGGATCGCACGCGAGGCAAAGGTCGATGCGATCCATCCGGGCTACGGATTTCTTTCCGAAAATCCGGACTTTGCCCGCGCCTGTGCGAAGGCGGGCATTGTGTTTGTGGGGCCCACGCCGGAAGCCATGACCACGCTCGGCAACAAGGTTGCCGCCCGCGAGGCGGCCGAGCGGGCGGGGGTGCCCGTCATGCCCGCCACCGGGCCCCTGCCGCAGGATCTCGCCGAGGCGCGGCAGCTTGCCGAATCGATCGGTTATCCGCTCATGCTCAAGGCGAGCTGGGGCGGTGGCGGGCGTGGCATGCGGGTGATCGAGTCTGCCGCCGACCTCGACGCGCAGCTCGATGTTGCGCGGCGCGAGGCACGGTCCGCCTTTGGCAACGACGAGGTCTATCTCGAAAAGCTCGTGCGTAACGCGCGCCATGTGGAGGTGCAGGTGTTTGGCGACCAGCATGGCAACCTGGTGCATCTCTTCGAGCGCGATTGCTCGGTGCAGCGACGCAATCAGAAGGTGGTGGAGCGTGCGCCCGCGCCCTATCTCGACGAGGCCACCCGCGCGGCGCTTTGCGAGGCGGCACTCAGCCTCGCGCGCGCCGTGGGTTATGTGAATGCGGGCACGGTTGAATTCCTGATGGACGCCGATACGGACCGCTTCTACTTCATCGAGGTCAATCCGCGAATTCAGGTGGAGCACACGGTGACCGAGATGGTCACCGGGATCGATGTGGTCAAGTCGCAGCTCGCAATCGCGCAAGGTGCGCGGATTGGCGGGAGCGACTGCCCGATCCCGAAGCAGGAAGCGATCCGGCTGAACGGCCACGCGCTGCAATGCCGGCTGACCACCGAGGATCCCGAGAACGGGTTCACGCCCGACTATGGCCGGATTCAGGCCTATCGGAGCGCAGCCGGTTTCGGGCTGAGGCTGGACGGTGGCACGGCCTACACAGGTGCGGTGATTACCCCCTACTACGATTCGCTGCTGGTCAAGGTGACCGCGTGGGCGCCGAGCGCAGCAGAGGCGATCCGCCGCATGGACCGCGGTCTGCGCGAATTCCGGATTCGCGGCGTGGCCACCAATCTGCAGTTCGTTGAAAACGTGATCAACCACCCCAGGTTCGCGGCCGGTACGGTCACCACCCGGTTCATCGACACCACACCAGAGCTCTTCACGTTTCGCAAGCGCCGCGATCGCGCGACCCGACTGCTCAGTTACATCGGCGAGGTGACGGTGAACGGCCACCCCGATCTCAAGGGCCGGACCCGGCCGGACCTGTCGCATCTGCAGATCGCGCTGCCGCGCCTCTGGCCCGCCACCGCGGGGGCCGCGCAGGGGACGAGTTCGCTCACGCCGGAAGCCTCGGCATATTCGGTGGCGGGTTCGCTGGCGCTGGCCAACCCGGTGGCGAGACCGGGTCAGCGGATCGATCTCAGCGTGCCGCCGCCGCCCGGTTCGCGGCAGCTGCTGCGCCAGCTTGGGCCCACCAAATTCGCAGAGTGGATGCGGGCAAGCCGCCGCGTGCTCATCACCGACACCACCATGCGCGATGCGCATCAATCGCTCTTTGCCACGCGAATGCGGTCGATCGATATGCTGCGCATCGCCCCTTACTACGCGCGCATGCTGCCGCAACTGTTTTCGGTGGAGTGCTGGGGCGGCGCCACCTTCGATGTGGCCATGCGGTTTCTGAATGAGGATCCGTGGGAACGCCTGGCCGGGCTGCGCGAGGCCATGCCCAACCTGCTGCTCCAGATGCTGCTGCGAGGCAGCAATGCCGTGGGCTATACCAACTATGCCGACAATGTGGTGCGGCATTTTGTGGCTCAGGCTGCGGCCGGCGGCATTGATGTGTTTCGAGTATTCGACTCACTCAACTGGGTGGACAACATGCGGGTGGCGATCGATGCCGTGCTCGAGAGCGGCGCGCTCTGCGAGGGTGCGATCTGCTACACGGCCGACCTGTTCGACCGCTCGCGCTTCAAATACGACCTCAAGTATTACCTCGACATCGGTCGCAGGTTGCAGCAGGCCGGCGTTCATGTGATCGGCATCAAGGACATGGCGGGGGTGTGCCGGCCCCGCGCGGCGCGTGAGCTGGTGCGGGCGCTTCGCGATGAAACCGGACTGCCGGTGCACTTTCACACCCACGACACGAGCGGTGCCGGCGCAGCGTCGATCCTGGCTGCGATCGAGGCCGGAGCCGATGCGGTTGATGCAGCCTTTGACGCGATGAGCGGCCTCACCTCGCAACCCAATCTTGGCGCAATCGTTGCTGCGCTCGAGGGGGGAGAGCGGGATTGCGGCCTCGATCGCGAGTCGCTGCAGGCGCTGAGCCATTACTGGGAAGGTGTGCGCAAGATCTACGCGCCCTTCGAATCCGATATCCGCGCTGGCACCGCCGATGTCTATCGGCATGAAATGCCGGGCGGGCAATACACCAACCTGCGAGAGCAGGCGCGCGCGCTGGGGCTTGAGCATCGCTGGCCCGAAGTGGCCGAACGCTACGCCGAGGTCAATCGCCTGTTTGGCGATATCGTGAAGGTGACGCCCACCTCCAAGGTGGTGGGCGATATGGCGCTCTTCATGGTGGTGAATGATCTGACGGTGGCCGACGTACTTGACCCTGAGCGCGAGATTGCATTTCCCGAAAGTGTGGTGTCGCTCTTCCGGGGCGAACTGGGTTTTCCTCCCGATGGATTTCCGCGTGAAATTTCCCGCAAGGTGTTGAAGTGCGACACCGCGACGCCCATCGCAGCGGAGCCGCCCAGACCGTTCCGGCCGGGCGAGCGGATCGCGCCGGTCGATCTGGATACGGCGCGCGAGCAGGTGCACAAGATTGCCGGGCACGCGATCAGCGAGCGTGAACTGTCCTCGTGGCTCATGTATCCGAAGGTGTTCGCCGATTTTGCCGCGCATCGAAAGCGCTATGGCGACCTGAGCGCGTTGCCCTCGCCCACCTATTTTTACGGCATGGCCGAGCTCGAGGAAATCAACATCGACCTGGACCCTGGCAAGTCGCTGATCGTGCGCCTGCTCGGGACGGCACCGGCCGAAGAGGAGGGGGTCGTCAAGGTGTTTTTCGAGCTGAACGGTCAGCCACGAACGATGCGCGTTGAACGCAGCGGCGTGGGCCGCGTTCAGGTGCGCCCGCAGGCCGATGCGGCCAATTCCTCACACGTGGCTGCACCCATGCCGGGCATGATCGTGACCGTCGCGGTGAAAGCCGGGCAGGCGGTCAAGCCAGGGGATCCCCTGCTCTCGATCGAGGCAATGAAGATGGAGACGCAGATTCGAGCCGAACGGGAGGGCGTGGTGAAGGCGGTTCATGCGCGACCGGGTGACACTGTGGCCGCGCGCGACCTGCTGGTGGAGATGCGCGCCTGAGGCTGGGGAGGGAACGGCCAGGCGGAGCGCTTTGCCTTGACCCCTGTCAAGCCTTCAATCATCGCACGATTCGCGTCGAAAAAGGACGGTCCGATCGCTTCCCCACAAGACACGGAATCGCAGTAGGATAGGTGCCAAGGCGACCCGTCGCCACAGGTTTTTCCCCGTTGCGCCCCGCGCGCGAAAGGACGACCGATGCGTACCACCCTGCAGATCAATTTCCGCGGTATGGATGTTTCGCCTGCGCTGGAGCAGCTGATCCGGGAAAAAACCGAGAAGCTCGAACGGTTTCATCCCAACGTGACGGGCTGTCGCGTGGTGGTCGACAAGCCCCATCACCACAAGGCACAGGGGGAACACTTCATCGTGAGCGTCGACGTGTCGGTGCCGGGCGCCAACATCGTCGCCAATCATGCGCATCATGAAGATGTGAACGTCGCGTTGCGAGACGCCTTCCTCGCGGCGCGTCGCCAGCTCGAGGAGCACGCGCGCAAGCTCCGTGGCGATGTGAAGCAGCACTCCCTGCCGCAAGTGGTCGAGGCCACGGTGGAGTGAGGGCGGGAGCCGGTCGGCGGTCATAGTCCGCCGGCGGCCTAACGGACTGAGGGTCCCGCCTTGCCTGATGCCGGCCCCGAGCGGCCAGGCACCGCGCGCACAGCGCCCGGTGCCGCGCGCCAGATCGCAAACGCGGCGAGCGCCGATACGGCTGCGCTCAACGCAAAGGCGGGCAGATAGCTGCCCGCGGCATCGTGAATCAGCCCGGTCACCCAGGGGCCAAGCGCCCCGCCGGTGATCGCAAGCAGACTGATCGTGCCAAAGATCGGTCCGTAGTGCGGGCTTTCGAACACATCGGCCGGAATGGCGCCGAACACCGAGGTCACCCCGTATCCGATCACCCCCTGCACCAGGACCATCAGGCCCAGTAGCGGGACAACCGGCCAGCGGGCGAGTGCGATCAGCAGCAGACAGCACACGATGAAGCCAGCGCACCCAATGGCCCATACGAGTTCGCGGCCCACCCGATCGGAGAGCCAGCCCAGTGCGATCTGGCCGGGTACGCCGGCAAGACTCACCACGCCAAGCGCCCAGGCAGCGAGCGTCGCGTCAAACCCGACCTCGAGCAGATAGCGGGTCTGGTGAACCTGCACCGCATACCAGACGAAGAGCGCACTGGCATAACCGAGCGCGATCCACCAGAAGCGGCGTGTGCGAATCGCGAGGCTCAGCGTCCACTCGACGCTGGTCCAGGCTGCGTCGACGCTGCGGCTGCGGCGGGCACCGGGCTGGCCGCTGACCAGGACGGGATCGCCGTCGGGTTGCAGCCCGAGGTCCGAGGGGCGCCTTCTCACCAGCAGATTGAGGGGCACCAGCACCACCAGAATGAGTATGCCCAGGGTGAGGCAGGCGTGCCGCCAGCCCGCGGCATCGATCAGCGCCTGCATGACCGGAAGCAGGAGGATTGACCCCGCGCCCGCGCCGGCATACGCGATCGAGATGGCGAGCCCGCGCCTGCGCTCGAACCAGGCTGACAGAAAAAGCCCATGCCCGGTATAGCCCAGGCAGACGCTGCCAAATCCCACCAGCAGACCCAGGCTTAGATAGAACTCCCACAGCGAGGACGCCTGACTCGCGAGGAGCATGCCGAGACCGCTTGCCAGGGCACCGGCTTCCATCACCGGGACCGGCCCGAAGCGTTCCATTGCCCGGCCGAGCAGCGGGCTCAGGGCTGCCGACACGAGAAAACCGAATGAGAATGCACCGGCTGTGTCGGCGCGGTCCCAGCCGAATTCATCGAGGATGGGCGGATACACGAGCGAGAACGAGGTGCGCGCATTCACCGCAAGAGCCATCGAAGCGAAGGCGATACCGATGATCAGCCAGCCGTAAAAAAACGGCAGGCTGCGGGCGAGGCGGTGAACAAGGTGCATTGATGAGTGTCCCTCTCCAACACTACACGCAACGCGCCCGCCCGGCGAGCCACCGGCCCGACCAGTAAAATCCGCGGTTGGGTCGAATGCGTCAGATGGTGCGGTCGCGCGGAGAACATCATGAAGACCAGAACACAGGTGGGCATTGTCGGCGGGGGGCCGTCGGGGCTGCTGCTCGCGCAGCTCCTCAAGAAGGCGGGCGTGGAAAGCGTTGTGCTCGAGCGTCAAAGCCGCGACTATGTGCTGTCACGGATCCGGGCTGGTGTGCTCGAGCGCGGCACCGTCGAACTCCTTCAGCAGGCGGGCGTCGGTGAGCGGGTACAGCGCGAGGGGCTGGTGCACGATGGCGTGATGCTTCAGTTCGATTCGCGCCTGCACCGGATCGATTTTCGCGAACTGGTGGGCGCTAGCGTCACCGTCTACGGCCAGACCGAAGTCACGCGCGATCTGATGAACGCGCGCGATGCGTCGGGGGGGCTCACTGTCTATGAAGCCCAGGACGTGACGCCGATCGATTTCGGTTCGGACCAGCCGCGCCTTCGCTACCGCAAAGACGGCGTGGAGCACGAGCTTGAGTGCGACTACATTGCCGGCTGCGATGGTTTTCACGGCGTGTGCCGAGCCAGCGTGCCCGCCGATCGCATCAGGCTCTTTGAGCGGGTGTATCCGTTTGGCTGGCTGGGCATCCTGTCGCGCACGCGCCCGCTCGATGATGAACTGATCTACACCAGTCACGAGCGCGGGTTTGCGCTCGCCAGCATGCGCTCGCATTCGGTCAGCCGCTACTATGTTCAGTGCACCCTCGAGGACAAGGTCGAGGAGTGGTCCGACGATCGCTTCTGGGATGAATTTCGCCTTCGCGTGGGCCCCGAGGTGGCCGCCCGTCTCGAAACCGGGCCGTCCATCGAAAAGAGCATCGCGCCCCTCAGAAGCTTCGTTGCCGAGCCCATGCGCTTTGGCAATCTGTTCCTGGTGGGCGACGCCGCCCATATCGTGCCGCCCACCGGCGCGAAAGGGCTGAACCTTGCCGCGAGCGATGTCGGCTATCTGTCGCGTGCGCTGATCGAACGCTACCGGGACAACCGCGCTGACGCGCTCGCGGCCTACTCCGACACCGCACTTCGTCGCATCTGGGCTGCCGAACGTTTTTCCTGGTGGATGACCTCGCTCATGCACCGCTTCCCGGAAACCACCGGATTCGATCGTCGTGTGCAGGTCGCCGAGTTCAATTATCTGTCGGGTTCCCGTGCAGCCTCGACCGCGCTTGCCGAGAATTATGTGGGGCTGCCGCATTGAGTCGCGCGAAGGCCGCTGCCGGCTCCGGCACCCGTTGCAACACCAGGCGCCGCTGGCTGACTGCCGCCGCCAGCCTGGCGTCGCTGCCCGCATGGTCCCAGTCAAAACGCTATGACCCCGGCGCAAGCGACACCGAGATTGCAATCGGCAACATCGTGCCGTATTCGGGGCCGGCATCGGCCTACGGGGTGATCGGGCGGGCGGTGGGCGCTTATTTCGCCAGGCTCAACGCCGAGGGCGGCATCGGTGGCCGAAAGATCCGTTATGTGAGTGTCGATGATGGCTACAGCCCGCCGCGCACGGTGGAGCAGGCTCGCCGGCTGGTGGAGCATGAAAAGGTGCTCTTCATCACCCAGGTGCTGGGCACAGCCCCCAATGTGGCGATTCAGCGCTATCTCAATCAGCGGCGCGTGCCTCAGCTCTTCGTGGCAACCGGTGCCACCCGCTGGGGTGATCCAGCGCAATACCCGTTCACCATGGGCTGGCAGCCCAGCTACCAGTCCGAGGCACGGGTGTATGCGCAGCACATTCTCGAGACGCGACCCGCTGCGAAGATTGCTGTTCTTCTTCAAAACGACGACTACGGCCGGGACTACCTGAAAGGCCTGCAGGACGGGCTGGGTGATCGTGCCGCGCAAATGATCGTGGCACAGAGCACCTATGAGGTCACCGACCCCACCATCGACAGTCAGCTGATCCGGCTGATGGCGTCGGGGGCGGATACCTTCTTCAACATCACCACGCCGAAGTTTGCCGCGCAGGCCATTCGCAAGGCGTTCGAGATTGGTTGGCGGCCGCAGCAGTACCTGAACAGCGTATCGAATGCCGTGGCCTCGGTGATGCTGCCGGCGGGTGCCGAAGCCGCGACCGGTATCGTGTCGTCGAACTACATCAAGGATCCCACCGACCCGCAGTGGGTGGGCAGCGCCGAGCATGACGCCTGGCTGGACTGGATGCGTCGCTGGCACACGGGGGGCGATGTGCGCGACAGTTTCAATGTCTATGCCTATTCAGTGGCGCAGACCATCGAGCAGGTGCTCAGGCAGTGCGGTAACGAACTCACGCGCGACAACGTGATGCGTCAGGCGGCCAGTCTGGATTTCACACTTCCGATGCTGCTGCCGGGGGTGCGTGTGCGTACCGCGCCGGACGACTACTTTCCGATCGAGTCGCTGCAGCTCATGCGTTTCAGCGGCCGTGGCTGGGAGCGGTTCGGAAAAATTTACGGCGGCTAGGGCGGCCGCGCCGGCCGTCGGTCCGCTCAGGCCTCGCGCATCATCCGCCAGAGATCGATTTTCATGGTGATCACGCAACCCGCGATGATGGCGGCCGTGGTGATGAACGAACCCAGCGAAAGCGTGGACAGGCCGCTCAATCCCTGACCGACGGTGCAGCCCAGCGCCGTGACGCCGCCCACTCCCATCAGCACCCCGCCCAGCAGATGACGACGGAAATCGGCGCCATCGGGAAACACTTCCTCGCGCCAGCTGCGGGTGGCGATCGCCCACGCGAGCGCGCCCGCCACCATCCCGAGTGCGGTGGCGATGCCGAAGGTGATGTGTCGGGACTTGTCGCTCCAGAACATGAGTAGCTCGAGCGTGTAGGCAAAGGGCGCGACCAGCGACAGGGATTCGGGGCGGTTGCCCTGGGTGCCGATGTAGGCGGCCTCGAGGGTCTCGGGATGCTCTTCAACAAAACCGACATGACCGGTGACATACCAGCCGCCCACCACGATGAGGCCGATCAGGATGCCGCCGGTGATCGCGTAGGGTTCGTTGCGCCACATGTCGCGGCTCGCGAGCGCGCCCAGCGCGAGCGCCACGCCCAGGATGGGGGGTAGCCAGCGCTGGAGTAAAGCGGCCTCGGTACCCGTCCAGGCTGCGAGCAGCGCCGGCAACTCCTGGCTCGTACCCAGATCGATCACCACCTGATCGACGGTGGCTGTGCGCCAAACGCCGAACAGACCCTTGAGCGTCATGTAGGCCGAGATGCCCACCACCAGAAACACGACTACCGATTTCAGGTTGCCGCCGCCCAGCCGGATCAGCGTCTTGCTGGTGCAACCCGAGGCCAGGGTCATGCCGATACCGAACAGCAGGCCGCCCACGAGGTGAGACAGCCACGGCAGCCGGCTGGCCGCATAAAGCGAGCGCGAGGTGCTCACCTGCCCGGTGATTTCCACCACCCACACGCCGAGCACGGCCACGCCGATTGCGAGCAGCCACATGCGCATGCGCGTCCAGCTGCCGATATTGAGAATGTCGGAGATGGCGCCCAGCGTGCAGAAGTGCGTGCGGGCGCCGATGAGGCCAAAGGCGGCGCCCAGCCCGAAGCCCAGTGCGGCAATTGCGCCGACAGATATGATCGCGGATTCCATGGGAACAGCATCTTACCGGCTGTGCCTCACACGCCGCGAGGCTGACCCTTTCGACGCCACATCACGGGGAGTTATCAGCTCATGTTCGAGACAAGTATTGCGGGCAGTCTGCCCAAACCCGGCTGGCTCGCCGAGACCGGGAAATTGTGGCCACGCTGGGGCGCCGAGGGTGAAGCGCTTGCGCGCGCCAAGGCCGACGCCACGCTGGTGTGGCTCAAGCTTCAGGAAGACGCCGGGCTCGACGTGATCGGCGATGGCGAGCAGTCGCGTCAGCACTTCGTGCATGGTTTTCTCGAGGCGGTCGAGGGCATCGACTTCGAGAACAAGGTGAAGATGGGCATTCGCAACAACCGCTATGACGCGATGGTGCCGCAGGTGGTGGGGCCGCTCAAACTGCGAGGGCGGGTGCATGAGGCGGAAGCGAGGCTGCTGCGCGCGCACACGACCCGGCGCATCAAGTTCACGCTCCCCGGGCCCATGACCATCGTCGACACGATCGCCGATCGGCACTATGGCGATCGGGTCCGCATGGCGATGGCCTTTGCCGACCTGCTCAATCAGGAAGCGCGCGCGCTCGAGGCCGATGGGGTCGACATCATTCAGTTCGATGAACCCGCCTTCAATGTCTACATGAACGAGGTCTGCGACTGGGGCATCGAAGCGCTCCACCGGGCGATCGAGGGCTTGCGCTGCACTACTGCGGTTCACATCTGCTATGGCTATGGCATCCAGGCCAATATCGACTGGAAGCGCTCGCTGGGTGGCGAGTGGCGACAGTACGAGGTGGTGTTCCCTGCGCTTGCCCGAAGCCGAATCGACCAGGTGTCGCTCGAGTGCATCGCCTCGCAGGTGCCGATTGAACTGCTGCGGCTGCTTGAGGGCAAGGATGTGCTGCTGGGGGTAATCGATGTCGCAACCGACTCGGTCGAGACGCCCGCGCAGGTGGCCGACACCATCGCGCGCGCGCTTGCCCATGTCCCGCCGAACCGGCTGTTTGCCTGCACCAACTGCGGCATGGCGCCCATGAGTCGGGAGGTTGCGCTCGCCAAGCTGGAGGCGCTCGTCGCGGGCGCCCGGCTTGCGCGCGAGCGGCATGTCTGAGACGCGTCCGGGCGACTGACGCAGAGCGGAGAACGTATGGTCCAGACGCTGTCGGATACGCGCACTGATCGTGGTGTGATGCTGATCACCGGCGGCAGCCGGGGCATCGGTGCGGCCACCGCGCGGCTTGCTGCCGCCGCGGGCTGGGCGATTGCCCTCGTCTACCGACACCGGATGCATGAGGCAGAGGAACTGGTCGCAAGCGTGGAAGCCGATGGCGGCCGTGCGGTCGCGATTCGCGCCGATGTGTCTGATGAGGGCCAGATCATGGCGGCATTCCAGGTGGCCGATTCGCTCGGACGGCTGACCGCACTCGTCAACAACGCAGGCATCACCGGCGGGGTCAGTCGCATCGAGGCGCTCGATGCCGCCATGCTTGATTCGCTGCTTGCCATCAACGTACGCGCGCCACTGCTCTGCTCGCGCGAGGCGGTCAAGCGGATGTCGACCCGGTATGGCGGCGCTGGTGGTTCGATCGTCAACCTCAGTTCCGGTGCGGCGCAGCTCGGCTCTGCCGGCGTCTGGGTGCATTACGCAGCCACCAAGGGTGCGATCGACTCCATGACAATCGGCATGGCGCGCGAGTTGGGTGCCGACGGAATCCGGGTCAACGCGGTGCGGCCTGGCCCGATCGACACCGAGATTCATGTCGATCGTCCGCCGGGGCAGCTTGATCAGATGGCGCGCGCGGCGCCGCTCGGGCGGCTGGGAACGCCTGACGAGATCGCGCGGGTGATCGTCTGGCTGTCCGACGGCGCGCAATCGTCCTATGTCACGGCTGCGCTGGTCGATGCCCGGGGCGGACTCTAGCCGCGCTTTCCCGCGTCACATGCGCTTAACCGAGCAAGTCGGTGGTGGGTGGCTTTGGCGCGTCGAAGAGCGGCAACTGGCGTGCATCTGCGGGTTGACCTGCTGATCCGGGCTCGGCCGCAAGCAGTGCCGCAGTGCGTTCGCGATTCGCATCGGACGGGTAGCGTGCGCCTGACCCAACCGGATCGTTTGACGACCTGGCCGGTTGTCCGTTCTGATCCGTTCGGCTGAGTGTGCCCACGCGCACGCCCAGGAGCCGCAGCTTCCGTTCAAGCGGAACGCGCTTCAGGCAACTTCCGGCCGCCGCGCGAATGAGCGTGGCCTCCGCGGTGGCCTCGTGAAGGGTCTGGTCGCGTGTCACGGTGGTGAAGTCTTCGTAGCGCAACTTGATGCCGATGGTTCGGCCCACATAGCCCTTGCGGCGCAGATCGTCGGCCACCTTCGCGCAAAGCTCGGTGAAGATTCCCGACAGGCGCTCGCGGTCGCGTCGCGGATGCAGGTCGTGTTCAAAGGTGGTCTCGCGACTGATCGAGCGCGGCTCGCTGTAGGTCACCACCGGCCGTTCGTCTCGGCCATGCGCGGCCTCATGAAGCCACGCGCCATAGCTGCGGCCGAATTGATCGATCAGCAGGGTCGGTGGCGCCGCTGCCAGTTCACCGATCGTGCGGATGCCCAGCGCCTCGAGCCGGGCCGAGGCCTTGGGGCCGATGCCGTTGATGCGTCGAGCGGGAAGCGGCCAGATCCGTGAACCGATGTCCTCGGTATCCAGAACGGTGAGCCCGTCGGGCTTGTCGAGCTCGGAGGCGATTTTCGACAGCAGCTTGTTGGGGGTGATGCCGACCGAACAGGTGAGGCCGCAGCGCTCATGCACGCGCGCCTTCAACTGTGCGCCGAGGGCATGACCCCCATCGTCGTGTACGCCGGGGCAGTCGGTGAGGTCGATGTAGATTTCATCGATACCGCGGTCCTCGATGACCGGCGCAATCTCGGCCACCGCCGCCTTGAACATCCGGGACATGCGGCGGTATTCATCGAAGTCGGCGGGTAGCAGCAACGCATCCGGGCAGAGTGCTGCGGCCTTCATCAGGCCCATGCCCGAGTGCACGCCGAAGGCGCGCGCCTCATACGTGGCGGTGGTGATCACGCCGCGGCCGGCGTAGTCGCGAAGGCGTGGAAGGGCTGCCTGGTGCGCGCCATCGCGCTCGATTGAGCGGCGTCGGCCACCGATCACCACCGGCAGGCCGCGCAGATGGGGATAACGCAGCAACTCGACCGATGCGTAGAACGCATCCATGTCGAGATGGGCGATCCTGCGTGAACGGGGCGGGTCTGAATCTTTCAAGCGGCGGTCAGCGGGTTGAGTCGCGGCAAGCGCGGCCTGCGGTTCACCTTATCATGGCGGCTTTCCAGACAATGAAGCAGGGCGGACTCCACCCATGGCCATGGTACTGCTGGTTCGGCATGGACAGGCGGCCTTCGGGTCGGACAACTATGATCGCCTGTCGGATCAGGGGCGGCAGCAGGCGCGCTGGCTGGGCGAGCATCTGTCGGCACTGGGTGTGTCGCCGGTACGGGCGGTGGCCGGCACGCTTTCGCGTCAGCGCGAGACGGCAGCGGAAATCCTGTCGGCCATGGGGCTTGCCGCGAGCGTGGCGCTTGCCGAAGACGCCGGCCTCGATGAATACGACGGCGAATCACTGTATCGCGCCCACACCGGTGGTGCTGATCAACTGGCCCACCAGCGGCGCGATTTTCGTGATTACTGGCGGACCTTCCGCGAGGCGATGCAGTGCTGGTCCGACGATGCGCTCGACAGCGTGCCGGAGTCCTGGAGCGGGTTTGGCTTGCGCGTGCGCGGCGCAGTCGACTCGGCGAGCGCGGGCTTGGGCCGCGAGGACACAGTGCTGCTGGTGAGCTCGGGTGGGGCGATTGGCCGGCTGATCGCCGATGTGATGAGTGCGCCGGCCTCCACCGCCATCGAACTGAACCTGCAGTTCAGAAACACCGGTGTATGTGAACTGATTGCCGGGCGCGGCACACTGCGGCTCCTCAGCTACAACGCGATCCCGCATCTGGCTCGTCCCGAACGCCGGCATGCGATCACCTTTGCCTGACCAGGCCGGAGTCTTCCGATGAGCAACCCTTCGGCCCCGTCGCGGCCCCGCTGGTTTGAGGATTATGTTCCCGGTGCGGTACACGAACTTGGCACCATCACCGTGGATGGCGGTGAAATGCGGGAGTTCGCAGCGAGGTTCGACCCGCAGTCGTATCACGTTGATCCCGAGGCAGCCGCGCAAACCCACTTCGGCGGTCTCATCGCAAGCGGCTGGCATACGGGCTCGATGATGATGCGGCTGCTCGCGCTCAACTATCTCGCCCCGGAATCGAGCCTGGGCTCACCCGGCATCGAGACCCTGCGCTGGCCGCGGCCAGTGCGGCCGGGCGATGTGCTCACGGTGCGGGTGACTGTGCAGGGCGCACGCCGGTCGCAGTCGCGGCCCGACCGCGGCATCGTTCAATCGCTGATCGAGGTCAGCAATCAGGACGGCGAAATCGTGATGACCGCCAATCCGGCCAATCTGGTGCTTTGTCGGCCCGCTTGAGGCCGCCACCCCCGCTTTCCACAGGATGCCCTCATGACACCCCCTGCACAGGCTGCAAGCGCTGCAGCGCCCCTTTTTACGCCGTTTTCGTCGGCCAAATTTTCATTGCCCAATCGGGTGGTCATGGCACCCATGACGCGGTCATTTGCGACCGGCGGTGTTCCGGCCGCCGCTGCACCCGAGTACTACGCCAGCCGCGCACGCGCCGATGTCGGTCTGGTGATTTCCGAGGCCACCCTGGTGGGGCGTCCCTCGGCAGGCAATGAACCCGATGTGCCCCGGTTCTGGGGGGATGACGCGCTTGCTGCCTGGCAGCCTGTGGTGAGTGCGGTCAACGCAACCGGGAGCGCGTTCTGGCCACAGCTGTGGCATGTGGGCGCGGTCCGGAATCCGATGGTGAAGTGGTCGCCTCCCGCGCCGCCCGAGAGCCCATCTGGTGTGGTGAAACCGGGGCGCGAGTATGGCGTTGCCATGACCGAGGCCGACATTGAAGCCACCATTCGCGCATTTGCGCAGGCTGCGGCGCAGGCCAGGCGCCTTGGCGCGGGCGGTGTTGAGCTGCACGGTGCGCATGGCTATCTGATCGACCAGTTCTTCTGGGCGGGCACCAACCAGCGCACCGATCGCTGGGGGGGCGGAACGCTTGCGGAACGCAGCCGCTTTGCGGTCGACACGATTCGTGCGGTGCGCTCGGCAGTCGGTGAGTCGTTTCCGCTCTGTATCCGACTGTCGCAATGGAAGCAGCAGGACTTCGGCGCCCGGCTTGCCTCGACGCCCGATGAAATGCTCGCCTGGCTTCGGCCGCTGATCGATGCGGGCGTGGATGTCTTTCACTGCTCGCAACGTCGTTTCTGGGAGCCCGAGTTCGAGGGATCGGATCTGAATTTCGCCGGCTGGGTGAAAAAGCTCACCGGCCTGCCCACGATCACGGTTGGGTCGGTGGGCCTGTCGGGGGAGTTCATCAATTCATTCGGGGGCGAAGTGTCGCAGCCCGCATCGATCGATGAACTGTTGCGCCGGCTGGAGCGCGGCGATTTCGATCTGGTGGCAGTGGGTCGTGCGCTGATCAGCGACCCGCAGTGGGCGAGCCATGTTCGGAGCGGGCACATGGAGCGGTTGCGCGCCTACGATCGGAGCGCGCTCGCCACCCTCGCCTAGGTTCCCCGACCCGCCCCCGTACCCGGGCGGCGGGCGGGCTGTTGCGCCGCGCGCCTAGTGTGCGGCCTTGAATTGAAGCCTTCGGGCATGAAGCACCGGCTCGGTGTAGCCCGAGGGCTGAGCCGTGCCCTTGAACACCAGGTCGCACGCGGCCTGGAACGCCTGGCCGTTGAAGGCCGGTGCCATGGGCCGGTAGGCGGAATCACCGGCATTCTGGCGATCGACCACGGCGGCCATGCGCTTCATCACCTCCATCACCTGCTGCTCGGTGACCACGCCGTGACGCAGCCAGTTGGCGATGTGCTGTGAGGAAATTCGGCAGGTGGCGCGGTCTTCCATGAGGCCCACATCATGGATATCGGGCACCTTGGAGCAGCCCACACCCTGATCGACCCAGCGCACCACGTAGCCCAGGATGCCCTGCGCGTTGTTCTCAAGCTCGGCGGTGAGTTCGTCAGCACTCCAGGAGGGCGACTGTGCGAGCGGAATCGCGAGAATCTGATCGAGGCTTGCGCGCCGCCCCTGTGCGGCAATGGCGGACTGGCGCGCCATGACGTCGACCTGGTGATAGTGGGTGGCATGGAGCGTAGCCGCGGTGGGGCTGGGCACCCAGGCGCAGTTGGCGCCTGCCTGCGGATGACCCACCTTCTGCTCGAGCATGGCGGCCATCAGGTCGGGCATCGCCCACATGCCCTTGCCGATCTGCGCCTTGCCCGTGAGGCCGCAGGCGATGCCGACATCAACATTCCAGAGCTCGTAGGCGGCAATCCAGCCCTGCTTCTTCATGTCGTTCTTGCGGACCATGGGGCCCGCTTCCATCGACGTGTGGATTTCATCGCCTGTGCGATCGAGAAAGCCGGTGTTGATGAATGCCACCCGGCGGCGCGCCGCGCGGATGCATTCCTTCAGGTTGACAGTGGTGCGCCGCTCTTCGTCCATGATGCCCAGCTTCACGGTGTCGGCGGGCAAGCCAAGCGACTGTTCGACCTTGCTGAACACCGCATCGGCAAAGGCCACTTCGTCAGGACCGTGCATCTTGGGCTTGACCACGTAGACCGAGCCGCTCACCGAATTGCGCGAGCCGTCGCGCTTCTTGAGATCGTGGATCGCGATGAGCGTGGTGCACATGGCATCGATCAGACCCTCGGGCGCTTCGCGGCCATCACGATCGAGCACCGCAGGGTTGGTCATCAGGTGGCCCACGTTTCGCACCAGCATGAGCGAGCGGCCCTTCAGCGTGAAGGTGCTGCCATCGGGTGCCAGATAGGAGCGATCGGCGTTCAACCGGCGCTGGAAGCTCTGCCCGCCCTTTTGTACGGTTTCGACCAGCGTGCCTTTCATGAGGCCAAGCCAGTTGCGGTAGGCGAGTGCCTTGTCGTCGGCGTCGACCGCTGCCACCGAATCCTCGCAGTCCATGATGGTGGTGACGGCAGCCTCGAGCAGCACATCGGCCACGCCCGCGCGGTCGGTGGCGCCCACCGGATGGCTGCGGTCGACGATCAGCTCGACATGGAGCCGGTGGTGACGAAGCAGCACGCCCACGGGCGCAGCGGCTGCGCCGCGATAGCCCACGAAGGCTGACGGATCGGCCAGGCGCGCCGCGCCGGCGGGGGTTTCAGCCACCAGCCGGTCGCCCTCGATTCGATAGGCGGTGACCGTCGCATGGCTCGCCCCGGCAAGCGGCAGGTGCTCATCCAGAAAGCCCTTGGCCCAGGCGATGACGCGCGCGCCGCGCTCGCTGCTGTAGCCACCGGCAGGCGCGGCGTCACCCATGGCATCGGTGCCATAGAGCGCGTCGTAGAGGCTTCCCCAGCGCGCGTTGGCAGCATTCAGCGCATAGCGCGCGTTCATCACCGGCACGACCAGCTGCGGCCCCGGAATGCGCGCGATCTCGGGGTCGACGTTGGCGGTCTCGATCTGGAAATCGGGGCCCTCAGGCACCAGATAGCCGAGTTCAGTCAGGAATGCCTTGTAGGCGGCTGCGTCGTGCGGCTGGCCGGCGCGCGCGCGGTGCCAGTCATCGATCCTGGCCTGAAGTTCGTCGCGACGGGCAAGCAGCGCGCGGTTGCGTGGCGCCATGCCGTGGATCAGCTCCGAAAACCCCCGCCAGAAACGCTCGGGCGCGACGCCAGTTCCCGGCAACGCTTCCTGTTCGATCATGTCGTGAAGGCTGCGGGCAACACGCAGGCCGTATTTTTCAATTCGCTCGACCATCAGATTTCCTGTTTAGCGGGATGTGGGCCGTCTGGGCGGAATAGAGTTTTGAGGATACCGAGTTGGGGGAAACTGCGCGGCAAAGTCCGAACCGCGCTCAGGGCTTCAGCTTGCGATCGGCTGCGGCGTCCGCCGCGCGTGCTCTGAGGTGGGCCAGTGCTTCTTCCACCTGATCGATCAGCACAAGACAGACGTCGCCGGGTTTCAACTCGCCCAGTGCGGTGTCGATGGCAAGAAACTCGCCGCGGATTTCGTCAATCCGGGTGGTGCGCGGTGCGTTGGCGAGTCCCTGCCGCAGGAGCCCCATCACCTCGCCATCGGCACGGCCACGCTGCGCGGCGTCCTGGTACAGAAAGACATGATCGAAAAACCGGCCAACGATCTCGCCCTGCTCGACGATGTCCTGGTCGCGGCGGTCGCCGGCGGCGCTGATCACGATCGAGCGGTGCCCGGCGGGCATCACATCGATCGCCTGCGAGAGGGCGAGAATCGCGTCGGGGTTGTGGCCGTAATCGGCAATGACGGTGGCGCCGCGGTAGCTGAAGCGATTGAATCGGCCGGGGACGGTGTCGGGGTTGCTCTCGAACGTGGCGAGCCCGGCTGCGATCAGTGCCCAGTCCAGCCCGAGCGCCCAGCCCGCCGCCACCGCGGCCATCGTGTTGTCGATCTGGAACGGAATCGTGCCGCTGCCCGTGAGCGGGATGCGTGCAAGGTCGAAGCGATGCACCACGCGGGTGCCTTGAACCGCGACGATGGCCTGGCCGTCCAGACGCACAGCGCGCTGGTCGGTGGCGGCCTGGCGCTTCATCGCCGGCAGGGTGCTGTCGCGGGCAAAGAAAATCGTGCCTCCGGGGCATACGGACTGCATCGACGCGACCATGGGGTCGGCAGCATTCAGGACGGCAAATCCGTTGGGCGCGACGTTGGCAACGATCACCCGCTTGACGAGCGCGAGGTCATCGATCGATTCAATATGGTTGATGCCCAGGTGGTCGCCCTTGCCCAGATTGGTCACCACGGCCACCTGGCAGCGGTCAAAGCCCAGACCTTCCCGCAGAATGCCACCGCGCGCGGTTTCGAACACCGCGGCATCCACTTCGGGGTGCATCAGCACATTGCGTGCACTGCGAGGGCCCGCGCAATCGCCGCTATCGGTCTGAACGCCGTTCACATAAACGCCGTCGGTGTTGGTCATGCCCACGCGCAGCCCCGATTGCGCGATCAGGTGGGCGATCAGGCGGACGGTGGTGGTTTTGCCGTTGGTGCCAGTGACTGCCACGACCGGAATCCGACCGTTGTCGGCATCGCCGTAGACAAGGCGCATGATGGCGTCGCCCACCTCGCGTCCCTTGCCGTAGGAGGGGCTGATGTGCATGCGCAGACCCGGTGCGGCATTGACCTCGACAATGGCGCCGCCCTGTTCCTCGAGCGACTGCTGCACGGTCTGGCACACCACGTCGACCCCGGCGATTTCCAGACCCACCATCTGCGCCGCCTCGACTGCGCGCGCCGCGAGGTCGGGGTGCACATCGTCGGTCACATCGGTCGCGCTGCCGCCGGTACTGAGATTGGCGTTGTTGCGCAGGACCACCCGCGCGCCTTTGGGCGGTACCGAGTCGGCCTCATAGCCCTGCACGCGCATGCGGGCATGCGCGATGTCGTCAAGACGAATCTTGGTGAGCGAGGTGGCGTGGCCCTCGCCGCGACGAGGGTCACGATTGATTTCCTCGACCAGCTGAAGGATGGTCTGCACACCATCGCCGATCACGTGCGGCGGATCACGTCGCGCGGCCGCGATCAGCCGATCGCCCACCACCAGCAGCCGATGGTCGTGCCCGGGAATGAAGCGCTCGACCATGATGTTGGAGCTGAACTGCGAGGCGGCGTTGAAGGCGATTTCGAGATGGTCGCGACTGACGATGTTGACGGTGACGCCCTTGCCCTGGTTGCCATCACGCGGCTTGACCACGACCGGCGAAGCGAGCTCGCGCATGGCGGCCCAGGCTTCATCGGTGGAGCGGACGACCCGTCCCTCGGGAACCGGCACCCCGGCTGCAGCAAGCAGTTTCTTGGTGAGCTCCTTGTCCTGGGCGATCGACTCTGCGATGGCACTGGTGGCATCGATCTCGGCCGCCTGGATACGACGTGCGCGGCTGCCCCAGCCGAACTGCACCAGACTGCCTTCGGTCAGGCGGCGGATTGGGATGTCGCGGGCGCGCGCTGCGTCGGCGATCGACCCGGTGCTGGGGCCCATCCGGATATCCTCGTCGAGCGCGCGCAGCTGGTTGAGGGCGGCATCGAGGTCGAAGGGCTGATCGTCGCGCGCGGCGAGGCAAAGGGCTTCGGCGAGTTGCAGCGCGAGCCGACCGACCGGCTCTTCGGTGTATTCGACCACCACCTGATAGAGGCCCGGTTCGCGCGTGGGCGCAGTGCGACTGAAGGTGACCGGGCATCCTGCCTGGGCCTGCAGGCGGAGCGCGGCGAATTGCAGCGCCTGCGCGATCGGTATGTCATCGCGCGATCCGATCGGGCGGATGGCGCCGATCAGCGGAAACCGGGCGCGCAGCCGCACCTCGAAGCGGGAGATCCGGTCGATCGACAGTTCATCGGGCGCGCAGCGTACGATCGCCTCGATCGAGGTGTGTCGGCTCCAGAGATTCGGACCGCGAAGCGCGCGGATTCGGGTGACTTCCATCGGCAGGTTCCTGCGTGCGAGGGGTGGGCGCGGTTGAGATCGGGCAACGGGCGGGGGGCGAGCCTCAGGCTGCGACCTGCGGCGCGGGCATGGGCTCTAGCGTTTCCAGCCCCGCCTGGATGCGCTCGGGCGGGATGCCGACGGCCCATGCAGCGGCGATGGCCGCGAGCAGCCCGTCGTCGGCAGAGCGGGGATCACCTTCGATCGGCAGTTCGAGCGTGCCCGCGCGGAGTTGGGCGATTTCGCGTTTGCCCTCCAGCAGCCTGATCACGCCTTCAGAAAGGACCACAGCGCGTCCACCCGCTTCAGCGTGACTCGCCAGCACGGGAGCCGCGGCGTTGGCGCTGAAAAACATCACATGGCCTTTGCTGAGCGAAGCCATTTCAACCAGCTGATCGTCGTCGGCGTTGAGCACTGCAGTGCCATGCTTCTCGAGAACGATATCGACCTGGGTGCGAAACACCTTGTAGAGCTGCTCGACCGAATCGATATAGCGCTCGGGCACCAGGCTGTCTGGGTTCATGCGTGTAATGACGCCCACCTGGCACCAATCGTAGGCAAGCCCCTGATCGAGGAGCACGTCGAGCCCGTTTTCGATCACCGCCGACTCGATCGCGCGGTTCACGAGCAGTCGCTGGCCAGCCGGGAAGTTTGCGCTGTCGCGGTGATCGATGCAGCGCGAGCCCAGGAACAGACCGTCGCGGCAGGCGAGCCCGACCGTTTGTCCGGACATCTGGAGCAGATGGGCGACGACGCGTGCAGCGAGCCGCGTGCCGCCGGTGCCGGCAATGCCGATCACGGGAATGCGGCCGTCGTCAGCGGCGCCAAAGAGATGCTCGATGATCATCTCGGGAACCGGCTTGGGTGGCAGGCCGGGCGGGCGCAGATGGGTGGACAGGCCCGGACCTGCGTTGACTTCAACGATTGCGCCGCCCTGCCCGGCAAGCGGCTGCGCGATATCGTTGGCCACCAGATCGACGCCAGCGATATCGAGACCGACAACGCGTGCCGCAAGCACCGCCTGACGGGCGGTATCGGGATGAACGAGCGCGGTGCAGTCAAAGCAGACATTGCCGTTTCGCTGCACCAGCACGCGCACGCCATCGCCCGGGACTGAATCGGGCTCAAAGCCCTGGCTGGCCAGGTCGAGTCGGGTGGCGGAGTCGATGCCGACACGGTTGAGAGGGGCGTCGCTCCAGCCGGTTCCGCCCCGGAGCGGGTCGGAGTTGAGCTGCGACTCGATCAGTTCGCGGATGGTCTGTTGACCGTCGCCGGTGACCCAGGCGGGCAGACCGCGAGCAGCAGCGGCAAGCCGCCCACCCACCACCAGCAGTCGATGCTCGTTGCCCGTCATGTATTTTTCGACAATGACGCCGCTTCCTTCTGCCGCGGCCACCGGATAGGCGGCGAGCACCTGCTCGCGAGTGCCGAGATTGAGACAGACCCCCCGGCCGTGATTGCCGTCGTAGGGTTTGACCACCACCGGTACGCCGATGTCCTCGGCTGCGGCCCAGGCGTCGTCGGCGCTGCTCGCCATTCGACCCGGAGGTACCGCCACGCCGCAGGCTGCCAGCAGGGTCTTGGTGAGCTGCTTGTCGCGCGAAATGCCCTCGGCGATGGCGCTGGTGCGGTCGGTTTCAGCGGTCCAGATGCGGCGCTGGTTTCGCCCGTAGCCGAGCTGCACGAGGTTGCCATCGTTCAGGCGGATGGCAGGCACGCCGCGCAGCTCGGCGGCTTTCACGATGCCCGCAGTGCTGGGGCCCAGGCAATTGGAGTCGGCAATGTCGCGCAACTCGTCAACCGCCGCGTGAAGGTCGAAGCTGCGATCGTCGTAGGCGGCGAGCACCAGCTCGCGCGCGAGCTGCATCGCGCGCAGCGTCACCGTGTCTTCCCAGAGGGTGACGATCACCTTGTAGCGGCCGCGCACGTCAACGCCTCGGGCGCGCCCGAATCCGCCTGGCAGGCCGGCAAGCGACTGCAGTTCGAGCGTGACGTGCTCCATGATGTGGCCTGGCCAGGTGCCCTCGCGCAGGCGCTTGAGGAAGCCGCCGCGCTCGTCATAGCTGCAACGGTGTTCGATCAGCGTGGGGAGCCAGCTTTCCAGCCGCTCGGGCAGTCCGGGGACCTTGTCTGACGGCCAGTCTTCGAGCTCGCCAATGTCGATCAGCGCCTCCATGGCTGGCAGGTAGGACCACATGTTCGGGCCACGCAGGTAGGTGACCGAGAGAATCTCGATATCGCGCTTCATCAGGGGTGGGGGGTCAGGCGTTGAGCCCGCATGCGCTGGGCGCGGGACGGTGCGGACACGGTTCGCGGAAGTGGCTGGGGCAAGGATGTCGGTGCGTGGGCACGGGGTGGGGCGGGAACAGTCGGATACTGTACGCTTGTCGACCGAACAACGAAAATCGCCTTCTCCCGTGAGTGTGTCCCTGCCGCCCGCGCCGGCCGCTGATCCGGTGCATGCGCCGATCGCCGAGCCCTGGCGCGATATCGTCGCCGCCTGCCTGCAGGGGGGCGAGCGGGTGCTGGTTGCCCTCGAACTCGACCTTGACCGGCGGTTGCGGTACGGCGCAGGGCTGCTGGTGCTCACCGACCGGGCGCTGGTGGCGAGGGCGGCTGGCGATGCCGACTGGCAACGCCACCCGCTGAGGGCGGATACCCGGCTCGAACTGCATGATCACGCGGGAGCGGGCGCGCTCGAGCTTTTTGAAGCCGACCGTCGGCTCGATGTCTGGCGCTTCACGCTTGGCAGCAATCCGGCGGCGTTGCGGCTCTTGCGCCGATTCGACGATCTGCGCGGACAGCCATCCGAGGCGCAGCAGCCGGGCGCTGATGCCACCACCCACTGTGAGCGCTGCGGCGCCGACCTGCCGGCAGATGTCGAAGAATGCCCGCAGTGCGAGGCCGAGCTTGCCGTTGCACCCTCGTCCCGGACACTGTTCAGGCTGTGGCGATTCGCGCGGCCTTACCGGTCGCAGCTCCTTATTGGCTTTCTGCTCACGCTGGCCGCCACGGCGGCCACGCTGGTGCCGCCCTACCTCACCATGCCGCTCATGGATCGGGTCCTGATTCCCTACCAGAACGGCGCGCCGCTCGACACCACGCTGGTGGGCTGGCTGCTTGCAGGTCTGCTCGCGTCGGCACTGGTTGCCTGGGCGCTGGGATGGGCGCGCACCTACATTCTCGCGCTGGTTTCGGAGCGCATTGGCGCTGACCTGCGAACCGCCACCTATGACCACCTGATGCACCTGTCGCTGCAATACTTCGGCGGCAAGCGGACCGGCGACCTGATTGCCCGCATCGGCGCGGAAACCGATCGCATCAACCTGTTTCTCTCGCTTCATCTTCTCGATTTCGCCACCGACGTGCTGGTGATCGTCATGACCACTGCGGTGCTGGTGTCGATCGACCCGTGGCTCGCAATGGTGACGCTCCTGCCGCTGCCGCTCATCGTCTGGATGATCCACCTGGTCCGTGATCGGCTGAAGCATGGCTTCGAGAAAGTCGACCGTATCTGGGGGGAAGTCACCAACGTACTGGCCGACACCATCCCCGGCATCCGCGTGGTCAAGGCCTTCGCACAGGAAAAGCGTGAGTCCAATCGCTTCCGGGAAGCCAATCGGCTCAATCGTGCAGTGAACGATCGGGTCAACCGTGTCTGGTCGCTGTTTTCGCCCACCGTCACGCTGCTCACTGAAATCGGGCTTCTGATCGTCTGGGGCTTCGGAATCTGGCTGGTGACCCGCGATCAGGTCACGGTGGGCGTGCTCACGGCATTTCTCGCCTACATCGGCCGTTTCTACACACGGCTCGATTCAATGAGCAGGTTCGTGTCGTTCATGCAGAAAGCAGCGGCCGGGGCCAAACGGATCTTCGACATCCTCGACCATGTCTCGAGTGTTCCCGAAGCGGCGCGGCCGGTGGCGCTCAGCCACGTGAGCGGACGGATCGAGTTGCGCAACGTCGGCTTCCGTTATGGCAGCCGTTCCGTCACCCGCGGCATCTCGCTCACCATCGAGCCGGGCGAGATGATTGGCCTCGTCGGCCACAGTGGTTCGGGGAAAAGCACGCTCGTGAATCTGATCTGCCGGTTTTACGATGTGACCGAGGGTGCGGTGCTGGTCGATGGCGTGGATGTGCGGTCGCTCCCGGTGGCCGACTATCGGCGAAGCATCGGTCTGGTGTTGCAGGAGCCCTTCCTGTTTTTCGGGACCATTGCCGACAACATTGCCTACGGCAAGCCCGAGGCGACGCGCGAGGAAATCATTGCTGCGGCGCGCGCAGCGCATGCCCATGATTTCATCCTGCGACTGCCGCACGGCTATGACTCGCTGGTGGGGGAACGTGGCCAGGCACTTTCCGGGGGCGAGCGTCAGCGAATCTCGATCGCGCGGGCGCTTCTCATCGACCCGCGCATCCTCATCCTCGACGAGGCCACCTCCTCGGTTGATACGCAGACCGAAAAGGAAATCCAGCGCGCGCTCGACAACCTGGTGGCGGGCAGAACCACCATCGCGATCGCGCACCGGTTGAGCACGCTGCGGCGCGCCAACCGGCTGGTGGTGCTCGATCGCGGCCAGGTGGTCGAGGTGGGGGGGCACGAGGAACTGATGGCGCGTGAAGGCGCCTATTTCCGGCTTTATCAGGCCCAGGCCCGCAATGTGGATACCGAGGACGCGCTGCCCGACTGGCGCGCCGAGACGACGCATCCGGTGCGGGTGGCGGCTGAGGTCTGACCCATGTCGCTAACGCCTGCTCCTGTGCTTGCGCGGCTCCTATCGGGCGCCACGCTCGAGCGCACGCCTGCGGGCCGGTTGCGGCTCACCACGCCGGAAGGCGTGGTGCATGAGCCGGTCCTGGCGGTGCGCGCCTTTCCCATTTCGGCGCCCGAGCGCGGACTGTCCCTGATGAGTGCCGAGGGTCACGAGCTTTTCTGGATCGAGCAGATCTCGGCGCTCGAGCCCGTCGTCCGGGCGCTGGTGCAGGAGGCGCTCGATGAGCGCGAATTCATGCCGGTGATCGGGCAACTTCTGGAGGTGTCGGGATTTGTCACCCCCTGCACCTGGCGGGTGGACACCGACCGCGGACCCGCGCGGTTCGTGTTGAAGGGCGAAGAAGACATTCGCCGGATCGGAAACGGCGCGCTTCTCATTACCGACAGCGACGGCATCCACTATCTCGTGCGCGATGCCGCGGCGCTCGACCGCAACAGCCGTCGGCTGCTCGACCGCTTTCTCTAGGCTTGCCGCCTACTCCGCGCGCAGGGCCTGCGCGGGCGACAGCGACGCTGCGCGCAGTGCCGGATAGATGCCGAAGCAAAGGCCCGCGAGGACGCTTGCCCCGCACGCTGCGAGCGCAGCCGGTGCCGTGACAATGGCGGCCATCGCAAAATGTTCCACCGCGACCCAGGCGCCCAGCACGCCGATGGCAAGACCCAGCAAACCTCCCGCTACGCAGACCACCACCGACTCGTAGAGAAACTGAAGCGCGATATCGCGCCGGCGCGCGCCCACCGCCATCCGCAAGCCGATCTCGCGGGTTCGCTCGGTGACCGTGACCAGCATGATGTTCATGATGCCGATGCCGCCCACCAGCAGACTGACCGAGGCAATGGTGGCGAGCAGCGTGCGCATGGTGCCGGCGGTTTTCTGCTCGGCTTCATAGAACGCGTCCTGCCGTCGGACCACGAAGTCGTCTTCCAGACCCTCGGCGATACGGTGGCGTGTTCGCAGCAGCAGCCGGATATCGGCCTCGGCCTGCGGCAACGCCTGCGCCGACACGGCCTCCACCATCATGCGGTTGACCCGGTCGGGGAATGCGCTTCCGAACAGATCGCGCCGGGCGGTGCTGAGCGGCACATAAATGATGTCATCCAGATCCCAGCCGTCCAGCGTCTGGCCTTTGCGCGCGAGGAGCCCCACCACGGAGAAGGGAACATTGCGGATCCGTATCGTCTCGCCCACCGGATTGCGGTGACCGAACAGCTTCTCGGCGATCGTGCCGCCCAAGACGGCCTTGCGGGCGGCTGTGCGGACATCGTGTTCGTCGAAGATTCCGCCAGCAGCCAGGGTCCAGTCGCGAACCTCGATGATGTCGGGGTAGGCGCCCTGCACGGGTCCCAGCCAGTTCTGGTTGTCGAACACGATCTGTGCCGTGTTCCAGGTGGTGGGCGAGACGGCCCGGACCGAGTCTAGCCCCCTGATCGCGTCCACGTCGCCCAGGGTGAGGGTGGGCGTTGCCCCCGAGGCCTGGCGGACGCCGCTTGCCACGCTTGCACCCGAGTTGACCACCAGTACGTTCGAGCCGAGTGTGCGCATCATCTGGCGCACGCGTTCCTGCGACCCTTGCGCGACCGCCAGCATCACCACCACCGAGGCGACGCCCACGATCATTCCGAGCATGGCGAGAACGGTACGCAGCGGGTGCGCGCCCAGGGCTCTCCAGGCTTCGGCGGGCAGGGCGGCAAACATGATGAAGGCCAGAGGTGCCGGGGCGAGATCAGAACAGCCGGAAGCGCAGGCCGCCTCGTGCGGACGCGTTTGACGCCTGAACGAACTCACCGATTGCGATGCGATCGCCTTCGGCGAGGCCGCTGCCTGCAATCACTTCGGTGAAGGTGCCGTCGCTGATGCCGAGCGTCACGCGCTGCCTGCGAAGCGGCGGCCCGCCCGGGGCGTCATGGGCGACCAGCACTTCGGCGATCCGGGTGCGCGCCTGCGGTGCCGGCTGGGCAGCACGATCAGCCGGCGCCCCCGAGGACGGCGTCGCCGCGCCCGCCGGCGCCCCCAGGGCGGGCGTCGCCGCGCCCGCCGGCGCCACATCATTGGCGTCCGACGGTCGGAAGCGCAGCGCCAGATTGGGCAGCCGCAGCGCGGCATCGCGGCGCGCGATTTCCACCTGCACGGTGGCGGTCATGCCCGGCAGCAGCAGCCCGTCTTCATTGCGGGTGGCGAGCACCACGTTGTAGGTCACCACGTTCTGCTCGATCTTGGGATTGAGGCGGATCTGCCGCACCGTGGCCTCGAAGCTGCGCTCGCCGAGGGCGTCCACCCGGAATCGCGCCTGCATGCCCAGGCGAAGCTGCGCGACATCCGCCTCGGCCACATTGGTATCGATCTGCATGTCGCGCAGATCGCGGGCAATCAGAAAGAGGGTTGGTGTCTGGAAACTGGCCGCCACCGTCTGTCCCACGTCAACGCTGCGCGCGATCACCACGCCGTCGATCGGCGAGCGGATGGCGGTGTAGGCGAGGTTGGTGCGCTCACGCGCCACCTGGGCTTCGATGGCCCGCACGCGAGCCTGCGCGAGCTCCACCGCCTGGCGCTCATCCTCGACCTGAGCCGCCGAGATGAAGCCGCGCGCCGCCAGTCCCTCGCTGCGCTCGAGCTTGCGACGCGCGACCGACAACTGTGTGCGCATCTCCTGAAAATTGGCCTCAAGCTGTGCGATCTGGGCCTCGATCAGCGAGGAGTCGAGTTCGGCGAGCAGTTCGCCTGCGCGCACCGGCTGGTTGAAATCAACCAGCACCCGTCTGATTCGCCCTGAAATCTGCGTGCCGACATTGACCAGCACCACCGGATTGAGCGTTCCGGTCGTGGCGACGTTCTGAAGGATGCGGCCGCGATCAACCACTGCGAACCGGTATTTTTCCGGGGGCGTGTCGGATGCGGGGTCGGCCAGCAGGAACCAGGCGGCCGCGGCCCCCAGCAGGATGATGGCAACGGCAGCAAGGGTGATTCGGCGCATCGGGCGGGCAGGGGCAACGGACAGGCGGGTGGGCGGGGACGGTGGACCAGCGGGTCGGCAGGGGGCGACGTACAAGCGGGTCGTCAGGCGGCCTGACGCACAGGCTGATCGCCCGCATCGCTCCCGATTATCGTCGATCTGCCGGGATCACCCCAGGGGCTTGCAGGATTTCCCGCGCACCGGCGACAATGGGCGACCGCGATCGGCTGATTCCGGAGCGGATCGCCCCGCCCTCACGACATACGCCAACCCCTGGAGGTGACACTTGAAGTCCCGTCTCAACGTCAACGGATCGGTTCGGGAGTTCGAAGCCGATCCAGCCACACCCCTCTTGTGGGTGTTGCGCGAGCAGCTCGGCCTCACCGGCACCAAGTACGGTTGCGGGGTCGCAGCCTGTGGCGCCTGCACCGTGCATATCGACGGTGTGCCCACGCGGAGCTGCGTGCGGCCGGTGTCCTCTGTCAGCGCCAACGAAAAGGTGGTCACCATCGAGGGGCTGTCGCCCGATTCGTCGCACCCGGTGCAAAAGGCCTGGGTGGCCCTTGATGTGCCGCAGTGCGGGTACTGCCAGAGCGGAATGATCATGGCGGCGGTCGCGTTGCTGCGCGACAAGCCCAAGCCCACCGATCGCGATATCGATGAGGCCATGACCAACATCTGCCGCTGTGGCACCTACAACCGCGTCCGTGCCGCCATCAAGGTGGTGGCCGAGGGCGGCAATCCCCGTGTCGCCGGCCTCTCGATCCAGCATGCTGACGGGAGCACAACATGAGCGAACTGACTGTTACCCGCCGCCAGTTTCTGGCCTCCTCCGCCGCTGGCGGACTCAGCCTCGCATTCCATCTGCCCTTTGCCTCGGAAGCGCTGGCGCAGGGCGCCGGCACACCCGAGGTGAATGCCTGGGTGGTGGTCAGGCCCGATGACACCGTGGTGGTGCGGATCGCCCGCTCTGAAATGGGCCAGGGAACGCTCACCGGTCTCGCGCAGATGGTTGCCGAGGAACTCGGTTGCGACTGGGCCAAGGTCACCACCGAGCAGCCCACGCCTGGCGAAAACCTGGCGCGCAAGCGCATCTGGGGCAATTTTTCCACCGGCGGCAGTCGCGGCATTCGCGAGTCGCAGGACTATGTCCGCAAGGGGGGCGCGGCCGCCCGCATGATGCTGGTTCAGGCTGCTGCCAATGAGTGGGGCGTGCCGGCCGCGCAGTGCAGCGTGAACAAAGGCGTGATCTCGCACGCCGCAAGCGGGCGCAGCACCACCTACGGCAAGGTGGCGGCGGCGGCTGCCAAGCTGAATCCGCCCACCGAGGTGCCGCTCAAGGACACCAAAGACTGGCAGATCCTGGGCAAGCGACTGGCGCGTCTGGACACCGCCGACAAGGTGAACGGCAAGCAGGTCTATGGTGCCGACCTCACCATGCCGGGCATGCTGAATGCAGCCATCCGCAAGTGCGAGGTATTCGGTGGCAAGGTCGTGAGCTTTGATGCCGCGGCCATCGAGAAGCGCCCTGGTGTCCGCAAGGTCGTGAAGGTGCATGACGACGCGGTGGCGGTGGTCGCAGATACCTGGTGGCAGGCCAAGACTGCGCTCGATGCGCTGCCCATCAAATGGGATCTCGGCCAGCACGCAAATGCCTCGAGCGAGGCGTTTGCGAAGGTGTTGCAGGCAGGCCTTGATGCCAGCGACGCTGTGGTCGGCAACAGCAGTGGCGATGCCAAGGGCGCGATCGCGTCGGCGGCGCGCCGTGTTGAGGCGGTCTATGCGTATCCGCATCAGAACCATGCCTGCATGGAGCCCATGAACGCGGTGGCCCGCTTCACGGCCGATCGCTGCGAGGTCTGGACACCCACCCAGAACGGCGAGGCGGCGCTCGCGGCTGCGTCCGAAAGCTCGGGTCTGCCTGCCGCCAAGTGCGAGGTCTACAAGATCAATCTGGGTGGTGGGTTTGGGCGGCGCGGTGCGGTGCACGACTGGGTACGCCAGGTGGTGGCCATTGCCAAGGAGATGCCCGGCACGCCGGTGAAGCTTCTCTGGAGCCGCGAGGAGGACATGCTCCATGGCCGGTTCCATCCGGTCACCCAGTGCAAGCTTACGGCGGGTCTCGATGCGTCGGGCAACATCACCGGCCTGCACATGCGGATCTCCGGGCAGTCAATTCTTGCAGGCGTTTTCCCGCAGAACATCAAGGACGGCAAAGACCCGGTGGTCTTCCAGGGCCTGAACGAAGGCGGCGGCGAGGCGATGATCGGCTACAGCTTCCCGAATGTGCTGATCGATCACGCCATGCGCAATCCGCACGTGCCGCCGGGTTTCTGGCGCGGGGTCAACCTCAACCAGAACGCCATCTACCTCGAATGCTTCATTGACGAGATCGCGGCGGCAACCAATCAGGATCCGCTTGAACTGCGCCGCAAGCTGATGACCAGACACCCCAAGCACCTGGCGGTGCTGAACGCGGTGGCCGAGCGCTCGGGATGGGGCAAGCCTGCCCCCGATGTGAACGGCCAGAAGGTGTTCCGCGGTCTGGCCCAGACCCACGGCTTTGGCAGCTATGTCGCTGCGTGTGCCGAGGTGTCGGTCAATGCCGAGGGGGAGTTGCGCATTCACCGTATCGTGGCTGCGACCGACTGCGGTCACGCGGTCAATCCGCAGCAGATCGAGGCGCAGATCGAGGGCTCCTTTGTCTACGGGTTGTCGGCGTTCTTTGGTCAGTGCACGGTGAAGGACGGTCGAATCGAGCAGACCAACTTCAACACCTATCCCGTGATGCACATGCGGGATATGCCCAAGGTCGAGAGCATCGTGATGCCCTCGGGCGGATTCTGGGGCGGTGTGGGCGAGCCCACGATTGCGGTCGCAGCGCCGGCGGTGATGAACGCCATCTATGCGGCGACAGGCAAGCGGATCCGCCATCTGCCGCTCACCGGGCAGAGTCTGAAGCGCGCCTGAGGCCCGGGCGGTTCCGTCCGGCATTCGCGCTCCTGGTCCCATCGGGGACGGGGAGCGCGGGTGGCCTTCGGCAGGCGGTTCCTGTGCGGTTCAAACACATGCCACGGTCGCAGCTTCATGCCCGGGGATTGGCGCTTGTGGGGCGGGTCGGGCGCGCGGCGGGGCGCATGGTCGGACCGGTGGCTGGGTGCGTGGTCAGGCCGCTGGCTGGGCGCGTGGTCGGGGTCGCGATTGGGCTACTGGGCGCGCTGGTGGTCGGGCTGGCCACGGCTCCGGCGGCCAGGGCCGAGTCTTCTCTGCCGCGGCCGCCGGGTGTCGCGCCTGGTGACCCCGAGCGTGGGCGCCAACTGGTGGCGGACCGTCAACGGGGGCTGTGTCTCCTTTGTCACAGTGCGCCGGTGGGCGATGCACGCCAGCAGGGCAACCTGGCGCCGCCGCTGGCGGGTGTCGGTGGTCGGTTGGATGAGGCGGAACTGCGATTGCGGATTCATGATTCGCGACGCGTCAACCCGGCGTCTCTGATGCCCGCCTATGGCGTGGCTGATGCCGCGCCGAGGGTGGCGCAGGCGTGGCGCGGCAAGACGATTTTCAGCGCGCAGCAGATCGAGGATGTGGTGGCCTGGCTCGTGACTCTCAAATGAGCGGAGGGTGTCTTGAAACAATTTGATCGACCCGCAGAGCGGGCTCGTGAGCCTGTTCGGAGGCAGATGCTGGGCGGTGCGGTGGCGGGCGTCGT
>JBMSQB010000017.1:0-57280 GCA_049423065.1 Burkholderiaceae bacterium
GGGCAGGGGTTAGCGGGCTGGCGCTGCCGGAGGTCGACGGGGAAGCCGCCTGAGCTTCCTAAGCCGCTGACTTCGCCGCCTTCTCCTGCGCGAGCGTCGGATAGTCGTTATACCCATCCGGTCCGCCGCCATAAAACCGCCGCGTGATCGACTTGGTATACGGCCCGCCCATGCGGATCCGCTCGGGCAGATCCGGATTCGCAATCCAGAGCCGCCCAAATGCCACCGCATCCACCGCGCCCGATGCGATCAGCTGCTCGGCGGTATCGGGGTCAATCCCGCCGTTTGCCACCAGCGTGCCCCGGAACACGGGCTTCACCAGCGCAAGCATGCGGTCGCGGTCGAACTGCCCACTCCAGAAGTTGGTATCGGCCAGTTCCAGCCAGCCCATGCCGCGGGCATCCAACGCTTGCACCAGGTGGCGGAACGCGGGTTCGGGATCGGGGTCAAGCGCACCGTTGAATGTGGCGTAGGGAGAGATGCGCAGGCCCACCCGATCACGCGGGAACTCGGCCATGATCGCTTCCAGGGCCTCGATCGCAAAGCGCGCCCTAGCCTCCGGCGAGCCGCCATAGGCGTCCGTGCGACGGTTCAGGTAGGGCGACATGAACTGATGCGGCAGGTAGCCATTTGCGCCATGGAGTTGCAGCGCATCGAACCCCGCCTCGCGCGCGGCGCGTGCCGCCAGACCAAATGCCTCGATCGTGGACTGGATTTCGCCCAGCGTCATTGCGCGCGAGGGCACCGCCGCCATCTTGCGGAAGATGCCTTCCTCATTCCGGCCCCAGACGGTCACGGCCTCGATGTTGTCATTCACCCCTGATGGCGAGAGCGGCGGCTCGGGGTTCTGGGAGCGGTCGGCAGCGACCCTGCCACCGTGCCAGAGCTGAAGCGCAATCCGTCCACCTGCCGCATGCACGGCGGTGACGAGCGAGCGCCAGGCCGCGATCTGCTCGGGACGAAAGATGCCCGGCGCGCACTCCCAGGCGTTGGACTGCGGCGCCACATTGGTGGCCTCGGCGATGATCAGCCCGGATGATGCACGCTGAACATAATGCTCGGTCATCATGGGCGTGGGTACACGGTCGGGCGTGGCGCGCGAGCGGGTAAGGGGCGCCATCCAGATGCGGTTCGATAGCGCGAGGCCGCCCAGCATCAGCGGCTGAAAAAGGTGCGTGGTCACAGGCTCTCCGGATGGATCTGCAGCAAGGTTGAATCAGGCGTCGGGCGGTGGAGCGAGCGTGGGAATTGCCCAGGCGGTCACGCTGCAGCCATCGCGCAGGGTTCGCACCTCGGCATAGTCCGGACTGGTCCAGAACGCGCGGAGTGCGTCGATGTCGGGAAACTCGAGGACGATCACGCGCCGATCGGGCGCTGCGCCCTCGAAGGTTTCAAGATGCTGGCCGGTGGCGAGCAGCCGCCCGCCGTGCCGGGCGATGAGGGGCGTGACGCGCGCCTGATACTCGCGATAGCGGCGGCGTACATCGGCGTCATCCGGCACATGCGCTTGAATAAAAAAGAGTGCAGACATGGTGAGTGGCCTGGTGTCAGTCGAGCGGGCCGCTCAAGCCCGCCATCAGTTTGTCCTTCAGGCGACCACGCTCCACCTTGCCCGTGGGGTTGGACGGAATCTCGTCCACAAAGAACCAGTGCCGCGGGCGCTTGAATGCGGCCAGATCCGGGTTGCCCAGGCAGAACGCCTCGAGCGCGGCCGCATTGAGCGCCGGGTCTTTCCGGATGACCGCCGCACACACCACCTGCCCCCACTTGCGGCTGGGAAGTCCCACCACGGCTGCGTTGGCAATGCCCGGATGCGAGAACAACACGTTCTCCACCTCGGACGGATGAATGTTCTCGCCCCCGCTCTTGATCGTGTGGTCCATGCGACCCATCACGGTGATGAAACCTTCGTCATCGGTGACCGCCGCATCGCCGCTGAAGTACCAGCCGTCCCGGATGGTCTGTGCGGTTTTCTCAGGCAACCCCCAGTAGCCCGTGAACAGGCTGGGACCACGAGCGATCAGCTGCCCGATCTCACCCGGCTTGCACTGATCCTCGGGGTTGGTGCTGTCGGCACCGATGATGCGCACCTCCATGGTCTGGCCCGCCTTGCCGACGCTGCCCAGCTTGTTGGGGTGGCGGCGGTAGTCGCACGAGGTGACCATCAGCGCTTCGGTCGATCCGTAGATGTTCGCAAAGAAGTTGGGAAAGAGCGCCATGCACTTTCGGGTGACATCGTCGGCGAGCGTCTGGCCGCCGAAGAAACCGCAGCGCAGTGAATCGAGCTGGTATTTGCTGAGGTCGGCCGCCACCATCATCACCATCTGGGTGGGCACGCCGTGGAGCGCGGTGATCTTTTCCTCGCCCACCAGAGACAAGGTTTCATGGACGTCGAAACCGCGGGTAAGAACGTTGGTGCCGCCATTGATCACAAATGGCATCAGCTGGATTTGCAGCTGCGCGATGTGAAAGAGCGGCTTGTTGTTGAGCAGCGTGTCGTCGTGGGTGAAACCGCACTCGGCCGACATGGCCATCGCACCCACCAGCTCCGCGATGTGTGAACGCACCACGCCCTTGGGGCGGCCGGTGGTGCCAGAGGTGTACATGATCATGGCGGGATCGGTCCAGCTTGCGCCGATCGCCGGTTCGCGATCCGAGCCCGGGGCGACAAAATCATCGAACCGTATTTCGCCTGGGCCGGGTGTATCGCCCACATACACCAGCTTCTGCACCGACAGCTGATCGCGGATGGCCATGACTGGCGAGCGCAGAGACTCCTCGAAGACCAGAATTTTCGCGCCGCAGTCATCGATGATGTAGCGGATTTCATTGGCGGCCAGCCGGTAGTTGATGGGTACCGGAATGGCGCCGATTTTCATGAGGGCGTAGAAGCCGGTGACCTGCTCAGGCAGATTCCAGGTGAGGAAGGCGACCCGGTCACCACGGCTCACGCCGTTGGCGAGAAAGGCATGCGCGGTCTGGTTGACCCAGCGGTTCCACTGACGATACGTCCAGCGCCGCCCCTCGAAAACGAGAGCCGGCTTGTCAGGCCAGCGAAGCGCGGATTGCGTGAGGGTTGAAGCGAGGTTCATCGCTGCATCTCCGAAATTCTGTGAACGATGGCAGATCGCGAGGGCGTGTCGGATGGGGTGGGCGGGCGGGATGGCAGGTCGGAGGCGCTGGACCACCACTCGAGCGTGTCGAGGTCGATTGCGTCATGCCGCCCAGCTTCGCGTTCATGGCTGGGGCGGAAAGCGGGCTCGAACCAGGTTTCGCTTGCAGGGAAGGCATGGAGCAGCCGCCGGGGTGACTCGGACCAGGAGGCGGGGGCAGGTGCCCGGAGGGCGGGGGCAGATGCCCGGAGGGCGCCGGCCGGGCGCAGGCGATTCGCCCCCGCCCGCGCGGTTCCTGCCGTCTGCACCGCGCCCTCTGCTTTCACCGCCCGCGGTGACCCGTGAAACCGTGCCCAGGCAAGACACCCAGGCTGCGACTCGGTCAGGCGTCTGACCGATCCCGGAGCAACGCATCCGTAGGCAGGCGCCACCCAGCACTGATCATCGATCCGCAATTCGCCCTCCAGAATCACGAACTCCTCGGCCGCCTCGTAGACCACTGGCTGACTGCGCGACCATCCTGCAGGGAACCGGACAAAGGCCAGAAAGTCATCGTTGCCGGAGGGTAGCCGCGCGATGCTGACCGGCCCGGTGCTGTAGGGCATCGGCGCGGCCTGCCAGGCGAGTGCTTGAAAGCTTGACCAGCCCATTGCCGCGGATCAGCGCTTCGCAAACCGAAGGGTGGTGAGCGCCTCGGCAATCAAGCGGTCGCCGCAAAGAAGCCGCTGTGAGAGCTGAACCTGATCGCCCGACGCGAGCGATTCCACCGACCGAACTTCACCCTCTGCGCGCAGCGTATCGCCTGCGAAAGCCATCGAACGCATCTTCAAGCCCATGCCGGAAAGAAAGGCACCCGGTCCCGCCCAGCGCGTGGCGAGCCTGGCGAAGATGGCGCCATATACCTGCCCATCGATCAATACGCCGGGCAGCTTTCGGCTCTTCGCATAGGCAAGGTCATAGTGGACCCGATGCCAGTCCCAGGTGGCCGCGCCATAGGCGACCAGATCCACCTCGGTGAAACAATGTTCCCAACCGGGAAGCGGAGTGCCCGGCGAGAGCGCGGCGGGGTCGACGGTCGGTCGAAGCACCACGCGGGTTGCGCTGGATGGGGCAGGGGAAGCAGGGTTGGTTGTCATCGGTATCGGTGGGTGGTTCATGCCGCTTCAGCCTGCAGTCCCGAGCGGCTGGATGACCAGCGTCTCGCGATTGGTGGCCACCAGCTTGCCCTCGGCATCGGTATAGCGTGCCACCGATTGCACGAACAACTGCGTGCCGCCCCGCGACGACGGCTTTTCCACCATGCTTTCCAGGGTCCAGGTGGCCGAGATCCAGTCGCTCGCGAGCACCGGCCGCTCGAAGCTGTAATCGTTGCCCGCGCGGATCAGGCGGCTGTTGCCGACCGGCAGATGCCAGTCATGGCCGATGTAGCCGTCGGCATCGGGTTGGCGGTCTGCGGTCTGACAGGTTTCGCAGACCAGCGTGGGCGGCGCAATCACATCGGCGTGGCCGGCGGCGCGCGCGTACGCCTCATCTCGATACACCGGATTGTCGTCGTCGATCGCGAGCGCGAAATAGCGGATGGAGGCGCGGCCCATGGGCTCGCGAGCGGGATAGTGAACCTGCTGCCCGATCATGGCACGCAGTTCGTCGGTAAGGAGCGACATGACGCGGGCTCCTGCGCTCAGTCCAGAATTGCGAACGGATCGACCTCGATCTGCATCTCGGGCCGCAGCAGCGCCTCGCAGACGAGTCCCGTGGATGCCGGAAACGGCTGTGACAGCAGCTTTGCGCGCACGCCCGCCACGTCGCGGTAGCGCGGGAGCCCGGCAGGCGTCACGTATTCAATCGTCTTCACCAGGTGCTGCGGGCCTGCACCGGCTGCCTCCAGCACCTTGATGATGTTGCCGTAGGTGTACTCGGCCTGCGCCACCACATCGCCATCGAACACCACGCGTTCGGTGGCAGGATCAAGCGACCCCTGCCCCGACATGAAAAGCAGCTTCCCGGCCCGCACGGCGGGGCTGTAGGTGAGCTTCTGATAACGGTCCCAACCCGGGTTGACCGCCACCGGCAGGTCTCGCGTTGCGATGAAATCGTATTGAACGAGTGCGTCCGGATGACACAGACGCGGCATCAGGATGCCCGCCGCACCTGGATACACCGGCCCCAGAAATTGCCGGCGAATTTTGCCGGTCGCCTTGTAACCCGAAAGCCCTGCAGGCAGAAGATAGTCGACCGTTTTGACCACATGGGCGAAAGACAGCCCGGTGGCCGCCAGCATGCGACCCGCCTTCTCAAAGATTGCCTGCGTCTGTGCGCCGATGTCACCCACGCCAATCACCTTGCCATGATCGTCGGTGGGCAGCACCGAGGGCAGGAACACCACGCCGGCCGATTCACGCGCCGAGGGCAGGCCGTCGCCAAAGCGTGTTTCCGCGCCCACCGGCCCCGCGGTCACCTCGATTTCAAGAAACGCTTCGGGGCGGAGCAGACTTTTCACCGGCACCGTGTGCACGGCGGGGCGATTGGCACCCAACACTTCGGCGCGCACGGCCGCAGCCTCGGCATAGCGCTCGATACCTTCAGGGCGCAGGTACTCGACCACGCGCACCACATCGCCATAGCCGTAACCCGCGGCCTCGAGAATGGCGCCGATTTTTTTCCAGGCGGTACGAACCTGTGTGCTCATGTCGCCGCGCACCACCATGCGCTTGGTCTCGGGGTCGTATTCAGAGGCCGTGTGGCCGGACAGATACGCGCCAGCGCCGGCCTTGAGACCTAACGAAAACGAATAGCGCGAGTAGTCGAACCAGGGAAAGTGGGCGGGCTGAATGGCAGTGGGTCTCAAGGCAGGCCTCAGGGATCAGGGTTGGGTGGGGGCGCAGCAGCCGGGCTGGCACGCACCAGGGGAACAGCATGCGCCCGCCTGGCAGCCGCCGGCGGTGCAGCATGCAGCAGGCAGACTGTCGAGGAAGCGCAGAATCGTTGCGGCCTTTTGAACCGGCTCGCAGCGCTGTGCGCGCGCGTTGGCCGCTTTGGCGATCGGTTCGATGAGGTGCGAGGCCAGATCGTTGTGGTCGGCGATCACCATCCGCGGTTGGACGCAGGCCGCGAGTCGGCCGCTCCAGGCATAGTTCACGATGGCGCGCCAGGCCGGGGCATAGCTTCGCGGCTGCTTCAGCACCTCGCGCGCGCGCTCGGTGAGCGCCTCCGGGTCGAGCCGCGAGGGGCGTGGGCTCTGGAAGGCTTTTTCGCGACGAAACCAGGGCCACCAGAGCTCGGCGTCGCGCAGATGGTGCCAGGCGCGCAGCAAATGAAAGCCTTCGGGATCGGGCTCGAGCGAAGGCGCGGGGTGCGAGCGAAAGAGCGCCCGGTCGGCGTCATTCAGAAAAAACGGTGAGTCGAGCAGAAGCGAGGCCACCCGCTCGGGTCGACCGACAGCGAGCTCCAGCGCCACCGCGGCGCCGCCAAGGTGCCCCAGTGCGTGCACCCGCGCAACCGACAGCTGATCCAGCACCGCGATCACCGTATCGGCCCAGGTGGCGACCGTCTGCGGGTTGCCAGGCAAGGGTTCGGATTCCCCGTGTCCGGGTAGATCGATGGCAATCACCGGCACCGTCTGGCCGATCTCGTTCATGAGTGGTCGGTAAAGCCAGGACGAGCCCGGTGCGTGATGAATGAGAAGAAGCGGCGCGTTGGGGCCATTCAGATCACCGACTGAGCGCACCAGAACCTGTGCGCCATGCAGATCAATGAACCGATCGGTGCTGCGGCCGGCAAGCGGTTCGCAGGCTGGCGCCGGAGGCGGCGGCGCATCGGCTGGGTGGCGCGAAAGCAGTTCGAGTTCCATCTCCGAGGCCGCCTGGAATTCGCGCGGGACGTCGGCATCCCAGATGCCCGCCGGGTAAAGCGGCCGGGTCTTGTACATGCTGTCACCCGGGCGATTACCGAAACACACGGGTACCTTCAGATCCGGGATCACCTCAAGTTCACGATGACGGAACGGCGCACGATAGCCGATGCGGTAGTCGTTCCCCGCCTCGAGCATTTCGATCACGCCTCGGTGCAGGAACTCGGTGTCGGGCGTGTCAGTGTCGGAACGGTGCGCGTCGTCCTGGGCATTCCAGGGCCAGAACGCATGCTGATCGCGATAGCGGAACCACAGGCGCAGCAGATGCGCGCCATCCCAGGCTGGGGTGATGGGTTCAAGGTAGCGCTCGAGCGCTTCGTCGGAATAACGGCTCGTGAAGACCGCATAGCCGTCAGCGAGCGCCATGGAGCAGCGGTCTGGATGACGGGCGGCGAACTCCACGGCAATCGAGGCGCCGGTGTGCCGTCCGTAGCTCGCCACTTTCCGGATTCCGAGCGCGGTCAGTGTGTCGGCCAGCGCATCGGCGAAATCTTCCACGCTGGGCTGCGCAATCGGCAGTTTGTCCGACTGACCAAAACCAGGCATGTCGAATGCGAGGCAGGTGAAGCGCCTTGCAAAGATCTGCATGAGTGGCCGCATGACCTTGGCCGATACCGGGCAAGCGTGCAGCATGGCGACGGCCGGGCCGCTGCCGGCGCGCAGATAGTGCACGCGGCGCTCGCCTACGGTCACGAAGTGACGGGTGATTTTCATGGGCAGGAGTGTCCGGGGTCAGTAGCTTCTGGGCAGGCCCAGCCGCTCGCCTACGAAATTGCGCACCATCTCGTTGGAGATCGGGCTGAAAGGGCCGAGCCGGGTGTCTCGGAACAGGCGTTCCATCGGGGTTTCTTCCACCAGTCCGTAGCCGCCCAGCACCCGCATGCAGCGATCGGTTGCGCGAACGGCTGTCTCGGTGGCGGCGAGCTTGGCCATGGCCGCCTCGGTGGCGCAGGGCTTGCCGTGGGCGAGCATCCAGGCGGCTTTGGTGGTGAGGAGCCGGATCTGCTCGAGTTCGGTGGCAGTGTCGGCAAGCGGATGCTGCACGGCCTGGAATCCGCCAATCGGGCGCCCAAAGGCCAGCCGGTCGCGTGCGTACTGCAGCGCCTGGTCGAGCGCCGCGCTGGTAATCCCCACATACATGGCCGCGCACAGGATGCGCTCTTCATCGAGTGTGGCAAGCAGGTGATACCAGCCGCGGCCGCGCTCGCCCACCACCGCATCGAGCGGTGCCCGCGCATCGTCAAAAAACACTTCGCAGGTGCAGGCCGCGCGCATGCCCATGAGTTCTAGCCTTCGAACCGTGACCGCCGGCTGATTGCGCGGCGTGAGCACCAGTGAGAGGCCGCGTGCGCGCTTCGACTCGTCGGGTGTTTCGGTGCGGCAGAGCACGAGGATGGCATCGGCATCATCGGCAAGCGAGGTGTAGAGCTTCTGGCCGCGGACTGTCCATCCGTCGGCATCGGATTGGGCGCGGGTTTTGAGGGCCAGTACATCGGTGCCACCGCCTGGTTCGCTCATGCCAAAGCCCATCAGGAAATCACCCTGAACCAGTTTGGGCAGGTACTCGCGCTTGTGCTCGTCGCTGGCCACCTCAAGAAACAGACGTGCGGTCATGGACGTAAGCAGCCAATCGGTGGCGAGCGACGGAAAGCGACGCGCGAGCTCCTCGCAGAAGATCGATCCCGCCATGATGTCGCTGCCCGCGCCACCATATTCCTCGGGCACGCTGATACCCATCCAGCCCTGCTGGGCGAACTGCTTCCAGATGCTGCGCGGGATGCGGCGTGCACGGTCGTACTCGCGGATCTTTGCCTCGGGGAGCTCGCGATCGAAAAAATCGCGCACGCTCTCGCGAAGCAGTTCATGCTCGTGTTGCGCTTCGAAATCCATTACCCGGCTCCCTGTTCGATCACCGCCTCACCCAGATAGACACGCTGCACCTGCTCGCTGGCGCGAACCTCTTCCGGCTGTCCGGTGATGAGGAGTTTGCCCTGCACCAGCACTGAAATACGCGAGGCCACTGAAAACACCACGGCCATGTCGTGCTCGGTGAACAGGCAGCTGAGCCCCAGTTCGCTTGCCACCTTGTGCACCATCCGGATGGATTCAAGCCGCTCCTGCGCAGCCATGCCGGCGGTGGGTTCGTCCAGCAGCAGCAGCCTCGGTTCACCCGCAAGCGTGATCGCCAGCTCCAGGCGTTTACGGTCGCCGTGCGCCAGGGTCGACGCAGGCTGGTGATCGGGCACCTGGAGCCCGACGCGTTCCAGCAGCGCACGAGCATCGGCAGGGCGGTGCCCCGAGGCGGTGCGCCAGGGTGCGAGTGTGAGCCGATCATGCGCGAGCAGCGCCACCTGCACGTTTTCAAGCAGCGTCAGGTCGGGAAACACCCGCGTGATCTGGAAGGTGCGGCCCATGCCCAGCCGCACACGCTGGTGCGGCGCAAGCCCGGCGAGGTCGCGTCCCTCGAACCTCACGCTTCCTGCATCAGGCGTGATGAGGCCGGTGAGCGTATTGAAAAACGTGCTCTTGCCCGCGCCGTTCGGACCGATGATGGCGTGAAACTCGCCGCGCCGCACCTGGAGCGTGACGCCCCCCAGTGCCTGCACGCCGCCAAAGCGTTTTTCGACCGCCTCCACTGCCAGCACATCGGCGTTCAGGTTCATGGACGCCTCCTGGCAAGGAGGCCCGCGAGGCCGCGCGGCATCCCCAGCACCAGCAGCATGATGATGAGCCCCATGAACAGCGGCCAGTATTCGGTGCTGCCGCTGATGGTGACCTCGAGCACGACATAGACCGCCGCCCCGAGCGCGGGCCCGAGGAAACTCTGCACACCGCCCAGCACGGCCATCACGATCGGCGTGGCGGAGGCCGTCCAGTTGAGCCAGCCCGGGAACACGTTGCCTGAGGAAAATGCAAACAGCGCGCCCGCAAGCCCGGCGAAGGCGCCGGCGATCACGAAGGTGATGAGCTGGTGGCCTCGCACATCGACACCGGAATACTGGACCCGAAGCGGGTTGTTGCGAAGCGCCCTCAGCGTCAGTCCGAAGGGCGAGCGAACCAGCCTGTGCAGCAGATAAACCGACGGCAGCACCCAGGCGAGCGCGAACCAATAGTAGTTGGCGGGCACGGCGAGCGCGCCGGGCGGGCGCAGCCCCGTCAGACCGTCGTCGCCCCCCGTGAGGCCGATGGCCTTGAGTGCAACGGTATAGAGCAGCATCTGGAAGGCGAAGGTGAGCATGGCGAAATAGATGCCCGAGCGCCTGACCGAGAAAAACCCGATGGCAACCGCAACCAGTGCAGCCGCCGCCATGGCGCCCGGCATCACCAGCATGAACGCACCGAGCGAGCTGAGCCCAGCCTTTTTGACCAGCAAGCCGCCGGCATAAGCGCCAACCCCGAAAAAGGCTGCGTGACCGAATGACAGCATGCCGCCGTATCCCATCAGCAGGTTGAAACTGATGGCATAGAGCGCGAACGCGAGCACTTCAATCGCGATGAAGATCCAGAAGTCCGACAACCCAAGCGGCAGCACCAGCAAGCCCGCCACCAGCGCGAGAAGACCGATGCGTGCGCCGCTCACTCCTGGCTCCCGAAGAGGCCCCAGGGCCTGACGATCAGGACCACCGCCATGCAGACAAAGGTGAGCACCACCGACCAGCCAGGCAGGGCCAGCACCCCCCATGCGTTGACGATTCCCACGAGCAACGAGGCGACCAGTGCACCCAGTACGCTGCCCATGCCACCGATCACCACGACCACGAAGGCATCGATGATCACCTGCACGTGCAGACCGGGGCCGACCGACACGATGGGCGCGGCGAGCGCCCCGCCCAGACCCGCGAGCGCAACGCCCAGCGCGAACACCGTGGTGAACAGCCGCCGCGTGTCGGTCCCGAGCGCGCCCAGCATGTCGCGGTCATTGGTGGCCGCGCGGATCAGGATGCCCCAGCGCGTCCGGTGCAGCAGCCACCAGAGGCCCGCTGCCACCAGAAGCCCCACTGCGATCAGGAACAGCCGATAGGTGGGAAACACCAGGCCCATCGCCTGGGTGGACCCTGCGAGGAGTTCGGGCATGGGCGTGGACTGGTCTTCCCGTCCCCAGATGAGCTTCACCACATCGCCCGCGATGAAGACCAGCGCGAAGGTGAGGAGCAACTGAAATTCATGCGGCGCTCGATAGATTCGCCGCAGGAGCGTGATTTCGATGATTCCCCCGACGATTGCGAGAATCAAGGCCGCTGCCGCCAGCGCTGCGAAGAATCCGACGCTGCTGCCACCCGCCCAGGTGCCAACCGTCCAGGCGATGAATGCGCCCACCATGAAGAGCGCACCGTGTGCGAAGTTGAGCACCCGCAGCACACCAAAGATCAGCGTGAGCCCGGCCGAGATCAGGAACAGCAGCATGCCGTTGGAAATGCCGGCGAGCGTCTGGCGAGCCAACACCACCGGGTTGGTCATCCAGGCAAGGTGCTGGGCGAAAAATTCGGCGAGCTCGGTCATGCTGGACGCTTAATCGCTCAATCGGCAACGCCGCATGCGGCCGGGCGTTTCAAGCCCCTGGCGCATGCCGGCTGGGTGGGTGCGGGCGCGGAAGGCTGTCGCTGCAGCGAATTCCGGAAGCGGGCCGAGTGTGCCAGACGCTTTCAATGCTTGACAAGCCGGAAATGCGCCCAGCAGAATCAGCCCGCCATTCGCACAGGAGATCACCGTGGCGATTACCGATCGACGTTCGGTTCTGCTTTCAGTCGGCACAGCGCTCGCAATTGCCGCAGCGCCAGCCTTTTCGCAGAACGCACCCCGTGGAGAGCCCATCAAGCTGGGGCTCATCGACATTTACAGCGGGGGCTTTGCCTTCATTGCCGATTCCATCCGCACCGGCTACCAGATTGCCGTGGATGAGGCCAATGCGGCGGGCGGCCTCAACGGCCGGCCGTTCCAGCTGGTGACCGCCGACATGGGCGCACAGGTGGAAAAGGCGGTGACCGAGGGCCGCCGCATGATGCTGGAAGAAAAAATCCGTTATGTGACCGTTGGTATTCACAGCGGCGCAGCGGTCGCGGTGGGCAACCTCGGGCGCGAGCACAAGGCGCTGGTGGTCGGTGGCTTTGCCACCACCAAGCGGCTGACCGGCGAATCGGGTCACCCCTATGTGGCCCGGGCCAATCTGTCCACGGTCGAGATCGGCAGCGTCATCGCCGAATACCTGAAGGGACGCCCCGACATCAAGCGGATCGCCACCATTGCGCCCGACTATGAATACGGCCAGCATTTCATCCAGGACTTCATCGCGGCCCTCAAAGTGGCGCGCCCGGACATCACCGTGGTCCGCCAGGAATGGTCCAAGCTTGGCGCCACCGACTTCTCCGCGCACGTCACCGCACTTCAGGCACGGCCGGTGGACATGATCGTGAACGGCGGTTTCGGCGCCGACCTGATCAACTTCCTCAAGGCGGCGCGCGACTTTGGCCTCTTTGCAGGCAAGGTCGAGTTCTTCACCCACGGCCTTGATCTGGTGAAGATGAGCTCGGTCAAGGACTCACTGCCTGCGCGCACTGCAGGTACGGTCTGGTATCCGTTCTATGCGCTCGATTCGGCCAAGTCGAAGTCGTTTGCAGCCGAGATCGAAAAGCGCATGAAGTCCTATCCCACGGGCCCCACCACCGTGGGCTATGTGGCGGGCAAGATGATCACCGAGGCCATCCGCAAGGCGGGCACCGCGGACGATGTCGACAAGGTGGTGCAGGCCATGTCCACGGTCAGCTTCGAAGGCCCCACCGGAAAGACCACGGTCCGCGCCTGCGACAACATGGCGCTCTACAACTTCTATGTCGGAACGGTCAAACGCGACCCGTCGCTGCCCGATGGCATTGGCGTGGGCGATGTCAAGGCCTTCAATACCGAGTCGGTGGCCCGTCCCTGTGTTGAACTGCTTCGCGCGCGTGGCAGTTGATCGCCGCAGCCGGCAGGCCGGCTGACATGGCACTCCTCAGCGTGCAGGGCTTGCACGCGGCTTATGGCGACAGCCGCGTGCTTTTCGGGATCGATCTCGAGGTGGGGCAGGGTGAGGTGGTGGCGCTTCTCGGGCGCAACGGCGCGGGGAAGACCACCACGCTTTCCTCCATCATGGGGCTGGTGCCGCCGCGCAGCGGTCGGATCGAATTTCGCGGCCGGGATCTTGCAGGCGCCGAGCCGTTTGAAATCTGCCGTGCGGGGCTCGGTTTCATTGCCGAGGACTGCAGGCTGTTTACTTCGCTCACAGTCGCTGAAAATTTTGAGGCGGCGCGCATGGCCTCGCGCTCGGGCACCTCGAACTGGACGATTGACGCCGTACTCGAACTGTTCCCCGATGTTCGAAATTTCCTGGATCGGCGGGCGAGCGCGCTCTCCGGCGGGCAGCAGCGCATGGTTGCCATCGCCCGCACACTCATGGGCAACCCCGACCTCATCCTGCTCGATGAGCCATCCGAAGGGCTCGCCCCGCTCGTGGTCGATGCGCTCCTCAAGCAACTCAAGCGATTGAAGCAGGCGGGTCAGACGGTGCTCATCAGCGAGCAGAATCTGCGCTTTGCCAACGAACTCGCCGATCGGGTCTACATCATCGAGAAAGGTGAAATTCCCTATCAGGGAACGCCGGCGCAGCTCGCTGCCGAGCCCGAGGTGCGGCAAAAATACCTGATGGTGTAGGCGCTGCGCCTACTTGAGCATATCGGGGGAAATCAGCCCAGGCAGGAAGAGCGACACCTGCGGCCAGATGATCACCAGCAGCAGCACGCCGAACATCGGCACGAGCATGATCATCACGTCTTTCAGCACATCGCGCATGCGCACGTTCACGATGGCGCATGAAATCATGAGGCAAAGGCCGTAGGGCGGCGTGACCAGGCCAAATGCGAGCGACACAATGCCGATCATGGCGAAGTGCACCGGATCCATGCCCACCGACTTGGCGAGCGGCTGCAGGATGGCACCCACGATGATGATCGCGGGAATGGCATCCAGAAAACAGCCCACCACCAGGAACACGAAGGCGATGAAAAGCCCCGCGCCGATCGGGCCCATGCCCCAGCTGAGGATGTTGGCAAGGAGCGACTGCGGGATCTGGTAGTAGGCCATGATCCAGCCAAACGCGCTTGCGGTACCCACGCAAAACAGCGTGACGCCCGCCAGCCGGCCGGTGTCGAGGAGCGCGCTGTAGAGGCCCTTGAAATTCATCTCGCGATACACGATGACCGACAGCACCGCGGCGTAGATGACTGCAACCGCGGCTGATTCGGTTGCCGTGAACCAGCCGAAGATCTTTCCGCCGATGATGATGACCGGTGTCATGAGTGCGGGGACGGCGACCCAGAACGCCTTCAGCATCTCGACGCCGCTCGTGCCTGCGTAGGTGGGGTAGCCGCGCCGGACCGCGTAGACATGCACGGTGACCATCTGTACCACGCCGATCAGGAGGCCGGGGACGATGCCAGCCAGAAACAGCGCGCCGATCGAGGTGGTGAGCACGCCCCCCCAGACGATCATCAGGATGGAAGGCGGAATGATGACCGCCATCACCGCCGACACAGCGGTGATCGCGACCGAAAAGCTGATGTCGTAGCCTTCCTTCACCTGGGCTTCGATGAAGATCTTGCCCTGGCTGGCAGCATCGGCCGTGGAAGAGCCGGAAATGCCGGCAAAGAAAATCGACAGCACCACGTTCACCTGCGCGAGGCTGCCCGGCATGCGCCCCACCAGTGCGCGCGAGAGCCGCACCAGCCGGTTGGTGATCCCGCCGATATTCATCAGGTTGGCGGTGAGCAGGAAAAAAGGAACCGCCAGCAGAATGAACGAGTTGTAGGCGTTGAAGGTTTCCTGCACCAGCAGCATGAGCGACAGCTGTGGTTCGAGCGCAAGCATTGGCAGGCAGGCGAGGCCCAGCGCCACCGCAACCGGGACTCGGAGTGCGAGCAGCAGGAAAAAGACGCCAAACAGCAGCGCCGCCGCCTGCCCCGGCGAGAACAGAAGCTGACCCATGGTTCAGTTCCGGGCGGTGTCGGCCGATCGAAGGACGCGCAGCATGTCGATCATGTGCTCGCCCTGAAAGAGCAGCCAGGTGAGGCCCAGAAGCGGCCATGCCATGTGAATGGTCCAGAGCGGGAGCTCGGCAAGCTCCGAGATGCGATAGATGGCGAATTCGGTGAATTCCCAGCCGCCGTAAACGAAGACCCCGGCAAACACCAGAATCCCGACACCCGACATCAGTTCCACCCGCGCGTTGGCGCGCGCAGACAAGGTGGGCCAAAGATCCACGACGAAGTGCGTGCGCTCGCGCAGACCCACCATCGCGCCGATCATCACGATCCAGATGAACATGAGCCGCGCGAGTTCTTCGGTCCAGATGTAGCCGGGTATCAGCCCTGTATGCCGTGACAGGATTTGGAGCGATACCGGCACCAGCAGCACCACCAGCGCCGTGACCATGAGCACGCAGAGCACGCGGTACCAGGCGTCGGCGACCCGACGCCAGACACCGCGTGCCGCCCGGGGGGCATCGGTCATGAGCGGCAGCCCGGCTTATGCCGCGTTGATTTTCTCGTAGACGGCGAGCGCGTCGATTTCCTTGGCGTAGGCCGCCATGACCGGATCAACGAGCTTCTTCATGCCCGCACGGTCATTGAAGGTGATGCGCTTCAGTTTGCCCGCTTTTTCGAGTGTTTCCAGGCGCTGGCCGTCGCTGCCCGATTCGAGCTCTCCGCCATAAAGCCCTGCTTCCTTGCCGGCCCGCATGACCGCGTCCTGCAGGCCCTTTGGCAGCCGCTGGAAGGTCTTGACCGAGAAGCAGAGCGGCCGGATGGTGATGGCGTGCTGCGTCATGTTGAGCTGCGGCGCCACCTCGAAGAACTTCATCTGCTCGACGCCAGCGGCTTCATTTTCGCCCGCCTGGATCACGCCGTTCTGGATGGCGTTGTAGACCTCGTTGTAGGCAATGACGGTGGGGGCCATGCCGGCTGCGGCGAAGGTCTTGCTCCAGATGGGAGCGCCCTGCACGCGGACCTTGAGTCCTTTCATTTCCGCCAGGTTGCTCACCGCCTTGTTGGCGAAGATGTTGCGCACGCCGCCGCCGCCGTAGCCAATCAGCATCACGCCCGCCCGCTTGGCGATGTCGTCGGCGATCGGCCTGAACAGGTCCTGATCGATCACCTTTTTCCAGTGGGGCAGGTCGCGGAACAGGAACGGCGCATCGATGAAGGGCGCAGCCTTCGAGAAGGTGGACATGTGGGCGGGCGAGGCCACCGCGAAATCCACAGCCTTGCCGGCCGCCATGTATTCGACGTACTGCTTCTCCAGGCCCAGCGAGCTGTTCTTGTGAATGGTGAAGTTGACCGGCTGGTCGTAATATTTTTTGATCAGGTCGGCGAAGCGCTGCATCGCCATCGTGTAGGGGTGCTCGTCGTTGAACTGCGAGGCGCCGTTCAGCGTGATGGCCTGTGCCTGGGCGCGGCCGATGATTCCGAAGCTTGAAACGGCAGCGGCGCTTGCTGCCCCCACAAAGGCTCTACGTTGCATGCTGGTCTCCTGAAGTGTTCTTTTGGGTGTCCGGGGCAGGCCCGCCCGACGGCGCGCTTTGAGTGTAGCCGCTTGGGGCGCTGCGGTCGAGGCCTGAAAGACTGGCCGAGAACCGTCGGCCCGGGGCGGCGCGCGTGCCGCCCGCGCGCCCGATCCTTCAGCGCGGGGCGGTGCCCCGGGTGTTCTCCCACGAGCAGTAAATGCCGCCCTGCAGGCTGCGCGCGATGGGGTCGCGGTCGTTCGCGTGTTCAGTGACCTGCCCGCGCCAGTCGTCTGCGCTGTCCTGCGGCCGGTAGCCGATCCGGCGCTGGGCGTCGTCAGGCCACCAGCCCTCCCGGTTGTTCGAGGCGCCAAACACGATTTCAAAATGCACATCCGCTTCGATGGAGCGCTCGATCAGGTGTGCGAGATCCCGATGGCTGATCCAGGTGGAGAGATGCCGCAACTCGCCCGGCTCGTCGGGTGAGCGGGCGGTGCCGATTCGCAGGCACACCGCGCTGAGCCCGAACTTGTCGGCGTAGTAACTCGCGAGCGCTTCGCCAAACGCCTTGGAGACGCCATAACGGGTGTCGGGCCGAACCGGCTCGGCGCCGGTGAGAGGGGTGCTCCGCGGATAAAAGCCGATGGCGTGGTTTGACGACGCAAACACGATGCGGCGCACGCCCGCAAGCCGTGCTGCCTCGAAGGTTTGGTAGCAGCCCTCGATATTGGAATCGCGGATGTCTGCCCAGGAAGCTTCGGTGGAAATGCCGCCCAGATGCACCACCGCATCGACCCCCTGCATGGCGCGCTGCATGGCGTCATGGTCGGAGAGGTCGCAGCGCACCACGGTTTCATGGGACCCCGCCGGATCCATCTCGGCGCGATCGACGAGGACCAGCGCCCACTGATTCCTCCAGCGCGCGCGCAGCATGCGCCCAATCAGCCCGGCGGCGCCGGTAATCATCACTTTTTTCATCGCAAGGTCTCCCTGGACTGGATGTGATTGGCAGTTTGAGCATCGTACAGCGGCTGGTGTATCGTCCGCTCGCCCGCCCCCTGATGAGGAGCCTACCGACATGTGGCAGCCCAGCCCGCGCTATCCGGATCCGGCCATTGAAGTCGTTGATCCTTCGTTCGAGCCGTTCCGGCTTTACAGTGCTGCGGTCGAGCGGCTCGCTACCGGCTTCCGATGGGCCGAAGGGCCGGTGTGGTTCGGCGATGGGCGATACCTGCTCTGGAGCGACCTGCCGAACAACCGCGTGATGAAGTGGGAGGAGTCGACCGGCGCAGTGTCGGTGTTTCGCGGCCCCTCGAACTTTGCCAATGGCAATACGCGCGATCGGCAGGGCCGGCTCGTGACCTGCGAGCACGGTGGCCGTCGGGTGATCCGCACTGAGTACGACGGTTCGATCACGGTGCTCGCCGATCGCTATCAGGGCAAGCGCCTCAATTCGCCCAACGACGTGGTGGTCAAATCGGATGGCTCGATCTGGTTCACCGATCCGCCATTCGGCATTCTTGGCAACTATGAGGGGCACCGCGCCGAGCCCGAGCTGCCACAGAATGTCTACCGGATCGATCCGGTGAGCGGCGAGGTCGAGGCCGTTGCAGAGGATATTCGCGGGCCGAACGGACTCGCGTTTTCGCCCGACGAGCGCATTCTTTACCTGGTGGAGTCGCGCGCCCGCCCCAATCGACTGATTCTCGCCTTCGATGTCAGCGCCGACGGTCGCGCGCTGTCGGGCAAGCGCACTTTCATTGACGCCGGCCCTGGCACACCCGACGGGTTTCGGGTGGATGTTCACGGCAACCTCTGGTGTGGCTGGGGGATGGGTCGTGACGATCTCGACGGCGTGCATGTGTTCTCGCCCGAAGGCAGGCTGATTGGCCGGATCCGTCTGCCCGAGCGTTGCGCGAACGTCTGTTTTGGCGGCCCAGCGCGCAATCGGCTGTTCATGACAGCGAGCCAGTCGCTCTATTCCCTCTACGTCAATACCCAGGGCGTGGCGGGCGGCTGATCGCCAGAATGGCTGCCCCCAATCGCTAAAATCCAACTTTCCCCTCGAGGCACGAGCCATGGAACTCTCCGACAAATCCAGCCGGCAGCTCTACACCGAGCTCAAGGCAACCAACACCCGCAAGCGCTTTGGCTTCGGCCGCAAGCCCGCACTGATCAACGTCGACCTCCAGAAGGCCTACACCTGTGTGGGCGAGTTCGCCACTGCGTATGAAACCGATCCGAAGCAGCTCCATTACGTGAACGAACTCGCAGCGGCGTTTCGCGCGCGCGGGTTCCCGGTGGTCTGGACCTATGTCGCCTACATGGACTCCGGCGAAGATTGCGGCGTCTGGGGTACGCGCAGCAACACGCCCGATTCGCTTCAGAACATCAAGGTGGGAAGCCGCCGCTCCGAGTTCGACGATCGTCTTCAGATCGATCATCAGCGCGACATCATCGTGAACAAGCGCATGGCGTCGGCTTTTTTCGAGACCAATCTGGGGTCGGTCTTCAATTTTCACGGCGTCGATACGGTGGTGGTCACCGGCGGATCCACCTCGGGCTGTGTGCGCGCCACAGTGGTGGACAGCCTCTCCCGCAGCTACCGGACCATTGTTCCCGAGGAGTGCGTGGCCGACAAACATGAGGGGCCGCATTTCGCCAATCTCTACGACATGGCAATCAAATACGCCGATGTGCTGTCGGTTGCCGAGACACTCGAGCAATTGAAGCGCGTGGGCGCATGAGCGGAGTGACAGCGTGAAAGCCGATCCTGGTTTCTATGATCATCTGCCCTACGCCGGCCGGCCCAAAATCCGCTGGCCGGGCGATGCCCGCGTGGCGTTCTGGGTGGCCCCCAATATCGAGTTCTATGAGCTCTACCCCGAGCGAAACCCCGCGCGTGCCGCCTGGGCGCGGCCTGCGCCCGATGTGCTCAATTACGCCTACCGTGACTACGGCAACCGGGCCGGTTTCTGGCGCATGTTCGATGCCATGAACCGCTGCGGCATGCGCGGCAGCGTGTCGTTGAATGTGGCCATGTGCGAGCACCACCCGGAAATCATCCAGGCCTGCGCTGACCGGGGCTGGGAGTTCTACTCGCACGGCACCTACAACACACGCTACCTGTTTGGCCTCGACGAGGCACAGGAACGCGCGGTCATCCAGGATTCCATCGACACCATCCGGAGGTACACCGGGCAGAAGCTGGACGGCTGGCTGGCCCCTGCGCTCACCTACACCGACAACACCATGGATCTGATCGCAGACATGGGCCTCACCTATGTGTGCGACCTGTTTCACGACGACCAGCCCGGTCCGGTGAAGGTGAAGAAGGGGCGCCTCACCAGCATCCCGTATTCGCTCGAGATGAACGACGTCATCGTCTACAACGTGAATCTGGTGTCGCCGCGCCGCTATGGCGACATCCTGAAGCGTCAGTTCGACCGGCTCTACCGCGAGGGTGAGCAGTCGGGCACGGTCATGTGCATTCCGCTCCATCCCTATCTGGTGGGCCAGCCCTATCGCATGGCGGCCTTCGAAGAGGCGCTCGACTACATCACGCGTCACGACAAGGTGTGGCTTGCCACCGGACGCGAGATCGCCCAGTACTTCAACGAGCACTACCACGACGCCTTCGCTGCGGCCGGTCAGCCGATTGGAGCACTGTGATGAGCATGCCCGATTCGTATCTGCAATACCCCATGCGCCGCTATGGCATGGATCACGACCTGTATTCCTGGTCGCCACTGCCGCAGCGTCAGCCCGTGGCATGGCCGGGCGGGGCCAGAATCGCGCTCTGGATCACGGTGGCCCTCGAATGGTTTCCGCTCAACATGAAGGGCGTACCGTTCAAGCCGCCGGGTGCAATGGTCACGGCTTACCCCGACCTGCGCCACTACACGCTGCGCGACTACGGCAATCGGGTGGGCGTGTATCGGGTGGCGCAGGCGCTGGCGCAGCACGGCATCCCGGCCACGGCGGCCGTGAATGCGGCAGTTGCCGCCCGCTATCCCTCCCTGATTGGCCACTGCGGTGATTGGGGCTGGGAGGTGATCGCCAATGGCCTCGACATGGATCACCTGCATCACGCGGGGCTGTCGCGCGAGGACGAACAGCAACTCGTCACCCGCACCCTGGAGACGTTGCGACAGGCCTCGGGTCAGCCCGTACGCGGTTGGCTTTCTCCGGCCAAGTCGCAGTCAGCGGCCACGCTCGAGTTGCTTGCGCAGGCCGGGCTCGACTACTGCTGCGACTGGGTGAACGACGACATGCCCTACCGCATGAGCGCGGCTGGCCGCGAGCTGGTGGCCATGCCGCACCCCTGCGATATCGACGACTACACCATCCTCATCAACAACCATCACACCGAAGACGATTTCCGCGATGCGCTGATCGATCAGTTCGATACGCTTTACCGCGAGACCACCGCGCAGGGCGGACGGGTGATGGCGGTGTCGCTGCATCCGTGGGTGATCGGTCAGCCCTACCGGATCGGGGCGCTCGAGCAGGCGCTCGAGCACATCATGCGGCACAAGGGCGTCTGGCCCGCCACTGGCAGCCAGATCCTGGATGCCTGGCGCGCCTCGGGCGCCTGAGCGGCAACGATAGGCGCCCGCCGGTATCTGCCGCACGGGCGCGCATTGTTTGGGCAGTGCGGGCGGGCCCCGGCCGGGCCCCCGTAGCGGACTCAGGCGGCCGCGGGCGACAATCCGGCGCGGCGAGCCGCCTGCCAGTTGTCAAGGCTCCAGGCGCCGCCTCCGAGGGAAGCCATCATCATCAGCCCGCCAACAATCGCCATGTTCTTCCAGAACATGAGGTGCTGGACCATTTTCTGCGCCTCGGGAACCGCCCAGAACTGGTGAAAGAACATGGTGGCGATGAATGTGAAGGCGGCCAGTACGCCCGCCACCTTGCGGGTCTGCCAACCGAGCAGCAGGGCGATGCCCAGCGGAATCTCGATTCCGATGGCGATGACCGCAGCGAGTTGAGGCTGGGGGAGACCTGCCGCAGCGATGTAGTTCACCAGGCCGGGGTATCCGAACAGCTTGGTGACACCGGCCGGGATGAACAGCGCCGCGATCAGGACGCGACCCACCAGCGAGAAGATCGGGTTGTGTTCAGGTTTCATTGAGGAGGCTCCAGAGTGACGGTTTTATCCTCCGGTTGCGCCTATGGATGGCGCTTTTTGCTGCACTTTCCGTCAAGTCTACTCGCTTGGCGCGGCTGCGTACCAGTCCACCACTGTTTTCGTGAGGGCCCTGATCCCCGCGGAGCCCGTTAAAGCCATCCGGACCGTTTGAAGCGCCAGTACAGGACACTGGTGCTCAGGGCGATGACGGCAAGGGCCATTGGATAGCCCCAGCGCCAGTGCAACTCGGGCATTGCATCGAAGTTCATGCCCCAGATTCCTGCCATCGCGGTGGGGACCGCGAAGATCGCGGCCCACGCCGCCAGCTTCTTGGTGGTATCGGTCTCCTCGATGGTGACGATCGCAAGCGTGACCTGAAGCGCGGTGCCGATGGTCTCGCGGATGGCCTCGGTGGCCGTGAGAATACGGGAGAGATGGTCGTGCACGTCACGGAAATAGTCGCTCACCGGCAGGCATACCGGGGGGGCGCGTCCGCCGTGGAGCCGCGCGGTTTCCTCGAGGAGCGGTGCGACCGCGTGGCGAAGCTGCGCGGCCCGCTGCTTCAGATGGTAGAGCTGCTGGATGCTCTGCCGCGCCGAGCCGCGCTCGAAAATCTGGTGCTCGACCTCTTCGAGCTCGGTCTCGATGGCATCCAGAACCGGGAAATAGCGATCGACCACGGCATCGAGCAGCGCATAAAGCACATAACCGGGACCGTGGCGCAACAGATGCGGCTCGCGCTCGCTTCGGGCGCGCACACCCAGAAAATCGCGATTGCTGCGATTGCGCACCGACAGCACAAAATTGGGCCCGACAAATACTGAAACCTCACCCTCCAGCGTTTCGCGATTCGGGCCGCTCTCAAGAAGGTGCATCACCAGAAAAAGATTGTCGCCGTAAGCTTCGAGCTTGGGTCGCTGGTGCCCCTTCCGTGCGTCCTCGACCGCAAGCTCATGCAGACCAAACGCCTCCTGCATGCTCTCGAGTTCATCATGTTCCGGGTCGCGCAGGGCGACCCACACAAGGCAGCCGGGCCGCGCCAGCCATTCGGCAATGTCGCCCGGATCGATGTCAGCGAGCTTGTGACCCTGCTGATAGACGACGCAGTTGATCAGCATGATGCGATGCCCCGTCGCCCTCGCGGGCCAGGCTCAGGCCTGCGGCTTTGCGATGACGCTGACGTGCGCGGCCACCACCCGCCAGCCAGCGGGCGTGCGCACCCAGGTCTGGCTTTGCCGACCCACCTTGTTGGGGTCGTCGCGCTGGAATTCGGTCATGGCCGTGGCAAAGTCGGTACCGTAGGTGGTGATGACGGTGTTGGAAATGGTTCGTGCAAGCCCGACCGCCGGCCGGGCATTCCGGAACGCCCGGATCTGCTCGATACCGATCAGGTTTTCGGCTGCGCCATAGCGCACCGTGAGCGGCGAATTCCAGAACAGTTCATCGAGCACCTCGACGCGGTTGTTGACCAGGGCGTCTTCGTAGCGGGCGAACACCGCCTCGACTTCGGCGAGGATGTCCGGGCGATTGATGTCCATGTAATTCTCCGGCAGGGGCAAGCTGCCACTTTACACAAGCGGTCGTCCCCGCGCCGGATCGGGGTTCACTGGCAAGCGCCGCGCCGTCTGGTTATAGTCGAACCGACTCACATCAAACCGCATGACACCTTCCACCGCCATTGTCCGCTTCATTCTCGACGGAAAGACCGTCGAGATCCCTGATCCGCCCCCCACCGAATCGCTGCTGCAGTGCCTGCGCGACCGGCTGGGTCGCCATGGCGTGAAAGAAGGCTGTGCCGAAGGCGATTGCGGTGCCTGCACCGTGGTGTTGGGCGAGGCGGCGGGCGATCGAATCGATTACCGCGCGGTCAACGCCTGCATCCGCATGCTGCCAACGGTTGATGGGCGCGAGGTGGTCACGGCCGAAAGCCTGAGTGCGCCCCAGGAAGCCCTCCATCCGGTGCAACAGGCGATGGTCGACTGCCATGCCTCGCAGTGCGGCTTCTGCACGCCTGGTTTCGTGATGTCGCTCTTCGGGCTCTGGCTTGCCCGACCCGACGCCGACCGCGAAGCGGTGCTCGATGCGCTCTCCGGCAATCTCTGCCGATGCACCGGCTATCGGCCGATCATCGAAGCGGGGCTCGCGATGAATCAGCTGCCGGAACCGGCCTCGGTCTGGAACCGCGCTGCGGCGCAGTCGCCCGAGCGGCGCGCGCGGCTTGCTGCAATCGCCCGAGATGACACGCTGCGCATCCATTCGGGGGCGGGCTTCACCGCGCCGCGAACACTCGACGAACTGGCCAGCGTGCTCGAGGCGCAACCGCAATCGCTGGTGCTGGCCGGCGGCACCGATGTGGGGTTGTGGGTCACCAAGCACCTGCGAGACCTGCCGCATGTTGTCTACCTGGGTGAAGTCGCCGAACTGCGCACAATCACGCAGGACGCAACGGGCGGCCGGGTGATCGGCGCTGCGGTCCCGCTGACCGAGGCGTTTGCCGTGCTGCGCTCTGATTGGCCCGAGCTGCACGAACTCGCACAGCGCTTTGCCTCGCCGCCGGTATGCAATTCGGGCACGCTGTGCGGCAACATTGCCAATGGCTCGCCGATCGGCGATTCCATGCCGGTGCTGCTCGCGCTGGGTGCAGAGCTCGATCTGCGCCGCGGCGCACGTACCCGGCGGTTGCCGCTCGACCAGTTCTATCTCGACTACCGGCGCACTGCGCTCGAACCCGGTGAATTCGTCGCTGCGGTTCGCATCCCCCCGCGTGGGCCGGGTCAGCGTCTCTCGGCGTGGAAAGTGTCCAAGCGTTACGACCAGGATATCTCGGCGGTGTGTCTTGCTGTCTGGCTTCATGAAAACGATCGGGCCGTGGTGGGGGCGAGGGTGGGGGTGGGCGGCATGGCGGCCACGCCCAAGCGCGCAGTGAGGGCGGAGGCGGCGCTCACCGGGCGGCCGCTTGACCCTGATTCGGTCGAGGCTGCCATCGCAGCGTTGGCTCAGGACTTCTCACCCATGACCGACATGCGGGCAAGCAGCGCCTACCGCATGCAGGTGGCGGGCAATCTGTTGCGGCGCCTGCACCTCGAGCGGCAGCAGAGCGGAGCGGCGTTGAGGGTCGAGCAGGTGGGCGCCTCGTGAACCGGCTCGCCGCAGAACCGTTGTCGAATCCGTCACTGATTGGCGAGCCGCAGCCGCATGAAAGCGCGCGGCTGCACGTGACTGGCCGCGCCCGCTATCTCGACGACATCGACTTGCCCGCGGGCACGCTCCACGCGGCGCTGGGTATCAGCCCGGTGGCGCACGGGCGCCTTGTCGGACTGGATCTGCAGGCCGTGCGTGATTCGGCCGGGGTGATTGACGTCATCACCGCGGCCGATCTGCCGGGTGCGAATCAGTGTGGGCCGGTGCTCGATGACGATCCCATTCTCGCGGAGAGCGAGCTGGTGTACGCCGGTCAGCCGGTGTTTGCGGTGCTCGCCACCTCGCATGATCTCGCGCGGCGCGCGGCGCGCAAGGCAAAGTGGAACATCGACCCACTTCCCGCCATTCTTGACATCCGGACTGCCCTGGCAGAGCAGAGTTTCGTGCTGCCCACCCAGACGCTGGTCAGGGGGGAGCCGCATGCCGCGCTGGAGCGTTGTCCGCTTCGGCGTACCGGCAGCGTGTCGATTGGCGGTCAGGACCATTTTTATCTCGAAGGCCAGATCGCGATTGCCTTGCCGCAGGATGATGGCTCGATGCTCGTGCAGAGCTCGACCCAGCATCCCAGCGAGGTGCAGCATCTGGTCGCGCATGCGCTGGGTCGCTCGTCCCATGATGTGACCGTGCAGTGCCGCCGTATGGGCGGCGGGTTCGGCGGCAAGGAAAGCCAGCCCGCGCTCTTTGCCTGCGTGGCGGCGGTGCTGGCCGCCCGCACCGGTCGTCCGGTGAAACTGCGCCTGGACCGCGACGATGACATGCTGATCACCGGAAAAAGGCATGACTTCATCGCCGATTGGGAGGTCGGTTTCGAGCCCGACGGCCGTATCCGTGCGCTGCGCATCATGCTCGCCTCGCGCTGCGGGCATTCCGCCGATCTGTCGGGGCCAGTGAACGACCGGGCGATCTGTCACGTCGACAATGCCTATTTTCTCGAGCATGTGGAGATCGTGTCGCACCGCTGTCGCACGCACACGGTATCGAACACCGCGTTCCGCGGGTTCGGTGGACCGCAGGGCATGATGGCGATCGAAGCGGTAATCGACGATGTCGCGCGCGCGCTGGCGCGCGATCCGCTCGATGTGCGCCGCCTCAATTTTTACGGCTCGGGTGAGCGCAACATCACGCCCTACCTGATGGAAGTGGAAGACAACGTGCTGCCGATTCTGGCCGACCGGCTCGAGGAGAGCAGTCGTTATCGTGAGCGGCGCGAGGCCGTCGCGCGCTTCAATGCCACGAGTCCTGTGATTCGTCGCGGCATCGCCATGACGCCGGTCAAGTTCGGCATCTCGTTCAATGCGCAGATGTTCAACCAGGCGGGCGCCCTCGTGCATGTCTACAACGATGGTTCGGTCATGCTCAATCACGGCGGCACCGAGATGGGGCAGGGGCTGCATACGAAGGTGATGCAGGTGGTGGCCAATGTCTTCGGGCTGCCGATTTCGGCGGTGCGGGTGAGTGCCACCGATACCTCCAAGGTGCCCAACACCTCGGCGACCGCTGCGTCGTCGGGCACCGACCTCAACGGCAAGGCGGCAGAAGCCGCAGCCCTCACGATCCGCGAACGGCTGGCCGGGTTTGCTGCCAGCCGTTATCAGGTCTCCGCGTCGGCAGTGAGCTTTGGCGAGGGGCAGGTGAGCCTGGGCGATGGCCGGCAGGTGCCGTTCGCGCAATTGGTCCGCGCCGCCTACGTCGCACGGATTTCTCTTTCCTCAACCGGGTTTTACCGAACGCCGAAAATCCACTGGGATCCCAGAACGCTCACCGGCAGGCCGTTTTTCTATTTCGCCTACGGCATGGCGGCGGCCGAGGTGGCGGTTGATACCCTTACCGGCGAAACCCGCGTGTTGAGGGTGGATGTACTCCACGACGTGGGCAGCTCGCTCAATCCGGCGCTCGATATCGGACAGATCGAAGGCGGACTGCTGCAGGGCATTGGCTGGCTCACTGCCGAAGAACTCTGGTGGAACGGAGCGGGTGAACTGAAGACCCATGCGCCGTCCACCTACAAGATTCCCAGCGCCCGCGACTGGCCGGTGGATGCCAGGATCAGCCTGCTGGATCTCCCCAACCGCGAGGACACGATCCACCGCTCAAAGGCAGTGGGCGAGCCGCCCCTCATGCTTGCGATTGCGGTCTTTCATGCGCTTCGCGATGCGGTGGCGAGCTGCGGGCCAGCGGGCGTCTGCCCGGTGCTCGATGCGCCCGCTACGCCCGAAGCGCTGCTGCGCGCCATGGACGCCGTGTCGAAGTGAACGACTGGATCGAGGCGCTGCGCAGCCGTTTGCGCGAGCAGCCTGCGGTCGTGCGGGTGGCGGTTGCGCAGGCGAGGGGGTCCACGCCGCGCGAGGCCGGGGCAGTCATGCTGGTCGACGGCGGCACGCTCTTTGGCACCATAGGCGGCGGAGAACTCGAATGGCGAGCCGAGAAAATGGCCCGGCAGATGCTGGCGGCTGCGCAGCCCCGCGTTCGAGTCGAGCGCTGGCCGCTGGGGCCGGAACTCGGCCAATGCTGCGGGGGATCGGTCACGCTTTGGTTCGAGCGCCTGGATGCTCACGATCTCGCGTTTTTCGATGAACTCGCAGCCCGCATCGATCGCGGCGAGCAGGGGTGGCTCCTCACCCGCGCGGCGGGAGCGGTCGGCGCGGGGCGCGGTCATGACCCTTCACAGGAGCGGCCCACGAGGCAGTGGCTGGACGCGCCGCCCGTGAGCGCTGATCCGCAGACCCTGGTTGAGCCGATCGTGCCGCCCGGGATGCCGGTCTGGCTGTTTGGGGCGGGCCATGTGGGGCGGGCGCTTGCTCGCATTCTCGAGACCCTGCCGTGTTCGCTCACCGTCGTCGACAGTCGTGAATCGGCGCTTGCGGCGCTCCCCCCGGGGCGGGTTCGTGTGCTGAGGACGGATGCGCCGGAGCAGGCCTTGGCCCAGACGCCGGCGGGTGCGGCAGTTGTGGTGATGACCCACAGCCATGAGGTCGACTATGCCGTCTGCCGGCAGGCGCTCGCGCGGCCCGATCTGGCCTGGGTCGGGCTGATTGGGTCGGAGACCAAGGCCACCTGCTTCCGGCTGAGGCTTGGTCGCGATGGTGTGGACGATGCGAGCATTGCCAATCTGGTGTCACCCATTGGCCTGGGCGGTATCCGCAGCAAGCTGCCCTCGGCGATTGCGGTGTCGGTGGCCGCGCAGTTGCTCCAGCACCTGCGCTGAGCGGGCGTCAAGGCGCGGGCGGACTCTCGCCCATCGTTTCCCGCCAGGCGGCAAGGGTGGCATTGCGCGCCCGGCCCGCAGCCGGCATGATCGAGGGAAATGATCGGGGTCGCCAGAACCCCAGCCACAGGAGACGTTCATGGTTCATGTCGCGAAAGCGCTGGCGGCGGCCTGCGTGGTGCTTGGAACACTGAGTGCGCCCGTGATGTCGTGGGCGCAGACCGCGGGCGCGCAGGCCTGGCCCAATCGCCCGATCCGGCTGGTGTCCCCGTTCCCGCCGGGTGGCACCACTGACCAGATCGCACGTCTGGTGCAGCCTGCGCTCTCGCAATCGCTGGGTGTGCCGGTGGTGGTGGAGAACCGCGCGGGCGGCAATGGCTCGATCGGCACCGGGTTGGTGGCCAAGGCCCCGCCCGACGGCAACACCTTTGTGGTGGTGTTCGATACCCATGGCACCAATCCCAGCCTCATTCCCAACATGGGGTTCGATACGCGCACCGAGTTGGCGCCCGTCATGCTGATCGCCACCGGCGCCATGGTGATCACGGTCCACAAATCGCAGACGCAGAAGAGCTTTGGTGACCTGATCAAGAGTGCGCGGACGACGTCGGCGGGTTTGCCTTACGGCACCATCGGCAGCGGTAGCCTGGCCCAGCTTGCCATGACCAGCCTCGCTGCGCAGGTTGGGTTTCCCATGACGCACGTGCCCTACAAGGGGGGCGGACCGCTGGCGGCCGATGCGCTGGCCGGCCACGTGCCGGTTGCCATGGCCACCACGGCGCTTCTGTCGCCGCACATCCGCAGTGGGGCGCTGGTACCGCTTGCGGTAACCTCGGCCAAGCGCGACCCGGCGCTGCCCGATGTGCCCACGCTCGCCGAGCAGGGTGTGAAGGATTTCGAAGCGCTCGCCTGGTGGGGCGTGTTCGCGCCTGCCGGAACGCCCGCCGACATCATCAGCCGGATCAACCGCGAGCTTTCCGCTGCGCTCTCGGAACCCACCGTGCGCACGCGTCTGACCGGCCTGGGCATGAACCTGCAACTCTCGCAACCAATGGAACTGGGTACGTTTCTCGATTCGCAGATCACACGTTGGGCCAAGGTGATCCGCGAGTTCAACATCCGGGCGGGCGACTGACCGCAGGCGCCCCTCAGCACCTTCAAGGAATTTCTCCGATGATCAATCGCCGTTCAGCACTGCTTGCCTCGATCGCCGCCTCCACCGGCACGCTGTCTTCCAAGGTGTTCGCTTCGCCCGACTATCCCAACCGTCCGGTGCGGGTCCTGATCGGATTTCCCACCGGCCAGGCAACCGATGTGCTCACGCGGGCCGTGGCAAGCCGGCTGTCCACGCTTTACGGCCAGCAGTTCTTCATCGAAAACCGTCCCGGTGCGGCGGGCATCATTGCCACCGAAATGGCCACCAAGGTGGAGCCCGATGGCTATACCCTGCTCGGCTCATCCAGCGGTCCGCTTGCCGTCAATCCCAGCCTTTACGCGAAGCTGCCCTACGACGTGGCGCGCGATTTCGTGGTGGTCGCGGGCATTGCGGTGGTGCCCTATGCAGTGGTGGTGAACCCGGCCTCGCCAATTCGCGATATCCGCGGGCTGGTCGAACTCGCAAAATCACGGCCAGGCAAGCTCAACTATGCCTCGGGTGGCGTGGGCGTCACCAATCACCTGGTCACCGAAATGTTCAAGGCCACCGCCGGTGTTGACATCATGCACATCCCGTACAAGGGCGGCCCGGCGGGTCTGGCCGATCTGGCGGGTGGTCAGGTCGATGTCATGTTCGAAACCCTCACAGCCACGCTGCCGCTCATCCGGGGCGGCAAGCTCCGGCCGATTGCCGTATCGAGTGCGCAGCGGTCGTCGGCGTTGCCCGACATGCCCACCATTTCCGAAAGCGGCTACCCTGGCTTCTCGGGCGTGCCCTGGGTGGCGATGGCGGCGCCTGCGCGCACGCCGCGCGACATCCTCAGAAAGATCAATGCCGACGTCAACAAGATCCTGGCGATCGATGAGGTGCGCCAGAGTTTTCAGACGCTGGGATCCGAGCCGCTCATCATGGATCTCGATCAGCTTGCGTCCTTCGTTCGCGCGGAAACCGCAAAATGGGCTCAGGCGGTGAAGGCCTCGGGCGCGAAGGCGGAGTAGTCGATCGCTCCTTGCGCTTCACCGCCTCATGGACGTCTTCCTGCAGCAGATCATCAACGGCCTCGTGCTCGGCAGCATGTATGCGCTGGTGGCGCTTGGCTACACGATGGTCTACGGCATCATCAGCCTCATCAATTTTGCGCATGGCGAAGTGCTGATGGTGGGAGCGCTCACCGCGTGGAGCGTCATCTCGATGATGCGCGAGGCGATGCCTGGTGCGCCGGGGTGGGTGATCCTGGTGCTGTCCACGCTGATCGCCTGCGTGGTGGCTGCAGCGCTCAATTTCGCGATCGAACGGATCGCCTACCGACCGCTTCGTTCCAGCCCGCGCCTCGCCCCGCTCATCACCGCCATCGGCATGAGCATCCTGCTCCAGACACTGGCAATGGTGATCTGGAAGCCCAACCACAAACCGTTTCCCACGCTGCTGCCAAGCGCGCCGTTCCAGATCGGCGGGGCAGTGATCACACCGACACAGGTGATGATCCTGGCGGTGACTGCGGTGTGCCTCGCACTGCTGCTCTGGCTGGTGCACGGTACCCGGCTGGGGCGTGCCATGCGGGCGACCGCGGAAAATCCATCGGTTGCCGCGCTGATGGGCGTGCGACCCGACACCGTCATCTCGGCCACCTTCATCATCGGTGCGGTACTCGCTGCGATCGCGGGCGTGATGTGGGCGTCCAATTACGGCACGGTTCAGCACGGCATGGGCTTTTTGCCCGGTCTCAAGGCGTTTACTGCCGCGGTGTTCGGCGGCATTGGCAACCTTGCCGGCGCGGTGGTTGGCGGCGTGCTGCTCGGCCTGATTGAATCGATCGGGGCAGGCTACCTGGGGGCGCTCACAGGAGGGCTTCTCGGCAGCCACTACGCCGACATCTTTGCCTTTGTCGTGCTCATCCTGGTGCTGACCCTCAGGCCCTCTGGGCTGCTGGGCGAGCGGGTGGCAGACCGCGCATGACACCTGCCGCGACGCCCACCGATCACCCGCCAGGCCACGAGCCTCGCCGTCTGCCGGGCTGGCTGGTCTGGACGCTGGCGCTGGCCGCGGCGGCGCTGCTGCCTCTTGTCTTGCAGCAGTTCGGCAATGCCTGGGTCCGGATCGCCGACATGGCGCTTCTTTATGTGCTGCTCGCAATCGGCCTCAACATCATCGTGGGCTATGCCGGCCTTCTCGATCTCGGCTACGTGGCGTTTTTTGCAGTGGGTGCCTACCTGTTCGCGCTGCTGGCCTCGCCCCATCTCACCGAGTCCTTTCCGGCGCTCGCGTCGGCATTTCCGGGCGGCCTTCACATCACGATCTGGGTTGCGCTGCCGCTGGCAGCGGGCGTGGCCGCGCTGTTCGGAATTCTCCTGGGCGCTCCGACGCTCAAACTGCGGGGCGATTACCTCGCCATCGTCACCCTGGGCTTTGGCGAAATCATTCGCGTATTCCTCAACAACCTCGATCACCCGATCAACCTCACCAACGGCCCGCGCGGCATCGGCCAGATCGACGCGATCGAGATGTTTGGCTGGAAGCTGTCGCGGCGTCTGGAAATCGGCGATTTCGAAATCGCCTCGGTGACGCTCATTTACTGGTTGCTGCTGGCGTTGGTGGTGCTCGCCATCATCGTGTCGCACCGGCTGGCCGACTCCCGGATCGGACGGGCCTGGATGGCAATCCGGGAAGATGAACTCGCGGCCCGGGCAATGGGCATCAACACCCGCAACATGAAGCTGCTCGCATTTGCCGCGGGCGCGAGCTTTGGTGGGGTGTCGGGTGTGGTGTTTGCCGGCTTCCAGGGCTTCATCTCGCCCGAATCATTCAGCCTCATGGAGTCGATCATGATCGTCGCCATGGTGGTGCTGGGCGGGCTGGGGCATCTGCCGGGTGTGGTGCTGGGCGCGGTGCTGCTTGCTGCGCTTCCCGAGGTGCTCCGCTATGTCGCGGGCCCGCTTCAGGAACTCACCGGTGGCCGGCTTGATGCGGCCATCCTGCGGCAGATGCTGATTGCGCTCGCCATGATCATCGTGATGCTGCTGCGGCCGCGAGGCCTGTGGCCGTCGCCGGAACACGGCAACAAGGTGGCCCGTGGCTGACGTCCCCGTTCTGAAAGTGGAAGGTGCGAGCAAGCGCTTCGGCGGACTGCAGGCGCTCGATTCAGTCGGGTTGACGGTTGCGCACGGCCAGATCTACGGGCTGATTGGCCCCAACGGCGCGGGCAAGACCACATTTTTCAACCTCATCACCGGGCTCTATGTGCCCGACGCGGGCCGCTTCGAGCTTCAGGGCCGGCCCTACGAGCCGCGAGCCGTTCACGAGGTGGCGAAAGCAGGCATCGCGCGTACCTTTCAGAACATCCGCCTGTTTGGGGACATGACCGCGCTGGAAAACGTGATGGTGGGGCGACACCTTCGGACCCACTCCGGGTTGGTGGGGGCGGTGCTTAGGCTGCCCTCATGCCGCCGCGAAGAGCGCGAGATCGCCGAGCGCGCGCACGCACTGCTGGACTATGTGGGCATCGCCCGTCTGGCTGCGTATCGTGCCCGCACGCTTTCATACGGCGACCAGCGCAGGCTGGAAATCGCGCGGGCACTCGCGACCGAGCCGGTGTTGCTCGCGCTCGACGAACCCGCGGCCGGCATGAATGCCACTGAAAAGCAGCAACTGCGCGCGCTGATCGAAAAGATCCGCAATGATGGGCGCACGCTGCTCCTGATTGAGCACGATGTGAAACTGGTGATGGGCCTGTGTGACCGCGTGACCGTACTCGACTATGGCCGCGAGCTTGCCGCGGGGTCGCCGGCCGAGGTGCAGCGCGACCCGCGCGTGATCGAAGCCTATCTGGGCACGGCGGGAGCCCACTGACATGGCCACGCCCGTGCTTGAAGTGCGTGGAGCCGTGGTCGCCTACGGCGGCATCGTGGCGGTCAAGGGCATCGATCTGCGGGTGGAGGCAGGAGAACTGGTCTGTCTGATTGGCTCCAACGGTGCGGGCAAGACCACCATCATGAAGGCCATCACGGCGCTCCTGCCGCTGCGCTCCGGGGAAATTCAATACATGGGTCGGCCGGTGTCGGGTCGCGGCCCCTGGGATCTCGCCGGCGAGGGGCTGGTCATGGTGCCCGAGGGCCGGGGCGTGTTTGCGCGCATGTCGATCACCGAGAATCTGCAGATGGGCGCCTACCTGCGGAGCGACCGTCATGAGATCGCCACTGACCTCGACAGGGTCTTTGGTCTGTTTCCAAGGCTGGCCGAACGCCGGGCGCAGCTTGCCGGCACGTTGTCTGGCGGCGAGCAGCAGATGCTTGCCATGGGGCGTGCGCTCATGGCCAGGCCCCGTTTGCTGCTGCTCGATGAGCCGTCGATGGGACTCGCGCCGCTCATGGTGGACCGTATTTTCGAGGTGGTCCGCCAGGTGCATGAGCAGGGCATCACCATTTTTCTGGTGGAGCAAAATGCAGGGCGCGCGCTGCAGATCGCCGACCGCGCCTATGTGATGGAATCCGGAGAAATTGCCGCAACGGGCCCTGCTCGCGCTATGCTCACCGATGATGCGGTTCGGCAGGCTTATCTGGGTGGTTGACGCGATCCACACTGACCGAATCCCGCACAAAGGTATTTAGAAGGCCCATCAGGGCACCCCTCAACTTTCGCAACCGGAGACCTTCATGAAACTGAAATTCTCGAGACTCGCCGCGCTCGTGGCGCTTTCATCGGTGGCTGCCGCAGCCTCCGCCCAGGACGTCATCCGCATCGGCCACGTTGGCCCCACCAGCGGCGGCATTGCGCATCTGGGTAAAGACAACGAAAACGGCGCGCGTCTGGCCATTGAAGACCTGAACGCCAAGGGGCTCAAGATCAACGGCCGCGCGGTGCGTTTCGAACTGCTGGCCGAAGACGATGCCGCCGATCCCAAGCAGGGCACCGCAGCTGCGCAGAAGCTGGTCGATGCCAAGGTGAGCGGCGTGATCGGGCATCTCAATTCCGGCACCTCCATCCCGGCCTCCAAAATCTATTTCGATGCCGGCATCCCGCAAATCTCTCCCTCGGCCACCAACCCGCGCTACACGCGTCAGGGCTATAACACCACCTTCCGTGTCGTTGCCGACGATGTGCATCTCGGTGGCACGCTCGGCCGCTATGCGGTCACGAATCTCAAGGGCCAATCCATTGCGGTGATCGATGACCGTACCGCCTACGGCATGGGTGTGGCAGACGAATTCGACAAGGCGGTGAAGGCTGCCGGCGGCAAGGTGGTGGGGCGTGAATTCACCACCGACAAGTCAACCGACTTCATGGCCATCCTTACCTCGGTCAAGGCCAAGAACCCGGATGTGGTGTTCTTTGGTGGCATGGACGCTGTGGCAGGGCCAATGCTGCGCCAGATGAAATCCCTCGGTATCAACGCCAAGTTCATGGGCGGCGACGGGATCTGCTCGGCCGAACTTGCCAAACTCGCGGGCGATGCCATGGCGGACAACCAGGTGGTCTGCGCCGAAGCGGGCGGTGTCGAGGGCGAGCAGAAAAAAGCGATGGAGGCGTTTGGCGATCGGTTCAAGAAGCGCTTCAACGCTGATGTGCAGCTCTATGCCCCCTATGTGTACGACGCCGTGATGGTGATGGCCGATGCCATGGTGCGCGCCAACTCCGCACGGCCCTCGGCCTATTTGCCCGAACTCGCCAAGTCGAACTACAAGGGTGTAACCGGCACCATTGCGTTCGACAACAAGGGCGACATCCGGAACGGCGCCCTCACGCTCTTCACCTATCAGGGTGGCAAGCGCCAGCAGCTGGCGGTTGTCCGTTGAGCACCACCCCCGTGCAGACCTACGCCATGTCCGACGCGGTGCGCGATCGCGTGCTGCGCCGGCAGGGCCGAATTCCGGCGCACCAGTCGATCACGGCGCAGCGCACTGCGTTGGTCGTGGTCGACATGCAGAACTATTTCTGCGCGCCGGGTTTTCCCGCCGAGGTCGCTGCATCGCGGGCCACCGTGCCGGCCATCAATCGCATGGCGCAGGCGTTGCGGGAGGCAGGGGGATGTGTGGCCTGGGTTCAGACCACGGCGCGCGGTGCCACCGAGCGTTGGGCGCGCCATCATCAATTCATGCTCGAGCCCGGGCGGGTGCAGGCAAGGCTTGCCAAGCTGGCTGAAGACGCTGAAGGGTTCCGGCTTTTTCCTGAGCTGGACTCCCAGCCCTCGGATCTTTTCGCCCGCAAGATCATGTACAGCGCCTTCATCAGCGGCTCGTCTGATCTGCACGAGCAGCTCGGCCGGCGCGGCATTGAATCGCTCCTGGTCGCTGGCACCGCCACCAATGTGTGCTGCGAGTCCACCGCGCGGGACGCCATGATGCTCGACTATCGGGTGGTGATGCTGTCAGACGCCAATTCCGCGTTCACCCAGGAAGAGCACGCCACCTCGCTCGACAATTTTGCGCTGTTCTTTGGCGATGTCATGAGCGTTGACGAGGCCATCGGGCGACTGGCTCGGTGATTCGGCGATGGATGATTCTGGCACTCCGAAGAACGCGTTCGAGCGCCTCCTCCGCCTGATGGCGCTGGGGGCGGGCCTGATCCTGCTCGCACTCACCGTCCTCACGGTGGTCGATGTCGTGCTCCGGTATTTTTTCAACATGCCATTCCGGGGCTCGCTCGAGGCCACCGAATATGCAATGGCGCTCATCGTGTTTCTGTCGCTTGCCTGGTGTGGCGCCACCGGCGGACACATCGCCGTGGATCTCCTTGATCGATGGCTCGATCGGCCGTCGCTGCGCTGGTTGCCCTCGCTCATGTCTTTGGCCGGGGGCATTCTGTTCCTGATCATCGCCTGGCGGGTGGCAGCCGAGGCGGTCTACGGCTGGAGTCAGATCGGAAACATGCTGCGCTGGCCGCACTGGCCGTTCAAGATTGGCGCAGCGTTTGGCGCCCTCATGTTTGCACTGGTGTGTCTGGGTCAGGCGCGGTCCGGCTGGCAACAGAATTCGTCCACCGGGGAACGCACATGAGCTCGGAAGCGATCGGCGCCATCGGGCTCGTGGCCATGCTTGCCCTCCTCGCGCTTCGCATGCCGATCGGCATTGCAATGTTCCTGGTGGGCAGTGTCGGGTTCGCAGTGCTGAACGGCGTCGATGCGGCGCTGATGGCGCTCGGCACCTATCCCTATTCCTACGCCGCCTACTATGATCTGGCCGTCATTCCGCTCTTCGTGCTCATGGGTTCCATCGCATCGGCATGCGGCATGGGGCAGGCGTTGTTTGCAGCGGCCTATGCCTGGGTGGGCCACTGGCGGGGTGGGCTCGCTTCAGCCACGATCCTCTCCTGCGCCGGGTTCGCTGCGGTGTCCGGGTCGAGTGTGGCATCGGCCGTGACCATGGGGCGGGTGTGCCTGCCGGAAATGCGGCGCTACCGCTACGACGGGGGCCTTGCCGCCGGCACGGTGGCGGCAGGGGGAACGCTGGGCATCCTCATTCCCCCCAGCACGGCTTTCGTGATCTACGGCATTCTCACCGAGCAGTCCATCGGCAAGCTGCTGCTCGCGGGCGTGTTGCCGGGGCTACTGCTCACGCTGCTCTTTGTCATCACGATCATGATCTGGACGGCGTTTCGCCCCGAGCTCGGCCCGGCGGGTGAGCGCTCCACTTTCCCGCAGCGCTGGCGTGCGCTTGGCCAGTCGGCGCCCATGCTCGGTCTCGTGTTCGCCTCAATCGGCGGCATCTACGCGGGCGTGTTCACCCCGGCCGAGGCCGCGGCGGTGGGTGCGTTCCTTGCCATCGCCTGGGCCTGGGCTTCCGGCCAGCTGAGCCGCCCAGTGCTCGAGCAGGTGCTGCTCGATACTGTTCGCACCACCGCCATGGTGTTCCTCATCCTGATGGGTGCGCTGGTGTTCGGCCCGTTTCTCGCGCTGAGCGGACTGCCCGGTCGAATCGCCGACCTGCTGACCAGTGCATCGCTTGCACCGTTTGTGGTGCTGCTCCTGATCATGGCGCTGTATCTGGTGCTCGGCATGTTCCTCGAGGGCTTTTCGATGCTGGTGCTCACGCTGCCCATCGTGATTCCGATCGTGAAGGCGCTGGGATATGACCTGATCTGGTTCGGCGTCATCATGGTGATCCTGCTTGAAATGGGCCTGATTTCCCCGCCGGTGGGCATGAATGTCTTCGTGGTGAAAGGCCTGGTGCCCGACACCAGCATGGGCGCGATCTTTCGTGCGATCACCCCGTTCTGGGTTGCAATGATTGTCTGCGTTGCGCTGATCGTGGCCTTCCCCGATATTGCCCTCATGATTCCCAATGCCATGGTCCGATAGTTCTCAATCATAAAAACGGCCGCCAGCCGGTTCGGGCGAGGCCGCCACCCACCGTTCATTTTCTGAAGGAGGAGACCCCGTGAACCCTGATCGTCGACGTTTCGCCGCTGCCTCGTCCGCCGCAGCGCTGGTTTTGACCCTGCCCGGCACCTCGCGTGCGCAGCAGGAAGAGATCAAGCTCGCCACGTTCGTTCCGCCCACGCACTATGGTCTGGCCCAGATCATGGTGCCCTGGGGAAAAGAAATCGCTGAAAAGAGCGGCGGACGCCTCAATCTGCGCGTGTTTCCGTCCATGCAGCTTGGCGGCAAACCGCCCGAACTCTACAAGCAGATGGTGCGCGGTCTCTCCGACATCACCTTCACCTTGCCCGGTTACACCTCCGCTGATTTCCCGCTGATGTCGCTTTCCGAACTGCCCGGCATGGCGACCAGTTCGGAGGAGGGGACCCGCAAGATGTGGCAGCACATGAAGTTCTTCACCGATGGCGAAATGAAGGAGAGCAAGCCGCTGGTGATCTGGACCGGAGATGCGGCCGCCGTCATGACCCGCTCGAAGCCCGTGCGCAGGCTCGAGGATATGAAGGGCATGAAGATCCGCACGCCCTCGTCGGCGCAGTCGGAACAGCTCATTGCACTTGGCGCGACGCCAATCGACATGCCGGCGGGCCAGATCTACAACTCGATCGAACGGGGCGTGGTCGACGGTGCATTGATCTCGATGGCCGGAGCCATCGACTTCAAACTGCTGGAAGTCTGTCGCCACTTCACGATCGATGTGCCGGTGGGACGCTCGCCATTCACCATCAACATGAACCTCGCGCGCTACCAGAAACTGCCGGCAGATCTGCGCAAGATCATTGACGACACCACCGGGCTGGGGCTCAGCCTCCGGGCCGCAGCCAACATCCAGAAGCACAGCGACGATGCGGTGGCCGCTGCCCGCCGTGACAAGGAAGTGATCGCGCTGTCGGCCGATGAGCAACGGCGCTGGACGGCTGCGTTTGTGCCAATGATCCGGGCGCAATTGGCAGCGACCGAAAAACCCGGCGTGCCCGCGCGCGATTTCCTGAAGGCCTACGGGATGCAGGTTTGAGGCGCGCGCGCGTCGCCTTCAGGGGGTGAGCGCGCCGCCGTTGATATAGAGGGTCTGTCCCGTCATGTAGCCGGAAGCCGGTCCGAGCAGAAACAGGATCGGCCCCACCACATCGGCGGGCAGGCCCAACCGCCTGAGCGGAATCAGCTTCATGTAGCTCTCGCGGTCAAGGTGAGAGTCGGTGCGTTCGCGCCCGGTTCCCCCCACCAGAAAATCGGTGTCCACCGCCGCAGGCGCCACTGCGTTGGCGCGGATCGCTGGTGCGTTTTCAACCGCCACGGCCTTGGTGAGTGCAATCAGCGCGGCCTTGGAGGCTGAATAGGGGCCGAAACCCGGCATGACGCGCGTGGCGAGTCCGGATGCGACGTTCACCACCGCTCCACCGCCGCGCTTTCTGAGCCTGGGCACGGCAGCCCGGTTGAGCAGATAGCTCGATCCAAGGTTGCCGTCGACCACGCGTTGCCACTCGGCGATGGGAAGCTGGTCGAGCGGGATGCGATCGGCGGCAAAGCCCACCAGATTCACAAATCCATCGAAGCCTTCGGGCCATGATGCGTCGAGCGTGGCAAAGGCCGAGTCGACCTCGGCTGCCAGCGAGGCATCGAGTGTGATCAGCGCTACGCCGGCCGGCGGCGGGTGGCGCTCGGCCGAGGTGGGGAGGTCGAAAACGGTGACCACGACGCCCGCGTCGGTCAGTGCGCTGACGAGTTCGCGGCCGATGCCGCCGCAACCCCCGGCGACCAGTACGCGGGTACCTTTCGCGGGGGCGAGTTGCATGGAGGTGGACACGCTGATCAACCTTTCCGGGCGAGCCCGAGTCGCTCGATGGTGGCGCGCTCGGCCTCGAAGGTTTCCCGGGCAAAGCGCGTGTAGTCGGCGGTGTTCTTGTAGATCACGGTCTGGTCATAACGATCGAAGCTTGCCCGCACGGCAGGGTCGTCCAGTGTTTTCCGGAAGGCGTCGTGAATTGTCTGGACCACCGCCGCGTCCATGCCCTTCGGGCCGCAAACGCCAAACGGTGAATCCGACACGGTCTTGTAGCCCAGTTCGTCGAGCGTGGGCACCTGGGGCCAGCGGCGGGTGCGTTGGCTGCCATAGGTGGCGAGCAGTCGCAGCCGCCCGGACTCGACATGAGGGGCCCAGCCGGTCGCGTCGCTTGCGGCCATGACATGGCCGCCCAGCACCGCCTGCATGTTCTCGGCGTTGCCCTTGAACGGGATGTGGTTGAGCTGGATGCCCGCGCGCTGTGCGAATTCCTCGATGGCCAGGTGCGGACTGGTGCCCGTGCCGGTTGAACCGTAGGTGAATTCACCCGGGCGCGCCTTGGCCCAGGCCACCAGGTCGGCGATGCTTCGAATGGGTGATTCGGCCAGCACGACCATGCCGAAGGTGTAGCCGGTGAGGCACGCGATCCAGGTGAAGTCGGTGAGCGTGTTGAATGCCACCTTCTGCATGTGGGGCAGCCGGAACACGCTCTGCGGCAGCTGCGCAAGCGTGTAGCCGTCTGGACGTGCCGACACCAGCTCGTTGGCCCCCAGCGTGCCGCCCGCACCGGGCTTGTTCTCGACCACCACCTGCTGACCCAGCGCGCGGCTCGCGCTCTCCGCCAGCGCGCGCATCACCGCATCGGTGGAGCCGCCTGCGGGCCATGGGCAGATGTAGCGGATGGGGCGGCTCGGGAACGCCTGCTGGGCCCGGGTGAGCGGGCTGGCGCCTGCCAGCCCCGCTGCGCTTGCCGCGGCCAGAACCTGTCGTCGCGTGGTCATGGATCGTCTCCTCGTGTGGCCTGATGAATCAGGTCTTCGCCCTGTGTTTATCACGAGCGGGGGGTGTTGCGCCAGCGCTGCGAACGCCCGGCAGGGGGCGGTTTTGCGTGGCGATGGTCGAACGGCCTGATCGGGATTGTCGCAAGTGCCAGGCGGGTTCGGATAGTCTTGGGCTTGGTCAGGCACATGCCTGCATGCCCACGAAGCTGTTCGCGGCGAGGTTGCGCGACGGTCGGGTGGGCGCATCAGTCCGGTCGCGCAGGGATCCTCATGTCAACCGTCAAATCGTGTATTGCCCGCAAATCGGGTCAGATCAAATCCCTGCCCTCCAGCGCAAGCGTGCTGGAAGCGCTCACCATGATGCGTGAGCACCGGATCCGTGCGGTGCTCATCATCGATGACGATCAGCTGTCCGGTATTGTGTCGCAGGGCGATTGCGCGATCCGTGTGCTGCTGCCCGGCAAAGACGCCAGCGCCACGCGGGTATCCGACATCATGACGCGTGATCCGCTCACCGTCACGCCCGAGCACACCATCGATCACTGCATGAAGATCATGATGTCCCGCAGCATCCGCCACCTTCCGGTGACCGACGCAGGTCGAATCACCGGCATGGTATCCATTGGCGACGTGGTGAAAGACATCATGCAGCAGCAGGGTGAGCTCATCAAATACCTCGAGACCTACATCAAGGGTCATTCGGTCGAGTATTGATCAACCGCGCCTGATCGGCGCGGGCGCCTTTCAGGTGCCGTTCGGCTTTGCACTGAACGGACCGCACGACCTTGCGGTCGACAGAGGAGCCGGACTAGACTCCCCCGTCCCCCCGCAAGGAGTCTATCCAGATGGCCCGTCGCTTTGTCGACCTGTCGGTACCGATCGAAAACGATGTGCGCTCCGATCCGCCCGGGCTTGAGCCCAGCATCGAATACCGCACGCACAAGGAAACCGCACCGCTGGTCGCGCGGCGCTATGCCGACCTCAAGCCCGAGGAACTGATTGATGGCGAGGGGTATGCGATCGAGTTCCTCAAGGTCAATACGCACAACGGTACGCATGTCGATGCGCCCTGGCATTTCGCCTCCACCATGGATCGGGGCAAGCCTGCTGCCACCATCGATGTGATCCCGCTCGAGTGGTTCTATGGGCGAGGGGTGAAGCTCGATTTCCGGCACTTCCCCGACGGGTATGTAGTGCAGGCAGACGACGTCGAGCGGGAGCTTGCGCGCATCGGCCACGATCTGAAGCCCTTCGATATCGTGGTGGTCAACACATCGGCGGGCAAGCGGTTTGGCGATCCCGATTATGTCGAGGCGGGCTGCGGAATGGGCCGCGAGGCAACGCTCTATCTCACCTCGCGCGGCGTGCGCGTCACCGGTACCGACTGCTGGTCCTGGGACGCCCACTTCAAGCACATGGCCAAGACCTATGACGAAACCCGCGACGTGAAGGTGATCTGGGAAGGCCACAAGGCTGGGCGCGAGATCGGCTATTGCCACATTGAAAAGATGCACAACCTCGAGGTGCTGCCCGCGCACGGATTCACGCTCTCCTGTTTCCCGGTGAAGGTGCGGGGCGGGTCGGCGGGCTTTACCCGGGCCGTGGCGATCTTCGAAGACTAGGGCGCAACCATGAAGCTCGCCACGTTTGTTCGCGACGATGGCTCGCGTGCAGTGGGTGTGGTCGATACGCGCCTTGGGCAGGTGCTCGATCTGGCCAGGTCCGCGGCCGAGCTGGCGCTTGCCCGCCCGGCGTTTGAATCCATGCTGGATCTGATCGATGGCGGTGACGCCGCACTCGATGCGGCGCGCGCGGTCGCGGCCCGCTGGCCGGCCGCCCATGCGAAGCCGCTTGCCGGGCTTCAGCTTCTGTCGCCGCTGCCCGAGCCTCGCCAGATGCGCGATTGCCTGGTGTTCGAGGCGCATCTGCTGAACGCGATGAAAACCTGGGAAAAGCGCACCGGCAAACCTTCGGCCCCCGTTTCACCGGTCTGGTACCAACGCCCCACCTGGTACAAGTGCAACCGGATGAGCGTGGTCGGGCATGAAACCGACGTGCGCTGGCCGCCATTTTCCGAGTTGATGGACTATGAACTGGAACTGGCCTGCGTGATCGGACGGCGCGGCTGTGACATCGCCCGCGACCAGGCGATGTCGCACATTTTCGGGTTCACCATCTTCAATGATTTTTCGGCGCGCGACGTCCAGATGGTGGAGCGGCCGCTCGGTATGGGGCCGATGAAGGGCAAGGACTTTGATACCGGCAATGTGCTGGGGCCCTGGATCGTCACCACCGACGAGATCGGTGATCCGCACACGCTCGACATGGAAGTGAGAGTGAACGGCGAGCGGCGTGGCGGCGGAAATTCATCGGGCATGCACCACGGCTTTCCGGACATTCTCGCGTTCATCTCGCAGTCGGAAACGCTTTACCCGGGCGAGGTGATCGCCTCGGGCACGGTCGGAACCGGATGTGGTCTTGAGATCGATCGGTTTCTCGAACCCGGCGATGTCGTCGAACTCGAAATCGAGCGCATTGGTGTGCTCAGGAATCGAATTGTTCGCCGCTGAGCGTCGTTGTGCCCGCACATTGAAGGATCCCTGTCATGCCTTTGCCTGAACGTCCCGCCTCGATTGGTCGTCGCCCGGTGCACCTGCGTGCGATCACCATGCGCGGCTACCATCGTCAGGATGGGTTGTATGAGATTGAGGGCCGGGTGAGCGACAGCAAAGACCTGCCGTTTTCACCGCCTGCGGGTGATCGGCATGTGAAGGTGGGTGATCTGGTGCATGACATGTGGGTTCGGATTGCGGTGGACACCGACCTGGTGGTGCACGAGATCGAGTCGGTGAGCGATTCCACCCCCTATCCGGTCTGCCGGGAGGGCGGCATGAACCTCGAGCGACTGATCGGCACGCGGATCGCGGCCGGTTGGAGCAACGAGGTGAAGCGCAAGCTTGGCCGAAGCGCCGCCTGCACACACATCATGGAATTGTTGATCCCGATGGGAACTGCAGCCTTCCAGACGCTGGCCGAGGTGCGGCTGGCCAAGCCGCCGCAACTCGATCCGTCAGGCAAGCCCCTGAAGGTGGAAAGCTGCAGCGCCTATGCTGCCGACCGGGGGGTGGTGGCCATGCACTTTCCGGCGTTCTACACCGGCAACCAGAGCGCACAGGCCCAGCGCGCCGATGCCCACTTCGGCGCCAATTCGGGTCACGATCACTGAGGGTGGGCGCCCGGCGCACCGGACCCGATGAATGCCGGACCAGCCCGCGCTCAACGCACCGGGATCATGATTTCGTTGCGGCGATTCCAGGGCAGGGTGAAGGGATCGTTGTAGCGCGCGATCTGCGCTTCGCCCGCAGCCTGCAGGCCCTGGGTGGTGACCCACTCGCGCAGTCTGCGCGTCTGCTCGCTGATGGCGGTTTCGGTGGTGAAGCCGCCAAAGCGCACCACTGCCATCCGGTGCCGCGGCACCTCGCGAAGATTGACCGATGGATCCGAGGGCTTGGGTAGCGTGTTCGAACGAAGGTCCTCGGGCATCACGAAGTGCAGGCGCCATTGGTCGCCCCCTGCTGGTTCCACGGTGACCGGTGCTGTCATGGCGATTTTTACCGGCTGACCGTCGGGCCCGCTGTTGCCGCCGAAGATATAGCCCGCTACCCGCCGGAAGCCCGCGCGGCTCGCTTCGTCAAAGCCGCCTTCGACCCGGGTCTCGGCGACGACAAAGCCGGGGTAGTCGCGAAGTTCGAAATCACCCTCGCGACGCTCGATAGTGAAGGCGGGTTCGGATACGGCCATCGCGGACTCCGGAGAAAACAAGGTGGCCAGGGCGAGTGCCGTGGCCAGCACGGCGCGCTTGAAGACGGAGATCATGAGGCTGCCTGTCAAGAGGGATGGAAACGTTGACGGGATTGTCCCCCAGTGATCCGGTGGAACCGAGGTCATGCCCAGGTTGGCGGGTCGGGATCCCGGGGTGGCGCGTCTGTCTACAATGGATCCATGACCGCTTCGCATACGCCGCACTCTACGCTCGACCCTGAACAGGCGCCCGCGTTTCCGGCGCCCTCTGTCGGCCCGAATCGCACCGGCGGCGCCGTCTGGCATGTTCGCGCCCTGAGGGCATCGGGCCGCTGGCGCCCGACGCGGGAGGCGATCGCGAGCTGGCTGGGCACGCTGAGGTTCGAGTCTCGCCATCTGGTGCTGGTCGGCGCGTCTGCCGGATGGATGATGTCGACCGATTTCCTCGAACGTTTCCGGTGTATCGAGGCGATCGATATCGACCCGCTGGCCCGCCCGCTTTTTGCCTGGCGCCATGGACGGCGCCTGAGGCGCGCAGGCACGTCAGTGCACTGGCATCGGCTGGACGCGCTGTTGCGACTGGAAGCGCTCATGGCGCGCTGGCCCGATGCGGCCTGGCTGTTCGATAACGTGCTGGGGCAGCAGATCTATCGCCATCACGATCTGGATGCGGTGGAGGCTGCGCTGGCTGGGCTCCCCAGGCGGCTCGCGGGGCGGGAGTGGGCGAGTGTGCATGACTGGTTGTCGGGGCCTGCTCTGCCGGGTGATGTTGGCGCGGTGCTTTCGAGGCCGATCGAGCGCGCGGTGCTCGAGCCCACAGGGCTGCGACTCAAGGATCGGAACCATTCGCTTGATGCGGCGGGCGAGGCCCTCCTTGCCACGCTCAACGCCAGTGGCGAATGGCAGGATCACCGCACGGCGTGTGTGTTTCCACCGGGCACCCCGGTTTCGCTCATTCCCTGGGAGTTTCTCCCCGGGAAATGGCATTGGCTGCAGGCCGGGTGCGTTCTCGACCGCAACGATCGAACGGCCCGTTCGTGATACGTTTAGGGGTTTGCTTCGGCGCGCTCACGCGCCGGGTGTCCTTTTCCCCCGCACGATCCTGATCCATGAGCCAGAACATTCTGCAGTCGCTTCCTGTCGGCGAGCGCGTCGGCATTGCCTTCTCCGGTGGGCTTGATACCTCGGCCGCTGTGCACTGGATGCGCGCGCGCGGCGCCGTTCCGTGCGCCTACACCGCCAATCTCGGTCAGCCCGACGAGACCGATTACGAAGACATTCCGCGCAAGGCGCGCGCCTACGGTGCCGATATTGCGCGGCTGATCGACTGCCGCAAGCAGCTGGTTGCCGAAGGCATTGCCGCCATTCAATGCGCGGCCTTTCATGTGTCCACCGCGGGCGCCACCTACTTCAACACCACGCCGCTTGGCCGTGCGGTGACAGGTACCGCGCTTGTCGTGGCCATGAAGGATGACGGCGTCAACATCTGGGGTGATGGCAGCACCTTCAAGGGTAACGACATCGAGCGCTTCTATCGCTATGGTCTGCTCGCCAATCCGGCACTGCGGGTCTACAAGCCCTGGCTCGATCAAACCTTTATCGACGAGCTCGGTGGCCGCAAGGAGATGAGCGAGTACCTCATCGCCAATGGCTTCGATTACAAGATGAGCGTGGAGAAAGCCTACTCCACCGACTCCAACATGCTGGGCGCCACCCACGAGGCGAAAGACCTCGAGTTTCTGAACAAGGGCATCACCATCGTCAATCCCATCATGGGCGTGGCGTTCTGGCGAGAAGAGGTGGTGGTCAAGCCTGAAACGGTCACCGTGCGGTTTGAGGAAGGGCAGCCGGTGGCGCTCAATGGCGCAAGCTTCTCCGATCAGGTGGCACTCTTTGAGGAGGCCAACCGCATCGGCGGTCGGCACGGTCTGGGCATGTGCGACCAGATCGAAAACCGCATCATTGAAGCCAAAAGCCGCGGCATCTATGAAGCCCCCGGCATGGCGTTGCTCCACATTGCCTACGAACGCCTGGTCACCGGCATTCACAACGAAGACACCATCGAGCAGTACCGCGCCAACGGCCGCCGACTGGGGAAACTGCTCTACCACGGGCGCTGGTTCGATCCGCAGAGCCTCATGTTGCGCGAAACCGCACAGCGATGGGTGGCGCGCGCCGTCACCGGCGAGGTCACGCTTGAACTCAGGCGAGGCAACGACTACTCCATCCTCGACACCTCAAGCCCGAACCTCACCTATCACCCCGAGCGGCTCACCATGGAAAAAGGCCAGGGCGCGTTCACGCCGGCAGACCGTATCGGTCAACTCACCATGCGTGACCTCGACATCGCCGACACCCGCGCCAAGCTTGGCATCTACACCCGCACCGGTCTCCTGGGGCAGGGGGGCGACGGGTCGGTGCCGCTGCTCGGCGACTGAACATCCGACCGCGGCGTCCGCGATGACCTTCTCAATCGTTGCGCGCGACCCGGCCACCGGTGCATTCGGCGTGGCGGTGGCCACCCGCTTCTTTGCAGTGGGCGCCCTTTGCCCGCATGCAGAGGGCGGGGTCGGGGCCCTTGCCACGCAGGCGCTCATCAATCCTCTTTATGGTCTGGACGCCCTCGCGATGTTGCGCAACGGGGTGGCTGCACATGATGTGGTGGCTGCGCTCACCGATGCCGATCCCGGACGCGCCGCGCGGCAGCTGCATCTTCAGGACGCGCATGGGCGGATCGCTGCCTACACCGGCGCCGATTGCATTCCGTGGTGCGGGCACCGCATCGCAGAACGGGTCTCCGTAGCCGGCAACATGCTGGTCGGGCCTGGGGTGGTTGACGACACCCTGCGCGCCTATCAGGAGGGCATGAACCTGCCCTTTGCCGAGCGTCTGATCCATGCGCTCAAGGCCGGTGAGGCGGCGGGCGGCGACAAGCGCGGACGGCAGGCCGCAGCGCTTCGTATCCACACGACCGAGGCGTATCCGGCGCTTGATCTCCGGGTCGATGATCATGATGATCCGCTTGCCGAACTCGAGCGTCTCGAGGCGGTGAGCCGCGAACGCTTCACGCATTTCGCGCAGTTCTTTGCCACCCGTGCGCGGCCGGGCGGCATTCATGATCGCGCTGTGATCGAGGCAGCCATCGCGAAGGCCGTCGCGGGTCAGGCAGGTACGCGTTCGCGTGCCACCAACGCATGACCCGAGGGGCCCATGCTCCTTGAGATCGATTCGCTCAGGGTGAGCTTTGCCACCGCCCGTGGCGAGGCGCGCGCGGTTGACGGCGTGAGCCTATCGGTGCGGGCTGGCGAAACACTATGCATTGTGGGCGAGTCAGGCTGCGGCAAGAGCGTGACCGCGCTGTCCATCATGGGGCTGGTGCCCAGCCCGCCCGCTGCGCTTTCCGGTTCGATCCGCTTTGAGGGTTGCGAATTGCTGGGCCTCAACCGTAAGCAGTGGTCTGACCTGCGCGGCAACCGCATCGCGATGATTTTTCAGGAGCCGATGACCTCGCTCAATCCGGCCTTTACCGTCGGGTCACAACTCACCGAGGCGCTGATGCGCCACCGTGCAATGTCGCGCCTGCAGGCCCGCGAGGCGGCAATTGCCATGCTCGCGCGCGTGCGCATTCCGTCGCCCGAGCGCCGGATCGACGACTATCCCCACCGCCTCTCGGGCGGCATGCGCCAGCGGGTGATGATCGCGATGGCGCTTCTCTGTCAGCCTGCGCTGCTGATTGCAGACGAACCCACCACCGCGCTCGATGTCACGATCCAGGCCCAGGTGCTCGCGCTGATGCGAAGCCTGCGCGATGAGACCGGAACCGCCATCATTCTCATCACCCATGATCTAGGCGTGGTGGCGCAGATGGCCGACCGGGTGGCGGTGATGTACGCCGGACAGGTGGTCGAGCAGGCGCCGGTGAGAGAACTTTTTTCGCAGCCGCAGCACCCTTACACCGTCGGGCTGCTGGGCGCCATTCCGGCGATTGCGGCGCCGCGCGCACGCCTGTCCGCGATCAGCGGCATGGTGCCTGCCGCCACGGCCATGCCCGCCGGCTGCCGTTTTGCCGAACGCTGTCCGTTTGTGCAGCCCGAGTGTCGCGCCGACCCGGTCGAACTGGTCGAACTCTCGGCCGGGCACTGGTCGCGTTGCAGGCGTGCGCCTCTGGAAGCGCTTGCCGAGTCGCTCGCGCCCGATCTCGAGTCGGCATGAGTATCGCCGCCCCGGCTGGTCCGCATCGCGACACGCCGCTTCTCGAGGTGCGCGACCTTGCGCGGGCGTTCAACGTGTCGCAGGGCCTGTTCGGCCGCGCATCTGCGCTCGTACGGGCGGTGGACGGTGTGTCCTTCGATCTCGTTGCGGGCGCCACCTTCGCGATTGTGGGCGAATCTGGATGTGGCAAATCTACGGTGGCCCGGCTGCTGCTCCGCCTGATTGAGCCCGACGGCGGCAGCATCCGGCTGGCGGGCGATGATCTTCGTGCGCTCGATCCGGCCGCGCTTCGGCGCAGCCGCGCGAAAATCCAGATGGTGTTCCAGGATCCTTACGGATCGCTCAACCCGCGGATCCGGGTGGGCGACATGCTGGCCGAGCCGCTTCTGTTGCACACCGATCTCGACCAGGCGGCGCGCGGCCAGCGCGTGGCCGAGTTGCTGTCACTGGTGGGACTCCCCGCCGAGGCCGCCAGCCGTTATCCGCATGAATTCTCGGGCGGGCAGCGGCAGCGTCTGGCGATTGCCCGCGCGCTCGCTGCCGCGCCGAAGTTGATCGTCTGCGACGAGCCGGTATCGGCGCTCGATGTGTCGATACAGGCGCAGATTCTCAACCTGCTTGCAGATCTGCAGGAGCAGTTCAATCTCGCTTATGTGTTCATCTCCCATGATCTGGCGGTGGTGCGGCAGGTGGCCGACCAACTGGCCGTCATGTACCTCGGCCGCTTTGTCGAGACGGGGCCGGCCGGGCGGATTTTCGCGATGCCGCGGCACCCTTACACCCGGGCGCTGCTGTCGGCCGTGCCGGTACCCGACCCCGACCGTGCGGTGACCGAGCCCGCGCTCGGGGGCGATGTGCCCAGTCCCTTGAACCCGCCCTCGGGCTGCGCGTTTCACACCCGTTGCCCGCATGCGCGCGAGCGTTGCGCAGCCGAACGCCCGGTGCTGGAAGCCACTGGCGACGGCGTGCAGGTGGCCTGCTGGTTCTGGCGCGACCTGCCGCCAGCGGTCGGTGTGACCGAGAGCTCGCCCTCCGATAAAACCCTGTCTCGGCTTCAGGCGGCGTTCCTGAGGCATAGTTCAACTCCCTCCTGACCTCTCCCGGAGCTTTGCCCCATGAACACTCTCGCCCTGATGCGGCACGGTTTCGCGCTGGCTGCAGCGTTCGCGATCGTTGGCGCGGCCACCGCCCAGACCACGCTTCGCATTGGTCTTGCCGAAGATCCCGACGAACTCGATCCAACCAAGGCCCGCACGTATGTCGGTCGCATCGTGTTTGCCTCGCTCTGCGACAAACTGTTCGATATCGACGACAAGCTCAACATCGTCGGACAACTCGCCACCGGCCATGAAACCGCCGCAGACGGCCGCAGCATGACCATCCGGTTGCGCCCGGGCGTGAAGTTCCATGATGGCGAGCCTTTCACCGCCGAAGCGGCCAAGTTCAGCATCGAACGGCATCTCACGATGCAGGGCTCGTTCCGTCGCGCGGAAATCGCGCAGATCGACCGGGTCGAGGTGGTCGACCCCCTCACGGTACGCTTGCATCTGAAGACACCGTTCGCACCGTTGCTCGCCCAACTCACCGACCGTGCCGGCATGATGGTGTCGCCCAAGGCCGCGCAGGCGCTGGGTGACAAGTTCGGGACTGCGCCGGTGTGCGCCGGGCCCTACCGTTTCGTTGAGCGCGTCGCGCAAGACCGGATCGTGGTCGAGCGCTTTGCCGACTACTGGGACAAGGCACGCGTGCACATCGACCGCATCGTCTACCGGCCGATCCAGGATTCCACCGTTCGGCTTGCCAATCTGAAGTCGGGGCAACTCGATCTGCTCGAGCGGTTGCTCGCCACCGATGCCCCGCAGGTGAGCAAAGATCCAAAACTCAAGCTCGCCACGGGCACCGAGTTGGGCTATCAGGGCATCACCATGAATCTGACCAACGGCGAGAAGGCCAACACGCCGTTTGCGAAGGACGCCCGCGTGCGTCGCGCGTTCGAACTGTCGCTCGACCGCGATGCCATCAACCAGGTGGTGTTCAACGGCATCAACAAGGTGAACAACCAGTGGGTGAGCCCGGCCAACCCCTACTACCAGGCCAAGTTCCCCACGCCCAAGCGTGATGTGGCGCGCGCGCGGGCGCTGCTGAAAGAGGCCGGCGTCACCACACCGCTTGCGCTTGATTTCATGGTGCCCAACAACCCTGAAACGCGCGCCGTGGCCGAAGTGATGCAGTCGATGGCAGCCGAGGCGGGCTTTGATCTGAAGATCCGGGTGACCGAGTTTGCCACCTCGTTGAACGAAGCCGAGAAGGGTAATTTTCAGCTCTACATGCTTGCCTGGAGCGGCCGCACCGATCCAGACGGCAACATCTACTCCTTCGCCTCCTGCAAGGGGCCGCTCAACTACGGTCGCTATTGCAGCGCCGACATGGATGCGCTGCTCGACAAGGCGCGTACCGTCACGGCGGTGCCCGAGCGCAAGGCGCTCTATGAGCAGGTGGCGCAGCGCTGGCTCACCGAAGGGTCGGTGGTCTATCTCTATCATCGTGCGCTGCTCTTTGCCCACTCGCCGCGGCTGGAGGGCTTCAAGGTCATGCCCGATGGCCTGATCCGGGTAACGGATCTGAAGCTCGGCCGTTAATCCGTCGCCCGTCGGGCAGGGGGTGACTCCCTGCTGCCCGTCCCCGATCGTCGAATGCTCAATTTCCTTCCCCGTCGTCTGCTGCAACTCATCCCGACCCTGTTCCTGGTGTCGGTGATGATCTTCATGCTGCAGCAACTGCTGCCGGGTGATCCGGCGCTGGTGATGGCGGGTGAGGAAAAAGATCCCGAGGTGATCGAGCAGATCCGCAAGCAATACAGGCTCGATCAGCCGCTTCCGGTTCAGTACCTGTACTGGATGGGGGGCGTGCTGCAGGGCGATCTGGGCGAGTCAATGCGGATCAAGCAGCCGGTGGCCTCACTGATTGCCGACAAGCTCCCGGTCACGCTGCAACTCGCCACCATGGCCATGGCGTTTGCGCTGCTGATCGGCATCCCTGCCGGCATCCTGTCGGCGGTTAAAAAAGGCACGGCCTGGGACACGGCGGCCAATGTTTTTGCGCTGTGGGGGCTCTCCACGCCCAATTTCTGGCTGGGCATCTTGCTCATTTTCCTGTTCTCGGTGCAGCTTGGCTGGCTGCCTGCCTCGGGCTGGGTCAGTCCGTTTGAAGATCTGGGGCAGTCGCTTGCCACCACCGTGATGCCGGCCTTCGTGCTGGGGAACGCGATCGCTGCGGTGCTCATGCGACATACCCGCTCGGCCATGCTTCAGGCAATGTCGGCCGACTATGTGCGCACTGCGCGCGCGAAAGGGCTGCGCGAGCGCGCGGTGGTGTTGCGGCATGCGCTTCGCAATGCGCTCACGCCGGTCATTACGCTGGGTGCGCTTGAGTTCGGCACATTGTTGTCGGGCGCGGTCCTCACCGAGCAGGTGTTCTCGGTGCCGGGGTTTGGCAAGCTGATTGTGGATGCGGTTTTCAACCGCGATTACGCAGTGGTGCAGGGCGTGGTGCTGGTCACCGCAACGGTCTATGTGCTTCTCAATCTGCTCGCTGATGTGCTCTATGTGCTCGTCAATCCGAGGCTTCGCGGATGAAGGCATGGCTGGGTCGACCGGCCGCGCTCTTCGGCGCGGTGGTGCTGGCAGTGGTGGTGCTGCTCTCGGTATTCGCGCCCTGGGTCGCACCCTACGACCCGCTTGCCACCAGCTGGTCACTGGTGCGAAAGGCGCCGAGCGCCGCGCACTGGTTGGGCACCGATGAGGTGGGGCGAGACCTCCTGTCGCGGGTGATCTGGGGCGGACGAGCGTCGCTGTCCGCAGGGGTGATCGCGGTGGCGATTGCGGTGTGTGCGGGCGTGCCGCTTGGCATGCTCGCGGGCTATGTGGGCGGTTGGTTCGATCTGGTGATTGGGCGGCTCACCGATGCCATGCTCGCGGTTCCGTTTCTGATTCTGGCCATTGCGCTCGCTGCCTTTCTTGGCCCGAGCCTGGGCAATGCAATGATCGCGATCGGCATCACCGCCACGCCGATTTTTGTGCGCCTGGCTCGAGGTCAGGTGCTTGCTGCGCGAAGCGAGGATTGGGTGGAGGCTGCGCGCGCGGTGGGTAATCCGCCCGGCCGGATTCTCCTTCGACACATCTTCCCCAACATCCTGCCGCCGGTGATGGTGCAGGCCACGCTCGCCATTGCCTCGGCCATCATCGCCGAAGCCAGTCTGTCATTTCTCGGGCTGGGTCAACAGCCGCCCGCGCCCAGCTGGGGGTCAATGCTGAACACCGCCCAGCGTTTTCTCACGCAGGCGCCCTGGATGGCGATCTTCCCCGGGCTTGCGATTTTTCTCACTGTGTTGGCCTTCAATCTGTTTGGCGATGGCCTGCGGGACGCGCTTGATCCGAAACGATAGGGGTCCCGGGAAGCCGAATGTGACCGGTCGCTGGCTTCGTACGCTGCTCGCACTTCTTGCCGGCACGCTGGGGGGTGCGTTCTTCGCCTGGCTCCATACGCCGCTGCCCTGGATGCTCGGCCCGATCTTTGCCGTCGGCGCGTGCAACCTCGCGGGTGCAGGCTTTGCGCCACCGATCGCCGTTCGCCGGGGCGGCCAGTGGGTGGTGGGTGCAGTTCTGGGGCTTTATTTCACGCCGGATGCGGTGGCCCGGATGAGCGCGCTGGGGCCGGCGCTCATCGTTGCCACCACCGCGATCATCATGATCGGTTGGGGGTTCTGCTGGGCGCTGATCCGCTTTGCACGAGTGGATCCGGCCACGGCCTTTTTTGGTGGCGCGATCGGCGGGGCGTCTGAAATGCTGGTCCAGGGCGAGCGGTACGGGGGCTCGGGGCAATTGATCTCGGCGGGCCACACGCTGCGGCTCATCATCGTGATCACGCTGATCCCCTTCAGCATGGCAGCGCTTGGTGTGCATGGCGATGATGCGTGGCTGCCGCCTCCCATGGCCATCTCGATTCCTGGGCTCCTGGTGCTTGCCGCGCTCACCGGTACGGCGGGAGTCCTTGCCCAGCGCGTGCGCCTTCCCAACGCCTGGGTGCTGGGGCCGTTGTTCTGCGCCGCAGCGCTCGCCTGGTCCGACCTGTCACTCAGTGCGCTGCCCAGGCCGGTCATCAATATCGGGCAGTTGTTGCTTGGGGTGGCCATCGGCTCGCGCTTTGCGCCCGATTTTTTTCGGGTGGCGCCGCGCTATCTGTCGGTGGTGGCAGTCAGTTCGGTGGTGGGGGTGGGCCTCGCGCTTTTGCTTGCATGGGGTCTGTCGTGGCTGTCGGGCCTGCGGGTGGTCACGCTCCTGCTTGCGGTGGCACCGGGCGGCGTGGCCGAGATGGCGCTCACCGCCAAGGTGCTGCAGCTGGGTGTGCCCGTGGTCACTGCGTTTCAGGTCATGCGCGTGGTGGTGCTGTTGCTGAGCGTGGGAACAACGTATCGGCTGCTTGGGCGTTGGTTCGATTGGCCCAGGGATACCGGCGCACCGCGGCGCCGCGCCTGAGCAACTTGCCCCGGCATACAATCCTGGCCTTGATCAAGACCCTTATTCCGGAGCCCAGTCCAATGTCCACCGCACCGTCAGGTCGTCCCCCATTTCGTGCTGATCATGTCGGGAGCCTGTTGCGGCCGGCTCCGCTTCGTCAGGCGTGGAAAGCGCGTTCGGCAGGGCAGATCAATGAAGCCGATTTCGAACGCGTCACCAATGACGCGATCCGCGGGGTGGTGGCGCTTCAGGAGCAGGCAGGGCTTCAGGTGTTGAACGACGGCGAGTTTCGGCGCGGCTCCTACTGGCTCCGATTCGTCCAGAAGACCACCGGCATGGGCATCCGGCCTGCGGTGTTCAAGTTTCGCGACGAGTCGGACAATGTGGTGGAGTTCACCGCGCCGCATGTCGAAAAGAAAATCCATCGTAGCGGGCCCATTACCGTGGATGAGTTCCGTTTCGTTGCGCCGCTCACGCGTGCAACGGTCAAGGTCACCATGCCGTCGCCCTCCACCCTGCATTTCTGGCGCGGCACCTCGTTTGCCGAGCCGGGCACCTATGCCACCGACGAGGCCTTCTTTGCCGACCTTTCAAAAGTGTTTCAGGAAGAGCTTGCCGAGCTCCATGCAGCGGGTGGACGCTACGCACAGCTCGACGAGGTTCCGCTCGCCATGCTGTGTGATCCGGATATTCGCGACAAGGTGAGAGCGCAGGGCAGCGATCCCGATCGGTTGGTTGATCTTTACGTTGACGCCATCAATCAGGCCGTGGGCGGGCGTCCGGCCGACATGAAGATCGGTATCCACATGTGCCGTGGAAATTTCAAGGGCAAGTACCTGTCCGAGGGCGGCTATGGCGATGTTGCCGAAAAGCTCTTCAAGGGCGCGAAGGTCGACCATTTCCTGCTGGAATACGACACGCCGCGCGCGGGCGATTTCTCCCCGCTCCGCCATGTGCCTGCCGACAAGGGTGTCGTGCTGGGCATCGTGTCATCCAAGGTGGCGGATCTGGAGTCGGTGGATTTCCTGCGCGCGCGCATTGATGACGCAGGGCGGTTCATCAACGTGTCGCAGCTGGGGCTCAGCCCGCAATGCGGGTTCGCTTCCACAGTGGCCGGGAATCCGGTGACCGAGTCCGATCAGCTCGCGAAGCTCGCGCGCTGTGTCGAGGTGGCAAAGAAGGTGTGGGGCGATTGACCGCCCCTGAACAGCCGGGGGCACGCACCGCCTGGGTGCCGGTGCCCGATGCGAGCGCCTCTCAAACCGCCGGATACCGATCGCCCTTCCCATGCCGCTCCGGCATCTGCTTCTCCGCGTCGCCTGTGACTCGATTCACCACGCGCCCGCGTTGAACCGCCGGTCGGGCGGCGATGGCAGCGGTCCACCGCTGCACGTGCCGATAAGTGTCCACCTGTAGAAACTCGGCCGCGCCGTACAGGCGCCCCTCGGCGAGCTGGCCGTACCATGGCCAGAGGGCCATGTCGGCGATCGTATAGTGGTCGCCCACCATGTATTCGTGGTCTGCCAGGTGGCGATCCAGAACATCGAGCAGGCGCTTGGTCTCCATGGTGAAGCGGTCAATGGCGTATTCGATCTTCACCGGGGCGTAGGCATAAAAATGCCCGAAGCCGCCGCCCACATAGGGGGTGCTGCCCATTTGCCAGAAGAGCCACGACAGGCATTGCGCACGCGCTGCGCCCTCGGTGGGGATGAAGGCTCCAAACTTTTCTGCGAGATGGAGGAGGATGGCGCCCGACTCAAACACCCGTACTGGCGTGGGGCCGCTGCGGTCAAGCAGCGCGGGAATCTTGGAGTTGGGGTTCACCGCCACAAAGCCGCTTCCGAACTGATCGCCTTCGCCAATGCGAATGAGCCAGGCGTCGTATTCGGCCTGACTGTGGCCAGCGGCCAGCAGCTCTTCAAACATCACCGTTACCTTCACGCCGTTGGGCGTGGCAAGCGAATAAAGCTGAAAGGGGTGCTCGCCCACCGGCAGCTCGCGCTCTTGGGTGGCACCCGCCACCGGGCGGTTGATGTTGGCAAAGCGACCGCCGCTGGGCTTGGTCCAGGTCCACACTTTGGGGGGCTGATAGGAATCAGTGCTCATGTCGGCTTCCGAGAGAGGATAGCCGCGCATTGTAGTGGCGGATGGGCGGGACCGTATTGGGCTAGACTTTCAGGCTGTTCAGTTTTTGCCCCCCAATTTGCGGGCCAATACCCTCATGACATCCACCACTGGCAAAGTTGCGCTCATCACCGGAATTACCGGGCAGGATGGCTCCTACCTCGCGGAGTTTCTGCTTGAAAAGGGCTACACGGTGCATGGCATCAAACGCCGGGCCAGCTCGTTCAACACCCAGCGGGTGGACCATATTTACGAAGACCCGCATGTGGATGACGCGCGCTTTCGCCTGCACTACGGCGACCTGAGCGACACCAGCAACCTGATTCGCATTGTTCAGGAAACCCAGCCCGACGAGATCTACAACCTGGGCGCCATGAGCCATGTGGCGGTGAGTTTTGAATCGCCTGAATACACGGCTGATGTCGATGCGCTCGGCACGGTGCGACTGCTTGAAGCCATCCGCATTCTCGGACTCGAGAAAAAGACCCGTTTTTATCAGGCCTCCACCAGCGAGCTCTATGGCCTGGTGCAGGAGATTCCGCAGCGGGAAACCACGCCGTTTTACCCGCGCAGCCCCTATGCAGTGGCCAAGCTCTATGCATACTGGATCACGGTGAATTATCGGGAGGCCTATGGGCTCTATGCCTGCAACGGCATCCTGTTCAACCATGAAAGCCCGCGGCGGGGCGAAACCTTTGTCACGCGCAAAATCACCCGGGGGCTGGCCAATATTGCGCAGGGGCTGGAACCCTGCCTCTACATGGGCAACCTCAATGCGTTGCGCGACTGGGGGCATGCGCGTGATTACGTACGCATGCAGTGGCTCATGCTGCAACAGAACACGCCGGAAGATTTTGTCATTGCCACGGGTGTGCAGCACAGCGTGCGGCAGTTCATCGACTGGAGCGCGCGTGAGCTGGGCGTGCAGCTGCGTTTCGAGGGCGAGGGCGTTGATGAAGTTGCGGTGGTTGAGGCGGTGAAGGGCGACAAAGCGCCAGCGCTCAAGCCCGGCCAGGTGGTAGTGCGGGTGGATCCCCGATATTTCCGGCCCACCGAGGTGGAAACGCTGCTGGGTGATCCAGCCAAGGCGAAAGAAAGGCTGGGTTGGGTGCCTGAAATCACCGTGCAGCAGATGTGCGCAGAGATGGTGGAGGCCGATCTGGCGGAGGCGCGGCGGTGCGCGCTCCTCACGCAGCATGGATATTCGGTGTCGATTGCGGGGGAGTGAGCGGCCTC
>JBMSQB010000018.1:0-56278 GCA_049423065.1 Burkholderiaceae bacterium
AACTCCCGACCTACGCCTTGTAAGGGCGCCGCTCTACCAACTGAGCTAAGCACCCGGTCGAGCAAAACAAAGATTATAAGGAAAAGACACACGTACCGCAAACTGGAGCGCCCACCGCGCGCCCATGTTTTGATCCTGTTCAGTTGATCGCGTCTTTGAGCGCCTTGCCGGGACGAAACTTCGGCACATTGGCCTTCTTGATCTTGATTGCGGCCCCGGTTCGGGGGTTGCGACCCGTACGGGCCGCGCGCTTGCCCACTGCAAACGTGCCGAAGCCCACCAGAGTCACGGTTCCGCCCTTCTTGAGCGTGGTGCGGACCGCACCGATCAGCGCATCGAGCGAGCGGCCAGCCGCCGCCTTGGAGATGTCTGCTTGTTTGGCGATGTGCTCGATCAGTTCGTTCTTGTTCACTATGGTCCCCTTGTCACACGATAAAAAACGCCGGCCGCAGAGAATCTTTGAGCCAACGTGGAAAAAAAGAGCGCGTATTAAATCGCTGGTGAACGCTGCTGTCAATCGAACCGCGTCGCTGCAGTCGACCGCTCGAAGCAGGCTGGACCAGCAAAGCCACGAGCGGTGTCAGACGGCAATCGCAGTTCGATTCGCGCCATCATGAACCTCGCAGCCCGGCATCGCGGATGAGCCGTCCGCGGGCAGCGAACTCGCGCTCGACCACGCGGGCAAGCTCGGCGGGGTCGCTGGCAACAACAATGAGTCCCCCCGCCGCCAGCTTGTCCCGGTTCTCCTGGTCTGAGATTGCACGACGAATTTCGCTGCTCAGTCGCATCTGTATCGGGGCCGGCAAATTGGCTGGCGCAAAAAACGCAAGCCACGAGTCCATCTCGAATCCGGCATAGGTCTCCGCGACGGTCGCGACATCAGGCAAGCCCGGATACCGCGCAGCGCTGGTCACCGCAATGGCGCGCAGGCGGCCTGACTGGACATGCGGAAGGATGGTGATCGCGCTTGCAAACACCATGGAGATCTGCCCACCGATCAGGTCGGCAATGGCGGGGGCGCCGCCCTTGTAGGGAACGTGAACAAGCGAGGCGCCGGAGCGTTCACGCAGCAACTCGCCCGACAGATGATGCGGCGATCCCGCGCCCGAGCTTCCGAAGCCCCCCTTGTCCGGATTTTTTCGCAGCCATTCGATCAGTTCCGGCAGCGTGCGCGCCGGGACCCCTGGGTGGCAGACCAGCACGATCGGGTTGGCCGCCGCTAGAGTGAGCGGAGTGAAGTCGCGGATCGGGTGATAGCTTGGCGTTGCGGTCATGTGCGTGCTCGAGGCATGCGTGGAATCGGTGCCAAGCAGAAAGGTGTAGCCGTCGGGGGCGGCGCGGGCCACATGCTCGGTGCCGATGATGCCGCTTGCGCCTGCGCGGTTCTCAACCACCACCGGCTGACCGATCGCAGCCGAGACCTTTTGCGCAACCATTCGCCCCAGGGCATCGGTCGAGGCGCCAGGCGGGTAAGGCACCACCAGCCGAACCGGTCGATCGGGCCACGCGGACTGGGCGGTGAGTGCGCCTGGCAGCGCCAGCAGTGGCAGGGTCTGGATCAGGTGTCTGCGTTTCATACGATGCTCTCATGACTCGAACGCATTCAGCCTAGAGGCGCGGCCAGACTCGTGTCAATCTCGGCGCCGGTTCAGGCCGTTCCGGTATTGGGTCGGCTTGACGGTATCATCAGCAAGGGCTGTATCCAGCCGTCATGAGCGATGGATCAGGCAGTACGCCGGTTTCATCACACCTTCCCTCCTTTCCCACCTCTTTAACGCGGATTCAACATGAGTGCATTGAAAGTCGTTGCCTTGTCCGGAAGCCTCAGGGCAAAAAGCTATAACAACGCTGCGCTGCAGGCGGCGGCAGCGCTCGCGCCCGACGGCATGTCCATCCGGGTCGTTGATTATTCGGCCGTGCCGCTCTACAACGGCGACTTGCAGGCCAAGGGATTCCCGGCGAGTGTGCAGGCGCTGGGCGCGGAAATCGCACAGGCCGACGGTCTGCTCATTGCAAGCCCCGAGTACAACTTTTCTGTGAGCGGTGTTCTGAAAAACGCAATCGACTGGCTTTCGCGACTGAACCCGCAACCCTTCAAGGGCAAGCCCACCGCAATTCTGTCGGCCACCATGGGCCCACTCGGCGGCGCACGCAGCCAGTACGATCTTCGCAAGATCATTGGCGGCCTGGAAGCCAACGTTCTGACAAAGCCCGAGGTGTTCATCGGCGCGTGTCACACCCGGTTCAACGAGCAGGGAGAGTTGACGGATGAGGCGACACGCAAGATCATCGCCGAACAGATGCTTGCGTTGCAGAACTGGATCCGGCAGCTGGGTCCCAGAGGCTGAGGTTTCGGAAGCGTTTGTGCGCAGCGGTCGCGGCGCACACTCGTCACACCATGTCGGGGGCAACGCACCCCCGACAGCAGGCCACTCGCCGGAATAGTGCGAGGGCCGATATTTCGCCGGACCACCCCGGCATTTGGAGGAGACAGACATGACCAGATTGATTTCCACCCTGCGCAGGCAGGCCCTCGCCCTCTCGGCGGGCGCAGCATTCACGCTGTTCGCCGCCGGAGCGCTGGCGCAGACGACGGTTCGGATCGGCATGATCACCGACAGGGTCGGTCCGGCCAAGCCTTATGCCGAGCCGGTGGCCATCGGCGCGGCCTTTGCGGTCAAGCAACTCAATGCCCAGGGCGGGTTGCTGGGTCGCCCGATCGAACTGCTCACCGAAGACGATCAAGGCCGCCCCGACGTGTCCGCCACAGCGGCGCGCAAGCTCGTCGATCAGGGCGTTGCATTCATTTTGTCGGTATCGCTCACGCCCGCCACGCAGCAGGCGCAAAGCGTATCGCTTGAAACCAGGACCCCGCACATGACGCCGTCGAACAGCGGCGACACGCTCACCACGCAGATCGACAACCCGAATTTCTGGCAGACCGGACCACTGGGCTCAACGCAAATCGCCACGCTCCTTGCCTATGCGCGCTCCAAGAATTTCAAACGTGTCGCGCTGATCACCGACAACTCCGACCTCGGGCAGTTGATCAACCGGTTCTTCAAGGCCGGCCTCGAGAAAGCAGGCATTCAGGTGGTCGCGGAGGAAGTGGTTCCGCGGGGCGCCAATACCGCCGAGCCGCAGATGCAGAAGATTCGCGCTGCCACGCCCGAGGCGCTCTTCATGGCTGGCGTGCTCACACCGGAAAACGTGCTGATTCTGCGTGCTTACCGGCAACTCGGGCTCAAGACCCCGGTGCTTGGCAACTACAACCTGTCTGTCCCCCAGTACACGGCGGTCGCCAAGGGCCTGCTTGACGGCGTCGTGTTCGTTGATGCGTTTGACCCCGCCAAGGCCGAAACCGCTCGCTTTATCGAGGCCTACCGCAAGGACTCGGGTGCCGAGCCCTACAACCTGATGGGCTACGGCTATGACGGCGTCATGATGGTCGCCGATGCCATCCGCAGGGCCGGCAGTACCGACAAGGAAAAGGTCCGCGCAGCGATGCAGGCAACCACTGGTTATGTCGGTGTGATGGGCGGCGCGGGCGCCACCTATCAGTTCCGTGAGGGCAAGCGCACCGGCTTCGACCCCAACGGCATGGTGGTGCGCGTTTATGAGGGCGACCGCCAGGGCCGGGTGGTGCACGTCGGGCTCAAGTGATCTTCGGCGCGAAGCGCTTCGCCGTTTCGCGCCCGACGCTTCATGCGTGATTTTCTTGAACTGCTGGTCAGTGCGACGGCGAGCGGCTGCATTTACGGGTTGCTCGCGCTCGCTTACCTGCTGATGACCCGCCCGACCGGCATCATCAATTTTGCAGTCGGCGAATGGGGCATGGTTGGCGCCTTCGCAGGTTTCGTACTGCTCTCGGCATGGAACGTCCCCTACTTCCTCGGCCTGCCCCTGGTTGTGCTCGTGATGCTTCTTACGGGCTGGGCAACGGAGCGTCTCACTGTGAGGCCGCTCGTCGAGCGGGGAGCGCCAGTGCTCGCGCCCATCCTCGCCCTCCTGGGCATGCTGGTGGTGTTCCGCGAACTGGTCTCGGTGGGGTTCGGTCCCGACCCGCGGCCCGTGCCTGGCGCGTTCGGCTTCGGTCGACTCGAGCTGGGACTTCTCGCAGGGTCTTATCAGAGTTTCTTCATCATTGGTTGCACGCTCGCGGTGTTCGCGGGAACGTGGCTGTTCTTTGAGCGAACCCTGACCGGTCGAAGCTTTGAGGCCGTGGCCATCGACCGCCGCGCTGCGGCGCTGATGGGGATCAACCTTGCGCGGGTCACCGCGCTTGCGTTTGCCGCGGGCGCAGCGGTTGCGGGGTTCGCGGGGCTCCTCGTGTCGGCCAATGTTTCGGCCCACTTCATGATGGGGCTGCCGCTTGCCATTCAGGGATTCACCGCGCTGGTGATCGGCGGCGTCGGCCGCGTGGAGGGGGCGTTGCTGGGCGGGCTGATCCTCGCCTTCACGGAGCAGTTCATCGTGCGCTACGCCCCGGTTCCGGCCGGACTTGCGATGGGTGTGCCCCTGGTGCTTCTGATTGCCTTCCTGCTGGTGCGCCCCACCGGGTTGCTGCGCGCCCGCGAGGCCCGCTGATGAAATCACTCATCGGCTATCTTGTTGCCGCGCTTGTTCTCTCGGCGCTTGCTTTCGTTCTGGGGGCTTATCAGACCGACATCTACCGGAAACTTTTGCTGTGGGTCACCCTCGCCCTGGGCTACAACTTTCTGTTCGGCATTTCCGGGCAGGTTGCATTTTCGCATTTCACCTTCTACGGGATCGGCGCCTACAGCATCGTCATTCTCACCACGCAGTTGCAGTGGGCACTGCCGCTTGCGGTGCCAGCCGCTGTGCTGATCTGTGCGCTCGCGGCGCTGGTGGTGGCCATTCCGGCAACGCGACTGGATGGCTTCTATCTGGCGCTTGCCACGCTGGCCTTTGCGCAGCTTTTCGTTGTGCTTCTCAACGAGGGCGGGAGCGTGACGGGTGGAACGGGAGGGCTCGCGAATTACCGCATTCCCGAGATCGCCGGGTTTCGCATCACGGGGCCGTGGTACACGGTGGTGATTGTGGTGTTGATGCTGGGCACGCTCGCCGTGCTCTGGCGCCTGGATCGCTCGTACTTCGGACGTGCCTGCCGCGCGGTACGCGACAACCCCGAAGCTGCGGCTGCCATGGGTATTGACCCGCGCCGAACCCGCGTCATTGCCTATGTCATCACCAGTGCGCTCGCAGGCCTTGCCGGCATCGTGTATGCCTTCGTCGACAACACGGTGAACCCGGTGATCTTCGGCCTCGAAAACGCATTCCTGCTGCTCTTCATGGTGATTATCGGGGGCTCGGGCAGCCACGCGGGCGCCATCATCGGCGCAATCCTCCTTTACCTGATGCCGTTTGTGTTGTCGCCGCTCATCGGTCACCACCACGCGCTGGTTTTTGGTCTGGTCATGGTGCTGGCTGTCCTGTTTCAGCCTCGTGGCCTGATCGGACTCTGGGAGGCACTGCGGGGTCGGCGTCTCGCGCAGTCGCGAGGACCGTCGCAATGACCGGGTCCGCTGCCCTGCTTCAGGTACGCGGCCTCTCCAGGCGGTTCGGCGGTCTTCAGGCCGTCGCCGATCTGAGCTTCGACGCCCGCGAGGGTGAGGTGCTGGGGGTCATTGGGCCGAACGGCGCCGGCAAAAGCACCACCTTCAACATGATCGCTGGCGCGCTCGTGCCGTCGGCAGGCTCCATTCAGTTTGATGGTCGATCGCTCGCGGGTCTCCCCACCCATGCGTTCGCTGCGCGCGGCATCATGCGCACGTTTCAGCACAACAAACCCTTCCCCAGCATGACGCTGCTCGAGAACGTATCGGTCGGCATGCACACCCGGATCGGATGCACGCTCTGGCAGGTGATCGGCGCAACGCCTTCGGCGCGACAGGCGGAAGCGCAATGCCGCGCGCGTGCCGCCGAGATGATCGACTTTGTCGGTCTTGGCGACTGGCTGGAGGCCGACGTGTCGACGCTCTCCTTTGGACAGGGCCGCTTGCTGGAGATTGCGCGGGCGCTGGCAGGATCGCCCCGACTGTTGCTGTTCGACGAGCCAGCGGCCGGCCTGTCACCCGCAGAGTGCGCGCGACTGGGCGAGGTCATTCGCGCGATCGCCTCGCGCAACATCGCGGTGCTTCTGATCGAGCACGACATGCGATTTCTGATGTCGCTTGCCGATCGGGTCGTTGTACTCAATTTCGGCCGCCGGATTGCCGAAGGCACGCCTGAGCAGATCCGCGCCGATCCGGCGGTGGTCGAGGCCTATCTCGGTGACCTGGGGGCGCTTGCCCGTGCTTGAACTCTCCATGCTTCATGGCGGCTACACCCAGCACGACACCATCGCCAATGTCACCCTCACGGTCGGCCGCGGGCAAACAATTGCGCTGCTGGGCCCGAACGGCGCGGGCAAGAGCACGGTGCTTGCCGCCATTTCCGGGCTTCTGCCCAGGAGAACCGGTTCGATCACCGTCAATGGGCATGAACTGATCGACCAGCCCTCGCACCGGATCGTCGCGCGCGGAATCGTTCAGGTTCCCGAGGGACGGCGGGTCTTTGCACCACTCAGCGTATTCGACAACCTCCGCCTCGGCTCGGTGGGGCTCAGCCCCCACAATGCAGTCGCGGTTCGCGAGCAGCTCGACTTTGTCTATGCGCTCTTCCCCCGCCTCGCCGAAAGGCGCCAGCAGCTTGCCGGCACGCTCTCGGGCGGGGAACAACAGATGGTTGCCATCGGCCGGGCGCTCATGTCGCGCCCCGCGGTACTGCTCCTGGATGAACCGTTTCTGGGCCTTGCGCCGCTTGTGATCCAGGAAATCCGCACGGCGCTTGATGCGCTGAAGCAAAAGGGCTTGACGATGCTGCTCGTGGAGCAGAAGCTCGACATCGCGCTGTCGTTTGCTGAACGCGCGTATGTGCTCATCAAGGGACGCATTGCGCTGGAGGGGTCGTGTGCCGCACTTGCCGCGAGGACCGATCTGTCCACCCTTTATTTCGATCTGTCGCGGCGACAGGACTGATCCCGGGAGGCTGCCATGTCTGAATTCGTACCGATTCGTCAGCTGCATCATTTTGCATGGCGGTGCCGCGATGCCGAGGAAACGCGACGCTTCTATGAAGATCTGCTCGGTTTGCCTCTGGTCCATGCGATTCGAAACGAGCGGGTCCCCAGCACCGGTGACGAAAATCCGCATCTGCATCTGTTCTTCCAGATGCATGACGGCAGTTGCATCGCCTTCTTTGATCTGGGCGATGGCCAGATCGCAGCGCCATCGCCCAACACGCCTTCATGGGTCAATCACCTTGCGCTCCGGGTCGATTCGCTCGAGGCACTCGACGCTGCCCGCAGGCGCCTGATCGATGCGGGTGTTTCCGTGCTGGGACCCGTGGACCATGACGGGTATGTGCATTCCATCTATTTTTTTGATCCGAACGGGATTCGCCTGGAGCTCACTGCTGAAATCGCGTCGGAGCAGATGTTGAGCGGCTATCGCGCCGGCGCGCGCCAGCTGTGCGACAGCTGGACCCTCGAAAAGCAGCAACGATCGGCATCGCACTAGGCTTCTTCCACCCTCAGTCTTCATTCACCGGAGCGCCCGCCTTGAATGCAGCCGCCTCGCACCGCGTCCAATCGGAGTGGGTGCACGTCCAGTTTCCCGAGCAATCAAGCTTCAAATCGGTTTACGGTTTTTCGGGCTCGGTGGGAACCGTCCACCTTGAGGGAATTCGTTATGTACCTGAGGGCGTTCCGTCTAGAACCCTGATCATCTACATGCATCCGGCCAGCACGCTGCAGCTGCTTCCAATGCCGCGCGCCATGGCAGAAAGCGGGCAGCACGTGCTGTGCGCGGGCAGCCGCTATGCCCGCAACGACAGCGCGCTGATCATGGAAAACGTGATCGTCGATCTGGGTGCCTACATCCGCCATGCGCGCGAGGTCTGGCGCTACGAACACGTGGTGCTGGCTGGCTGGTCAGGAGGGGGATCGCTTTCGCTTTTCTATCAGTCGCAGGCCGAACGCCCCACCATCTCGCACACACCGGCGGGCGATCCCTGCTCGATCATGTCTGCCGGTCTGATTCCTGCCGATGCGGTCATGTTCCAGGCGGCACACATGTCGCGCGCACACACTTTTTCCGAGTGGATCGACCCCAGCGTGCTTGACGAAAACGATCCCGATCGTCGCGACCCTGAGCTCGACCTTTATCACCCGGACCGAAAGCCTCCCTATACCGCCGAGTGGCTTGCAAGGTTTCGCGCAGCGCAACTGGCTCGCGCGCGCCGCCGTACAGCCTGGGTGCGCGACACACTGGAGCAACTCAAGCGCAGCGGCGGACGGGAGCTTGAGCGGGGGTTCGTCACGCATCGAACCATGGCCGATCCGCGCTTTCTCGACGGCAGCATTGAACCCAACGACCGGCCGATAGGCACCTGTTTCATGGGCGTGCCCGAGGTGGCGAACAACGGACCGGTGGGCCTTGCCCGATTCTCTACCCTGCGATCATGGTTGTCACAATGGTCGATTGATGACAGCAACGCAGACGGAGTGCGAAGCGCCCAGGGCATACACGTGCCCTTTCTTGCCATTGAACATTCGGCTGACGATGCGGTGCCACAAAGCCACACCGGACAGATCTACCGCGCGGTGGCGAGTGCGGACAAGACCATGCGCGTCGTTCGCGGGGCGACCCATTATTTCGTTGGACAGCCCGATCTGATGCGGGAGGCCGTAGCGCTCACGACCGACTGGCTGCGCGAGCGCGGCCTCATCGACGGCTGAAGGAACGGCTGACCGTGACGGCTGCGCGCCTTTGTATTCAGCCGAACACCCGGGCTATCAAGGCCAACTTGTCAAGCCCCTTGCCTTTGATGGTCGGTTCTTGCTGCCTGATGCAAATTGCGCCAATATCGCGGCCGGTCCGATCCCTGCGAGTCCAATATGAAGCAGACCCTGATTAAAGGCGGCCTGGTCGTCACGATGGACGCCACCCTTGGTGATCTTGCCCAGGGCGACGTGCTGGTTGAAGGGGACCGGATCGTGTCGGTCGGACGAAGTCTGGCGGCGCCGGGGGCTCAGGTGGTCAATGCGGGCGGCATGATCGTGGCACCGGGCCTGGTCAATGCGCACATGCACACCTGGCAGACCGGGCTTCGAGGCGTGGCCGCCAACTGGACCATCCTCGAATACTTCAAGAAAATGCATGCGGGCCTTGCCACGCTGTTCTCGCCCGAGGACATCCGGATCGCCAATCTGGTGGGCGCCCTGAACCAGATCAACTGTGGCACGACCACGCTCGCAGACTGGTGCCACAACAATCCCACGCCGGCCCACACCGATGCGGCAATCGACGGCCTGGCCGAGTCGCAGATCCGGGCCGTGTTTTTCCATGGTTCGCCCAAGCCCGACCCCAAGCCTGGCCAGAAGCCTTTCTGGGAAGTGCCACACCCCCGAAGCGAAGTCGAGCGGCTGCTTAAAACCCGCTTCAGTTCGCGCGATCAGCTGATGACGCTCGGGCTTGCCATCCTCGGGCCTCACTACTCCACTTATGACGTTGCGGTCGACGACTTCAAGCTCGCACGAGAGTTCGGGCTCATTGCCAGCATGCATTGCGCGGGCGCTGCCGCGCGGGTGCCCGACGGCTGGGACCGTCTGGGGCAGGCCGGCCTGCTTGGCGACAACAACAACATCGTTCACGGCAATGACCTGACCGACGCGCAGCTCAAGTTCATGCTGGACCGTGGGGTCAGCTTCTCGCTCACGCCGGAAACCGAAATGTTTCAGGGGCACGGGTTTGCGATCACCGGGCGGCTTCGCGATCTGGGCGCCCAGCCCTCGCTCGGGGTGGATCTCGAGTCCTGCATCAGTGGCGACATGTTCACCGTCGCACGCATGGCGCTCGCCTCGCAGAAGGCGTTTGACAACGCGCGCGCGAAGGCCCGCGACGGAAAGCTGCCGGACACCGGCACGATCACGGCACGCGAGGCGCTGGGCTGGATCACGGTAGAAGGCGCTCGCATGCTCAAGATGCAGGACCGTATCGGATCGCTCACCCCCGGCAAGCAGGCCGATCTCATCATGGTCAGGGCCACCGATCTCAACATGCAGCCCATGCACGACCCGGTTGCCACGCTGGTCACGCAGGCGAGCCTCGCCAACATCGATTCGGTCATGATCGCAGGCGAGTTCCGAAAGCGCGACGGGCGGATGGCATTTGGTGCGCTAGCCGATCGCCAGCAGCAGCTGGTGGTGTCCGGGCAGCGCATCATGCGGGAGCTGGACGCGAGGCTGCAGGCTGCCGCACACTGAACAACCGATCGATGCGCGGGCCGCATCCGGCCAGACCCGTTCAATCACCCCAGGAGGAGCCATGAAAACGAACCGTAGACAGGCGCTCAAGCCGCTTATCGCCGCTGCCGGCGCACCCTTGTTGTCGATGCCGTTTGCGGGCGGTGCGCTCGCCCAGTCGGGCGCACCCGTGCGCGTCGGGGGCACGCTTGCGCTCACCGGCCCATTGTCGGCCACTGCCATGATCCACAAGCTCACCGGCGAGATTTACGTCGAGCAGCTCAACAAGCGCGGCGGACTGCTGGGGCGCCCGGTGGAATGGGTGCTGAAAGACGATCAGTCAAAGCCCGATCTCGCCCGCACGCTGTACGAACAACTGGTCACCGTCGACAAGGTTGACCTGCTGATTGGCCCCTACGCGACGGCCAACATCCTGTCCGCCATGGGCGTTGCCCAGCGCTACGGAAAGATTCTGGTTCATCACACCTTCGGCATTCCCAGCCTTGCCAAATACGATATGCAGTTCCCAACCTGGGCAACGGGTCCAACCCCGGAAAGTTCGGGTCCGAACATGGTGCTCGATGCGCTTGCCGCCGGCCCCAAGCCGCCCAAGACGATCGCAATCGTCACCTCGAAGTTCCCGTCGGTGCACTTCATGTCGGTCGGCGCACGCGACGTTGCGAAGAAGCGTGGCATGCAGGAAGTGTTGTGGCTGGAGTGGGAATTCGGCAACCGCGACTTCGGCGCAATCGCCAGCCGACTGAAGGCCGCACGTCCGGACTTCATCTGGGGCGGCGTCATCGCCCTGGAGGGCATGCTGCTGCTGGACGCCATGAAGAAGATCGACTACGCACCGCCCACCATGTTCCACTTCCTGCCGTCGCCGGGCCCCATGATCAAGTCGCCCGACGGCAACCTTGGGCTTGCCATGACCATCTTCGAGCAGCATGAGCCCATGATGAAGAACGCGGGGGCGGTTGAGTTCTCGAAGATCTTCAACGAGCGGGCCGCCAAGGCATCGCTGCCAGACACCTCGGTCGACACCCAGGCGGCGGCATCCTATTCCGCCTGGCAGGTGTTTGAGACCGCGGTCAATGCCACCAAGTCGCTGGATGACAAGACCCTCTCCGCATGGCTCAAGAAAAATACGGTCAACACCATCCAGGGGCCCATGCGCTTTGACGGGGTCAACAACTACGGCGACGACCTCACCAAGCTCAAGCAGGTGCAAAACGGCGAGTGGGTGGTGGTCTGGCCCAGGCCCTTTGCCAAGCCGGGCGCCACGCTCAGGACGCCCTGAGCGATGCACATGCCCAGCCTGGAACTGCTCGGACAGTCGCTGCTGTCCGGGTTGTTCATCGGGGGCCTCTATGGCCTGCTCGGACTTGGTTTGAGCCTGTCCTGGGGAATGCTGCGCCAGATCAATCTGGCGCATTTTGCGCTCGCCTTCCTCGGCGCGTATCTCACGTATCAGCTGTCCGAGCATTTCAAGCTCGATCCGTTTCTCACCATGATCATCATCGTGCCGGGCTTCTTCCTGATCGGCATGGCGATGCACTGGGTGTTTGCGCGGTTCAAGGTCACACCGTTCAACTCGCTCCTTGTGACCTTCGGCCTGACCGTCATCATCGAAAGCGTGATCCAGTGGATCTGGTCGGCTGATTACCGGAAGCTTGAGTCGTCCTACAGCGACATCAAGTTTCAGGTCGGCCAGCTTTTCTTTCCACTGCCTGAACTCATGACACTGCTGATCGCGATCGCGCTGTCGCTCGCAGCCTGGGCGCTGCTGCGCTACACCGCGCTGGGAAAGGCCATGCGGGCCATGTCCGAAAACCCGCGCATGGCCGCTGCATTCGGCATCAATGAGCCGATGCTGGCGCTGGTGTTGTCGGGTGCAGCGTCTGCCTTTGCTGGCGTGGCGGGGGCCTGCCTCGCGCTCAGTTTCACACTCGCCCCCTCGCAGATCTACGCCTGGGTGGGCGTGGTGTTCTCCGCAGTGATGATTGGTGGCCTGGGCAATCCGCTCGGTCCACTGGTGGCCGGAATCGTGATCGGCCTGTCTGAGGCGGCCACCATGGCGGTCACGGCCCCCGCCTGGGCGCCGCTGGTGTCGTTCTCGCTGCTGATCGCGGTGTTGCTGCTTCGTCCGGGCAAGGTCTGACATGGACCGACGCGTCATTGCCGGCTTTCTGGTGGTTCTGCCGCTGCTCGCAGCGGTCCCGCTTCTGAAGCTGCCCGCCTTTTACGAAACCTTCCTGTACCTGGTGCTGCACTGGATCGTGCTGGCCACGTCCTGGAACATTCTGTCCGGCTACTCTGGCTATTTCTCCTTCGGGCACGGGGCGTTTTTTGGCGTTGGCATCTATACCACCGCCGTTCTGGCCGGCAAGCTCGACTGGCCCTTTCTCGCCACGCTGCCGGTTGCCGGTCTGGTGGCGGCCGTTTTCGGCGTGGCCCTGGGTGCCATCGTGTTTCGGCTGCGAAATTTGCGGGGGGAGCTTTTCGGACTCCTCACGCTCGCGATCACCTTCGTGATCGGCACCATCATCCTCAACACCCCGATCGATGGTGGCCCGGGCGTTTATCTGTCTGCGGTACCGATTCCCGCAATCGGCCCCACGCCTTCTGGCAGCTTCTACCTGATCATCCTCGCGCTTGCTGCGGTCATGCTCTGGGTGGCCTACTGGATCTACTGCGGTCGGCTGGGCTCTGCGCTTTTTGCCATCCACGATGATGAGGATGTGGCCGAGGTTCAGGGGGTTCCCACCTATCGCTACAAGCTGATTGCCTTCGGCATTTCATGCGCGTTCGCCGGTGTGGCGGGCGGCATCCATTCTGTGTTCGTGTCCTACGTCACAGTTGGCGAGGTCTTCAATATCGTTGTGCCGCTCAACGTGGTCTTGATGAGCGTGCTGGGCGGTTCGCGTCACTGGTTCGGACCCGCAGTCGGCGCCGCAGTGATCACCGCCCTCCTCTATTCCTTCACTGCGGGCGACTTCGCCGTGGCCGGGCGGGCAGCCATCGGGCTCATCCTGATCATTGTCATCCTGTTCATGCCCCAGGGCATCATGGGACAGTTGCTTCGCTGGTGGCGCAAGCGCGAGTCGGCACCCAAACCCCTTCCGGAGCCGCTCTCTCCCCCGCCCATCGCGCGGCAGGGTCAGACGGGTGACATGATTCTTTCTGTCAACCATGTCACCAAGCAGTTCACCGGTGTTCGGGCGCTGAACGATGTCAGCCTTGACGTCCGACGGGGCGAAATACTGGGCCTGGTCGGGCCCAATGGTTCCGGCAAGTCAACGATGGTCAACGTGATCAGCGGCCTCTACAAGCCCGAGCACGGCAGCGTGGTCTTCAACGGTACCGACCTCGTGCCGCAGCCCGCCTATCAGGCCGCGCACTCCGGCATTGCCCGGACCTACCAGATCCCGCGTCCGTTTGTCACGCTGACGGTGCTGGAGAACGCGACGCTTGCCGGCATGTTTGGGGGTCGGCAGCTCTCGCGCTCGCAGGCCGAGCGTCAGGCGATGCACTGGCTTGAGTTCGTCGGTCTGGCCGATCGCGCTCGGTCGCTTCCCACCGAGCTCAACCTGCATCAGCGAAAATTTCTCGAGCTCGCGCGCGCGCTTGCATCGGCGCCGCAGCTCGTATTGCTCGACGAGGTTCTTGCCGGTCTTACGCCGTCGGAAATCAACAGCGCGATCACCCTGGTCCGGGAGATTCGCAACCGCGGCTCGACCGTGGTGTTCATTGAACACAATATGCGCGCCGTGCTCGAGCTCTGCGAACGTCTGATCGTGCTCAATTACGGTCAGATCATCGCGAGCGGCGATCCCCGGAAGGTCATCGCCGATCCCGAGGTCATCAGTGCCTATCTTGGAACCCCCCATGAAGCCGGCCGCTGACTCCCCCAGACTGCTGAGCGTTGAAAGCGTCAACGTTTCTTACGGCGACGCGCCTGCGCTTTGGGATATGAGCCTGCACGTTGATGAAGGTGAACTGGTGTCGGTCGTGGGCCCCAACGGCGCCGGCAAGACCACGCTCATCAACACGATCATGCGTCTGCTTCCGGTTCGCTCCGGGCGCATTTTGCTGCGTGGCGAAGACGTCACCCGGATGACCGCCACCCAGATGTGCAACCGCGACGTGTCAATCGTCCCGGAGGGACGCCTGCTGTTCGGGCAAATGACTGTCGAGGAGAATCTGGACATCGGCGCCTATCGGGCGCTCGCCCGCTCGCGCCGCGCCGACACGATGGAGCGGGTCTATGCGCTGTTCCCCATCCTCAAGGAGCGCCGCTGGCAGCTGGCTGGCACCCTGTCGGGCGGCCAGCAGCAGATGGTGGCGTTCGGTCGTGCCCTGATGGCACACCCCAGGCTGCTGCTGATCGACGAGCCCTCGCTCGGCCTTGCGCCATCGGTCGTGGAGCAGGTGTTCCAGGCCATCCATGAAATCCATCGATCGGGCGTCTCCATCCTGCTGATCGAGCAGAATGCAGTGCGTGCGCTCGAGGCCGCCAGTCGCGCCTATGTGCTCGAGGGCGGGCGGATCGTTACCGAGGGCGACCCGCAAACCCTGATGGCTCAGCCCGCCATCCGGGCAGCTTATCTGGGCGAGGCGGTTCACCCCTCATAAGGCATCCCCTGCCAAGACTGGGGTTAGAATCCGCAGCGGTTCGGTTCCTTCCACCCGATTTCCTGCCGTTTCAAGCGCCTGCCGAGGTCACCGTGAGTTATTCGCTTCCCGCCCGACACGATCATGTCGGAAGTTTTCTTCGCCCCAAATATCTGCTTGAGGCCCGCGATCGCAAGGCCAAAGGGGAGATCAGTGCTGATGAGCTGCGCAAGGTTGAAGACCGCGCCATTTCCGAGATCATCGCTTTTCAGAACGATGTGGGGCTGAAAGCCATCACCGATGGCGAATTTCGCCGTACCTGGTTTCACATCGACTTTCTTGAGCAACTGAGCGGTGTTGCCACCGACATCCCGGTGGCACTTATCAACCCGGACGGCTCCAAGCAATTTGCGCCCCCAGGAATCCGGGTGGTGGATCGCATTCGACACACCCGCAATATTCAGGTCGATGATTTCAATTACCTCAAGGCCAACCTGCCCGCAGGAACGCGCGCCAAGGTCACCATCCCGTCGCCCACCATGCTCCATTTTCGTGGCGGTCGAGGCGGAATCAGCAAGGCTGCCTACCCGGAACTCGACCCAGCCTTTTATGACGACGTGGCCAAAGCCTACGGCGATGAGCTCCACGCCCTCGCCGCGGCCGGCTGCGACTACGTGCAGATGGACGACACCAACCTTGCTTACCTGTGCGACGAAAAGATGCGGGAGGCCGCGCGCAGCCGCGGCGACGATCCCAACGAACTTCCCAATCGCTATGCCGACTTCATCAACAAGGTCGTGGCACGAAAGCCCGCGGGCATGACGATCGGCGTCCACTTGTGTCGTGGCAATTTCAAGAGCACGCATTTCGCAGCGGGCAACTATGAGCCGGTGGCCGAGGCGCTGCTGTCCCGCATGAATGTCGACGCCTATTTTCTGGAGTACGACGACGACCGCAGCGGCGATTTTCGTCCCCTCCGGTTCCTGCCCAAAGGAAAGATCGTGGTGCTGGGCCTGGTCACCACCAAGTTCGGCGCAATGGAAAGCAAGGATGCGCTCAAGCGCCGGATCGACGAGGCAGCCCGCTACGCGCCGCTCGAGCAGCTTGCGCTCTCGCCGCAGTGCGGCTTTTCGAGTACGGTTCATGGCAACGACATCGCGGTGGAAGACCAGCGCAACAAGTTGCGGCTGGTGATCGAGACCGCCAACGAAGTCTGGCATTGAGCACTTTCAATTGAACCGGGGCGCCGGCCCCGACAACAGGAGACGATGATGACGCCTATTCGAATTCCGCTTGCGCGACTTGCACTCGCCGCCGGTCTTGCGCTGACCGCCGGCACGGCCGTTGCGCAGGAAACCCTCCTCAAGTTCCATCACATGTGGCCCACTGTTGGCATGGGTCACAAGCGGGTGGTGGCGCCCTGGTGCGAGAAGATCGCCCAGGAATCCAACAACCGCCTGCGTTGCCAGATCCTGCCGGCCATGACCGGCGGCGGCACGCCCGCCCAACTCGTTGACCGCCTGAAAGACGGCGTCGATGAACTCACCGTGACCTTGCCTGGCTACACCCCGGGCCGGTTCCCGATCATGGAGGCCTTCGAGCTTCCGTTCATGACCAACTCGGCCGAGGTCGCGTCCGCAGCCGCCTGGGAATATCTTCTGAAGCATGGCGCCAAGGAGTTCCCCGGCTCCAAAGTGCTTGCCACCTGGGTTCACGACCCGGGCTTCATCAGCACCTCGGGCAAGGCCATCAACCGCCTCGAAGATTTCAAGGGCCAAAAGATCCGTGCAGCGAGCCGCCAGTCATCGAAGCTGCTCGCGCGCCTGGGCGCCACGCCGGTCGGCATGCCGATCACGGCGGTGGCTGACGCCATGAACAAGGGCACGATCGATGGCTTTCTCACCGCCTGGGAGATCATCCCGCCGTTCAAACTCCATGAGGTGAGCAAGTTCCACACGGAAATCGACAACACCCGGCCAGCGCTCTTCACAGCAGGGTTCGTGTTCATGATGAACGAGGCCAAGTTCGAGGCTCTCGCCCCCGACCTGAAAGCGATCATCACCCGCAACAGCGGCGCCGAATTGTCCCGCACCATCGGCCGTTACTGGGATGAGGCGACCGCGGTTGGGCGCGCCGCCGCCAAGGAGCGCGGCAATACCTTCATCGCCATCAGCGCCAATGAAACCGATCGCTGGATCAAGGCTGCGCAGCCACTTTATGAGGAGTGGATCGCCGACATGGACAAGAAGGGATTGCCCGGCAAGCAAATGCTCCAGGATGCACGCGACCTGATCGCCAAGCATTCCAAGGCACGCTGACGCAACGACCCCAGGCATGAACAGTACGGGCGCCCCGGCGGCGCCCGTTCCTTTTCAGCCAACGCCTGCCCATCGTGCTCACTGCCCTCTCCCATGTGTTTGGCCTGGCGGGTTCCAGCGTTGCGCTGGCGGTGGGCTTCATGACCACGAGCAGCGTGATCATGCGGGCGGTCTGGGACACACCGATTCCGGGTGATGTCGAAATCACGCAGGTTGGCATCGCGCTCGCCATCTCGCTCTGTCTGCCAGTGTGCCAGTTGCGCCGCGCCAATATCCTGGTGGATTTCTTTACCCAGCGCTGTACAGGTCGAACGCGACAACTGCTGGATGGCGCGGGTTGCTGGTTGCTCGTGCTGATGTACGGCCTGCTCGCCTGGCGAACCGCGGTGGGCGCAGTTGCGGTCAGGCAGGCTGGCGAAACCACCATGATTCTTTCCGTACCCATGTGGTGGGCCTATGCGTCGCTCGCACCCGGGCTTGCGCTGGCAGCGCTGATTGCCCTCATTCAGGGCTGGCAGATGCTGTCAGGCACGTTGCCGCCAGACGACCAGAACGAGCCGGGAGCGTTCCGTTGAGCGCGATGGCGGCTCAGGTCGGACTCATCATGTTCGGCGCCATGCTGCTCATGATGGCGATCCGGATTCCGATCGCGGTTGCCATGTTCCTGCCCGGCGCAATCGGTTATCTGGTCATGACCGACGCGGGCAATACCCTCAACCTCCTCAAGGGAAGCGCGGTTGCTCGCCTCACTGTCTACGATCTCAGCGTGATTCCGCTCTTTCTGCTGATGGGTCAATTTGCGTCCAAGGGTGGCCTGAGTCGCGATCTGTTCCGCGCCACCTCCGCACTGGTGGGTCATGTGCGGGGCGGCCTCGCCATGGCGTCCATTCTGTCGGCAGGCGCGTTCGGCGCGGTATGCGGATCGTCGGTCGCCACCTCGGCCACCATTACCCAGGTGGCCTATCCCCAGATGCGGGCTCATGGCTACGGCGGACGTCTGGCCACGGCCACGCTCGCCACTGGCGGCACCCTGGGCATACTGATCCCACCGTCGGTGCCGCTGGTGGTTTACGCGATTCTCACCGAGCAGAACATCGCCAAGCTGTTCGCCGCTGCCATGGTGCCCGGCATCCTCGCCATGCTGGGTTATATCGTGGTGGTCGCGCTTTATGCCCGTGCACGACCCGACATGGCGCCGGCGAGCGAGCGGCTCCGCTGGCGCGACAAGATGCCGGCCCTTTTCGCGGTCTGGCCGATTGCATTCGTATTCATCGTCGTATTCGGTGGCATCTACTCGGGCGGCTTTTCGCCCACCGAGGGCGCAGCGGTAGGCGCCACCATGACGCTGGTGGTCGGTCTCGCCAGGCGTGAATTGACGCTCGCGGGGATTCAGGAATCCCTGGTGTCTACCGCAGAAACCACCGGCATGGTGTTCATGATTTTCCTCGGCGCAGACATGATGAACGCAACACTCGCGCTCACGGAAATGCCGAAATTCATTGCCGAGTGGGTCACCCGGTTGCCCGTGCCGGACCTCACGATCGTGATGGCGATCATGCTGCTCTATGTGCTGCTTGGCTGCGTGATGGACGAACTCTCCATGCTGCTCCTCACCATCCCGGTGATTTTTCCGGCAGTGATGGGGCTTGAGCTGTGGGGGCTGAAATACGAAGCCAAGGCGCTCTGGTTCGGCATCCTGGTGCTGATGACGGTTGGTATCGGTCTCATCGCGCCGCCCATTGGACTCAATGTTTACGTGGTCAACAACCTCGCCCGCGACGTTCCCATGTCGGAAACCTACAAGGGGGTCTTGCCCTTCCTGATCTGGGACGCCACGCGCTGCATCCTGTTGCTGTTCTTCCCCGGCCTGTCGCTTTGGCTGGTTCGACTGCTATTTTGAAGGAGCTCCCCATGAGCGTGATCGACAGCTTTCGCCTGAATGGTCGCCGGGCACTCGTCACCGGTTCATCGATGGGCATCGGTCTCGCCATCGCAGAGGCCCTTGCATCGGCTGGCGCCCACGTGGTGCTCAATGCACGGAACGCCCAGCGACTCGACGCCACCCGAGCGCAGTTGAATGACAGCGGCCTGTCGGTGTCTGCCGAATGTTTCGACGTGACCGATCCCGGCTCGGTTCGCGAGGCCGTGGCGAGAATCGAGTCGCAGGGACCGATCGATATTCTGGTCAACAACGCCGGCATTCAGATCCGCGCCCCGCTGGACCAGTTCGATGACGACGACTGGCGCCGCCTGATGGCAACCAACCTCGATAGCGTCTACTACGTGAGCAAGGCGGTTGCCCAGGGCATGATCGCCCGAAAGCGTGGCTCGATCATCAACATCTGTTCGGTCATGAGCGAGGTCTCGCGCCCAACGGTCGCGCCTTACACCGCAAGCAAGGGCGGGGTGAAGATGCTCACCAAGGCGATGGCCAATGACTGGGGTCCGCAGGGCCTTCGCGTCAACGGCATCGGCCCGGGCTTTTTCAAGACCGAACTCAATGAGCGCCTGGTGAATGATCCGCAGTTCAGCAGCTGGATTGTCGGCCGCACCCCCAGCCGTCGCTGGGGCGATCTCGAAGACCTGGGGCCCGCGGCGGTGTTCCTGGCAAGCGATGCATCACGTTTCGTGAACGGGCATGTGCTCTATGTGGATGGCGGGGTCACCGCGGCACTCTGATTCCCGGTCGCCACGCGCCAACGCACGCGCGGCATCGCAGCCATCAGGCTCTGCGTGTAGTCATGACGCGGCGCCTCCCAGATGGCGGGGTTGGCGCCCTCCTCCACGAACCGGCCATCGCGCATCACCACCACCCTGTCCGACATCCGCCGTACCACGGCGAGGTCGTGCGAGATGAACAGGTAGGCAAGCCCCAGATCACGCCTCAGTTCGAGCAACAGATCAAGGATCTGCGCCTGAATCGACACGTCGAGTGCGGAAACCGGCTCATCCAGTATCAGAAGCGCCGGCTCTACGAGCAGCGCCCGCGCGATCGCGATCCGCTGGCGCTGCCCACCGGAAAACTCGTTGGGATGACGGCGGCGTGAATCGGCTGGCAGCCCCACCCGCTCAATCAGCCGGTCGATACGGCTCGCGCGGGCGCCCGCGTCCCCGTACCGGTTGACCACCAGGACCGTGTCCAGGATCCGGCCAACCGACTGGCGCGGATTGAGCGAGCCGTAGGGATCCTGGAACACCATTTGCACGCGCTGTCGCAGGGCGCCCAATGCCCGTTCGCGGAGCGCGCCCACCTCCTTGCCTTGAAAGTGGATCGTCCCGGCATGGAGGGGAATGAGGCGCATCAGGGCCCGCGCGAGGGTTGACTTGCCGCAACCACTCTCACCGATGAGCCCCAGGGTCTCGCCTGCGGCGATCGAAAATGACACACCGTCGACCGCGTTCGCGCGCGCCGACCGCGTGCGAGGATAAGCCACCACCAGGCGATCAGCCCGCAACAGCGCGATTTCCTCGCGCGGCACAGCGGGACGCGCAACCCCGGGCGGTGCGACCGGCGGTGGCTGACAGTGCAAGGACGCCGTGAGCAGTTGGCGACTGTAGCGGTGGGCCGGCGCTTCGAACAGGCGCTGGGTCGGTGCCTCCTCGACGAGCGCGCCATCCAGCATCACGAGCACCCGATCGGCGTATTCGGCAACCACCCCAAGGTCATGCGTGATCAGGAGCAGCGCCATGCGAAGCTCACGCCGCAGGCGGTCGAGCAGAGCCAGAACCTGCGCCTGCACCGTGACATCGAGTGCGGTGGTGGGCTCGTCGGCAATCAGCAACCGTGGCCCGCAGGCGATGGCGATGGCGATCATCACCCGTTGCCGCTGCCCCCCGGACAGCTGGTGCGGATAGTCATCGAATCGGCGAGCAGGTTCGGCAATCTGGACCCGCTCGAGCAACTCCACCGCGCGGCGGCGGGCAACATCACGAGACAGGGGCTCATGCGCATGCAGCACCTCGACGATCTGGTCACCGACCCGATGAACGGGATTGAGCGAACTCATCGGCTCCTGGAAAATCATCGAGATTGACCGACCGCGAAGCCCCCGCATGTCGGCCGCCGACAGTTCAGGAAGATGTCGACCGGCAAACCGGATCTGCCCTGTGCATGCTGCCGAATCAGGAAGAAGTCGCATCAGTGCCAGCGCAGCCGTGGACTTGCCACAGCCCGACTCGCCCACCAGCGCGACCGACTCGCCCTCGGAAATCGAAAGATCGAGCCCGCGAACGGCCTGCTCGCGACCCGCCGCCGATCCGAAGCTCACGCGCAGATCGCGCACGTCCAGAAGAGGGTCAGGCGCACTCATCGCCTGAGCCTGGGATTGAGCGCGTCATTGAGACCATCGCCCACCAGATTGAGCGCAAGCACGCTCAGCAGAATTGCAATACCGGGCGCGGCACTCAGATACCAGGCGGTTCGCAGAAATTCCCGGCCCTCGCCCACCATCCGCCCCCAGGACACGATGTTCGGGTCACTCAGTCCTAGAAACGACAGCGCAGATTCCATCAGGATGGCGGTTGCGACCAGCACCGAGGTCGTGACAATCACCGGGGGCGCCGCATTCGGCAGGATTTCACTGAAGATGATTCGGAAGTGCCCATAGCCCTGGGCGCGCGCAGCGAGAACGAACTCTCGTTCGGCAAGGCTCCGGAATTCGGCACGGACCAGACGGGCGATCACCGGCCAGGAGGCGAGCCCGATCGCAAACACCACCACGGTCGCCGACGGGCGTCCGATGGTGACCAGAACAATCACGAGCAGAAACGAGGGAACGGTCTGAAAAAGCTCGGTGATCCGCACCAGCACATCGTCCAGCCATCCACCAAAATAACCGCCCACCGCGCCCACGATCACGCCGATCGCAACACTCAGCACGGCTGCGATGAGCCCCACGACCAGCGAAATGCGCGCGCCATGGGCGATGCCGGCAAGCACATCGCGCCCCATCGAGTCGCTTCCCAGGGGGTGGGCCCAGCTCTCGCCTGGCCAAAGGAGCGGTCGCGTCACCATCGCGAGCGGATCCCCCGGATACACCCAGGGCGCAAGCAGCGCGAGCGCAGCCACCACCACCAGAAGCGTCAGACCGGTCATGGCGGCTGGATCGCGGAGGAACGCTGCGAGCGCGGGGTGGCGCACCGCGAGAGGCGCGCGATCGCCTCTCGATCCGGCGTGCGGGCTCATCGTGCATTCACCCTGGGGTCGAGCAGCAACTGCAACAGATCAACCGCGAGATTGGCAGCAATCACGAGGAGTGAACTCATGAGCAGAATGCCCAGCAGCACGATGTGGTCGCGGGCCATGACCGATTCAAACGCAAGGCGTCCCAGCCCTGGCCACCCGAATACCGATTCGATTACCACCGCGCCGCCCAGCATCGCACCAAGATGCAGCCCCGCAACCGTGGTCACCGGGATCAGCGCATTTCTCAAAACATGGCGCGTCGTGACCCGCCACGGATGGAGGCCCTTGGCGTTCGCGGTCCGGACAAAGTCCAGCCGACTCACTTCCAGGAAAGCGGCACGGGTAAGGCGGGCAAAGATCGCCACATAGAAGGCCGCCATGGTGAGCGCGGGCAACACCAGATACCGCGCGCGGTCTAGCGCCCAGTCGAGCCCGCGCAGGTCAGCGCCAATGGTGGCTGTGCCACCAGACGGGAGCCAGCCCAGTGACACCGAAAACACCACGATGGCCATCAGCGCGAGCCAGAACCCGGGGGTGCTGTAGAGCACCAGTGCAATCAGGCTCAGCAGGCGATCGGGCCAGCGGCCCGCCCATACCCCCATGGCGGTTCCCATGAGCAAGCCCGTGACGAAAGCGAACGTGAGCGCCGCTCCCATGAGGAGAAGCGTGTTGCCCAGCCGCGAGGCGATGAGCTCGGAAACCGGCAGATTGAATCGGGGCGAATAGCCGAGGCTCAACCTGGCGAGGTTGCCCAGATAGGAAAGAAGCTGCTGGAGAATGGGTACGTCGAGCCCGAAACGCTCGCGCAGCTGCGCCATCATTTCGGCAGTGGCCGACCCGGATTCCGCGGCCAGCACCTGCGCGGCATCGCCGGGAACAGCCTGAAGCAGAAGAAAATTGAGCAAAACGATACCCAGCACCGCAGGCAGCGCCTGAAGCAGGGTTCGAACGATGATGCGCAGGGCGGGAGAAAGGTTCATGTCGCTCAGGGAAACCGGAAAGCGACGCGGTCCTGCGTAGCTGCCGAGAAAAAATTATACTGGCCGGCTTCCCAGGGAGAACAACATGCGCATTACCCGGCTCACCCGCCTCATTGGCCGCGCGGGACTGGTTGCAGCCACTGCCGGCTTCCTCGGCCTGGCATCGGCTCAGCCTCGTCACGGTGGAACGCTCAACTGGATCGTCAATCCGATTCCAACCTCGCTGGTGCCCATCAACACCTCGGCGGGCGGCAACACCGACATCGGCCCAAAGATCATCGAAGGGCTCCTCACCTATGACATGGATCTGCGGCCAAAACCGCTGCTCGCCACCGCATGGAGCGTGAGCGCCGATGGTCTGCAGTATCGCTTTGAACTGCGTCGTGGCGTCAAGTGGCACGACGGGAAAGACTTCACGTCCGCCGATGTGAGCTTCTCCATCAACACGCTGAAGCAGTTCCACCCGCGCGGGCGCGGCACCTTTGCAAGCGTCACCGAGGTGCGCACGCCCGACCCGCATACCGCGATCATCGTGCTCGACAAGCCGGCGCCAGCCATGCTCACCGCGCTGGCCTCGGCGGAATCACCCATCGTGCCGCGCCATCTGTACGAAGGCACCGACATTGCCACCAACAAGCACAACCGCGAGCCGGTCGGCACGGGCCCGTTCCGCTTCAAGGAGTGGGTGCAGGGCAGCCACGTGGTGCTCGAGCGCAACCCCGACTACTGGGACAAGCCCAAGCCCTACCTCGACCGCATCGTGGTCCGCTTCCTGCCCGATCCGGTGGCGCGGGCCGCCGCGCTCGAATCCGGCGAGGTGGATCTGGGCAACGCGGTGATTCCGCTTTCCGAAGTGGCGCGCTTCGGCAAGCTGCCACGCCTGGTGGTCGACGCATCGCAGTGGCCCTACTGGGGCAATCATCAGCAGGTCTATTTCAACCTTGACAGCCCGGTGGTGAAGGACATCAACGTCCGCCGAGCCATCGCGCAGGCAATCGATGTCAATGCGTACAACAACGTGGTGTGGTTCGGCTATGGAAAGGTGACAGGCTCGATCATCGGGCAGGCCATGACGCGCTATCACGATTCATCGGTCCGTCACCAGCCCTTCGACCCCAAGGCCGCGGAAGCCGCGCTCGACGCCGCCGGACTCAAGCGTGGGGCGAACGGCATCCGCTTCAAGCTCCGTCTGCTCTACAACCCGTTCCTCGAGCGCCGCACGGCGGATTTCATCCGCCAGTCGCTCGCCCGGATCGGCGTTGACGCCGAGATCGAGGCCTATGATTTCGCCACCTACACCCGCAAGGTGTACACCGAGCGCGCCTTCGACATGACCGCGGAAAGTCTTCTGAACCTGTTCGATCCCACGGTGGGCGTGCAGCGGGTGTTCTGGTCGAAGAATTTCAAGATCGGCCTGCCCTTCTCGAACGCCGCGCATTACCAGAACCCGGAAGCTGACCGTTTGCTCGAAGCCGCCGCGATTGAAACCGATGAAAAGCGCAGGCGTGACCTGTTCGTCAACCTCCAGCGTGTCGTGGCGGCAGATATCCCGTCCATCGAGTTCGGCGCCAACCCCAACATCACGATTGCCGCTCGCAAGGTGAAGAACTACTCCACCACGGCGGAAGGCGCGCGGGGAAGCTTCGCCGACCTGTACCTCGAGCCCTGAGCCCCGTCGGCAGCTGGCATCACGCCCCATGAAAGCCGACATCGACCGGAGCCGCGCTTCGCGCCTGATGGCCGAGCGCGGACTTGATGCCTTGCTGCTCGCCAAGCCCGAGTCGTTTCGCTGGGCGACCGCCGCCCCGCCTGGGGTGGCGGCATTTTTCCGGCGGGCGGGCGCTGCGCTCGCGCTGATTCCGGCAGACGCTGAGGCGCCGGTCGGGGCGGTTTGCACCGAACTGTTTGGGCCGGCCACGCGCGCGGCCCTGGGCGAACGCAACGTTTTCACGCATCCCGACTGGGTTGAAACCGCGGACTTCCGCCCCTGGGATGACACTTCGCTCAATGCCGCAGCGATCACCGTACGCGCGCACCGGGCTGCCGGCCGCGCGCCCGGCTTCAGCCGGCCCGCCGCGTATGACGCATCGGCCGCGTTCGCCGCGCTCGCACGGCTTCTCACCGCCCGAGGTCTGCAACGGGCCCGGATCGGACTTGACCTTGATTTCTGGCCTGCCGCCGACTTTGCCTGGCTCCAGCGCTCACTCCCGGGGCCGCGCTGGTCCGATGCCGGGGAAACCGTTGCGTTGATCAAGGCGGTGAAATCAGCCCGGGAAATCGATTGTTTGCAGCGCGCCGCGGCGCTGGCCGAGTCTGGCATGCATGAGGCTCTCGCCGCGGTCGCACAGGGCGTACACCGCAACGAGATTGCCGCCGCCTGGCAGGCAGGTGTCCAGCAACATGCAGCGAGCACAGGCTGGAAGCTCTCCGGTCAGTGGGAATACATCACGGTCGGCCCTCTCCCCTGGCAAGGGGGCGGAAAAATCACCGCGGGTGACGTGCTCAAGTTTGATGTGGGCTGTCTGGTGGATGGCTACAGTTCCGACAGCGGCCGGACCTTCACGCTGGGGAAGGCGCGCCCGCGCGCTGCACAGATCATGGCTGCCCTCGGTGATGCCTTTGAAGCGGGTCTTGAACAGATGCGACCGGGGCGGCTTTTCAGCGATGTGCATGCAGCCGCCACGCAGGCCATGCGAGGCGCCGGTTTCAGCACCTTCAGCCGCGGCCACTGGGGTCACAGCCTCGGACACGACACCTTTTGCGAGGTGCCACCTTTTATTGCTGCGGAAGCTCATCTCCCCATCGAGACGGGCATGGTCCTCGCGTTTGAAACCCCGTTTTATGCCGATGGCGAAGGCGGATTCATCATCGAAGACCAGTTTCTGATCACCGACCAGGGCGCAGTGCCCGCGTGGTCGCTCCCGCGCAAACTCCGCGAATTGCCGCTCTAACCTCTACAGGAGCTCGCCCATGATCACCGCCCGCCTGAGTGTACGGCTTGCAATCGCGCTCGCAGCCTTGTGCACTGGTTCAGCCATGGCGCAGAGCTGGCCCGCCCGCCCGATCCGTTTGCTGGTTCCGCTTGCTGCGGGCAGTACCGCCGACATTATTTCTCGCGCCGTCGGCACCGAACTGTCGCGCACGCTGGGCCAGCCGGTGGTGGTCGAGAACAAGCCTGGGGCCGGCGGCACCATCGCCATGGCCGAGGTTGCACGCTCGGCACCTGACGGCTACACCATCAGCTTTGCATCGCAGGGCACGCTGGTCTTCAACCAGGCGCTGTATGAAAAGCCGGGCTACGACTCCATCAAGGACTTCGCAACCATCCGTTTCGTGGGCGGTGTCTCCAATGTGATGATCGTGCCACCTGGTGCTGCTGCAACCCGCCCCGCTGATGTCATTGCACAGGCCAAGGCCAAGCCCGGCACCCTCACCTTTTCATCGGGCGGAAGCGGCACCAGTCATCACCTGTCTGGCGTGCTGTTCGGGCGCATGACGGGAACCGAGCTGATTCACGTGCCGTACAAGGGCGCGCCCCAAGGCATTCTGGCCGTGATGTCGGCGGAGGTGAACATGGGCTTTTTCAATACGCCCACGGTCATCAGTCAGATCCGCGAGAACAAGCTCAAGGCACTGGCGGTCACCAGCCTCAGTCGGTCACCGCTTCTGCCCGATGTCCCCACGCTCGATGAATTGGGCGTGAAGGGCTATGAAGTCAACACCTGGTTCGGGTTTGTATCGCGCGCCGGCACGCCGGCCGAGATCGTGGAGCGGTTGCACGGCGAAATCGGCAAGGTACTCGACGAGCCCACGCTTCGCGGCAGGCTCGCCCAGCAGGGCTTCGAGCTCGCGCCCGCCATCAGCCCGGCACAGTTCGCGAAAATCGTGAGCGACGATCTCGGGAAGTGGGTGCCGCTGGTCAAGGCTTCCGGTGCGAAGGTTGATTGAGTGCATCCGGGCCCTGACCCCACCGAACGGGTTGTGACCGCCCGCTGGTGCGGGTGGCACAAGCGGGTGGTACAAACGAGCGGTACAAGCGGTCTTGGCGACGCCGCCCTCAGAGTCCGACTGACTGTTTCACCAGTGTGCCCAGGTCGCGGCGCAGGCGCTCGCGGGTGGCTGCGTGGGCCCGCGACCGGTTCAGATTCTTGAGTTCCCAGGGATCGGTCTCGAGGTCGTAGAGCTCGTCGAGTTCGCCGTCCCGGCCTCGATTGACCCAGTGAATGTACTTGTAGCGCTCGGTACGGACCGCCTTGTAGCTCATGCCCACCAGCCAGGGCATGGCGTTTTCTGCCCAGTATTCCACCATGAGCGAGCGGCGCAGTCGGGCCCGTGACGAGGCGAACATGGGAAGCAGCGAGCGCCCCTGAATCTGGGCGCCGGGCTTGCCGCCGGCCAGTTCGATCAGCGTGGGCGCAATGTCCTGACAGATCACCAGGCCGTCCCGGCGCGACCCCGCACGGATGGCGGGCGGATAGCGCACCGCAAACGGCGAGCGGATCCCCGCCTCGTAGGCAAAACGCCGCTCCGGACCGAGCCCATGCTCGCCGAAAAAATAACCGTTGTCGCCCAGGAACACGATGCAGGTGTTGTCAAGCTCGCCTCGCGCTTCCAGCGCGTTGAGGAGGGCGCCGACGCCCTCGTCGACTGCGGCCATCATCTGTGCACGCAGCCGGATCTCTCGCTGGGTCCCGGAATGGACGGCCTTGAGAATCTGTCTTGAGACTTTCTGCTCACGCAGTTCGAAGCACTCGGCCCAGGCGGGCTTTGACTTCACCACCTCGGCGGGCGTCAGCATGTTGGGTGTGGGGGGAAAGATGTCGCGCGCATAGAGGTTGCGGTGCCGCTCAGCGACCACGTAGCCGCCTTGCGCGGAGATTTTGAGCGTGCCGTCGGCGGCCTGCTCGGCATCGGGGTGAACCGCCTTGTGCGCGAAGAACAGCGAAAAAGGCTTGTCATGGCGGCGATCAACAAAATCGAGCGCGAGCTCGTTCATGATGTCGGTGATGTAGCCGCGATGATGTCGATACCGGCCGTCGTGATTGAGCACCGGATCGGTGAGGCTTCCGTGACCGTCATAGCTGACCCAGCGGTCATAGCCGGCGCGCGGGCGTCCGTCGTTGCCCATATGCCATTTGCCGATGTGGGCGGTTTCATACCCCAGGCGCTGCAGTTCCAGGTGGTAGTTGGGCAGCCGATGACTCATGGCGTCGCGCGCCACGTTGTCGATGATGCCGTGACGGCTTGCGTACTGGCCACTCAGGATCGAGGCGCGGTTGGGCGAGCAGATTGGCGTGGTGTGAAAGGCGCGCGTGAACAAGGCGCCCTCGTGCGCAATCCGATCGATGTGCGGCGTCTTCATGTAGGGGTGGCCCCCCGCGCCAAACTCGTCGTACCGCAGGTCATCAATCAGGATTACCAACAGATTCGGTTGCTGCTTGCGTTTCACCGGAGCCTCCGGAAGCGATTGTGAACAGGGCGCGAATGCGCGGACATTACCCTGCGCGGAAATTACCCTGCGCGAACATACACCAGTTGCGGGTGATGACCCACCGGGATGCGTTAGTCTGCGACCTGCGCGCGGTCGCTCGCTCTTTTCCTGGGCCACGCCCCTGAGCCGGATCTTGTCCTGACCATGCAGACCCTTCACACCATCGCCGACCTTCGCCGGGTCCTCTCGACCCGGCAACGCATCGCTTTTGTACCCACCATGGGCAACCTGCACCAAGGCCATCTCGATCTGGTGGCGACAGCACGAACGCAGGCCGATACCGTGGTTGCCAGCATCTTCGTCAACCGTCTGCAGTTCGCGCCCAATGAGGACTTCGACCGCTACCCGAGAACACTCGCGCAGGATGTGGCTTCGCTCACCGCAGCGGGGTGCGATCTGGCGTTTGCGCCCGATGAGCGCGAGCTCTACCCCGAGGCGCAGCGGTTTCAGGTTACGCCGCCGCCAGAAATCGCCGACATCCTCGAGGGCGCCTTTCGGCCGGGCTTTTTTACAGGGGTCGCCACCGTCGTACACAAGCTGTTCAACATCGTGCAGCCGCAGGTGGCGATCTTTGGCAAAAAGGACTATCAGCAACTGATGGTCATCTCGCGGATGGTGGGCCAGATGGCATTACCGATCACCATTGTTGGCGTCGAGACCACTCGCGCAGCCGACGGGTTGGCACTGTCCTCGCGAAACACTTACCTGTCCGATCGCGATCGCGCCGAAGCGCCGCAGCTTCAGGCAGCACTTCGCCATATCGCAGACCGGCATGCCGCGGGCGATCTCCGCACGCCTTCGGCCCTGGCAGCGGGCGCGCAAGCAGCGCTCAACGCGCTCGCCGCACGGGGCTGGCAGCCCGACTATCTGACCGTTCGCCGACGATCCGACCTCCAGCCCCCGCAGTCAGCCGACGAGCCGCTGGTGGTGCTTGCGGCAGCGCAGCTGGGCGCAACGCGTCTCCTCGACAACCTTGAGTTCTGAGCGCCGTCGCTCCGTTCCTGCCCACCGTGATGTTCAGTGAGCCGCTCCATGACCCTTCGACCGCAGACTGACGCATCCACTGCCCCCGCGCGACTGATTGCGCTCGACTGGGGAACCACCAATTTGCGAGCGCTGCTGCTCGATGAAGCGGGCGACACAATTGCCCAGCGTCACGCGCCAACCGGCATTCTCAACGTGCAACAAGGCCAGTTCGAGGCCGCGCTTCGTTCACTCTGCGCCGACTGGCTGAGCGATCCATCATTGGTCGTGATGGCGAGCGGCATGATCGGCAGCCGCCAGGGTTGGATCGAAGCGCCCTATCTGCAGGCGCCCACAACGCCCGGCGCCGCGGCAACGGCGCTGACCCGGGTGCAACTGAGTCACGGGGCCGAATTGCATCTGATCCCGGGCATCGCGTGCATCAACGGAATGCATGCTGAGGCGGTTGATGATGTCATGCGCGGCGAAGAAACCCAGGTGTGGGGCGCCGATCTGCCTGACGGGGCCACCGTCATCCTTCCCGGCACCCACTCGAAATGGGTTCGATGCGGTCCTGCCGGCGCCATCCTGGGTTGTCGAACCTGGATGACGGGCGAACTCTTTGCCGTGCTTTCGCAGCACAGCATTCTGGGCAGACTGATGACATCCGGCGAGGGGTCCGCGCAGGCATTCGAGCTTGGCGCAACGCGCGGCCTGCACGCACCCGAGTTGCTGAGCACGCTCCTGTTCTCCGTGCGAACAGCAGGCCTCATGAACCGTATCGAACCCCATGCCCTGTCCGACTATTTGTCGGGCCTCCTGATCGGCGCCGAGGTGGCCGCCGGGCAACGCGACGGCTCGCTGCGGGCCGCACCGGCCGATCAGCGCCATGCCTCACGCCAGGGCATGGCGGCTCAAACCGGCCCTGGTGTCCACCTGGTGGGCGAGCCTGCGCTGTGTGCGCGATACGCTGCGGTGCTCGGCATGGCTGGGGAGCGATCGGTCACCCTGGACGGCGCACTCGCCGCACGCGGCGCATGGCGCATTGCAAACGCAGCCGGTCTGCTGCAGCCTGGTCGCAGGTGACACGCGCGGTATAGTGGAACCACGAAAAATCAGGATCCGTCATGCAATCACCGAACCGCTTTGGTTTTCAACCGTTCCGTGGCTTTCTCCGTCGCGCGGCAGCAGGATGTCTGATCGCCGCAGCATCGCTTTCAGCGTCGGCACAGACCTTCCCCGACCGCCCTCTTCGTCTGGTCATTCCCTTCGGTGCGGGAAGCGCGGTGGATACCATTGGCCGCACCATTGCTGCCCAGGTCGCCACTCAGGTCGGACACGCCGTTGTGATCGACAACCGCACCGGTGCCAACGGCATCATCGCCGCCGAAATGGTGGCGAAATCGCCAGGTGACGGCTACACGCTCTTCATGCCCAATGACGGCATCCTGGCCGCCAATCCGGTGCTCTACGCCAGGATTCCCTACGACACCCTGCGCGACTTTGCCGCGGTGACGCTCACATCGACCGTCCCGCTGGCACTGGTTGCGCATCCTGCGTTTCCTGCAGCCAGCGTCGCCGAACTTCTGGCCCAGGCACGCGCCCGACCCGGAGCAATCGACTTCACCTCCACAGGCGTCGGCTCGGCCCAGCATCTGGCCATGGAATTTCTGATCGACCTCGGCGGCGTTCGAATGAACCATGTGCCACACAAGGCCATGGGTCAGGCGCTGGCTGATGTGGTGGGCGGCACGATACCGGTCATGTTCTCGGGCATGTCCAATGTGATCGGCTTCGTTCGCGAGGGCAAACTTAAAATCCTGGGCGTCAGTTCGTCCAAACGTTCGCCCGCTGCGCCGCAGTGGCCCACCGTCGCCGAAAGCGGCCTGCCGGGCTACAGCTATGTGGCCTGGAACGGAATTGTGGTGCCAGCCGCCACACCCCCCGCCATCGTTCGCCGGCTGCATGAGGAAATCTCCCGCGCCATGAACGACCCGGCAGTACGGGAGAAATTGAGCACCCTCGGCTTCGAACTGGTTGGCGACGGTCCCGAGGTGTTCGGGCAACGGATTCGCGATGAAGTTGCGCGGCTGGGTCGGCTGGTTCGCGCAGCAGGCATCCAACCCAACTGATTCCGACATGACTGACGCTGTTGCCCAGACATCGCCCGACTACCTCGAACGGCTCGCGCGCTTCGTCGGCAGCACCCGCGCCGAGGACATTCCCGCAAGGGTGCTGGATCGGGCCCGACTGATCCTGGTTGATACCCTTGGCGTCATCGCTGCGGGCATGCGTACGCCGGAGCTTGTCGCCTTCTCGGACGCGCAGCTCGCAGCCAGCGCTCCCGGAAAAGCGTGGGTGATCGGGCGCGGCCGTCGCGCCAACCCGCAGGACGCAGCGCTCCTCAACGGGGTGGCCGGTGCATGGCACGACTTTGACGAAGGCAACACACTCGCCAACGGTCACCCGGGCATTCAGGTGCTGCCCACGGCACTGGCAATCGGCCAGGAGCGGGAACTGCCCGGCCGGGAGGTGCTCGCCGCTTTCGCGCTTGCCTACGAAGTCGTGGCCCGGATCGGCATGGCCACGAAGGTCAAGCTGATCGTGAACCCCCATGGCACCTTCGGCGTCGTGGGCGCAGCACTGGTCGCAGCCCGGCTCTCCGGCTATCCGGTGGAACGCATGCGTGCGCTCGCAAGCCTCGCGGCCTCCACCTGCATGGCGACCAACCGCCACACCATGTTGGACGGGGCTACAGTAAGAAACTGGTATGCGGGCCACAGCAGCCTGATGGGACAAATGGCTGTTCGCCTTGCCTCGGCTGGCGTCACCGGCCCCTCGGATGGCGTGAACACCACCTTCAGCCTGGTGCTGGGCGATGGTTTCGACCGCGATGCCGCCGTGGCCGGATTGGGTGAACAGTGGCTGCTGCCCGATGGCTATCTGAAGCTCTACCCCACCGCACGCTATGTGCATTCGGCGATCGACGCGTGGCACGATGCCGCGAGCAAGCTGCCCCAGCCTCCCTCGCCCGACGACATCGAACGAATCGATATCCAGGCCTACCGGCTCGCGGCGTTTCTCGCCAGGCAGCATCCTTCCGATTGGTTCGGCACACGCTTTTCCGTGCCGTTCGCCGTCGCAACCCTCGCTGCGGGCGGCCGCGCCGGACTTGCGGCATTTGACAACGAAGCGGTGGCAGATCCAGCCATTCGCGGGCTCTGCGCGCGCATTCACGTTACCGAAGAGCCGGCGTATACCGCGGCATATCCAGGCCTGCAACGCGTGAGCCTGCAGATGCGGCTTCGCGACGGTCGCGAGGTGCGGGGCGAGTGCCACATTACTTCGGGTGAGCCCAGTCGCCCAGTCAACCCCGTTGACCTTGATCGCAAGTTCGAGGATCTGACCGGGCCAATCTGGGGTGACCACCGCGCCCGACAGTTGCGCGATGCCCTTCACGCAATTGATCGCTGCCCGAACGTCGCTCAGCTCGTTCCCTTCAATCCCTGATCATTCGCCCGTCTTCAGGAGTGCCTCATGCGCTTACCGCAGTCCCCAGCCCCTCGCAACACGCGCCGACCGCTGCTCGCTGCAGTCTTTGGCGCGCTGATCGCGATCAGTCCCACAGGGCACACGCAGCCAACAAGCTGGCCCTCGCAACCGATCCGGTTGATCGTCTCGCAGTCCGCAGGCGGCAGTATCGACATCGCTGCGCGATTGCTCGCCCAGCGCCTGGCCGAGCCCCTGGGCGTCAATGTGCTGGTCGACAACCGCCCCGGCGCCAACGGACTGATTGCGGGCGAGGCAGGGGCGCGCGCAAGCGACGGCCACACCTTCCTGATGACCTCGCCCAGCACGCTCACCATCAATCAGCACGTCTACCGGAAGCTTCCCTACGACGTGCAGCGAGACTTCACACCGGTCACCCAGACCACCTCGATCGCCTTCATGCTGGCCGTCAATGTGGCAAGCCCATACCGCAACACCGACGACCTGATTGCGGCCGCGCGCGCCCGCCCGGATGCAGTGCGCTATGCATCGGCAGGCATCGGCAACCAGAGCCATCTGGCGGCTGAACTCCTGGCTGGCGCAGCCGGCGTGAAACTGCTTCATGTGCCCTACAAGGGCGAGGCCCCAGCCATCACCGATCTGGTCGGGGGTCAGGTCGATTTCATCTTCGGCACCATGCCCGCCCTGCTCGCTCAGGTTCGTGCGGGCAAGCTGCGCGCACTGGCGGTGGCCCAGCCCACCCGCGCGTCGGCTGCACCCGACGTTCCCACCGCACTGGAGCAGGGCCTGCGCAACGTCGAGGTCACCGGATGGACGGGCATTGTTGCGCCAGTGGCCACCCCGGCGGGCGCGATCACCCGGCTTCACACCGAGGTGACACGAATTTTGCAAATTGCCGAGGTGCGCGACACGCTTGCCCGAGCAGGCGCCGAACCCGTGGGCAGCAGTCCCGAGCAGTTTGGCGCTTTCATTCGCGCCGAGACCATCAAGTGGGGCGATGCCGTGCGCCGGGCCGGCATCGTTCCAGAGTGAGCTCGGGCACGCTGACGGTTGGCGGCCAGACGCTGTCAACCGTTGAAATCGCCCAGCGCCGAGCCGCGGCCGAGCGCTTTATCGAGCAAAGCGGCAGCGGCACTGCAGTGCGCGCGCTTGGCGAACTGCGGCGCAGTCCCGACAGCTGGTTTGACCGACTGCGGGCACTCGCCAGCAGCGACACCACTCTCAAGGTGGCGCTGGGTGTTTTCATGGGCGTGATTGCGGCTGAAGCCGCGCTTGCGGTGCTCAGAAGTGGCGCGCTCGACCGGCTGATCGCCGAGATCGATACCGCGCTCGCAGAACCGTTGAGCCCAGCAGCGCCAGCCGATGTCGCGTCAGCGGGGCCCGTGCCCGAAGGGGGCCTCATCAGCCTGTTCGATACACCGATGGCCAGCGACACAGCGCCTTCGCCCGCCGATCAGCTTGATGACGATCCCGATTTCGATCTGGGCTCTGTCATCGATGACCTGCTCAGCTAGTCGCAGCCTGACCTGACCGCGCCCGCTCAGGCGGGGTCCATCCCGTGTCGGCGGTGCAGTTCAGCATGCTCGGGGTGCGCGAGGAAGGCGAGCAACTCGGCGGCCGCGTCAGGACGCTCTGAGTGCGCACCGACCGCACCGCTGAACACCGTGGTGATCTGCGCGGGCGGTGGCACCAGGCCCAGCACATGAATTCCCTTGAGCGAAATGAGCTCGCTCAGTTGCTGAAACCCGATGTCGACCTGTCCCTCCGCAATCAGCTTTCCAACCGGTACACCGGGCGGTGCCTGCACGATACGGCCAGCGATCTGCGGCATGATGCCCCAGCGCTCGAACACCTTGAGAAGATGCTGCCCACTTGGGCCGGTGGAGTAGCCCACCGACTTTGCAGCAAGGACCGTGCTGCGCAGCGCGGATTCCGACGTGATGTCGGGGCGCTCCGCGCCCTCGCGAACCGCAGCGGCGACCTCGGCGCGCGCGAGTGGCACCACTGTTCCCGGAACCAGATGCCCGGCTTCGGCCAGGCGCGACATCACGGCGTCGGCAAGCACCACCACATCAAATGCCTCGCCTGCCTCGACACGCCTCGCTGCATCCACGCCACCCACCGCCTCCAGATCGACTGCGGCGCTGCGGCGCAGGCGATACAGGCCTGCCTGCTCGGCAAGCAGGAGCCGGGTGGCCATGGAGGAGATGATGGTGAGCGCGCGGGACATGACGAGCCTTTCGAAATCCGAACATGCCGCGACTTTACCAGCGCCGACGGTCCCGCTGCGGCCCTACAATCGGGGTTCCGATTCTTTGAGGCTGCCTCATGAAACTCACCGGACTGCGTGTGATCGACCTGTCGAATTTTCTGCCTGGCCCTTACCTCACGCTGGCGCTCGCCGACCATGGCGCCGATGTGATCAAGATCGAGATGCCGGGCGAGGGTGATCCCGCCAGGCATATCGGGCTGCGCGATGGCGAGCACACCGTCATGTTCAGAAACATCAATCGCGGCAAGAAAAGCATCGCCCTGGATCTCAAGAATCCGGCCGACCGCGATGCGCTGCTCGCGCTCTGCGACACCGCCGATGTTTTCATCGAAACCTTCCGGCCCGGGGTGGTTGATCGGCTGGGTCTCGATTACGCCACCATTGCCGCGCGCAATCCCCGCATCGTTTACTGCTCCATCTCCGCCTTCGGACAGACCGGCAGATGGCGCGACCGCCCTGCGCATGACCTTGCCACCGAAGCCATGGCCGGCGCCTCCAGCATTACCACCGGCGAAGACGGCAAGCCGGCCATTCCAGGGGTCGCGATTGCCGATATCGTGGGCGGCCTGCACGGACTGGCAGGTGTGCTGATGGCGCTCTACCGTCGCACGGCAAGCGGCCAGGGCGACTATGTCGACATCTCCATGCTCGACTCTGTCGTTTCGGCCTGCGTCAATGTCGTGGGGCCCACCTTCGCCGAGGGCCGTCAGCCGGTGAACCAGCATGAGCGCACCACGGGCGGATCGGCGTTCTACCGCTTCTACGAGTGCGGCGATGGCCGTCGGCTCACGCTGGCAGGCCAGGAGCCCAAATTTGTTCGCGCGCTGCTCGGCTATCTGAAGCGCGACGACCTGGTTCCCCTGGTGCTGAAGGGCCCCGGCCCCCACCAGCAGCCGGTCATGGCGTTTTTGTCAGAGGCGTTTCGAGCGCGCACGCTTGCCGAGTGGGAACCCATCCTCGATTCGCTGGACCTCTGCTGGGGGCCGGTGCGCACCCTGCCCGAGGCCTTCGCCGACCCCAACCTTGTTGAGCGCGGGATGCTGCTTCATGATCCGGCAGGCCGCCCGCATATCGGCTCGCCGATCCACTTCAGGAATGAGCCTGCACGCATCGGCTTCGACGTGCCCACGCTGTCCCAGCACAAGGACGCACTGCTCGGCCCGGACCGCTGATCGCCGGGCGACAGACCCCAGGGAAAGCGGCCGTCAGCGCCCGGTCCAGCGGGCGGGCCGCTTTTCGCGAAATGCAAGCTGCCCCTCTGCCGCGTCTTCGGTGGCCGCAAGCAGGCCGATCTGGCCCTCCATGAAACGCAGGGCCTCCTCGAACGACATCGATTCGATGGCGTAGCTCGCGTATTTGCCGCGCCGGATCGCAGTCGGTGACCGGGCGGCCAGCCGCGTCACGAGGTCGTTCACGGCGGAGTCGAGTTCCTCTCGGGGCACCACGCGGTTCACCAGGCCCAGTTCGCGGGCGGTCCGCGCGTCCACCGGGTCACCGGTCAGGCAGAGCTCAAGCAGATGGCGCCGCGGCACGAGGTGCTGGAGAACCGACATGACCTGCATGGGATAGACACCGACCTTCACTTCGGGCAGGCCGAACAGGGCGTGTTCGGCTGCAACGGCGAGGTCGCACATGGCAAGCAGCCCCATGCCGCCAGCCATGCAGGTGCCGTTGATTCGCCCGACGATGGGCACGTTGCAGTCGCGCGCAAGCCGGTACATCTCGGGCATGGGGAAGCGCGGCTCGGCGTAATCAAATTTGAATGACTGGCCGGTGGCCAGGTCAGCCCCCGCGCAAAATGCCTGGTCCCCCGCCGCAGTCAGCACGATCACGCGGAGCGACGGGTCATTGCGCGAATCACGAAACGCCGCACTCAGCCCTTCGACCACGGCCGGGCTGATTGCGTTTCGCCGCGCTGGCCGGTTGATCGTGATGGTCATGACATCGCCGTCGCGACGAATCAGCAGGTCTTCGGACATTCTGCCCCCCTCGTTGATGGCCCGAGTATACGCAGGCCGACGTCGGCAGAGCGCACGCGCTCCGGTAAGATCGAACCACAACCAAAAGGAGACGTCTCATGCCCCGTTCCCGCCCAGCCGCCAAGCGCCGCAGCACGGTTCTGGCCCTTGCCGGTATTGGTTCACTGCCGTTTACCCAGACCGTGCGCGCCCAGTCCGAGAAGGTCACCCGATTCATTCTCCCCAATGCAACCGGGTCGGGCGTTGACACCATCACCCGTTCAGCCTCAGCCGCCCTCGGTCGCGCGCTGGGCTCGTCGGTGGTGGTCGAAAATCAGCCGGGTGCAGGCGGCATCGTTGGGTTGCAGGCGCTCTCGCGCACGGCGCCTGACGGGTATGCGCTGAGCGTGGTCTCGAACAATGTCGTGATCTTCCCAAGCGTGTACGCGAAGCTGCCCTTTGATGTGCTCGCCGACTTCGTGCCCATCACCGTCATCGGGTATACGCCGATCGTGGTGGTGGCCAGCAACAAGGTGCCAGCAAACGGTTCCCGGCAGTTTATCGAATGGCTGAAATCGCGAAATGGCGAGGCCACCGTTGCCTCTGCCGGCGCTGGCACCATCATTCATCTGGCCAACGAGATGTTCCTGAATGAATCCGGCACCCGCGCCCGGGCTGTGCACTACAAGGGTGTAGGTCCCATGCTCACCGACCTGCTGGGTGGCCATGTCGACTTCTGCACGGCGGCGCTGCCAAGTGTTCAGGGCCACCTCAGGAACGGGCTCATCAAGGCGGTCGGCATCGGTACCGAAAAGCGGGTGGAGGCCGCCCCCGATATCCCCACCTTCGCCGAACAGGGCTTGCCCTCCTACATTGTCGAGGCGTGGTTTGGCGTGCTGGGGCCAAAGGGAATGAGCGAGGCTGACGTCAACCGGGTGCACAAGGCTTTCGTCACCGCTTTTTCCGAGCCCGAGGTGAAGGCCGCAATGGCCAAAGGGGGAAATATCATCAACGTTCGCACCCCGGAGTTCGCCCGGCAGTATTTTGCGAGCGAAACCCGAAAATATGCCGACCTGGTGAAACGCGCCGGCATCGAGAAGCAATAAGCCCCTGCAGCCGCTGCCCTCCAGTGGCCTCTGGCATACTCGATTCAGACAGCATCACAAACAAGGAGACACCCATGATCACAAGAATGGCCAAGCTCGGCATTGCTGCGCTCGCCCTCGGACTCGCTTCACTTGGCAGCGCCCAGAATCTGTCCATCGGCACCGGTGGCACCGGCGGGGTCTACTACCCTCTTGGTGGAGGCCTCGCGGCAGCGCTCTCCAAATATGTGTCCGGCATGCAGGCCACAGCGGAAGTCACGGGCGGATCAGTCGCCAATCTTCAGCTGATCGGCACCGGTAAGCCCTATATCGGTTTCACCATGGCAGACGCCACGCTCGACGCGCTGAAGGGGGACGACAAATTCAAGGGCAAGCCCGTCCCGGTCCGGACCCTGCTCGTGCTTTACCCAAATCGCATGCACGTGGTCACGGTCGAGGGCACGGGCATCACCAAAATGTCGGATCTCAAGGGTAGGCGCGTCTCGACCGGCTCGGGCGGCAGCGCGACCGAGGTCATGGCGTTTCGCCTGATCGAGGCGGCAGGCCTGGACAAGGACCGCGACTTGAAGCGGGAACGCCTTGGCGTGGCGGAATCAGTCGCCGCCCTGAAGGACAGAAAAATCGACGCGTTCTTCTGGGTGGGCGGACTGCCCACCGGAGCCGTCTCCGATCTCGCCAACACGCCCGGCACCAGGATAAAGATGATCGACCACGCCGAACTCGTCGACAAAATGAACCAGAAATACGGCAACCTCTATGTGCGCGACACCATCTCAAAGTCGGTCTACAAGGGAATGGAAACCGACAACCGCCAGGCAAGCGTCATGAACCTGCTGGTCGCTCACCGCGACCTTGACGAGCAGACAGCGTTTCGTATCGTTCAAACCATCTTCGACAAGCGCGAAGACCTGATCCGCGCCCACAAAGAGGCCGAGAACATCGTCCTCGAAAACCAGCGCGGCGAGGCGTCCCCTGTGCCCTGGCATCCGGGTGCGGTGAAGTTTCTCGCCACCAAGGGCCAGAAAATCGCGCAGTAGCCTCGTCCTGGCGTTATCCCCATGGGGTAGCGCCAGGCCGTTGACACCAGGCCGCAAACGCCATGTCCTCCCCTTCCGTCGACCCGGGTCGAAACGCCGCGCCGCTCGAGCGCGTCAGCGCCGAGGCCATGGCGCGGGCCGAAGAGATGATCGAACTCGAGGAGGGGGCGACCAACCGGCTGAGCGGCATGCTGGCGCGTTTCGTCACGCTGGTCGCGGTGATCATGTCCCTGTTTCATCTCTACACCGCCTACGCAATCGTCAGGCCCGAGCATCTGCGGGCCACCCATCTCGCGTTCGTTCTGTTTCTCACTTTCCTGGTGTTCCCGGTTGCGCGGCGCTTTCGCAATCGGGTGATGTGGTGGGACTGGCTGCTCGCCGCCGGTGGCATTGCGGTAGCGGCCTGGCTGATCGCGGGCGGAGACGACTTTTTCGATCGGTCGATCGTCCCCGACGACTGGGACATTGTGTTTGGTGTGTTGATGATGGCGCTGATCCTCGAGGCCATGCGCCGAAGCGCGGGCTGGATCATGCCTTTCATCACGCTCTGCTTTGTCGCGTATGCATTCCTCGGGCCCTGGCTGCCCTCCCCCTGGACCCACAAGGGCTATGAACTGCCCCGACTGGTGGGGCACATGTACATGACGCTGGAAGGCGTGTTTGGCACCGCGCTCAGCGTGTCTTCCTCGCTCATCATCCTGTTCACCATCTACGGCGCGTTTCTGCAACATTCGGGCGCCGGGCGTTTTTATCTTGATTTCTCGTTCGCGGCCATGGGGGGCAAGCCCATTGGCGCGGGCCGTACCGTCACGCTCGCATCGTTTCTGCTGGGCGGTCCGTCGGGCTCCGGCGTCGCCACCACCGTCACGCTGGGCGCAGTCGCCGCCCCGATGCTCTCGCGGGTGGGCTACTCGAAGGACGCTGCAGGGGGGTTGCTGTCCGCAGGCGGGCTGGGGGCGATCATTTCACCGCCAGTCCTCGGTGCTGCAGCCTTCCTGATCGCAGAGTTTCTCAAGATCTCCTATCTCGACGTGCTGCTGATGGCAGTCATCCCGACCTGCCTGTACTACCTCACGCTTTTTCTGATGGTCGAGATCGATGTCAGAAAATTCGGCATGAAGGACACCGTGTTCGAGAAGGTGGAGTCCGCCTGGTCGCTTTCGCGGCGCTACTGGTTCCACTTCCTTTCGCTGGTCTCCATCGTAGGCTTCATGCTGCTCGGGTTCTCTCCCGAACTGTCCGTGTTCTGGGCAACGGTGGTGTCGCTCTTCACCAGCCTGCTGCGCGCCGAGTGCGCGCTGCTCCCGCACGGAATCTTCACCGGCAAGGTGCCGATCTGGCGCGGACTGTGGGAGTCGGGCCTGCTTCGTGCGCTCGATGATGGCGCGCGATCGGTACTCAATGTGGCCGCAACCTGCGCCGGCGCCGGCATCATCGTGGGCGTGGTCACGCTCACCGGGCTGGGTCTCAAGTTCAGCTCGATCGTTCTTCAATATGCGGGCAACTCTCTGCTGCTGACGGCCATCTACACCGCGCTGATCGTCTGGATCGTGGGGCTGGCCGTGCCGGTCACCGCGTCCTACATCATCTGCGCGGTGATTGCCGCGCCGGCACTGATGGCGCTCAAGGTGCCCGACTTCGCAGCGCACATGTTCATCTTCTATTACGCGGTGCTGTCTGAAGTGTCGCCGCCCACCGCGCTCTCGCCCTTTGCCGCCGCCTCCATCACCGGAGGCGACCCCTATCGCACCACCCTGCAATGCTGGAAATACACGCTCCCCGCGTTTCTGGTGCCCTTTATTTTCGTGCTCGATCCATCGGGGTCGATGCTGCTTCTGACCGGCTCCATGCGAACGCTGGCCGAAGCCGACTGGTTCGAGGTGGCGCGCGTCACCATCACCGCAGCGGCAGGCATTGCCGCGCTGGCGGGCGGGTTTCAGGGCTGGTTATGGCTCAAGTGCCGAAGCTGGGAGCGCACCACGCTGTTCGTGGCCGGCGTTGCGCTGGTCTATCCTGCGCCCGCCAGCCACGCGTTGGGCTTCTCACTCTTTCTGCTTGCGCTGGGCGCCCAACGGCTTCGCCTGCGGGCAGAACGCCGCGCCGCAGGCCCGCCAGACCGGATCAGCTGAAACACACAACCGCGCGGCCGCGAACCCCGCCGTTGATCAGCGCCTCGCAGTGCGCAGGCAACTCGGCAAACGAAATACGGTGAACGATCTTGTCCAGCGCCTGGGGCCGCAGGTCGCCGGTCATGCGGCGCCATGCACTGCCGCGCGAGGCGACCGGGTGGTTCGCGTTCACCCCGGCCAGCGTGACGCTTCGCAGGATGAACGGATAGATGGACGTGGTGAACTGTTCGCCGGCCGCGTTTCCAAACGCCGCCACGATGCCGCGCTGTTTCATCGTGCGAAGCACGAAATCAAGCGGCGCGCCCCCGACGGCGTCAATCGACCCGGCCCACAACTGCTCATCCAGCGGTCGGGTGTGCTGCGCCTGAATATCGCGCCCGACTGCACGTACGCATCCGATGCTTTTCAGGTACTCATGCTCGGATGTTTTACCGGTCATGCCCACCACCTGGTAGCCAAGGCCTGCGAGCATGCTGATGGCGAAGCTTGAGCATCCGCCGGTGGCGCCGGTCACAATGATCTCGCCGTCTTCAGGACGTGTGCCGTGCTTCTCGATGGCTTCCACCGCAACCGCCGAGGTGTAGGCGGCAATGCCAAGCGCCACCACCGAGAAGGGGTCAAAGCCGTCGACCACGGGAAACACCTCGGAGGCCGGCGCGCGCACCACTTCGCTGTAGGCGCCATCGCGACTGATACCGAACTCGCGACCGCCTTGAACCGTCACCAGGTCGCCGGCGCGGAAGCGGGCGTCGCTCGAGGACTCCACCACACCGGAGACTTCGATGCCTGGCGTACAGGGGAAACGCTTGAGTACGTTGCCTGCGCCCGTGACCGCCCGGGCATCCTTGTAGTTGACCGCTGCGAACCGGCTTCGGATCACCACCTCGCCCGGGGACAGGTCATCGACCCCCAACTCCACAACACGGCTGAAGCGACGGCCCGTGTCATCCCTGAACGTGCGGATTGCATTGAACCTCATCATCTATCTCCTGCAGAGGCGCGCTCCCGCGCCGGATTGTCAATCACTGCGCCTTGCGCGATCAATCGCTCGACTTCCTCGGGCGTCAGACCAAAACCTTGAAGTACCTCACGCGAATGCTCACCGATAGCGGGTGGGGCATGGCGCACGCGCGACTGCGCGTTCCGGTCTCCTAGCAGGAAACCGGGGGACTGAAAGGTTGCACCCGACGGAAGCTGCATCGATACCGCAGCCCCCATGTGCTGGAACTGTTCGGATTGGGTCACCCAGGCGTAATCTGCAACGGGCGCGCACATGATGTCGCCCGCCTCGAGGAGAGGAATCCATTGCGCCGTTGGGCGCGCAACGAGTTTCTCCTCGATGAGAGCGCGAAGCTCGGTGCGATGGCGGACCCGCGCGTCGTTATCGGCAAACCGGGGGTCCCGTTCGACCCCCTCGCCCAGCCCAAGCAGCCCGCACAACGAGCGCCAGCGCGGTGGCTGATAGGCCGCCAGCATGATCCAGCCATCCGCCGTCCGGTAGGCTTCGTTCGGCGCTGCATAGGGCGCGGCGCTACCAATTCGCCGGGGCAGCTCGCCGCTTGCGAGATACGACGCGATGCCGGTCTGCTGCAGCATCAGGCCGGCTGCATACATGCTGACGTCAAGGTACTGGCCGCATCCGGAACGTTCTCTTGCCTGCAGTGCGCCCAGCACCGCAACCGTGCCAAGAAACCCGGTGGTCATGTCAACGGCCGGAACCTGCACCTTGCAGGGTTCAGCCCCCTCCACGCCAATCTGACTCATGAGACCTGACAGCGCCTGAACCACGCCATCGACACCCGGACGGTCGGCCCAGGGGCCATCCTGCCCATAGGCGGTCACCGCACACCATATGAGCCTGGGATTGAGCGACGACAGCACCGGCCAGCCCACGCCGAGACGGCTCATCACGCCAGGCCGAAAACTCTCGATCAGCACATCGGCCGAAGCCGCCATGCGATGAACCGTGGCGACTGCCTCAGGCTTCTTGAGATCGAGGCAAAGCCCTTTCTTGTTGCGGTTGAAGCTGAGCGCGACGACCGAGTCACCGCTCAGCCAGGGCGGGCCGATCAACCGCCCCAGGTCGCCGCCGGGGGCCTCGATCTTGGTGACGTCTGCCCCCATGTCTCCCATCAGCATGCCGATGGTGGGACCGGCTCCGATCTGCGAAAAATCGAGAACCCTGATCCCCGCGAGCGCCTGACCCAGCGACATGATCCGCCTATTCGATCCGGATGCCGGTATCGCGCCCGATTGCCTGCCAGCGCCGAACGTCGTCGCGAATCATCGCCTGCAATGCGGCAGGACCCACGAAGCCAGGCTGAAAGCCCTGGTTCACCATCCGGTCGCGCGTGTCGGGCGACTCGACGATCCGGCGCAGCTCGCCCGCCAGGCGATCGACGGCTTCAGCGGGCGTTCCGGCTGGCGCGAGGATTGAATACCAGAGCGGCACGTCGTAGCCGGGAACGCCCGACTCCGCCACCGTGGGAACCTCGGGCATCAAGGGCGAGCGCTGCGCCGGGGCGACCGCGATCGCGCGCAGCTTGCCCGCACGGACATGCTGGGCGACCGACGCCAGGGTGGCAAACGCAGCCTGTACCTGCCCACCCAGCAGATCGGCGACCGCGGGCCCGGTGCCCTTGTAGGGCACATGCGTGACCTCGATCTTCGCGAGCTTGTTGAGGAGTTCGAAGGCGAGATGCTGGGGCGTACCGTTACCGGGCGTGGCGTGGTTGAGTCGGGCAGGCTGACTGCGCGCGAGGGCGATCAGTTCGCCCACATTGTTCACCGGCACCGAGGGGTGCACCACCAGCAGCATGGGGACCGATGCAACAAGCGCGATGGGCGAAAAATTCCGCTCGATATCAAACGGCAACTTCTGTCCCAGACCCGGGTTGATCGTGACCTGGTTCGAGGCAATGACGATGGTGTAACCGTCGGCCGGCGAGCGAGCCGCCTGATCAGTGCCCAGGTTGCCGCCGGCACCCGGACGGTTGTCGATCACGACCGGCCTGCCGAGCGCCTCGGCCATCTTTGGGCCCAGCATCCTCGCAAGAATATCGTTGCCACCACCCGGCGGAAACGGCACGATGAACCGGATCTCACGGCTGGGGTATCCGCTCACGGCACTCTGCGCCGCTGCACCGGCAGCGCTTGTCAAAGCGGCGATTGCCGCGAGGGCTTTGAGTTGCAGGCGTCGCGCGTGACTGGTCATCCTGGACTCCCATGTTGGGCGTTGAATTCAAGGGCCGGTATGCATCCCGGCGCAGTGCCGGAATTGCTCCTGACCGAGGCGCGATGCTAAACGATTACCGCCGCCCCAAGCGGTCGCGCGTCTCGCCCGCGACCATTTTGCCAAGCGAACCGGTCACGGCTACCCGGCCGCCTGACGTTCCAGCCAGCGGTTGGTCAGGCGCTCCAGGGCGTGGTCATAGGCGGCCTCGACCTCGGATGCCGCCGTGGCCGTCAGGCTCATGTCCTTCAATAACCCATCCTGAAGGCCATACACCCAGCCGTGCACCACCAATGTCTGCCCGCGCTGCCAGGCGTCGCGAACAATGGTGGTTCGGCAGACATTTCTCGCCTGTTCGAGCACATTCAGTTCAACCAGTGCGTTGATGCGGAAACGTTCCTCCAGCGAGTCGAGAAAATCGCGGTGGGTATCGCGAACATCCTGTACGTGCCGAAGCCAGTTGTCGACCAATCCGGCGCGCTGATCCTCGAGCGCGGCACGCACGCCGCCGCAATTGCTGTGTCCCACCACGATGATGTGCTCGACCCCCAGCACGTCGACGGCATACTGCACCACGCTCAGTGCATTCAGGTCCGAGTGGACGAGCAGGTTTGCCACATTCCGGTGGACAAACATTTCGCCGGGCAGCAGGTCGACCAGTTCATTGGCGGGAACCCGGCTGTCGGCGCAGCCCAGCCACATGTACCGCGGGCGTTGCTGCGCAAGGAGTCCGGTGAAAAAGCCTGGACGGCTCGCCTCCACGCGGGCCGCCCATTCGCGATTGCGCTCGAAAAGCGCTGACAGGTCTCGAGTCATCAGCGCGGAGTATATCGGCGCCATCCCCGAATGACCCGAAGCACCACCCGCCAGGCAGCGAGGGATCCGCGAGGGCGGCTACAATCCGCGCTTCCTCCGGAAGCTCACCATGATCCCATCCCTGCATGCCGCTGCAATACGCGGCAGTGCGGCGCGCTTGCCGCACCCTGCTGAACCGTTGTCCCGCGCTCGCCTGGCCCTGGCCTTGGTCCTTTGTGCCTTCCTTGGCGCCTGCGGCCCATCGACCCCTGCTGGCCCGCCCACGGCCGGCGCGGCGCCAGCGGCCACCCCCCCACCGCCAGCAGTCGGGGTTGTCAAGGTTGCCTTGGGTGAAGTGGCGTTGGTCGAGGAACTGCCGGGACGGGTTGAAGCCTCGCGGGTGGCGCAGGTCCGGGCGCGTGCCGCGGGAATCGTTCAACAAAGGATGTTCCGCGAGGGCGCCGACGTGAAGGCCGGGCAGGTGCTGTTCCGGATCGACCCCGCGCCCTATGAGGCGGCCCTGGCGAGCGCGCAGGCCACACTCGCGCGAGCTCAGGCGAACCTCTCCCAGGCAAGCGCTCTCGCCGAGCGTTATCGCCCACTGGTTGCGGCCAACGCGGTATCAAAGCAGGACTTTGCCAACGCAGTCGCCGCGCAAAAACAGGCTGAAGCAGAGGTCCTGGCCGGCCAGGCCGCAGTTCAAACCGCCACCATCAATCTGGGCTACACCACCGTCACCGCGCCCATCTCGGGGCGGATCGGTCGAGCCCTGGTGACCGAGGGTGCCTTGGTGGGTCAGGGGGAGGCGACTCCGCTGGCCATCATTCAGCAGATCGAACCGGTTTATGTGAATTTCACGCAGTCGGCCAACGAGGCCCTGCGCCTGCGGCGCGACTTTGAGCAGGGACGACTCCTGCGCAGCACCGGGAACGAGGCGGCGTTGATTCGCGTGGTGCTCGATGGGGGAACCGTTCATCCGCAAGCCGGGCGGCTGCTGTTCTCGGACCTGACAGTTGACGCGACCAGCGGGCAGGTCACCCTGCGCGCCGAGGTGCCGAACCCGGGCGGCGCCCTGCTGCCGGGTCTTTACGTCCGCGTGCGTCTCGAGCAGGCGAAGGCGGCGCGCGCAATGCTGCTGCCTCAGCAGGCGGTCTCGCGCGCGAGCCAGGGCGACACGGTGATGGTGGTTGACGCCTCCGGAAAGATCTCGGTGCGCCCCGTGCGGGTGGGCGGTGCCAGCGGCGGCAACTGGCTGATTCTTGACGGGCTGAATGACGGCGAGCAGGTGATCGTCGACGGATTCCAGAAGATCCGCCCGAACCAACCGGTACGACCGGTACCCTGGACGCCGCCCGCGCCACCCGCAGCGCCGCCAGCCGCGCCGCGAAGCTGAGGACGCTTCATGCCACGCTTCTTCATTGACCGGCCGATTTTCGCCTGGGTGGTGTCCCTCTTCATCATCGTGGCCGGGCTGGTTGCCATCCGCCTGCTGCCCATCGCGCAGTACCCGCCGGTTGCACCTCCAACCATCGTGGTCACCGCGACCTACCCTGGCGCGTCGGCGCAGACGCTGGAGCAGGCAGTCATCAGCGTGATCGAGCAGGAGATCAACGGCTCGCCCGGCATGATCTACATGGAATCGATCGCACAGTCGAACGGCGTGGGCTCGATTTCAATCAGCTTCCAGCCGGGCACCAATCCGGACCTCGCCCAGGTCGACGTTCAGAACCGGCTGTCGCGGGCAACGCCCCGGCTGCCGCAGGTTGTCACGCAACAGGGCGTGCGGGTCGAAAAGGCGCGCAGCAACTTTCTGCTGTTTGCCATCCTCACGTCGTCTGACGGATCGCTCACACCGGTGCAGCTTGGCGACTTTGCGTCGCGCAACGTGCTGCCCGAGATTCAACGCATTCCCGGCGTCGGCCAGGCGCAGCTGTTCGGCACCGAGCAGGCAATGCGAATCTGGCTCGACCCGCAGAAGCTCGCAAGCTTCAACCTGTCGGCCGCCGACGTCGCAGCCGCCATCCGTCAGCAGAATGCGCAGGTCTCGTCAGGCGCAATCGGCGAGTCACCGCAGGTCGCGGGTCAATCGATCACAGCGACGGTGGTGGTGGGCGGCCAGCTCGCGACCGTTGACGAGTTTTCCAACATCGTTCTGCGCGCCGGCACCGACGGATCGACGGTACGGCTGCGCGACGTGGCGCGGGTGGAGCTCAACGCCCAGAGCTTTGCCACCGCCGCCCGGCTGAACGGCCAGCCGTCCACCGGAATCGGCGTTCAGCTGTCGCCGACCGGCAATGCGCTGGGCACGGCTGACGCGGTGCGGGCCCGCATGGCCGAGCTTGCCGCCTACTTCCCGCCCGGCATGAAATGGGAGATTCCCTACGACAGTTCACGCTTCATCCGGATCTCGATCTCCCAGGTCGTTCAGACCCTGTTCGAAGCGATCGTGCTCGTGTTCCTCGTCATGTTTCTGTTCCTGCAGAACTGGCGCTACACGCTGATTCCCACCCTCGTGGTGCCGATCGCACTGCTGGGCTGTTTCGCCACGCTGCTCAGCCTCGGCTATTCGATCAACGTGCTCACCATGTTCGGCATGGTGCTGGTCATCGGCATCGTGGTGGACGATGCCATCGTCGTGGTGGAAAACGTCGAGCGCATCATGACCGAGGAGGGTCTGCCCCCCAGGGAGGCGACGCGGAAGGCGATGGACCAGATTCAGGGCGCGGTCATCGGCATGACGCTGGTCCTGATTTCGGTCTTCACGCCGCTCGCTTTCTTTCCCGGGTCGGTCGGCAATATTTACCGGCAATTTTCAGTGGTGATGGTCACCTCGATTGCGTTCTCGGCGCTCATGGCGCTCTCGCTCACGCCGGCACTGTGCGCCACGCTGCTGAAACCGGTTGCGAAGGGGCATCATCTGGCAAGCCGCGGTCCTTTTGGCTGGTTCAATCGCGGGTTTCTTGGCGTCACAAACGGCTACCAGGCGCTGGTGAGCCGGATGGTGCGGCGCGCCGCCTGGTATCTGGTGCTCTACGGCGCCATTGTGGGTGCCGCAGCCTGGTTTTATCAGAAGCTGCCGACGTCCTTTCTGCCGTCGGAGGACCAGGGCAGTCTGCTGGTGAGCATTCAGCTGCCACCGGGCGCCACGGTCGAGCGCACGCGCGCCGTCATGGAACAGGTCGAAGGATTCATGCTGAAGCAGCCCGAGGTACGCAGCATGGTCGGCGTACTCGGTTTCTCGTTCTCCGGGCAGGGGCAGAACGCTGCGCTTGCGTTTGTCACGCTCACCGACTGGAAGGAGCGACTCGCCCCCGAGCAATCCGCGCAGGCGCTCGCCGGACGGGCATTCCGCGCACTCATGGGCGTGCGCGATGCGTTCATCTTTCCGCTCAGCCCTCCGCCCATCCCCGAGCTGGGTGCGGCCACGGGCTTCAGTTTCCGCCTGCAGGACCGGGGCGGCAACGGTCGCGAGGCGCTGCTCGCCGCGCGCAACCAGATGCTGGGCATGGCAGCGCAAAGCCCCGTGCTCACGCAGGTTCGACCGGACGGGCTGGAAGACGCGCCTCAGTTGCAGGTGGACATCGATCGCGACCGGGCCAACGCTTTGGGTGTGTCCTTTGATGCGGTCAACGGCATTCTGTCGACCGCGCTGGGTTCGGCCTACATCAATGATTTTCCGAATCGCGGTCGCATGCAGAGAGTGGTCGTGCAGGCCGATGCGCCTGCGCGAATGCAGCCCGAAGACCTGATGAAGCTCAACGTGGTGAACAGCCAGGGCAAGGCGGTACCGCTGTCTGCCTTCGCAAGCACCCGATGGGTGAGCGGCGCCGCGCAAACGGTTCGCTACAACGGCTACCCGTCCATGCGGATTTCCGGTGCGCCGGCGGCCGGTTACAGCACCGGCGCAGCCATTGCGGAGATGGAGCGACTGGCCGCGCAATTGCCCGCCGGATTCGGCTACGAGTGGACCGGACAGTCGCGCGAGGAAAAACTCGCCGGCTCGCAGGCCATGATCGTTTATGCGTTCGCGATCCTGGCGGTTTTCCTGGTGCTGGCCGCGCTTTACGAGAGCTGGTCGATTCCGGTATCGGTCATCCTGGTGGTGCCGCTGGGCGTGCTGGGCGTATTGGTGGCCACCCTGCTTCGCGACTATGCCAACGATATTTACTTCCAGGTCGGGCTCGTGACCATCATCGGCATCTCGGCCAAGAATGCGATCCTGATCGTCGAGTTCGCCAAAGACCTCCAGGAGCAGGGACGTTCGGTCGTGCAGTCGGCCATCGAGGCTGCGCGACTGCGTTTCCGACCCATCATCATGACCTCGCTCGCATTCGGGCTCGGCGTGCTGCCGCTTGCGAAAGCGATCGGCGCCGGATCGGCGAGTCAGCGCGCGATCGGCACCGGCGTCCTGGGCGGCATGGTGACCGGCACCATTCTCGCGGTCGTTTTCGTACCGGTGTTTTTCGTGGTGATCCGAAGCATGTTCAAAGGCAAGCGCCATCCGGCGCCCGATTCCCCGGTACCGCCGCCAGGAGGCTCGGCATGAACGTCCTGTTCGCTCCACCCGCTGGTCGATTGCCCGGACACCAGGGGTTGCGGCGCACATTGCCCTCGCACTGCATCGCCCGGGTCGCACTTCTTTTCCTGGCGGTACTGATCACCGCCGGGTGCGCAAGCCCGCTCGCGCCCTATCAGCGGCCCGCCGCACCGGTTGCTGCGCGGTACGCCGACCCTTCCACCACTCAAGCCGCCGAGCCCGACGGGCGCCCGGCAGCGCGCCTCGGCTGGCGCAACTATTTCCCCGATCCCGCCCTCCAGCAACTCATCGAGACAGCGCTCGCCGGCAACCGGGACCTGAAAATCGCCACGCTCGCAATCGAGCAGGCGATCGCGCAACTTGGGCTGCGCGATGCGGACCGCATGCCCGCGGTGGGAGTCGGTATCGCCGGGTCATCAGCCCAACAGCCCAACGGCACCACGGTTCGCAGCGTCAACAGCGGGCTTCAGCTGTCGGCATGGGAGCTCGATTTCTTCGGGCGTCTCGCGCGACTGAGCGATGCAGCACGCGCGCAGGTCCTCGCCTCGGAAGAATCCGCGCACGCTGCGCGTCTTGCGCTGGTCGCAGCGGTCGCATCCGCATGGCTCAACCTGATCGCGGACGAAGAACAGCTTGCCCTGACCAACCAGACGCTGGAAACGCGCCTCGAGTCGCTGCGCCTCACGCGCCTTCGCTTCGACAATGGTGCAGCCTCCGAGCTTGACTTCCGCCTCGCACAGTCGCTTACCGAAGGCGCCCGCGCGGTGCGCGCCCAGCAGGAACGGCAGCGTTCGCTCGATCGCAACGCGCTTGGTCTGCTGATCGGCAGCCCCGGCGCCTCGCCTCCCGTGCTCGCCACCACCCGGCTTGCGGACATCGCCCTGACACCCCTGCCCGCGGGGCTGCCATCCGATCTGCTCACTGCGCGCCCGGACATCCGCGCGGCCGAGCAGCAACTGATTGCTGCGAACGCCAACATCGAGGCTGCGCGCCTGGCCTTTCTGCCGCGCATCACGCTCACCGCAGCATTCGGGTCGGTGAGCCGAGACCTGGCCGGCCTGTTCGCGGGCGGCAGCTGGGGCTTCACGGCCGCGCCAGCCCTGCTTCAGCCCATCTTTTCCGGTGGCCGAAACGAGGCGGCCGTGCGCGCGACCGAGGCGGCACGCAGTATCGCGCTTGCGCAATACGAACGCGCCATCCAGACCGCGTTTCGCGAGGTGGCCGACGCGCTGGCCGGCAGGCAGACGCTGGTTGACCAATTGGACGCGCAGAATGGTGTGGTTGACGCCGAAGCCGCGAGGCTGGAACTTGCGCGGCTGCGTTATGAAAACGGGATTGCGAGTTATCTCGACCTGCTGGACGCGCAGCGCTCGCTCTTTACCGCCCGCCAGGCGGTCATTCAAACCCGGCTGCAACTGCTTCAGAACCAGGTTCTGCTCTATCGCGCGCTGGGCGGCGGCGGACTCGAACGCTCCTGAGCGGCTGCGCTTGCCAGACGCGTCTGAAAGCGTGGCCAGACTTCCGGATTGACCGCTCGGGGCGCAGCGCCGCCCGCCAGCACCTGGGCCAGCTGATCCGCCGCCCACAGGGCGATGCGCGCCCGCGCCTCGGTGGTGACCCCAGCCGTGTGGTAGGTCGCCACCACCGCCTCGTGCTGGAGAAGCGGATCGTCGAGCGGCGGCGGTTCCTGCTCCCACACGTCCAGGCCAGCGGCCCGAATCTGACCCGACTCCAGGGCCGCGAGCAGCGCACGCTGATCATGAATACCGCCTCGCGCCGTGCTCACGAAGTAGGCGCCGCGTTTCATTCTTGCAAACGCCGCTTCGTTCATCATCCCCAGCGTGCCGGCGTCTCTTGGGCAGTGTACCGACACGATATCGGCACGCCGCAGCAATGCGTCGAGGTCCACGGGCTCGGCTCCGCGTCGACGGATCTCCTCCTGATCAACGAGCGGGTCGCAGGCAATCACCGTCATGCCGAAAGCCGCCGCCAGCCGGGCCACGGTGCGCCCCACATGACCGATGCCGATCAGGCCCAGCGTCTTGCCGGAAATCTCTTCGCCCATCAGGTCCTCGCGTGAAAACCCACGCTCGCGACGCAGGCGCCGGTCCGAGAGCGAGAGCCGGTGGGTGATGTCAATGATGAGCCCCAGCGTCGCTTCGGCCACCGACTGTGCATTCGCCCCCGCCTGATTCAGCACCAGCACTCCCGCCCGCGTGCAGGCTTCCACATCCACCGTGTCATACCCTGCCCCGCCTGAAGACACACAGAGGAGTTGTGGGCAACGCGCGAGCAGCTCGGCACTCGCGTGATAGGACACCGGCAATTCATCCCGCGCCGCCGAAATCTGATAGGCATGCGCGCGCGACAGCAGGCGCCAGGCGTGTTCCGGGCTGCCATCACGATCAAACTGCTCCACCAGAAGACCCGGTTCACGCGCCAGGCGCTCGGTAAACGCGGAATGCAGCTTTTGATTGGTTCGAACAATCCGGAACATGGGGCGCTCGCGTACGGGTACAAGACGCGGGGGATGATAACCGCGGGCATGGGCCTGGCCTAGCCAGGCGGCGGCTCGTCAATCCGTTTACGCGCCCAGAGCCCGGGGAACCAGTAGATCCAGAGCCCGGTAATGGCGATCCCGGCCACAGCACCCGCCACCACTGCAGGCACCGCGCCCACAAGGTGGGCCAACGCGCCGCAGCGAAAATCGCCCAGCTGATTCGACGCTGTGACAGCGATCGAATTGAAAGCAGAGACCCGACCGCGCATGGCGTCGGGCGTATCGATCTGGACCATGGTCTGCCGAATCACCACGCTCACCATGTCCGCCGCCCCGCTGATCGCCAGGGCAACCAGCGAAAGCACCAGATCCCGCGAGAGTCCGAACACCACCAGCGAAAGCGAAAACACCGCAACGCTGGCAAACATGATCCGTCCGGTATGACGTTCAAAGCGCCAGCGTGCAATCAGAAAACTGATGGCCACCGCCCCCACCGCCGGTGCCGAGCGCAGCAGGCCCAGTCCCCAGCTGTCGGCTTCCAGCACATCCTTCGCAAACACGGGCAGCAGCCCGCTCACACTTGCGAGCATCACGACAAACAGGTCGAGTGTGATGGACCCGAGAAGCCCGGGTCGCTGCCAGATAAACACCGCGCCACCAAACAGATCGGAGATCGAGCGCGGCCGCGGCGCGGGCGGGGTGTAGTCATAACGAATCCTGACGTGAAACACCCAGCCCGCCACGCACACCAGGGTGCACAGTGCGTAGACGTGAACCGCACCCGCAATCAGAACCAGCCCCGCGAGCGCCGGCGCCACGATGAAGACAGCCTGCGAGCCCGCGCTGGACAGCGCGACCGCCCTCGCAAGCAGGCGCGGCGCCACCAGCACACTTGGAAGCGACTGCTGGGCGCTCATCTGAAACGGGCGCACCAGCCCCAGCAGCGCACAAACCGTGAGAAGGAGCGGCACGCTCACCGCGTTGGCCAGCGCCGCCAGCCACAACATGACCGCCATCGCGCTCATCGCGATCATGACCCCGATCAGGATCAAGCGGCGGTCAATTCGGTCGGCCAGATCACCCGCGAGCAGGAACGAGAGCAGCGAGGGAAGAAACTGCACCAGCCCGGCGACACCGAGCCACCAGGCGCTCGAGGTGAGTTCATAGATTTCCCATCCGATGACCAGCGCGAAGATCTGGTTGGCAGCGGTGGCAGCAAGACGCCCCAGCCAGAAGTTTCGAAAGGCAGGGATCGCGAGAAGACGGTCTTCGTTCATCGGAGCGCGCATTATCGCCCTGCGCCCGAACGGTTGCCTGGCGATAGGCCCCCGCTTACGCCCCAAAATCAAAATAATATATAGTTTTGTTAAGTCAGCTTTTGATACCAAATAGGCATCAGATTATGAATTTGCAGCAACTGCGCTATGTTCGGGAAACCGTTCGTCGCAAGCTCAACCTGACCGACGCCGCCCGTGCGCTGCACACCTCGCAGCCGGGCGTGTCCAAGCAGATCCGGGAGTTCGAGGAGGAGCTTGGCGTCGACATCTTCGAGCGGCACGGTCGCCGGTTCGTGGCGCTCACCCCGCCAGGGCAGGAACTGATCGGGATCATTGACCGGATACTGCTGGAGATCGACAACCTGCGAAGAGTGGGTGAAAACTATGCTGCAGGCGACTCCGGGCGATTGACGATCGCCACCACACATACTCAGGCGCGCTATGCCTTGCCGCGAGTCATCGCGGCATTTCGCGAGCGCTATCCGAAGGTCAGGCTGTCGCTGCAGCAGGGCAACCCCTCTGCGGTGGCGCGCTGGGTCTTGAGCGGCGAGGCGGACATCGGCATCGCCACCGAGTCGCTGGATCACTTCGACGAGCTGGTGGCGCTCCCGGCCTACACCTGGACGCACTCGGTCGTGGTGCCGCCCGATCATCCCCTGGCGCGTGAAAAAACACTGACCCTGGAGGCGATCGCGACCTATCCGGTCGTCACCTACAGCAAGGAATTCACCGGACGCAGCCATATAGACGGGGCGTTCGCCGACCGCGCCCTGTCGCCCGATATCGTGCTGACCGCGATTGATTCAGACGTGATCAAGACCTATGTGGAACTGGGCCTGGGCGTGGGGATCATCGCCTCGGTCGCTTTTGATCCTGAGCGCGACCGCCAGCTGAAATGCTTTGGCGCCGCCGGACTGTTCCCGATCAACACCACCCGTGTTGCCGTTCGGCGGGGCGCTTATTTGCGCGATTTCACGTTTGCGTTCATCGAGTCATTTGCGCCCGAGCTGGTCCGCGAACGGGTGATCGAGGCGATGGCTGATCGGCAGACGCCAGACGCGGCATCCCAGCATTGAACGTGGCCCCTCAAGCGTTAAGATTCCGACATGATTGACGTCGCCTTCGATTCGCTGGTCAACCAGCGGCTGAACCTGGTGCTGTCCAGCGACCGCCCGCTTGCGGTCCAGCATTCGGCCCTCCGGTTGCTGCGCCGTCTGCATGACACGCCGGCGGTCCGGGTCGCGGCCGATGCACCGCTTGACCCAACCGAACTCATCGAGCATGTGAACCGGATCGTCGCAGGGCTTTCCATTCGCGAGGCAACCGACACGACCACTGGCGTCGAGCGACTGGCCGTACTGCCTGTACGGGTGACCGCCGAGCGGGCACCCGACTCGATCCAGCTCCTGGTCAGATTATGCAGAGCGCTGCCGGGCTCGGGGCTTCGGCTGCTCCTCATCATCGAGCACCCGCCGGCGTTGAATGCCTGTCTCACAGCGCTTGGGGCGGCCGCTTTTCATTGGGAGATTCGCCCTGCCGCGGCCGCAGACGAGGTTCCTTCGGCGCCGCCTGCCGATACCCCGAACCGCAGGCAGCGCGACGAACCTGTTGCCGGCACCCCTGCAGCCCGCGAACCCGAGCCCCGCGGGAAAGCCGAGGCTCGCCCCGCGTCTGGCCAGGACCCCACCGCTTCCATGCCGGCTCCAGCACAGCCCGTACCGACTCCCGGGGTGTTGGCGAGAATCATCGATTCGGCTGCAAACCGCCCGCTTCGCTTTGCCCTGTGGGTAGTGGGTATTCCAGGGCTTTTGATCGCAGGCGCGCTTGCGATCGGTTCCGCGCTGCAGCCTGCACGTGCGCCAGCAGCGGGGGGCGCGCCACCGCCTGTCGCATCGTCCGCTTCGGCGCAGCGGAGTACTGCTGCGAAGTCGGCCAATGGAACGCCAAAAGCCGAGGAAGCGGCCGGGGGCAAAGCGCCGCCCGTCGTCGCGGCGGCTTCGTCTACCCCGGCTGCGACACCGTCGCCCGTCCAGGCGTCGCCATCCGCGGCTGCACCCGCAGCGGGTGC
>JBMSQB010000019.1:0-55427 GCA_049423065.1 Burkholderiaceae bacterium
GAGGCAGGCAGTCGGCAGAGGCAGGCCTCGGGTTGCCGGACGCCGCGCTCACCGATCCAGGATCTGGCTCAGGAACTGCCGGGTGCGCTCGTTTTGCGGTGAGTCGAAAAACGCATCGGGCGAATTTTCCTCAACGATTTCGCCCCGGTCCATGAAGATGACGCGGTCCGCCACCGCGCGCGCGAAGCCCATCTCATGGGTCACGCAGAGCATGGTCATGCCCTCGCGTGCGAGCATGATCATGGTGTCGAGCACCTCCTTCACCATTTCCGGGTCGAGCGCCGAGGTGGGCTCGTCGAACAGCATCACCGAGGGCGTCATGCAGAGCGCGCGCGCGATCGCTACGCGCTGCTGCTGGCCGCCGGACAACTGCCCGGGGTATTTGCGCGCCTGATCGGCGATCCGCACGCGTTCCAGATAGCGCATGGCGGTTGCCTCGGCTGCCGCGCGCGCCTGCTTTCGCACCCAGATCGGTGCGAGCGTGCAGTTGTCGAGCACGGTCAGGTGTGGAAACAGGTTGAAGTGCTGAAACACCATGCCGACTTCGGAGCGCACCTGGTCGATGTTCTTGAGGTCATCGCTCAGTTCGACGCCATTGACCACGATACGGCCGCGCTGGTGGTTCTCCAGCCGATTGATGCAGCGGATGAGCGTGGACTTGCCCGAGCCCGAGGGCCCGCACACCACAATGCGCTCGCCCTTGCGGACCGTGAGTGAAATGTCGCGCAGCACCTGAAAGTCGCCAAACCATTTCGACAGGCCGGTGATGTCGATGGCGGGCGTGACATCGGTAAGCGGGGCGGTCTGGGCGGTCATGATGGGCACTCCGGTTCAGGCGGCATCGGCGCTCAGCGCCGCTCGCCGCGCGCGAATTCGCGCTCCAGCCACTGGCTGTAGCGGGACATGGCATAGCAGTAGATCCAGTACACCACAATCGAGAACAGAAATGCCTCGATGAAGTATTTCTTCCAGGAAATATCGGTCTCGACCGATTTTTTGACCGCGTAGGCGAAATCGTAAATGCCGATGATCACCACGAGCGAGGTGTCCTTGAACACCGAGATGAAGATGTTGACGATGGGCGGAATGGAAATCTTGAGCGCCTGCGGCAGTACGATCAGCCCCATCGTGCGCCAGTAGGAAAGCCCCAGCGCCTCGGCGGCTTCGTATTGCCCGCGCGGAACCGCCTGCAGGCCCCCGCGCACGGCCTCGGCCAGATAGGCGGCGATGAACAGGATGATGGCCACCTGCGCACGCAGCAGTTGTTCAACGCGCAGGCCCTCGGGCATGAAGAGCGCGAACATGATCGAGGCCATGAACAGCACGGTGATGAGCGGCACGCCGCGCACGATCTCGATGTAGAGCACCGACACGGCGCGGATCACCGGGAGCCTGGAGCGCCGGCCGAGCGCGAGCAGCACACCCAGCGGAAAGGCAAAGCCGATACCGAAGATGGCGAGGATCAGCGTGACCGAGAGCCCGCCCCAGCGTTCTGCCGGGACCGGTGTCAGGCCGAAGCCGCCCCCCATCAGCCAGAACGAGAGCACGATTCCCACTGCCCAGATGGCGATCAGGCGTTTGCGCCAGAAAGAGCGGATCGCAGAGATCACGAGGAGTGAGGTGAGCAGCGCCGCGGCGATGGCGGCCCGCCACTGCTCTTCAAACGGATAGACGCCAAAGAGCATGAAGCGGATCTTGTCCCAGACCACCGCCCAGCAGGCGCCCTCGCCGCGGATGGCGTCGCATGCCGAGGCAGGCTTGGGCCCCCAGACCGCATCCCAGATCAGCCACCCACCGGCTTTGGGAACCAGCCAGGCAAGCAACGCCAGAATGAGAAGCGTGAGTGCGCCGTTGACGGGCGTGGAGAAGAGATTCACCCGCATCCAGGCAAAGGGTGAGACCGCATGCCCCTGCGACATGTTCAGCGCTCCACCAGCCGCACCCGGGCGTTGTACCAGTTCATGAAGAGCGAGATCGCGATGCTGATGCTGAGATACACCGCCATCAGCATGGCGATGGCCTCGATCGCCTGCCCGGTCTGGTTCATGGTGGTGTTGGCGATTGCGACCAGATCGGGATAGCCGATCGCCACCGCGAGTGAAGAATTCTTCGTGAGATTCAGATACTGACTGGTCATGGGGGGAATGATCACGCGCAGCGCCTGCGGCAGCGTGATGAGCCGCAGCCGCTGTCCGGGCGAGAGCCCGAGCGCCATCGCGGCCTCGCCCTGTCCCCGGTCGACCGCAAGAATGCCCGCGCGTACCACCTCGGCGATGAAGGCGGCGGTGTAGGTGGAGAGCCCGACCAGGAGCGCGGTGAACTCGGGCGAGATCACCTTGCCGCCCTGATAGTCGAAGCCGCGCAGCGCCGGGATCTCGATGGTGGTGGGGGCGCCCATGAGGGCCCAGGCGAGCGCGGGCAGCCCCACCATGAGCGCGCAGACCGGCAGCGCGAGCGGCCACTGCTCGCCGGTGGCGGCCTGCCGCCTGCGCACGATGGCGCGCCAGACAAGGCTGAGAACGCCCGCTGCCGCAAGTGCCCAGAACGCGGCGTCCCAGCCCGGATGCGCCTCAGGCCAGGCAAACCGGAAGCCGCGCTGGCTGATGAAGATCCAGTCTCCGATGCGGATCGCCTGGCGTACGCCGGGAAGCAGTTCAGTGAAGATGCCGTACCAGACCAGCAGCTGGAGCAGAAGCGGAATGTTCCGCATGAATTCCACGTAGGCGCCCGCGAGCCGCGCGACCAGCCAGTTCGAGGACAGCCGCGCAACACCCAGCAGCGCGCCCAGCGTGGTGGCGATGACGATGCCGAGAAACGCCACATGGAGCGTGTTGAGCAGCCCGACCGCGAACGCATGCGCGTAGCTGCGCGTCGAGTCGTATTCGATCAGCTTTTCGGCGATCTCGAAGCCGGCCTCGCGCCCCAGGAAGGCAAAGCCCACCTGAATGCCGCGGGAGGCAAGGTTGTGCAGGGTGTTCGAGAGCAGGTACCAGACGATGCCGCCCACGGCGGCAAGCAGCAGCGCCTGGTAGAGGACGCCACGCGCGCGCTCGCTTTTCAACATGGGCGCGCGCGCGGCTTCGGGTCAGCGGATGGGCGGGGCGTACATCAGGCCGCCTTCACGCCACTGGGCGTTGACACCGCGCTGGATGCCAAGCGGACCGATGTTGCGGGCGTACATTTCGCCATAGTTGCCGACCGCCTTGAGGATCTTCACCATCCAGTCGTTGTCGATTCCCTTGCCCTTGCCGGCATCGCCGGTGGTGCCGAGCAGGCGCTGGATCGGGGGATCCTTGGACTCGGCGCGCAGTTTGTCGACGTTGGCTGAAGTGACGCCATATTCCTCGGCTTCGATGAGCCCGAAGAGCGTCCACTTCACGATGGTGAGGAACTCCCAGTCACCGCGGCGGATCATCGGCCCGAGCGGCTCCTTGGAAATCGCCTCGGGCAGGATCAGGTAATCGTCGGGCTTGGGCGCTTTCAGGCGGGTGGCGGCCAGACCCGAGATGTCGGTGGTGTAGACATCGCAGCGGCCGGCGAAGAAGGCCTGTTCGATCTGGTTCAGCTCGGCGATCACCACCGGCTTGAAGGTCATTTTCTTGGTGCGGAAATAGTCGTTGAGGTTGAGCTCGGTGGTGGTGCCGGGCTGAACGCAGACGGTTGCGCCGTTCAGGTCGGTTGCCTTGGTGACGCCGCTTGATTTCTTCACCATGAAGCCCTGTCCGTCATAGAACAGCGTGCCGGCAAAGACCGATCCCAGGGTGGAGTCGCGCGAGGAGGTCCAGGTGGTGTTGCGCGACAGCAGGTCGATTTCCCCCGACTGGAGCGCCGTGAAGCGGGTCTGCGCGTTGGTGGGTACGTACTGAACCTTGGTGGGGTCGCCAAGAATGGCGGTGGCAACCGCACGGCAGAAGTCGGCATCGATGCCGTTCCAGCGGCCTGCGCTGTCGGGCGCGGAAAAGCCCAGGAGTCCGGTATTGACGCCGCAGCGAAGGGCGCCGCGCTGTTTGATTGCATCGACGGTGGGGCCGGCCAGCGCCACGGCGGGCGCCGCAAGCGCGGCCGCTAGGGCGATGGTTTTCGCCAGAGTTCGAAACATGAAAAGTCTCCTTGATGGCAGTCGGATAAGCACCGGGAGCAGAGTTTACGGCGCTTCGCCAGCCCTGCCCAGATCAGGGGGAAAAGGCGGGCCCGGGCAGCAGGCGCCCGCCCGCGCGGGCGGGTACGATGGCGAACTTTCTGAACCGGCTCATGGAACCCCAAGATGACTACCCACCGCATCGCAGTGCTGCCCGGCGACGGGATCGGCAAGGAAGTTGTTCCAGAGGGCTTGCGCGTCCTTGACGCCGCAGCCCGGCAATTTGGCATCGACCTGCGATTCGATCACTTCGATTTCGCCAGTTGCGACTACTACGCGAGGCACGGCCAGATGATGCCGGCCGACTGGAAGGAAAAAATCGGCGGACATGACGCGATCTTCTACGGCGCGGTGGGCTGGCCGGCAACCGTGCCCGACCATATTTCCCTCTGGGGGTCGCTCCTCCTGATGCGGCGTGAATTCGATCAGTACATCAATCTGAGGCCGGTCCGCCTGATGCGCGGTGTGCCGTGCCCGCTCGCCGACCGCAAGCCCGGCGAGATCGATTTTTACGTCGTCCGCGAAAACACCGAGGGCGAATACTCATCGGTGGGCGGCAAGATGTTCGCCGGCACCGAGCGCGAATTCGTGCTTCAGGAGTCGGTGTTTACCCGCACTGGCGTCGACCGGGTACTGCGCTATGCATTCGAACTGGCCCGCCGCCGGCCGCGTCGCAAGCTCACGTCGGCGACCAAATCGAACGGCATCTTCATCTCCATGCCCTACTGGGATGAGCGGGTAGCGGAAATGAGCGCCGCCTACCCGGACGTCACCCTCGACAAATTCCACATCGACATTCTCACCGCGCACTTCGTCCGCAATCCCCACTGGTTCGACGTGGTTGTTGCGAGCAATCTGTTCGGCGACATCCTGTCCGATCTGGGGCCCGCCTGCACCGGCACCATCGCCATCGCGCCATCGGGCAACATCAATCCGGAGCGGAAGTTCCCGTCGCTGTTCGAGCCGGTTCATGGATCGGCGCCTGATATCGCCGGCCGGGGTGTCGCCAATCCGATCGGCCAGATCTGGTGCGGCGCGATGATGCTCGATCACCTGGGCTATCCGGCAGCGCATGACGCAATCGTGCGTGCCATCGAAACCGTCACTGCGGGCGGACCTCGTACCCCTGACATGGGCGGCACCGCCGGCACCGTGGACGTGGGCCGCGCGATCGAGGCGGCCCTGCGGCGCTGAGGCTTGTCCGCGCGCAAGGCTTTGGCATACTCGGGGTGATCCCGATCAAGGAGCTTCAAATGGTTCGTCAATTTTTCGTGTCGCTGGGTGCCGTCGCAACGCTGGCTCTGGCTGGCGCCGGCGCCCAGGCCCAGCAGTACCCCACGCGCCCGGTCACCATCGTCGTGCCGTTTGCGGCGGGTGGTCCCACCGATATCGTGGCCCGCAGCATGGCCGATGCCATGGGCCGCTCGATTCAGGGTGCCAACTTCGTGGTCGACAACGCAGCCGGCGCAGGCGGCACCATTGGCGTTGCCAAGGTCGCGCGCGCGGCGCCCGATGGCTACACCTTGCTGGTGCACCACATCGGCATGGCGACTGCGCCCACGCTCTATCGCAAGCTCGCGTTCGACCCGCTCAAGGATTTCGAGTACGTGGGGCTCATCAATGAAGTCGCGATGACCCTTCTCGTAAAAACCGCGCTGCCGGTGAAAGACGTGAAGGAGTTGATGCCCTACCTGAAGCAGAACGCGGCCAAGGTGAGCCTTGCGAACGCGGGGATCGGGTCGGCTTCGCATCTTTGCGGTCTGCTGTTCATGAGCGCGATCGCCACCGACCTCACCACCGTGCCCTACAAGGGCACGGCGCCCGCACTCGCCGATCTGCTGGGCGGTCAGGTCGACATGCTGTGTGACCAGACCACCAACACCGTGCCACAGATCAAGGCGGGCAAAGTGCGCGCGCTGGCGGTCACCTCGCCCACGCGGCTCTCCATCCTTCCCGAGCTGCCCACGCTCGCCGAGAGCGGCCTCAAGGACTTTGACGTCTCGGTCTGGCATGGCCTCTATGCGCCCAAGGGAACGCCCAAGCCAGTGGTTGACCGGCTGGTTGCGGCGCTCAGGCAGGCGCTCAAGGACCCGGCCATCGTCAAGCGATTCGCCGAGCTCGGAACCGAGCCTGTTTCCGAGGCCAAGGCTGCGCCCGATGCGCTTCGCGCGCACCTGGCGGCCGAGATCACCAAGTGGGCGCCGCTGATCAAACAGGCCGGCATCTACGCGGATTGAGCGCGGCCGATCCTTCAGGGCTGCTCGCGGCAAGCTTTGCCGCAGCGGTCGCGGCCGCCGACCCGGCAAAGGTGCTGCCCGCGCAGCTGCCTGATCCGCAGCAACTGCGGCGCTTCGGTCGCACGCTGGTCGTGGGCGCCGGAAAAGCCGCCGCCAGCATGGCGCGCGCGGTGGAAGCACACTGGCCGGCCGATTGTCCGCTGTCGGGCGTGGTGGTGACCCGTTATGGGCATGGCGCCGCCTGCGAGCGGATCCGCGTCGTGGAGGCCGGCCATCCGGTCCCCGACGAGGCGGGCGAGGCGGCTGCGAGGCAGATTCTTCGCGAGGCGCAGTCGCTCAGCGAAAACGATCTGCTGCTGGTTCTGGTCTCCGGGGGCGGGTCAAGCCTGCTCAGCCTGCCGGTGGCCGAAGTATCGATGGACGACCTCCGGTCGGTCACGCGGCAACTCCTCGCAAGCGGCGCGCCCATCCAGGACATCAATGTGGTTCGCAAGCACCTGTCGCAGATCCAGGGCGGGCGGCTCGCGCAGGCCACCCCGGCGCGGGTGCTCGCGCTGGTGATATCCGATGTGGCGGGCGACGATCTGTCGGCCATCGCGAGTGGCCCGTGTGCGCCCGACCCAAGTACCTATGGTGACGCGAATGCGCTCCTCTCGCACTGGGGGGTGGAGGTTCCTGCCTCGGTGGCCGGCTTTCTCGAGCGGGGCATCGCCGGCACGGTTGCCGAAACCCCCAAGCCCGGCAATCCACTCTTTTCCAGGGTCGACAACCGGCTGATCGCGAGCGCCCATCGCAGTCTGGAGGCGGCGGCCGAGGTGTTGCGCGGGGCGGGGATCCAGCCGGTCATTCTTGGCGACACGATCACCGGCGAAGCGCGGGATGTGGCGCAGGTGATGGCGGCGATTGCGCGCGAGATCGCGGTTCACCAGGCGCCCTTCCAGCGCCCGGTTGCGCTCATTTCGGGCGGGGAATGCACGGTCACCGTGCGGGGCCGGGGACGCGGCGGGCGCTGCAGCGAGTTTCTGCTCGCGCTCGCGCAGGCAAGTGCCGGCATCGAGCGGCTCTGGGCGCTTGCCGCCGATACCGATGGCATTGACGGCGTGGAAAACAACGCCGGGGCGAGGCTTGATCCGGGCAGCCTCCCGCGTGCTCGGGCGCTTGGCCTGGATCCGCGGCGCATGCTCGAGGACAATAACGCCTATGAATTCTTTTCGCGGCTCGGCGATCTCGTGATCACCGGCCCCACGCTCACCAACGTGAATGACTATCGGGTGGTGCTGCTCGCCTGAGCGACTGCCGCCCCGAATGCAGAACGCGCGAGCTTGCGGTTGGCCGGTTGACCGCACGCCAGCCCCAGACCCTTCTGGCGATCCTTCTGGAGACCCGCTTGAGTTCCGTCGACAACACCTTCACCCTGACCCGGCCTGACGACTGGCACCTGCATCTGCGAGACGGCGAGGCGCTTGCCGCCGTGGTGGGCGCGAGCGCGCGCCAGTTTGCGCGGGCCATCGTCATGCCCAACCTCAAGCCGCCGGTCACCACGCTCGATGAGGCGATGGCCTATCGGGCCCGCATTGTGGCGGCGCTTCCTGCGGGGGCCGATTTCACGCCGCTCATGACGCTTTATCTCACCGATCGCACCCACCCCGACGAGATCCGACGGGCGGCGCAAAGCGGCATCGTGCATGCGGTCAAGCTGTATCCGGCCGGCGCCACCACCCATTCGGATGCCGGGGTGACAGATCTTGCGCACACCCACGCCGCGCTGGAGGCGATGCAGGCCTGCGGCATGCCCCTGCTGGTGCACGGCGAAGTCACCGACCCGGCGGTTGACGTGTTCGATCGAGAGGCGGTGTTCATCGATACGGTGCTTGAGCCGCTTCGCCGCCGCTTTCCAGACCTGCGGGTGGTGCTCGAGCACATCACCACGCGCGAAGCCGCGCAATATGTCACCGAGGCGTCCGGACCGATCGCAGCCACCATCACTGCGCATCACCTGTTGTGGAACCGGAATGCCATCTTCACGGGGGGCTTGCGCCCGCACTGGTACTGCCTGCCGGTGCTCAAACGCGAACGCCATCGCGAGGCGCTGGTCGCGGCCGCCATCTCGGGCAGCCCGAAGTTCTTTCTGGGTACCGACAGCGCCCCCCATGCGGCACGGCTCAAAGAGCATGCTGCGGCGTGTGCCGGCTGCTACACGGCGCCGCATGCCATCGAGCTCTATGCCACAGCGTTCGAGCGGGCGGGCGCACTGCACCGCCTGGAGGCCTTCGCAAGTTTCCACGGCCCCGATTTCTATCGCCTGCCGCGCAACACCTCAAAGGTCGTTCTCGCGCGCGAGTCCTGGCAGATTCCCGAGCAGCTGCCCTTTGGCACCGAGACCATCGTGCCGCTCGCGGGCGGCGAGACACTGGGCTGGCGGCTTGCAGCCTGAGGGTGATGCTCCGCCGTGGCTCGTGGGCTGGCAGCCCTGGGCCGAGGCTCTGGGCTGGCCTGCGGCCGGCGCGCTCGACCTCGATCAGGCCAACGCCTTTGCCGCTGCGCGTGACTGCCGGTCCGGATCGGGCCTCGCACTTCGATTCGTGCCTGCGCAGACGCCCTCCGGGCCCGATCTGGGCTACGAGACGATCATCTTTGCGCAAGGCCAGGTGCCCACGCGCATGACGGGCCGCGGCGGCCGGCATGACTTCGCCAACGCGCTCGCGTGGCTCAGCTTTCCGCAACTGAAATCGCGTCTCAATGCGCTCCATGTCGAGGCGCTTCAGGGGAGCAACGGGTCGGGGCGGCGGGGCGGGCTGCGTGATCGCGCCACGTTGTTCGATGAGAGCGGTGCGCTGGTGCTCACCGATGACGAGACACTCGCCGAGCGCCTGCGCCAATTCAGCTGGTCGGGGCTGTTCGTCGAAGGTCGTGATGCCTGGGGTGATCGCATCCGTGTCGTGATCACCGGCCACGCGCTGATCGAGAAGCTTTGCGCGCCCTATAAATCGATCTGTGCCCAGGCGCTGGTGCTGCCCGTCTCGCCCGCCACCGCGCCCGATACGATCGATGCGATCGCTGCGCGTGCGCTGTGCCCGGCAGCGCTGCAGTCGCTCACACCGCTCCCGCTCATGGGCATTCCAGCCTGGTCACCGGCCAATCATGACCCGGCGTTCTACAATGATCCGAAGGTCTTTCGAACAGGACGGCAACGATGAATCTGCTGATTACCGGCGGCGCGGGCTTTCTGGGCCAGCAGCTGACCCGTGCACTGCTGGCCCGCGGCGAGCTGGCCGTGTCTGACAAGGGCGCCCCGCGGCCCATCACCCATATCACCTGTTTTGATCAGATCGAGGGTGACCTGGTTGACGCGCGCGTGCGCAACGTGGCGGGCGATATCGCCGATCCGGCCACGGTGTCATCGCTCATCAACGCAGACACCGGCGCCGTGATCCATCTGGCGGCCGTGGTGAGCGGCACCGCCGAGGCTGATTTCGATCTGGGGATGCGGGTCAATGTCGATGGTACGCGGGCGCTGCTCGAAGCCTGCCGTCGGGCAGGATCGTGTCCGCGCGTGGTCTTTTCAAGCTCGGTGGCGGTGTTTGGCGGCGATTTGCCCGCGGTGGTCGATGACGCCGTGGCGCCCACACCGCAGGGGTCGTACGGCGTGCAGAAGCTGATCGGCGAGTGGCTGGTTCATGACTACACCCGGAAGGGATTCATCGACGGCCGAAGCGTTCGCATTCCCACCGTGGTGGTGCGCCCGGGCAAGCCCAACGGCGCGGCGTCGGGATTTGCATCGAACATCATTCGTGAACCGCTCGCCGGGCGTGAGGCCGTGCTGCCTGTGCCGGTCGACACGCGGATGTGGATCTCGTCGCCTCGCAGCGCTGTCGCCAACCTGCTGCATGCGGCATCGTCACCGTCCTCGGCATGGGGCTGGAACCGGGCGCTCAACCTGCCCGGCTTGAGCGCGAGCATGGGCGAGGCGCTGGCTGCGCTCGAAAAAGTGGGTGGCGCTGCGGCTCGCGCACGGGTGCGTGAGGCGCATGATCCGGCCATCATGCGCCTGGTTCGCACCTGGCCCGACCGGTTCAACACGGCGCGCGCCCAGGCCATGGGGTTTGTCGCCGATCCCGATTTCGAAGCGATCGTGCGGGCCCACGCAGCCGACCACCCGCCCGCCTGAAGGGCGGGGCCCGAAGCGAAGTCATTGCGAACCAGGCCTGTAGGCCGGATTCTGTGCGCCGGCAAGCCGGCTGGCGATCATTCCTCTGGGCGCGCGGTTACCCGCGCGCTCTAGCCATCTACCCGCACACTCGAGCGGACCGCCCGTCGGACCCAGGGGCCCTGCGTGTGCCTATTTGATGTTGCTCCGGGTGGGGTTTAGCAAGCCGGCCCTGTCGCCAGGGCCGCGGTGAGCTCTTACCTCGCCATTTCAACCTTGCCGTCGCCGCCGGTTGCCCGGCTGCGCTTGGGCGGTGTGCTTTCTGTTCCACTTTCCGTCGCCAAGACGCCTTGCGGCGCCCCGGCGCCTGGCCGTTAGCCAGCACCCTGTCCTGTGGAGTCCGGACCTTCCTCCAGCCGGCATGCGCACATGCCGACCAGCGACCGCCCAGCCTGATTCGCCTGTCGATAGTAGCGCATCCGGCGCGCGACATCGGGCTCGCCGACCGCCCGCAGCAGAGCAGCCGCCAGACCGGCGCCCGGTTATTTTCATGTGAATTGTAGGAAGGTTGGCTAAGTGGCTAATTTAAAGGATTATTTCGATCGAGGCTGTGTTCGATTGCTGCGCTAAGTCCTTGACCCGCCAAAAGAAATTCCCGATTGCCTTGACCATGCCACCCCAGTTTGCGTATAGTGGGGAAAAGTGCAACAAAGTGTTTTTTTATGGGATTTAGACCCAACAACGGGTCGAATTTCAGCGGGCAGGTGGACCGGGCATGTTTCAGGGAAGTTCAGCGCTGTTGCTCGATGCAAAGGGACGGATGACCGTTCCCAGCCGGCATCGTGACGCGCTCGCCATTCAGTGCGAGGGGCGGCTCACGCTCACCCGCTCGCCGGACGGCTGCCTGCTGCTGTTTCCCAGGCCGGTCTGGGAGGTGCACCGTGAACGGATCGCAGCGCTGCCCATGAACGCACGCGCCTGGACCCGGATCTTTCTCGGCAGCGCCTGCGATGTCGACATGGACACCACCGGCCGGATCCTGATCGCGCCCGAGCTGCGGCAGGCGGCGCGGCTCGACAAGGACGTGATGCTCCTCGGAATGGGCAGCCACTTCGAAGTCTGGGATGCGCCCACGCTGGTCGAGCGTGACCAGCAGGCGATCGCAGCCGGGTTGCCCGATGCGCTATCCAATTTCTCCTTCTAGACCGGTGCGAATTGATCGACTCAGCGCAGGCCGTGGACGGGTCTCCCCCGAACGGTCACCAGCCGGTCATGCTGGCCGAGACACTGGCGGCGCTCGCGCCCCGAGGCGATGGCTGCTATCTCGACTGCACCTTCGGTCGGGGTGGGCACAGCCGCGCCATTCTGGAGCGGCTGGGTCCTGGCGGACGGCTGATTGCGCTCGATCGCGACCCGCAGGCGGTCGCGGCCGGGCGCGCAATGACCGATCCCCGTTTTCAGGTGGCCCAGGCGCGCTTTTCGACGCTGGCGGCGGTGCTCGATCAGCTGGCGGTGCCGCTCGTCGATGGCGTGCTGCTGGACCTCGGCGTCTCGTCGCCGCAGCTCGACGATGCCGCGCGTGGCTTCAGTTTTCGCGCCGAGGGGCCGCTCGACATGCGGATGGACCCCGGCAGCGGACTATCGGTGCGGCAGTGGTTGGGCGAGGCAAGTGAGCAGACGATCGCGGAGGTGCTTGCAGACTATGGGGAAGAACGGTTTGCTGTTCCGATTGCAAAGGCGATTGCAGCTTGCGTGCGCCGCGACGGCGATGGCGCGCTCGCAACGACCACCGAGCTTGCCCGGCTCGTTGCGACTGTCCTGCGCGGTCGGCGCGGTGCGACGGTCCCCGGACGCGACCCGGCCACCCGGACCTTTCAGGCTCTACGGATTTTCATCAATCAGGAGCTTGATGAGCTCACGCAAGGGCTCGCCGCAGCGTGCGATCGCCTTGCGCCTGCGGGACGGCTCGCGGTGATCAGCTTTCATTCCCTCGAGGACCGGATCGTGAAGCGCTTCATCGCGCATCAGGCCGGGCGCGATGCACCGCGCCACCCGGTGACCGGCGCCGTGGTGAACCCTGCACAGACGCTGCGGCCGCTCGGCCGCTGGCTCGCGAGCGACGCCGAGATCGCCGGCAACCCGCGCGCCCGCTCCGCGGTATTGCGTGCCGCTGAAAAATGCTGAGCCGCTGAGCCAAACCATGCGTCGCCTCAACATTGTCCTCATTGCCCTGCTCGCGGCCTGCGCGATCGCACTCATCACATCGCAGCACCACGCCCGCCGGCTGTTCGTTGAACTGGAGCGGGCACAGGCGCAAAGCCGCAGTCTCGAGGTCGACTGGAACCAGTTGCGCGTGCAGCAGACTTCGCTTGCCACCGCGGCATTGATCGACGCCAAGGCGAGGCGCGACCTGGGTATGGAGTCGGTGAGCGCCGACCGCACGCTGCATCTGCTGCGCGATCCGGAAACCCGTGCAGTGCAGGTCGGAGCGCTGCCGGCGGTACTGTCTCGCAAGCCCGGCGCACAGCAGGCGCCGCGTCGGCCGGACGGAGCGCGCTGATGGCCTCGCGCAGTCGCCGCAACGTACCCTTCTCGTCGAATCCGCTCCTGCGGGTGACACTGCCCGCCTATCGTTCGCATCTCCTGATGGCGCTGGTCGCGCTTGCTTTTCTGGCGCTGGCGGGTCGAGCGGTGTATCTGCAGGTGTTCTCTCAGGACTTCCTGCAGCGCCAGGGCGAGTCGCGCTATGCACGTACCCTCGATTTGCCTGCCTCGCGTGGCGAAATCCATGATCGGAACGGCATGGTGCTGGCGTCCAGTCTGCCCGCCCGCGCGATCTTCGCCGTGCCGGGCGAGGTCGATGTCAATCATCCGCGCTTTGGCGAGCTCGCGCGTCGCCTGGGCCTCGATGAATCGGACCTGCGGCAGCGAATCAGCGGGACCGAGCGAACCTTCATTTTTCTGCGCCGTCAGCTCGATCCCGGTGACGCGCGGCAGGTGCTGGACCTCAAGGTACCGGGCGTACACAGTCAGCCCGAGTACAAGCGCAGCTACCCCGAGGGTGATCGCCTGGCCCACATCGTGGGCTTCACCAATGTCGAGGATAGTGGTCAGGAGGGAATCGAGCTCGCGCAGAACAAGCTCCTCGCTGGCCGCCCGGGCAGCCGACGGGTGATTCGCGACCGCCTGGGGCGCGTCATCGAACAGGTCGAGGCGATTCGTGAGCCCTTGAACGGCAACAACATCGCGCTATCGATTGATGCCAAGGTGCAGTACCACGTCTACTCGGCGCTTCGCGATGCGGTCGCCGAACACCGTGCACAGGCCGGGGGCGCGGTGGTGCTCGATGTCCGAACCGGCGAAGTGCTCGCGCTGGTGAACCTGCCGACCTACGATCCCAACCAGCGCAGTGAATTGAGCGGTGCGCAGCTGCGCAATCGCGTGCTCACCGACACCTTCGAGCCCGGCTCGACCATGAAGCCCTTTACCGCGGCGCTTGCGCTCGAGCTGGGCAAGGTCACCGCGCAGACCGTGCTCCCCACCTACGGTGGTCGCATCACGATAGGGACCCACACGCTCTCGGACGTGAAGGGCCACGCCTCGATGACCGTTGAGCAGATCATCCAGAAGTCATCCAACGTCGGCACGGTTCAGATGGCGCTCAAGATGGCGCCCAAGGACATGTGGGAAACCTTTGCCGCGATCGGGCTGGGTCAGGCGCCGCAGCTGGGCTTTCCCGGCGCGGTGGCGGGGCGGCTGCGCCCCCATCGGAACTGGAAGCAGATCGACCAGGCAGTGATGTCTTACGGGCACGGGCTTTCGGTCTCGCTCATGCAGCTTGCGCGCGCCTATCTGGTGTTTGCCCGCGATGGCGACATCATCCCGGTATCGATCTTCAAGCATGAGGGCGAGATTCAGCGCACCCAGGTGTTTACGCCCGAGACCACGCTGATTGTCCGTCGCATGCTCGAACTCGCGGCCGGGCCCGGCGGCACGGCCCCGCAGGCGCAGGTTGCGGGCTACCGGGTGGCGGGCAAGACCGGCACCGCGCACAAGATCGAAAACGGCCGGTACGTGAACAAATACGTGTCGTCGTTTGTGGGCTTCGCGCCGGTATCCGAGCCGCGCTTTGTCGTGGCGGTGATGATCGACGAGCCGTCGGCCGGTAAACACTACGGCGGACAGGTGGCAGGGCCGCTGTTTTCACGCGTGATGGGCGAGACGCTGCGAACCCTGCGAGTGCCACCCGACGTGCCCGGTACGGGCTTTGCCGATGCGTCGGCGGTGACCCGGGGACGCATGTGAGCCGCGCTGCTGTCCGCGTCCGTGCGCGTCCGGCGCTGTCGCGCGAGGCGCTCGATATCGCGGGCTGGCTGCGCTCGCGAATCGCGCCGCAGGCCCGGCTTTGCGCCGACAGCCGTCGGGTGAGGCCAGGCGATGCGTTCTTTGCATGGCCAGGCCATGTATCGGATGGCCGCGCGTATCTGGTCGATGCGCGCGCGCGCGGCGCGGCTGCATTGGTGGTTGATGACGCGCCGCCCGCCCCCGCGGCTGCACCGGATCTGCGCAGCGTCACGGGCTTGCGCGATCTCGCAGGGGAGATCGCGGCCTCGTGGCATGGCGAGCCCGCCGCGCACGTCGATCTGATCGCGGTCACCGGCACCAACGGCAAGACCAGTTGCTCGCAGTGGATCGCGCAGGGCCTCGCCCGGGGCGGACGACGGGCGGCGGTGATCGGCACCCTCGGCAGCGGCCTCGTGAATGCCCACGGGGAGGCCGGGCTCGATTCGTTCGGGCTCACCACCCCGGATGCACTTGCGCTCCATGCCCTGCTCGCCGCGTTTGTGGCGCAGGGTGTCGACAGTGTCGTGATGGAAGCCTCATCGATCGGGCTCGATCAGTCGCGGTTATCGGGCACTCAGCCAGCGGTGGCTGTCCTCACCAATCTGAGTCGCGACCATCTCGATTATCACGGCAGTCTGGAGGCTTACGCGCAGGCAAAGCTGCGGCTCTTCCGCATGCCGGGCCTGGCCGCTGCGGTGCTGAACGCGTGCGATGCGCTTTCGGTTGAGGCGCGAGCGGCACTACCCGCTGGCTGCCGCGTCATCGCCTACGGCGAGGCGCCGTTCAGCCTGCAGGCGCCGGGCGTCGAGCAGCTGCTTGCCGAACAGATCATCGAACACGCCGAAGGGCTCACCCTCACGGTGGGGGGCGACTTCGGTCGTGCCCGGGTGGACTTGCCCCTGCTTGGCCGTTTCAATGCGTTCAATGCGCTGGCAGTGGCGGGGGCCTGGCTCGCGTCCGGTGTGACCTTTGATGAGGCCATCGGTCGACTGGCCGAACTCAAACCAGTCCCTGGACGGCTCGAGCGCGTGCGTGCCGCTGACGGCGCAGTCCCGGGCTCGGATCCCCTGCAGCAGCCATGTGTGGTGGTCGACTATGCGCATACCCCCGATGCGCTCACCCAGACGCTTGCCGCGCTGCGGCCGGTGGCCCGCGCCCGTGGGGGCAGCCTCTGGTGCGTGTTTGGCGCAGGCGGCGATCGCGATGCAGGCAAGCGCCCGCTGATGGGTGCGGCTGCCGAGGCGGGTGCCGACCATGTCGTGCTCACGAGCGACAACCCGCGCAGCGAAGATCCCGCGCGCATCGTGGCGGCGATCGAGGCCGGCATGGTGCACGCGCCCCGTGGGAAGGAACTCGACAGGGCGCGAGCCATCGGCAACACGCTGTCGCTCGCCGGTCCCCGCGATGTGGTGCTGATCGCCGGCAAGGGGCACGAGCAGTGGCAGGAGCTCGCCGGCCAGAGGATCGAATTCAGCGATGTCGTCGAGGCGCGGCGGGCGCTCCTGAAAGGTCTGCCGCTTGCCCCGGATCATTCGGAGACCCCCTGTCCGTTGACCGCATCCGGCGAAGATCTGGGAGCGCAGAATGCTTGAGCTGCGCCGAATCTTCGAATGGCTATCCCAGGCGAGTTTTCATGGCGCGGGTGGTGAACGCGTGAGCGGTATCTGCACCGATTCCCGCGCCGTCGATCGTGACAGCCTGTTCGTTGCCTTGCGCGGCGAGACCTTCGATGCGCATGAGTTCGTCTCGCAGGCACGGGCTGCCGGCGCTGCCGCGGTGATGGTCGAACGCTGGGTGCCCGGGCTCGTTGCGCCTGCCATCCGCGTGCCCGACACGCGCCGCGCGTTGGGTGAGCTCGCGCGTGGCTGGCGCAGCCAGTTTCGCCTGCCCCTGGTGGCGGTCACCGGCAGCAACGGCAAGACCACGGTGAAGGAAATGATCGCCGCGATCTTCGCGGCCAGTGCCTCGGACGACACCCGACTTGCGACTCGCGGCAATCTCAACAACGAGGTCGGCGTTCCGCTTACCCTGTTGCGGCTCACCGCTGCGCATCGGTTGGCGGTGGTCGAGCTGGGCATGAACCATCCCGGCGAAATCGCCTGGCTTGCCTGGGTGGCACGGCCAACGGTGGCGCTGGTCAACAACGCGCAGCGCGAGCATCAGGAGTTTCTCGCGGGCGTGGCCGCCACGGCGCGAGAAAATGGCTCGGTGCTGCAGGCGCTCGACGCTTCAGGCTGCGCGGTGTTTCCCGGCGACGATCCCGCGCACACGCCCATCTGGCGGGAACTCGCGGCCGAGCGCCGCAGCCTCGAGTTCGGGTTGTCTGCTGATGGCTTGGGGCTGGCGGGCCGGCCGCTCGCGGTCAGTGCGAGTCCCGACGCCAGGCCCGAGGCGTTCGAACTCAGGCTGGGTGAGGTGTCGCGGCGGGTTGCGCTGTCGATCGATGGCGCACACAACGTGAGAAACGCGCTGGCGGCAGCGGCCTCTGCCCTCGCGGCCGGCGTTTCACCCGATGCCATCGTGACCGGGCTTGAGCGGTTCCGGCCCGCGCCGGGACGGCTGGTTCGGCATGCGCTCGCGGGCGGGGCCACGCTGATCGACGACAGCTACAACGCCAACCCTGATTCGGTGCTGGCTGCGATCACGCTCCTGTCCGAGCGGCCCGCGCCCCGCGTGCTGGTGCTGGGCGATATGGGCGAGGTGGGCGACAACGGACCGGTATGGCATCGCGAAGTCGGCGAATACGCCGCCGGCAAGGGAATCGAGCATGTGCTGCTCGTGGGCGCAGCCACGCAGGCCACGGCACAGGGGTGCGGTGCGTGCGCCGAGCATTTCGGGGCGGATATCGATGCGCTCATCGCGCGCGCCGGGCATCTTGCGACGCCGGGCGCAACCCTTCTCGTGAAGGGTTCGCGTTTCATGCGGATGGAGCGCGTGGTGCGGGCGCTCACCGCCACCCAGACAACGGAGGCGCACTGATGCTGCTCGAACTGGCGCAGTGGCTCGCGCGCGACATCCGGGCGTTCTCGGTGTTCAACTACATCACGCTGCGCGCTGTGCTGGCTGCGCTCACCGCGCTTCTCATCGGGCTCGCCTTCGGGCCGCTCGTGATCCGCAAACTCGCCCAGATGAAGATCGGCCAGGCGGTGCGTACCGACGGTCCGCAGACCCATCTGGGCAAGAGCGGCACGCCCACCATGGGCGGTGCGCTGATCCTGATTGCGGTGGCGGCAGCGACCCTGCTGTGGGCTGATCTGGAGAACCGGTTTGTCTGGGTGGTGATGCTGGTGACGCTGGGCTTTGGCTGCATCGGCTGGGTCGACGACTATCGCAAGGTGGTGCGTCGCGATCCGCGTGGCATGTCGGCGCGCGAAAAATTCTTCTGGCAGTCGTTGATCGGCATGGCGGCCGCGACCTACCTGGCTTTTGCGGTGTCGGCCTCGAGCAGCACGCCAGCGTTCTCGCTCTTTGTCCGCTGGCTGGAGAGCGGTCTCACCATGGAGCTGCCGGCCCGCGCCGAGCTGATCGTGCCGTTCTTCAAGAACGTGGCCTATCCGCTGGGTGCATTCGGATTCATCGCGCTCGGCTTCTGTGTGATCGTGGGCACCAGCAACGCGGTCAACCTGACCGACGGTGCCGACGGTCTGGCGATCATGCCCTCGGTTCTGGTGGGCTCTGCACTGGGTGTGTTCGCCTACGTTGCGGGCAATTCCGTGTTTGCGCGCTACCTGCTGATGCCCTATATCCCCGGCGCGGGTGAAATGGCGGTGGTGTGCGGCGCCATCGCAGGCGCCGGGCTCGCCTTCCTCTGGTACAACGCCTACCCCGCCCAGGTCTTCATGGGCGATGTGGGTGCGCTTGCGCTGGGCGGTGCGCTGGGCACGATCGCCATCATCGTGCGGCAGGAAATCGTGCTCTTCATCATGGGCGGCGTGTTTGTGGTGGAGACGCTGTCGGTGATGCTCCAGGTGGGTTACTTCAAGTACACCAAGCGGCGCTATGGCGAGGGCCGGCGGATCTTCCGGATGGCGCCGCTGCATCACCATTTCGAGGTGGGCGGGGTGAAGGAAACCCAGGTGGTCGTGCGCTTCTGGATCGTCACGATGATTCTGGTGCTCGCGGGTCTGTCGACCCTGAAGCTGCGCTAGCGAGAAGCCGATGAGCCCACCCGCCGCCGATCACGAACCCGCGCAGATGCAGCTCTTCGATCTGTCCGGGCGGACCGTGCTCGTGCTGGGGCTGGGCGAATCGGGCGAAGCGATGGCGCGCTGGGCGGCATCCCGCGGGGCGCGACTGCGGCTTGCCGACACCCGCAGCGCCGACGGCAGCACACTCGAGCGACTCGCGAGCTTGCGTCAGGCGCTGGGAGACATCGCGTTCCATGGGGGCGCGTTTGATGCGGCGTGGCTGGATGGCATCGACCTCGTCGCCTGGAGCCCGGGTCTGTCGATTGAAATCGGCGACTCGGCGGCGTTTTATTCGCTGGCCCGCGAGCGCGGCATCTCCGTACTGGGTGAGCTCGACCTGTTCGTGCAGGCACTCGCCATGCTTGCCGAGACCGGCTATCGGCCGCAGGTGGTGGCGATCACCGGCACCAACGGAAAAACCACCACCACGGCGCTCGCCCGGCATCTCTTTGCCGCCACCGGTCGCGCAGTGCGCGCGGCCGGCAACATTGGCCCATCGCTGCTTGCCGCGCTTGCCGATTCGCTCGATGCGGAGTCGCTGCCCGATATCTGGGTGCTTGAGCTCTCGAGTTTTCAGCTTGCGCTTTCCCAGGGCTTTGAGCCCAGTGCCGCGACCGTGCTCAACCTGAGCGAAGACCATCTGGACTGGCATGCCGACATGGCGCGTTATGGCGAGGCCAAACGGCGCATTCACGGCGCCCACGCCTGGGCGGTGTTCAATCGCGACGACCCGGCGACTGTGCCGCGACCTGCGCCTGCGCTCGCTCGGGCAGCCGGTTCAAGGTCGGGGCGGCGGCAGGCGGCTGATGCACCGGCCGCCCGCCGCAGCTCGAGCTTCGGGCTCGATGCACCGCGCGCTCCGGGTGACTTCGGCATCGTCCACGACGGCGGGCTCGCGTGGCTGGCCGCCGCCGAGGGCGATGATCCCCTGCCGGGCCGGTCCCGCGATTCCGATTCGACCATGACGGTGCGAAAGCTGATGCCTGCTGAAGCGCTTGCGCTCAAGGGTCGACACAACCAGGCCAACGCCATGGCTGCGCTCGCGCTGGGGTCGGCGATTGGCCTGCCGCTTGCGCCGATGCTGCGTGCCATTCGGGATTTTGATGCGAACGAGCACCGCTGCGAACCGGTGGCCACCATCGACGGCGTGAACTTCGTGAACGACAGCAAGGGCACCAACGTGGGGGCGACGGTGGCTGCGCTCGATGCGATGCCGCCGGGCTGCGTGCTGATCGCAGGCGGCGTGGGCAAGGGCCAGGACTTCACCCCGCTCGCGCGCGCCCTCGCACGCCGCAGTGGGTGTGCGGTGCTGATCGGACGCGACGCGCAAGCCATCGGCGAGGCGCTCGCCGAGCAGTCGGTCGCGTTTGAAAGCTGCGCCGATCTCGAGATTGCCGTCAGACGCGCCGCCGTGCTCGCGCAGCCGAACAAGACCGTGCTTCTCTCGCCCGCCTGCGCGAGCTTCGACATGTTCAAAGGCTATGCCGATCGCGGCCAGGCGTTCCGTCGAGCGGTTCGCGAACTTGCACTCGATGCCGGGCAGCCGCTGGAGCTCGCATGCTGAGCCAGACACTCGGACGGGTAAGGGCGGGTCTCGGCTCGGTGACCGGGCGCACGCAGACCGCGGTACCGCTCGGCAGCGTCGATACCGGGATCATCTGGGTGGCCGGCATCCTGATGGTGATTGGCGCGGTGATGGTCTATTCGGCCTCGATTGCGTTGCCCGACGCGCCGCGCTTTGCGAATTACAAGCCCTGGCACTTCCTGGTGCGGCATCTGTTTGCGATCGCGGTCGGGGTCGGGCTGTCAATCCTTGCCTTTACGGTGCCCATCCGCGAGTGGCAGCGCTGGTCGAAGTGGCTGTTCCTGTTCGGCCTTGTGCTGCTGGTGATCGTGCTGATCCCGGGCGTGGGCAAGGTGGTGTATGGCGCGCGCCGCTGGCTCTCGCTTTATGTGCTCAACCTCCAGCCGTCGGAGCTGATGAAGATCTTCGTGATCCTCTATGCGGCCGACTACACCGTTCGCAAGCAGGATGTGATCCTCAGCTTTTCCAAGGGCGCGCTGCCGATCGGGGCTGCAGTGGCAGCGGTGGGGCTTCTTCTGCTCCTCGAGCCCGACATGGGCGCCTTCATGGTGATCGCTGTCGTGGCCGGGGGGGTGCTGTTCCTGGGCGGGGTGAGCGGGCGGCTGTTCACCGGGCTGGTGGCGGTAGGCGTGGTGACATTCGGCTCGCTCATCATGCTGTCGCCCTGGCGCCGGGAGCGCATCTTTGCCTACCTCGACCCGTTCAGCGAACAGAACGCGCTCGGCAAGGGCTATCAGCTGTCACATTCCCTGATCGCCTTTGGTCGCGGCGAGCTGTTCGGTGTCGGCCTGGGTGGCTCGGTCGAAAAGCTTCATTACCTGCCCGAGGCGCATACCGACTTTCTGCTGGCAGTGATCGGCGAGGAACTCGGGCTGGTGGCAGTGCTCGCAATCGTGCTCATGTTTTTCTGGCTCACTCGCCGTGCCTTCGAAATCGGCCGGCTCGCCATTCGTCTGGACCGCACCTTCGCGGGTCTGGTCGCGCAGGGCGTAGGGCTCTGGCTGGGGCTGCAGGCTTTCATCAACATGGGCGTGAATGTGGGGCTCTTGCCCACCAAAGGGCTGACCCTGCCGCTGATGAGCTACGGCGGAAGCGGCATCCTTGCCAACTGCGTGGCGGTGGCAATCCTGTTGCGGGTCGATTTCGAGAACCGGATGCTGATGCGAGGCGCCAAGTGACCCCGCGCACGCTGCTCGTGATGGCAGGCGGCACCGGTGGGCATGTCATGCCGGGCCTGGCGGTGGCACAGGTGATGCGCGAACGCGCCTGGAATGTGGTGTGGCTGGGCAACCCGCAGGGCATGGAGGCAACGCTGGTCCCTCAGCACGGGATCACGCTCGAGCCGGTAAGAATCGGGGGCCTGCGCGGCAAGGGCCTGCTCAATGCGCTCGCCATGCCGGCGCGGCTCGCCCGAGCCTGCTGGCAGAGTCTGTCGGCCTTGCGCCGTATCAAACCCGCAGTGGTGCTGGGCATGGGCGGCTATGTGGCGTTTCCTGGCGGACTGATGGCCGCGCTGGTGGGTTACCCCCTGGTTGTGCATGAGCAGAACTCGGTCGCCGGGCTGACCAACCGGTTGCTCGCACGGCTCGCTGACCGGGTGCTGGAGGCCTTCCCTGGCACGCTGGCGGGTGCGGTATGCACCGGCAACCCGGTGCGCGCCGACCTGGTTCGCATCGACTCGCCGCGGGCGCGGTATCTGGCGCGAAGCGGCCCGCTGCGCCTTCTGGTGGTGGGCGGCAGCCTGGGGGCGCAGGCGCTCAACCAGATCGTCCCGCAGGCGCTCGCGCAGACCGATCCTGCCCATCGGCCGCAGGTGGTCCATCAGGCAGGGCGGGCGCACGTGCAAGCCCTGATCGAGCGTTACCGCGAGCTCGGTGTGGCGGCGCAGGTGCCGAGCTTCATCGATGACATGGCAGCCGCGCTCGCCGAAGCCGATCTCGTGATCTGCCGGGCGGGTGCGATGACGGTTGCGGAACTCGCTGCGGTGGGTGTCGCAAGCGTGCTGGTGCCGTTTCCACATGCGGTCGATGACCACCAGACCGGCAACGCCCGCTTTCTTGCGGAGCAGGGTGCCGCCACGCTGATCGCTCAGGCCGACCTCACCGCCGATCGCCTGTCATCCTTGATTGCCGGTGCAAGCCGCGATGCGCTCGCCGAGCAGGCCGAGCGGGCGCGCGCGCTCGCGCGTCCGCGCGCCGCGCACGAGGTCGCCGACATCTGTGAGGCGCTCGCTTCGGGAGCCCAGGCATGAAGCACAAGGTGAAGCGCATTCACTTTGTGGGTATCGGCGGCGCCGGCATGAGCGGCATCGCCGAGGTGCTGCTCACGCTCGGCTACCAGATCAGCGGGTCCGACATCGCCGAGTCGGCGGTCACCCGACGGCTCGCCTCCCTGGGCGCCCAGGTGATCACCGGCCACCAGGCGGCCAACGTGCGGGGCGCCGACTGTGTGGTCGTATCCTCGGCCGTGCGCCCCGACAATCCCGAGGTGATTGCCGCGCGCAACCAGCGTATCCCGGTGGTGCCCAGGGCGCTGATGCTCGCCGAACTGATGAAGCTCAAGCGGGGCATCGCGGTGGCGGGCACCCATGGCAAGACCACCACCACGAGCCTGATTGCCTCGGTGCTCGCACGCGGGGGGATGGACCCCACGTTCGTGATCGGCGGGCTTCTGAACAGTGCCGGGGTCAATGCGCGTCTGGGCGCAGGCGACACCATCGTGGTCGAGGCCGATGAGTCCGATGGCTCGTTTCTCAACCTGTCGCCGATGATTGCGGTCATCACCAACATCGACGCCGATCACATGGACACTTATGGCCATGACCTCGCGCGGCTCAAACAGGCGTTTGTCGAGTTCACGCACCGACTGCCGTTTTATGGCGCAGCCGTGCTCTGTATCGATGATGCGCAGGTGCGTGAAATCCTCCCCTTTGTATCGAAGCCGGTACTGAGCTACGGGCTGACCGAAGGCGCGCAGTTTCGCGCAACCGATGTCACGCCTGACGGTCCCACCATGCGCTTTACGGTGCTTCGTGAAGACGCCGAGCCGCTGCCGGTGACGCTCAATCTTCCCGGTGTTCATAACGTTCGCAACGCGCTTGCCGCGATTGCCGTGGCCGATGAACTCGGTGTGAGCGACGAGGCGATCGCCGCCGCGTTGACCGAGTTCCGCGGCGTCGGCCGGCGCTTCCAGCGCCACGGCGAGGTAGCGGTTCCCGCGTCCTCCGGAGGGGGGTCTTTCACGCTGGTTGACGACTATGGCCACCACCCGGCGGAAATGAGCGCAACCATCGCTGCGGCGCGCGGTGCATTCCCCGGGCGGCGTCTGGTGCTCGCGTTCCAGCCGCACCGCTACACCCGAACGCGTGATCTGTTCGAGGATTTCGTTCGGGAACTCTGCACCGTCGATTCGCTGATTCTTGCCGAGGTCTATGCAGCCGGTGAAGCGGCGATCGTTGCTGCCGACGGACGGTCGCTTGTGCGCGCGGTCAGGGTGGCGGGCCGTGTCGAGCCGCGCTTTGTCGAGCGCATCGGCGAGATGCCGCGAGCCATCCTCGAGAGCGTGCGCGACGGCGATGTCGTACTCACCATGGGCGCAGGATCGATCGGCCAGGTGGCGGGCGGCGTTCGCGAACTCGCGGGCGAGGCCGCAGGGGGTGCGAGGCGTGACTGAAACCGCACATCAAGACAGGCTGCGGGCGCTTGGCCGGGTGGCGGTGCTGATGGGCGGCGCATCGGCCGAGCGCGAGGTCTCGCTCATGTCCGGCGCGGGGGTGCTCGCGGCGCTGCGCGAACGCGGAGTGGATGCGCATGCGTTCGACCCGGCCGAGCGAGAGCTGGGTGAGCTGCGTCGCGAGGGCTTCGCGCGCGCCTTCATCGCGCTCCATGGCCGCTTCGGCGAGGACGGCAGCGTTCAGGGCGCGCTCGAGTTGTTGGGCATTCCGTACACGGGCTCGGGTGTGCTGGCCTCGGCCATTGCCATGGACAAGACCTGCACCAAGGATATCTGGCTTGCGCGTGGGCTGCCCACACCCGCATTTCGACGCGCTGCAACGCTTGATGACGCGCGCCGGGCAGTCAATGAACTCGGCCTGCCGCTGGCGGTCAAGCCCAGCCGTGAAGGATCCAGCCTTGGCTTTTCACGCGCCGAATCGCCTGAGTCGCTCGAGGCCGCGTTCACGCTCGCGCGTCAGTACGACAGTGAAGTCATCATCGAGCGATTCATCGATGGCGCCGAACTCACGGTGGCCATTCTGGGGTCAGGGTCGGCTGCGCGGTCGCTGCCGGTGATCGAGATTCGTGCGCCGGCCGGCAACTACAACTACCAGAACAAGTATTTTGGTGACGACACCCGCTACCTTTGCCCGGCACCGCTGGTGCCCGAGGTGGCTCGCGAAGTGGCCGAGATATCACTCGCGGCCTACCGCGCGATTGGTTGCGAAGGCTGGGGCCGGGTCGATCTGATGCTCTCGCGGGCCGATTCGCGGCCGTGGCTGCTGGAGGTCAACACATCACCCGGGATGACCAGCCATTCGCTCGTGCCCATGGCAGCGAAGGCGGCCGGCATCACCTACGAAGACCTGTGTCTGGATCTGCTGGGCTCGGCTTCGCTCAAGACCGGCACATCGCCATCGCGCAAGCGCGTCACCCCGGAGGCCGCATGAGTACGCCCTGGCACGATACCCGGCTTCTCAATTCGGTGGCCAATGGGCTTTTTGCGGCGGCGCTTGGTGCGCTGCTCTGCTCGTCGCTCTGGTGGCTGTCGCAGCGGCCGATGTTTGCAATCCAGCACATCCGGGTCGATGCCGCGGCCGGCCATGCGCTGCGCTACCTGCACGAACCAGTGCTGCGCGCGGTGGTGGGTGACCGGGTCGGCGGCAACTTTTTCGTGATCGATCTTCAGGAAGTTCGCGCAGCCTTCGAGGCCGTGCCCTGGGTACGGCGTGCGACGGTCCGCCGGGTCTGGCCGGATTCGCTTCATGTCACGCTCGAAGAGCACCGCGCATTTGCGATCTGGAATCGCGAAGCACTCATGAACACCCATGGCGAGTCGTTTGCCGCCAATCTCGACGAGGCCGAGGAAGAGCGTGCGCTGCCCCACCTCTCGGGTCCGATCGGCACCGAGAAGCTGGTGATGGAGCGCTGGCTTGAACTGATCGATGCGTTGAAGCCCCTGGGCTTGTCGCCGGCCGAGCTTGAACTGTCGCCGCGCGAGGCCTGGACCGCGCGTCTGTCCGATGGATCGCGGCTGCTCCTCGGCCGCGATCAGGGTGTGTCGGTGAGGGAGCGGCTCGCGCTCTGGGCCGAGGTCTATCCAAAGGTCGCCGCACGTCTGAATCAGCGGATGCAGACGATCGACCTGCGTTATCCGAACGGGTTTGCGCTGCGGCCGGTGGCCTTCGGCGGCGATGCAGCCCGCGAACCGCAAGCGGCTGGCGGGCCAAGGCGGCCATGAACGGAATTTTCAGGACAAGGCGATGAGCAGGGATGCGAAAGATCTGATCGTCGGGCTCGATATCGGCACCTCCAAGGTGGTGGCGATCGTTGCGCAGATGCATGCCGATGGCCACTACGAGGTGGTCGGGCTCGGCCAGCACGAGGCGCGCGGCCTGAAGAAAGGCGTGGTCGTCAACATCGAGAGCACGGTCGCTTCGATCCAGCGGGCGCTGGAAGAGGCCGAGCTGATGGCCGACTGCAAGATCCGCACGGTCTACACCGGGATCGCCGGCAGCCATATCCGCAGCTTCAACTCGAGCGGCATGGTGGCGATCAAGGACAAGGAGGTGAGCGAGGCCGACATGGCTCGCGTGATCGAGACCGCCAAGGCGGTCAACATCCCCACCGATCAGCAGATCCTGCATGTGCTGCCGCAGGAATTCATCATCGACGGCCAGGAAGACATCCGTGAGCCGATCGGAATGAGCGGCGTGCGGCTCGAGGTAAAGGTGCACATCGTGACCGGTGCGGTGTCGGCCGCGCAGAACATCGTGAAGTGCGTGCGCCGCTGTGGACTTGAAGTGCAGGACCTGATCCTGCAGCCGCTTGCCTCGTCGGTATCGGTGCTGTCGCAGGACGAAAAGGAACTGGGCGCGGTGCTGGTCGATATCGGCGGTGGCACCACCGACATCGCAATCTTCACCGCAGGCGCCATCCGGCACACCGCGGTGATTCCGATTGCCGGCGATCAGATCACCAACGATATCGCGATGGCGTTGCGCACGCCCACTCAGGACGCCGAGGAAATCAAGCTTCGCTTTGGCATCGCCAAGCAGGCGCTGGTCGATCCTGCGGAAAAAATCGAGGTGCCAGGACTGGGCGATCGTGGCCCCCGCCAGCTCTCGCGTCAGGCGCTTGCGGCGGTGATCGAGCCGCGGGTGGAAGAACTGTTCTCGCTCGTCCATCAGGTGATCCGCGAGTCGGGATACGAGGAGCTGCTTTCCTCGGGAATCGTGCTGACCGGTGGCAGTGCGGAACTGCCGGGTGTGGCCGAACTCGCCGAGGACATTTTTCTCAAGCCGGTCCGGGTGGGCCGGCCGGTGTATTCGGGAGGGCTTGCCGATGTGGTGCGTTCGCCGCGCTACGCGACAGCGGTGGGCCTGCTTGAGGAAGCGAAGCTGCAGAGGTTGAGGGGCAGGAAGGTGGCGGAACAGTCGGGCTCTTTCACGGAGACGCTGCGACGCATGAAGGACTGGTTCACGGGCAATTTTTAAGGAGACCGCGATGTCGTTTGAAATGATCGAAGAGGAAGTCGAGGGCGCCGTCATCAAGGTGATCGGTATCGGTGGGGCGGGCGGTAACGCCGTCAACCACATGGTGCAGCGGGGTGTGCAGGGCGTGGATTTCATCTCGCTCAACACCGATCGGCAGGCGCTTGCCCGGTCGCTCGCAAGCCACACCATCCAGCTGGGTGGCAACGGTCTGGGCGCGGGCGCGCGGCCCGAGGCGGGGCGTGCTGCCGCTGAAGCGATGCGGGATGAAATCCGCGCGGCACTCGCCGGCGCGCACATGGTGTTTCTCACCGCCGGCATGGGCAAGGGCACGGGCACCGGCGCCTCGCCCGTGGTCGCCGAGATCGCCAAGGAGCTCGGCGTGCTGACGGTCGGCGTGGTCACCAAGCCTTTCGATTTCGAGGGCAACCGCAAGATGCAGATCGCCGAGTCGGGGATCGAGCAGCTTGTCGAGCATGTCGATTCGCTGATCGTGGTGCTCAACCAGAAGCTCTTCGACGTGATGGACGAAGACGCGAGCCTGGAAGATGCCTTCAAGCGCGCCGACGACGTGCTGCACAACGCGGTCGCCGGTATCGCCGAGATCATCAACGTGCCGGGTCTGGTCAACGTCGACTTTGCCGACGTGCGCACGGTGATGGGTGAGCAGGGCAAGGCGATGATGGGAATCGGCGAGGCGGGCGGGCTTGATCGGGCGAGGATCGCTGCCGAACAGGCCGTCGCATCCCCGCTTCTCGATGGCGTAGACCTGCAGGGCGCGCGCGGCGTGATCGTGAACATCACCGCCAACCGGAGCCTGAAGCTGAAGGAAACCAACGAGGTGATCAACACGATCAAGGCGTTCTGCGCCGACGACGCCACCATCATCCACGGCACGGTGTTCGACGAAAACATGGTCGACAACCTGCGCGTGACCGTGGTGGCGACCGGTATCGGCAAGCGCGCTTCGCGCCCGGTGCTGGTGCCGCAGACCTCGCTTCGTACCGGCACCGACAATGCGCCGATCGCCGATGCGACGGGCGGCTACGACCGTTTCGATCAGCCGACCGTCTGGCGCAATCCGCGTGCCAGCGCGGCGGCGCAGGTGCAGGCGCTGGAGGAAAGCGGGGTCGAGCGGTTCGACATCCCGGCGTTTCTGCGCAAGCAGGCCGACTGAGGCGGGCCTGCCCGCCGCCTGATGCGGGCAATCCGGATGGCGGACGTCTCCCCGCCATCCGGATAGCTGTTTGCGCGGGCCTGACCCGCGCATGGCCATTGACCGGCGGCACCACACGACCGGTTAAACTTTCGTTTCCCCAATTTTCTTCAGGAGCCCTCACCATGACGATCAAGGTCGGCGATCGCGTACCGGATGCCACGCTGTTTGAATTCATCGAGGTCGAGGGCAATGGCTGCTCGGTCGGCCCCAACGCCTTCAAGGTTGCCGATATCGTCGGCGGCAAGAAAATCGCCGTGTTCGGTTTGCCGGGTGCCTTCACACCCACCTGCTCGGCGCAGCATGTGCCGAGCTACGTCAAGCATGTCGATGCGCTGAAAGCCAAGGGCATTTCAGAGATCTGGTGTGTGTCGGTCAATGACGCATTTGTAATGGGCGCCTGGGCGCGCGATCAGAAGGCGGCCGGCAAGGTGCGCATGATGGCCGATGGCAGCGCCGAGTTCACCAGGAAGCTGGGCCTGGAACTCGACCTGACCGGTCGGGGAATGGGCGTGCGCATGCAGCGCTTCTCGATGGTGATCGACAATGGCGTGGTGAGCCAGCTCAATATCGAAGCCGCAGGCAAGTATGAAGCTTCGAGCGCCGAGGCAATGCTCGCCAAGCTTTGAGGCAGATCTAGAGGCCGGCGATCCGATGATGCGGCAGCGCACGATTCGCGAGCGGGTCCGCACAGTCGGTGTCGGCCTTCACTCCGGCGAGCGGGTTGAACTCACGTTGAGGCCCGCTCTGCCCGACACCGGCATCGTTTTTCACCGGGTCGATCTGGAGCCGCCGGTTTCTCTGGCTGCCCGTGCCGACTCGGTCAATGACACGCGGATGGCGTCCACGCTGTCGGCTCAGGCGCCCGGAGCCGACACGGTTCGGGTGGCCACGGTCGAGCATCTCATGTCGGCCCTCGCAGGTCTGGGCATCGACAATCTTCACGTCGATGTGGATGCGGCCGAAATCCCGATTCTCGACGGTTCGTCGGCATCATTCGTGTATCTGCTGCGCTCGGCCGGCATTCTCGAGCAGTCCGCGCCCAAACGGTTCATCCGGGTGACCGCGCCCATTGAGGTGCGAGATGGCGACAAATTTGCGCGCCTCGAGCCGCACTTCGGCTTTCGGCTCGACTTTTCCATCAGTTTCGGCCACCCCGCCATTGATGCCACCGGCCAGCGGATCGTGGTGGACTTCGCCGAACGCTCGTACACGCGCGAGGTGGCGCGGGCCCGCACCTTCGGTTTCATGCGTGATGTCGAGGCGCTACGCTCCAACGGGCTCGCCAAGGGCGGCAACCTCGGTAACGCCATCGTCATGGACGAGTACCGGGTCCTGAACGATGAGGGGCTTCGGATCAACGATGAATTCGCCATGCACAAGGTGCTGGATGCCATCGGCGATCTGTATCTGGTCGGGCACCCGCTGCTCGCGGGCTATGTGGCGCACAAATCCGGCCACGCCCTGAACAACCTGTTGCTGCGCGAGTTGCTCGCGCGGACCGACTGCTGGCAGTGGGCCACCTTCACTGGCTCGCGCGAGGTGCCCAGGCTCTTCGAACTCGACTGGCGAACCGCCTGACGAGGGCGATCGCCTGAGCGCAACCTCCTGAGCGCAACCGCCAGGGCGCAACCCCTCGAGGGTAACCGCCCGAGCAGGGGCCCGGGCTACCGGTCGTGTTCAGCCCGCTGGTGACGAATCAGGGCGGCGAGCGCCCGCCGCAACCCCTCCGACTGTGCACTCGCCTCAAGCGCTTCGAATCCCGACAGCGCGGCCTCCGGGATCGGGGTGCGTGGCGGTCCCGGGGGGGGCCGCACCGCGTCAGCCGGGTTCCGACGGGTACGAATGCGCAGGCGGGCGACCGCTGCACCCCGCCGCCTGAGATGGTCGACCAGCGTGGGTTCGAGCTGGCGCAGGCGGGCGGCTTCGGCGGCATTGCGCGCGGCGATCGCGAGCGTGCCATCTTCGGACAGACTGAGCACGGTGAGCGGCGACTGGGGGTAGCTTGCCGATACCATCGCCTGCAGTTCGACCATGCTTGCGAGCCGGCTGGCCACCTCGCGGAAAGCGGGTTCGGCCTGCAGCCAGTCGATGGCGCTTGCCCGTTTGCTTGCAGCGCTCATCAGACCATCCCAAGGCCGCCGAGCGCGGACTGCGCAGGCTTGAAAGCCTGCGCGCGAGCGGACCCCGACGATTCGCTGGGAATGGTTGGCCGCCTGAGCGGCGACGAACGGCGCATCGGATCTCCTGATGGCAGGTTGTCGTTGGACGGGCGGCCGGTCTGCGGCGTGCCCCGGATGTTTGGCGGGTATGCCGTTGGTCCGCACCCATGCCGGCGGTTCCCGCTCGCTTGCAGGCTAGCACGACCGGTGCGGTCTTGCGTGCTAGACTCCCGCGGTTTCACCCTCGTCGGTCCCCCGCGCGGACCTGCCAGCCCTTCAGGCTGGGCCTCCCAGGCTGAGCCGCCCATGCGCCGGGCCTGATCGGACGACACTGGCGGGACAACACCGACGGGACAACACCGACTGAGCCACACGGCCAGGCGACCAGAGCGCACCACGACGATGCTGCAAAACCTCCTCAAGAAGATCTTCGGCAGCCGCAATGAGCGGTTGCTGCGCCAGTACCGCAAGACGGTCGAGGCCATCAACGCGCTCGAACCGGATGTACAGAAGCTCTCCGACGAGGCGCTGGCCGGACGAACGGTCGAGTTCCGCGAACGGATCGCACGGGGCGAAGCCCTCGATTCGCTGCTGCCCGAGGCGTTCGCGGTGTGTCGCGAAGCGTCGGTTCGGGCGCTGGGCATGCGCCACTTCGATGTGCAGCTGATCGGCGGCATGGTGCTTCATTACGGCAAGATCGCCGAAATGCGCACCGGCGAGGGCAAAACGCTCACCGCAACGCTCCCCGTCTATCTCAACGCGCTCGCCGGCCGCGGTGTCCATGTGGTGACGGTGAACGACTATCTGGCCGCGCGCGACGCCGAATGGATGGGCAAGGTCTACCGTTTTCTCGGCATGTCGGTCGGCATCATCCTGTCGCAGCAGCAAACCGAAGCCAAGCGCATTGCCTACGCCGCCGACATCACCTACGGCACCAACAATGAATTCGGCTTCGATTATCTGCGTGACAACATGGAGCACAGCGCGGGCGAGCGGCGCCAGCGTGGCCTGTTCTATGCGATCGTCGACGAGGTCGACTCGATCCTGATCGATGAGGCGCGCACGCCGCTCATCATCTCTGGGCAGGCCGAAGACCATACCGAGCTTTACCGCCGGGTCAACGCGGTGCCTGCGCTTCTCACCGAAATGCCGCACGAGCCCAAGGCCAACGAACCCGAGCCGCCGGGGGACTACTGGGTCGACCGCAAGGCACACCAGGTCTATCTGTCCGATGCCGGGCATGAAAAGGCAGAGCAGGTGCTGGAGCAACTCGAACTGCTGTCGGGCGGCGCGAGCCTCTACGACGCGTCCAACATTGCGCTCATGCACCACCTGATGGCGGCGCTGCGCGCTCACACGCTTTATTTCCGCGACCAGCACTATGTGGTGCAAAACGGTGAGGTCATCATTGTCGATGAATTCACCGGTCGTCTGATGCCCGGCCGGCGCTGGTCCGAGGGCCTGCACCAGGCGGTCGAGGCCAAGGAAGGCGCCAACATCCAGGCCGAGAACCAGACGCTTGCCTCGATCACCTTCCAGAACTACTTCCGCATGTACGGCAAGTTGGCCGGCATGACCGGCACGGCCGATACCGAAGCCTACGAATTCCAGGAAATTTATTCGCTTGAGACCGTGGTGGTGCCCACGCACCGGCCCATGGTCCGCGATGATCGCCAGGATCAGGTGTTTCGCACCGCGCGCGAGAAGTACAACGCCATCATTGCCGACATTCGTGATTGCCATGAGCGTGGTCAGCCGGTCCTGGTGGGCACGACCTCCATTGAGAACTCCGAGCTGCTGTCGGGCATGCTCGAGAAGGAGAAGCTGCCGCATCAGGTGCTGAATGCGAAGCAGCATGCGCGTGAGGCCGAAATCGTGATCCAGGCTGGGCGGCCCGGGGTGATCACCATTGCCACCAACATGGCGGGCCGCGGCACCGATATCGTGCTGGGCGGCAACATCAGCCGCGAGATCGATGCCGTGCAGGCCGACGAGTCGCTCGCGGCCGACGAGCGCGCCGCGCGCCTCCAGAAGCTTCGTGCCGACTGGCAACTGCTCCATGATCAGGTGATCGCGGCGGGCGGGTTGCACATTGTGGGTACCGAGCGGCATGAATCGCGCCGGATCGACAACCAGCTCCGCGGCCGCTCCGGCCGCCAGGGCGATCCCGGGTCGTCGCGGTTTTATCTTTCCATGGAAGATCCGCTCCTTCGGATCTTCGCGGGCGACCGCCTGAAGGCGATCATGGACCGGCTGAAGCTCCCCGATGGCGAGGCGATCGAGGCCGGCATGGTCTCGCGCGCCATCGAGTCGGCGCAGCGCAAGGTCGAGGCCCGCAACTTCGACATCCGCAAGCAACTGCTCGAATACGACGATGTGGCCAACGACCAGCGTCGCATCGTCTATTCCGACCGGAATTCGCTGCTGGATGCGGCCGAGGTGGGGGAGCGGATCACCGAACTCCGGCACCAGGTGTTTACCGAGCTGGTTCGCGTGCACGTACCGGCCGAGTCGGTGGAAGAACAGTGGGATGTGGCGGCGCTTCAGAAGGCACTCGAGAGCGAGTGGCTGCTTGCAGTGGCGCTGGTCGAGCAGGTGGCCGCGAGCGAGCAGATCACCGATGACGATATCGTCAGGCTCGTGCTCGATGCCGCCGACACCCAGTACCGCGGCAAGGTCGAGACCGTGGGTGCAGAGGCCTTTGCAGGCTTCGAGCGCTCGGTGCTGTTGCAGGTGATCGATCAGCACTGGCGCGAGCATCTGGCCATGCTCGACCATTTGCGTCAGGGCATCCATCTGCGTGGCTATGCGCAGAAGAACCCCAAGCAGGAATACAAGCGCGAGGCGTTCGAACTCTTTGCGCTCATGCAGAACCGGGTTCGTAACGATGTCACCCGCCTTCTCATGACGGTTCGCGTGGAAACCGCCGAGCAGGCCGAGCAGGCGGGCGAGCAACTGGCGCCGGCCGAGCCCGTCAATGTGTCCTACGGGCATCCCGACTTTGCCCAGGCGCAGGCCGCTGCCGGCGAGGAAGCGAACGCCGAGGCGCTTGCCCTGTCGCTCCAGCAGGTGCCCGGCGCCGGCGATGAGGCCCAGCAGCCGTTCAAGCGCTATGGCCGCAAGATCGGGCGCAACGACCCCTGCCCCTGCGGGTCGGGGCGCAAATACAAAGCCTGCCACGGCCGCCTCGCCTGAGGGGCGGGCCGTTTCCTTACTGTCTCCAGGCCTCGGAGGGCGCGATGCCAGTCAACCTCACGATTCCCGAACGCGCGTCGCTCTCGTCAGTGGCGGGCGTGTCGATCGGTACCGCCATGGCGGGCATTCGCAAGGCCGGCCGCCGCGATGTGCTGATTCTCAAGCTCGCCGCCGGCGCGCGCGCGGCCGGCGTGTTCACCCAAAACAGGTTCTGTGCCGCACCGGTGCAAGTGTGCCGCGAGCATTTGCAGGCGAGCGCAGGCGCCATTCGGGCGCTGCTGGTGAACACGGGCTGCGCCAATGCCGGCACCGGTGAACTGGGCCTTCAGAACGCCCGCGCAAGCTGCGACAGTGTGGCGAAAGTGCTGGGCTGCGAAGCCAACCAGGTGCTGCCCTTTTCCACCGGCGTGATTCTCGAGCACCTCCCCATGGATCGGCTGGATGCGGGGATCGGGCTGGCCGCCGGCGCGCTCGGCCAGGCGGATTGGCTCGATGCTGCGCAGGCGATCATGACCACCGATACGCTGCCCAAGGCGGCCTCGCGCCGCGTGTCGATCGGCGGGCGCGAGGTTGCCGTGTCGGGCATCTCCAAGGGTGCCGGCATGATCCGCCCGAACATGGCGACCATGCTGGGTTTTCTTGCCACCGACGCGGCGGTTTCGCAGCCGCTCCTCGAACGCTGGGTGCGCGAGATCGCTGATCTGAGCTTTAATCGGGTCACGGTCGATGGTGATACCTCCACCAACGACTCGTTCATCCTGGTCGCAACCGGCGCAGCCGGCGTGAGCATCGAACGCGCAACCGATCCGGGCGCAGCCGAACTGCTGGCCGCGCTCACCGCCACCGCCCAGCAGCTCGCCCAGGCGATCGTGCGCGATGGCGAAGGGGCGACCAAATTCATCACCATCCGGGTGGAAGCGGCCCGAACCGATGCCGAGGCGGCCGCCGTGGCCTACGCCATCGCGCATTCGCCGCTGGTCAAGACCGCGTTCTTTGCGTCGGACCCCAACCTGGGCCGCATTCTTGCGGCGGTGGGCTATGCCGGCGTAGCCGATCTCGATGTCAATGCAGTCGATCTCTTTCTCGACGATGTTCATGTCGCCACCCGTGGCGGCCGACATCCGGCCTACCTCGAGGAAGCCGGCCAGCGGGTGATGAAAAACGCCGAAATCACGGTTCGCGTGGTGCTGGGTCGCGGCACGGCTGCAACCACCGTCTGGACCTGCGACCTTTCCCATGACTATGTCTCGATCAATGCCGACTACCGCTCGTAAATCCGCTCCGCCGGCTGAAGCCGCCCGCACCGTTGACCCGGCCGCCGAACTGCTGGCGCAGGTGGCGCCGCTACTGTCTCAGCTCGCATCACTGATGCCGGGTGCGGTGGCACCCGACTGGTCGGCCGCCACCGCGTTCCGTTGGCGGCGGCGCGTCTCGGCGTTTGGCTCGCGTGGCGAACTGCAACCGGTCCGCACAATGTCATCCATCCGGCTGGCCGATCTGCACAACATCGACGAACAGAAGTCGGTGATCGACCGCAACACCCGACAGTTCGTGCGTGGCCTTCCCGCCAACAATGTGCTGCTCACAGGCTCGCGCGGCACCGGCAAGTCATCGCTCATCAAGGCCTGTCTCAACCAGTATGCGAGGCAGGGGTTACGGCTGATCGAGGTCGACAAGAGCGATCTGGCCGACCTCTATGACATCGTTGAACTGGTGGCCGACCGCCCCGAGCGCTTCATCGTGTTCTGCGATGACCTGTCCTTTGAGGAAGGTGAAGCGGGGTACAAGGCGCTCAAGTCGGCGCTGGACGGGTCGGTCGCGGCGCAGTCGGACAACGTGCTGATCTATGCCACCTCCAATCGCCGGCACCTCATGCCCGAGAAGATGAGCGAGAACCTCACCGCCAAGCACCAGGAGGATGGCGAAATCCATCCGGGTGAAACTGTCGAGGAGAAAATTTCCCTCTCCGAGCGCTTCGGCCTGTGGGTGTCGTTTTATCCGTTCCGGCAGGAGGAATACCTCGATGTGGTCGCGCACTGGCTTGGCCACTTCGGCTGCTCGGCGGCCGACATCGAGGATGCCCGGGGCGATGCGCTGCGGTTTGCCCTGGAGCGCGGATCGCGTTCCGGTCGGGTTGCCTGGCAGTTTGCGCGCGACTGGTCAGGGCAGGCACGCCTGAAGCCGGCCCGCGCCAACCGCCGCCGCTAGAGGCGGGCAGCAGGCTGTGGCCACGTCCGAACCTGCCCGCGCGCGAGCGCCTGCCGAGGGCGAGGCGGCGGCACCTGTCGACTCAAGAGCCCCGGTCGAGGTGGCCGTGGGGGTGCTGCGCCGCGCAGATGGCGCGCTCCTCTTTGCCCAACGCCCCGAGGGCAAGCCCTACGCGGGATGGTGGGAGTTCCCGGGCGGCAAGGTCGAGGCCGGTGAAAGCGTGGTTGAGGCGCTTGCGCGCGAACTGCACGAGGAACTCGGCATCGTGATCGAGCAGGGTGAGCCGCTCGAGGTGGTCGAGTTTTCCTATCCGCATGCCCGGGTGCGTCTGCATTTCCTGGTGGTGAGCCGCTGGCGTGGCGAGCCCTGCTCGCGTGAGGGCCAGGCGTTCAGCTGGCAGCAGCCGGGTGCGGTGGCGGTGGGGCCGCTCCTTCCGGCGTCGGTACCGGTGATCGAGCGGCTGGCAGCGGCCGCTGCAGGCTCGCCCTAGTGCATTTGCTTTGACGAGGGGGGTGCGCCGGTCGCGGGCCCGGTGCCCGCTTCGGCCGGATCGGTGGGGTCGAGCGGCGCGCCCGCGATCCGGTACTGTTCGCTTGCCCAGGCGCCCAGATCGATGCGCTTGCAGCGTTCAGAACAGAACGGGCGCCAGCGGTTCGCCGGGCTGTACTCGGTTTTTCGGGCGCAGGCCGGGCAGTCAACCAGCAGAACACGGGACGAACCAGCCACAGCCGCCTGCGCTCAGAGATTGCAGAGCGCCAGCTCGAAATCGACATCGCCCTCGAACGCCCGGGGCCGCTGGTCGCCGGTTTGCGAGGTGAAGCGGATCCAGAGCAGATAGCGGTTGGCGCTGATTTCGGGGATGGCGCCCACGGTTGGGTCGAGCCTGACCTGCACCATCTGATAAATACGCCCGCCAAGCGGTTGCTGGTAGCTTGCCTGCTGCGACGAAACGCGTACCCAGGTGCCGCTGCGCCGAAGCAGGCCCAACACCACCGTGAGCGCCACCTGAAGCGGCTGGAGCGGCGCGGCCCACCGGATGATGTCTTCGCGGCGGGCCTCGGCAGGGCGGTTCTGCCACGCGTAGTAGGAGGGCAGGTCGAACTCGCAGGCGCCCCCAGCAATACCGGTGCGGCTGCGGATGCTCATCAGCCATTCGTTGTCGCGCAGGTTTTGCCCCGTGCGCCCGCTCAGGCGGGTGAGCCCGCCCACCGCGTCTTCGATGCGTGCGAGCGTTGCCTCGAGCGCATCGACCGATACAGAGGGGTTGCCGCGGAAGGAACTGATGGTCTGGCGCTGGCGCTCGAACTCCTGCAGAAGGTCTGACCGCAGATCGCCCCGCGCGGTCACTTCCAGGATTTCGAACAGCGTGAGGAGCGCCACGTGGTGATCATGGGCGTCATCACGAAGCGAAAAGATTTCGAAGCGTTCGAACAGATCTTCCAGGCGCAAAAGCGCCCGTATCCGCTCGTTGAGGGGATATTCGTACTGCAGCAGCGGGCGATGCGGAACCACGCGCGTCTGCCGGCCGCTGGCCACCACGGAAATGCCTGCCTGGGCGCTCATCTTCCGATTCTGGCCCAAAGGCCCCGGGAATTCAAACGAAAAATGGCCAGGATGCTCCCGGGAGGGCTGCTCAAGGTGTAACGGGAGCGGCTGGCGGCTGCAGGGCGAGGGCCTGATAGATCGCATGCAGCGCATCAACCTGCGGCCCGAGCGCCGCCGGCTCGCCGCTGTTGTCGATCCGGTCGTCGGCGACGGCGAGCCGCGCTTCGCGGGTGGCTTGCACGGCGAGAATGGCAAGCACCTGTTCGCGGTCGAGGTGGCTTCGCCGCATCACACGCTCAATCTGGACCTCGACCGGGCAGTCGACCACGAGCAGACGATGTGCCCGTTCGCGCCAGGCGCCCGACTCCACCAGAAGGGGTACCACCAGCATCACATAGCAGCCGGTTGCAGCCTCGATCTCGCGCTGCGATTGTTCGCGGATCATCGGATGAAGAATCGCCTCCAGACGCTTGCGCGCGTCGGGATCGGAGAAAGCGCGCGCGCGCATGGCGGCGCGATCAAGTCGACCATCTGCGGCGATCACGGCCGGGCCGAAGGCTGCGCTGATCGCGGGCATGGCCGCACCGGCCGGCCCGGTGAGCGCGTGGGCGATCAGATCGGTATCCACCAGCGTGGCGCCCAGGGCTGCAAAGCGATCGGCCACCGTTGATTTGCCGCTGCCAATGCCGCCGGTCAGGCCGATGATGAATCGAGAGGAGGTGATGGTCATGGGAGCTGGAAGGGCAGCGTGTTGGGGTCAGCTACCGACCAGCCAGGCTGTCAGGGTCGGGTAGGCAAAGAGGGCGATCAGCCCCGCGCAAGCGAGCCATGGCCCGAAGGCGATTGGCGCCAGCGGTTCGCGCAGGCGCGCGAGCCCGCCGATGATGGCAAAGCTCGCGCCCGCCGCGCAGGCGAGCAGGAGCACCGCAGGCAGGGGCTGCCAGCCCAGCCAGGCGCCGATTGCCGCGAGCAGTTTGAAGTCGCCATAGCCCATGCCCTCGCGGCCGGTCGCCATCCGGAAGCCATGGTGGATGGACCACAGGCTGAGGTAGCCCGCCATGGCTCCCAAGACGGCCTGCTCGATGGGCACCCACACGCCCGTCAGGTTGATGGCGAGCCCGGCCCAGACGAGCGGCAGCGTGATGGCATCGGGCAACAGCTGCGTATCGGCATCGATCAGCGCCGCAGCGATCAGCGCAGCAGCGAGCAGCATGGCGCTTGCAGCGGCCACGGTGGGGCCAAACCGGACCACGCAGAGCGCAAAGAGCGCAGCGGTGGCGAGTTCAACCAGCGGGTAGCGGGTTCCGATCGGTGCGCGACAGGCCGCGCACCGGCCGCGCAGTGCAAGCCAGCTTGCAACCGGGATCAGATCGCGAAGCCGCAGAACCTGTCCGCAGGCCGGGCAATGCGAACGCGGCTGAATCAGGTCAAAGCGCGCGGTGGTGGCGATGGTCTCGCCCCGGAGATCGGCGGCGTCGAGCTGCCATTGCCGCTCGAGCATTCTGGGCAGGCGATAAATCACCACGTTCAGAAAACTGCCGATCAGCAGACCCGCCACACCAGCCGCCACCGCGGCCCACTGCGCATCGATAGCCGGCATCAAGCGCTCGCTGCGATCTCGTCGGCCTGCTCGTGCCCTCGCGACGGGTCGGCAGGCATCAGCCGGAGCCGCGCGCGTCGCACCATCCGGTCTTCGACGTGCTGGATTTCGACCACGATGGGACCGAAGCGAAGCCCCACGCTCGACTCCGGAAGATCCTGCAGTGCTTCGAGGATCAGGCCATTGAGTGTGCGTGGACCGTCGAGCGGAAAGCGGGTGCCGAGCCGCCGGTTCAGTTCACGCAGGCTCACCGAACCGTCGACCTCGATCTCGCCCGCGCTGTCCCAGTGCAGGTCGGAATCCGAGCCGCCGGGTGCGGTGGTGGTGAATTCGCCGATGATTTCCTCGATGATGTCTTCCAGTGTGACCAGCCCCAGCACCTCGCCGTATTCATCAACGACCAGCCCGATGCGCTGCCGGTTTTCCTGGAAAAACTGCAGCTGTGAAAACACCGCGGAGCCGCTCGGAATGAAGTAGGGCTCGACCAGCAGCTCGCGCAGATCGGCGGCATCAAAGCTGTCGCGCTGCAGGAGCGAGAGCGCGCGCCGCACATGGAGCATGCCCACCACCCGGTTGATCTCGCCTTCGAACACCGGAAGCTTGTTGTGATAGCAGGTGGCGAGCTGCTCGCGAAGGCCGGCCTCGCCGGTTGCGAGGTCGAGTGCCTCGATGCGGCTCCGAGGAATCATCACGTCGTCGACCGTGATGCGCTCGAGGTCAAAGAGGTTGAGCAGAATCGAGCGGTGTTTGGCCGGAAAGAAATGGCCTGACTCGAGCACGATGGTGCGCATTTCATCGAGCGACAACCGGGTCTGCTGCGGCTCGCGCGGATCAATGCCCACCACGGCGAGCATGCGTCCCACGATCAGGTTCACCCCCCAGACCGCAGGCGCAAACAAGGTCATCAGCAAGCGTAGCGGGTAGGCGGCCGGCAGCGCGATGCGCTCGGGCCAGGTGGCCCCGATCACTTTCGGGGTGATTTCCGCAAAGATGATGAGCACCAGTGCCACCACCGCGGTGGCCGCAAGCAGCACGGTGTCGTTGTGCCCGAAGGCGCTGATTGCAAGCGACGTGACGATGGCCGTGACCGCAGTGTTGACCAGGTTGTTGCCAAGCAGAATGGTGCCGAGCAGACGGTCGGTCTGGCCAAGGAGCGACGAGGCAAGGCGCGCGCTCCGGCGCCCCTGTCGCACCAGATGCCCAAGCCGGAACCGGTTCAACGCCATCATGCTGGTCTCGGCGATGGAGAAGAACCCGGAGATCAGCACCAGCACGACGAGCGCAATCAGAGAGACCCAAAGCGGGATGGCATCCAAGCGGAGTTGTGCAGAGTTGAAACTTTTCTAGCCTACCGTAAACGGCTGCCTGCCGCATCGTGAGCCCTGCTGTGCCTGGTTGATACACTGCGGTCCATCAAGTCATTGGAGCCCGCTCATGTCATCCGGCGATGCTGCCCGTCCACCCCGTCTTCGTTCGCGCGCATGGTTCGATAATCCCGACAACCCGGGCATGACCGCGCTCTATCTCGAGCGCTACATGAACTTTGGCCTCACGCTGGATGAACTGCGCACCAGCGGCAAGCCCATCATCGGCATCGCGCAGACAGGCAGCGATCTCTCGCCCTGCAACCGCCACCATGTCGAGCTCGCCTCGCGGGTGCGCGACGGCATTCGCGATGCCGGCGGCATTCCGATCGAGTTTCCCGTGCACCCCATCCAGGAAACCGGCAAGCGCCCCACCGCAGCGCTCGATCGCAATCTCGCCTATCTGACCCTGGTCGAGGTGCTGCATGGTTACCCGATGGACGGTGTAGTGCTCACCACGGGCTGCGACAAGACGACGCCAGCCATGCTGATGGGCGCGGCCACCGTGGATCTGCCCGCGATCGTGTTGTCGGGTGGCCCGATGCTCAATGGCTACTACGGCGGCGGGCTGGCGGGCTCCGGCACCATCGTCTGGTACGCGCGCCAGGAGCTCGCTGCCGGCCGCATCAACTACGACAAGTTTCTCGAGATGGTGGCATCGGGCGCGCCGTCGGCGGGCCACTGCAACACCATGGGCACAGCGCTGTCGATGAATTCGCTCGCCGAGGCGCTGGGCATGTCGCTTCCCGGTTGCGCAGCCATCCCCGCGCCTTATCGCGAACGCGCGCAGATGGCTTACCAGACCGGACGCCGCATCGTGGCGATGGTGGCCGAAGACCTTCGCCCATCGAAAATCATGACGCGTGCGGCATTCGACAATGCGATCGTCGCGGCGAGTGCGCTGGGCGCCTCGACCAACTGTCCGCCGCATGTCACGGCGATTGCCCGCCACATGGGCGTGCCGCTCGACATCACCGACTGGGACCGGATCGGTTATGACATTCCGCTTCTCGTGAACTGCATGCCGGCAGGCGAGTACCTGGGCGAGGAATTCCATCGTGCGGGCGGCGTGCCCGCCGTCATGCACGAGCTTCTTGGCGCGGGCAAACTGCGCGCCGATGCACTCACCGTCTCCGGACGCACCATCGGCGAGGTCTATGCCCAGACCGAAGCGAGTGACCGCCGGGTGATCCGATCGTATGCCGAGCCCATGCTGAGCCAATCGGGCTTTGCGGTGCTGTCGGGCAACCTGTTCGACTCCGCCGTGATGAAAACCTCGGTGATCTCGCCCGAGTTCCGCAGCCGCTATCTCGAGAATCCGGCTGATCCCCAGGCTTTTGAGGGGCGTGCGATTGTCTTTGAGGGGCCCGAGGACTACCACGAGCGTATCAACGATCCGGCGCTCGAAATCGATGCCGACTGCATCCTGTTCATTCGCGGTACCGGGCCGGTCGGATACCCGGGGGCGGCGGAGGTGGTGAACATGCTGCCGCCTGATGCGCTGGTTCGACAGGGCATCACGCTTCTTCCCTGTGTGGGGGATGGCAGGCAGTCGGGCACTTCAGCGAGTCCGTCGATCCTGAACGCGTCGCCCGAATCGGCGGTGGGGGGCGGACTCGCACTGCTTCAGACCGGCGACCGGGTACGCATCGATCTTGGCCGCCGGCGCGCTGACATCCTGGTGACCGAAGAAGAGTACGCACGCCGCCGGGCCGCGTGGACACCCAGTTATCCGGCCAGCCAGACGCCCTGGCAGGAACTGCAGCGTCGCCATGTCACGCAGCTCTCCGATGGCGCCTGCCTGGATTTTGCGGTGAGCTATCAGCGGATTGCGGTCACCCGCGGCCTGCCGCGCGACAACCACTGACCCGGTGCGCGCGCGCGCCCGGGCGTCAGCGTGATGGGCCGCGATACGGCTCGATGCGTGTGGCATCGAGCACGTAGCCGCTCACGCCCATGCGGGTGTCGTTTCGGCCAACCTTGAGCGTGCCAACGACCCATACCGCGTCCATGGTTTGCAGCGCCTGACGCCGGGCCGACACCACCTGAATGATCTGATTGGCGGGTGGGGGCGGCGTGTGGATGCATGCGCCCATGTAGGGCACCAGCAGAAACTCCCGGATATCGCCGCCCAGCATGTCCAGCGGTACCACATAGCCCGGAATCCGGATCCGCAGTCCCTCGAGCTCGCCCCGCGTGGGCGCCTGATCCCATTGTTCGCGGATTTCCCGCATCAGCGCTTCGCTGCGCGGATCGCCATCGCTGATCGCATCCAGCCCCCGACCTTCCAGGAGCTTGAGCGGGTCCCAATCTTCCGGCATGAGATCGTCCCAGCCGATTTCGCGCACGCCTGCACCGATCAGGCGACCTGGAAGCTTGACCGGTTCAGCGGGCCGGGGGGTGGCCCCGCCGCGCGCGGCAGGCGGCTGCGAGGCGGGCGCGCCGGCCGATTGCGACCAGGCCTCGCCGGGTACCCCCACCATGCAGAAGGCTGCCACCAGCAGGAAGAAAGCACGCAGCGGTCGTCGAATGGTCATGGTCGAGTGCAGGTTGGGCAATCAGGATCTCGGGGACAGTCCGTCGGCAAGCGACAACCGCCACGCGCGTAGAGCAGGCAGCAGACTTGCGAGGATACCGGTCGCGAGCACCGCCGCAAGCAACAGCCACTCCCCGGCGCGCAGAAAATCCGTGCCGAGCGCGATGCCGAACTGCGCCTGGAGTGGTGACACGGCGAACACGGTGAGGAACGCTCCTGCCGCCACTCCCAGCGCAATGCCGCCGAGGCAGGCGAGCGTGCCTTCGGTAAGGAGCAGGAGGACGAGTGTGCGCGGGCTCGCGCCTACCGAGCGGAGGATGGCGAGCTCGCGCCGTCTGGCATCAAGCCCTGCCAGAATCACCGACACCAGGCCCGCCAGGCTTGCGAGTGCCACCAGCGCGCCCATCAGGCGAAGCGCGTGCTCGCCCACCCCCAGCGCCTTCCACAACTCATCGAGCGTCACCCCTGGCAATACCGCGGTGAGCGGCTCCTCGGGGTCGGCCTGCAGCCGGCGCTGCACGGAAAAGACTGCGCTGCGCGCACGCAGCCCCACCAGGGCCGCCGACACCGTGGCGGGGCGCGTATCCGGGTCGGCCGAGGGCTGCGCCCCGCGGGCTGGCCGCACGCCTGCCACCCAGCCCGCGTGAAGCGCATGCATTGACTCGAGGCTGATCAGCACTGCACGATCGACTGGTGAACCCGATGGTGCGAGGACACCGGTGATGGTGAAGGGCTGATCATCATGCGAGCCCTCGGCCAGCGGACCGCTGCCGTGACTGAGCGTGATTCGGGCACCGGCACCGAGGCCCAGTCGCCGGGCGACCTGCGCGCCAATCACCGCCTCGGCATGGCGACCGTGCTCGCGGCCCTGCGCCAGGGTGAGTGGCTGGCGATCGCCCACCCGCACATGGCGCAAGAAGCGCTCATCGGTGGCGATCACTGGAAAACCTCGAAAGGTATCGCCCAGCGCGATCGGCACCACCCAGGCGACCTGGGGCAGCTCGCCGATCGCCTCGATTCGTTTCAGGGTCACCGCCTGCGTGGGCGAGCCAAGATGAAACACGGTATGAAGCAGGATCTGGGTGGGGCTGCCGCGTGCGCCCACGATCAGGTCGGTGCCCGAAAGCGCCTGCGAAAAACTCTTGCGGATATCGTGACGAAGCCGTTCGGTGGCAAGGAGCAGCAAGGTGGAGAGCGAAACGGCGAGGATGGTGAGGGCGAGCGTGAAGCGGCGGGCCCAGGCGCTTCTCGCAGCCAGAACGATCATGGCCCTCATGATGACGTGCCCGCAGGCAAGGCAGCCTCGGCCGATCGGCTCGCAGACGCTGGGCGAGCTCGACCAGGGTCGGTGCGCGAGCCCAGTGCCAGGCTGCGATCGAAATGCGGCTCGAGCGAACGGTCGTGGCTCACGAACACCAGGGCGCTGCCCGCTTCCTGGCAGGTCGCGAGCAGTCGCGCCATGAATTCGTCTCGCCGGTCGGTATCGAGTGCCGAGGTGGGCTCATCGGCGAGCAACAGCTCCGGCGCACCGATCAGGGCGCGCGCTGCAGCAACGCGTTGCTGTTCGCCCACCGACAGCCTGCCTGCGGGTTGGCGCCAGAGGTCCGGTGCGAGGTCGAATGCAGCGAGCCAGCTGCGCGCGTCGCGCTCGACCGACCCCGAGCGCGCTGCCGCGCGTTCCGCTCGCCGGGCAGAAAACTGGCAGGGCAGGCACACGTTGTCGAGCACTGGCAGCCAGCCTAGAAGGTTGAACTGCTGAAACAGGTAGCCCACGTGATCGCCACGCCGGCGGTCGCGCGCTGAGCTGCCGATCAAGCGCCAGTCGGTGCCAAGGAGCAGCACGGTGCCCTGCTCCGCGATCAGTACGCCTGCGAGCAAGGACATGAGCGTGCTTTTTCCGCCCCCGCTCGGCCCATGGACGAACAGGCGTTCGCCCGCGTCGACCCTCAGATGGTTCACGGCCAGCGCGTCACGGGTCTGTCCCCGGTAACGGAAGACGAGATCGCTCACCTCGACGACCGGAGGGCCGGCAGATCGGACGGGCGGGTTGTCGGAGCCGGTCGACATGGGGGGCTGTTCAGCTCTGGATGGCAGGCCGGGCGCCGCGCAATCAGCGAGCGAGCTCGAACACCTTGCGGTTGCGCTGCAAGGTGCGCGCCTGGGTGCCGCCGGGTCCCGCGAAACGCACCTCGATGCGGCGCAGCCGGCTGAGAACATCGAACAGGCCAATCTCGACCGCGCCCAGACGTGCCGGACGCTCGCAGTCGAACGCATGCGTCAGAAGAAGATCGAGATGCGTGTCATCGCCGGGCAGTCCGCCTGCGGCGGTGGCGGATTCGGCGGAGCCCGACCAGCGAAGCGCCTGGGTGGCGGGCCGGCAGCCCGCCTCGGGTGTCGGGCGAAAAACGCCGGCGGCGCGCAGCGCATCGAGGGCGCGCTGCAGGCGTGCCCGCTCGTCGTCGTTGCGTGGCGCCCGCTCAAAGCCGGTGAGGGTTTCCATCGGCAGCTCGGCCTCGATGGTGAGCCGGGCACCCTCGAGCGTGAGATCGAGCCTCGCCTGGCCGTGTACATGCCCATGACCGCCAGGCGCGCTGGTTGCGGGCGCCGCCGGTGCGACCGTCAGAAACGCAATCAGCAGCGCACGTCTGATGCGCGCCGCAGCGCCTGCGCACGGGCGGGCGGCACCCCGGCCGGCCTGGCCCGGACCGTCGGCAATTGGAGGGCAGCGTGTCATGAGCCTGATCATACGGCGTGTTCGCGAGCATTGCGGGATGAAGCCCCAAGGGTGCGGGTAGCGCGCCCGGGGGGCTTGAGTTCCCCTCTCGCCACGGGCAGACTGGGCCACTCAAGCGCAAGGAGCTTCCATGGCAAACCTGCAGCGGTACTGGGCATTGGGCGTGGCGTTACTGGCACTGTTTGCCTCGGCGGGCGCTTATGCGGGCGGCTGGCTGCACGGCGCAGTGCCGGTCATCTGCCTGATGCTGGTTGTTCTGGGCGTTCATGATGTCCTGCAGACCCGGCATGCGGTGTTGCGCAATTACCCGATCATTGGGCACTTCCGGTTCATGTTCGAGGAAATCCGACCCGAGATCAGGCAGTACTTCATCGAGTCCGATACCGAGCGCGTTCCGTTTTCGCGTGAGCAACGGGCGATCGTGTATCAGCGCGCCAAGGGCGTGCTGGACAAACGCCCCTTCGGCAGCAAGCTCGATCCGTACCGCGACGGCTATGAATGGATGCATCACTCGGTGCTGCCTTCCACCATTGAGTCCTCGGATTTCCGCGTCACCATTGGCGCCACCCGCGAGCAACCCTACAGTGCCTCGGTATTCAACATCTCGGCGATGAGCTTCGGTGCGCTCTCTGCCAACGCCATTCTTGCGCTCAACGGCGGCGCGAAAATGGGCGGCTTTGCACACGACACGGGTGAAGGCTCGATTTCGCGCTATCACCGCGAGCCGGGTGGCGACCTGATCTGGGAGATCGGCTCGGGTTATTTCGGCGCCCGCAAGCCCGACGGCGGGTTCAGTGACGAGCGCTTTGCCGAGAATGCCTGTCAGCCGCAGGTCAAGATGGTCGAGCTCAAGCTTTCGCAGGGCGCCAAGCCTGGCCACGGCGGGGTGCTGCCGGCGCCCAAGGTCACCCCCGAGATCGCTCAGGCGCGGGGGGTGGAACCTTGGGTGACGGTGGAATCGCCGGCACGCCATTCGGTGTTTTCAACCCCGATCGAGATGCTCGCCTTCATCGAACGGATGCGCAGGCTCTCGCGCGGCAAGCCCACCGGATTCAAGCTCGCGGTCGGCCATCCCTGGGAACTCTTCGCCATCGTGAAGGCGATGCTCGAGACCGGCATCACACCCGATTTCATTGTGGTCGATGGCAAGGAGGGCGGCACCGGTGCGGCGCCCGCCGAGTTCATGGATCGTGCCGGCATGCCGATGCATGACGGGCTCTTGCTGGTTCACAACACCCTGGTGGCGTGTGGCCTGCGCTCGCAGATCCGCCTGGGCGCGGCGGGCCAGCTCATCACGGCGTTCGATATTGCCCGCACGCTCGCAATCGGGGCCGACTGGTGCAACGCCGCGCGCGGCTTCATGTTTGCGCTGGGCTGCATCCAATCGCTCAGCTGCCACACCGATCGCTGTCCCACCGGCGTGGCCACCCAGGACCCGCTTCGCCAGCGCGCGCTGGTGGTGCCCGACAAGGCGCAGCGGGTGTTCCAGTTTCACCACCACACGCTGGAAGCGCTGCGCGAGCTGCTCCAGTCGGCGGGTCTGGTGCACCCGTCCCAGCTTCGCCCGCATCACATCATGCGGCGAATTGGTCAGGACGACAGTCGGCCCTTGTCGGAGGTGCATCCCTTCCTGCCAGAAGGCGCGCTGCTGGTTCCGGGTGGCGCCGCCGACTGCGGCCCGGTGTACCGGGCCTGGTGGGACCGCGCCCGCCCGGACAGCTTCCACCCACTGCCAGGCTCGAGGCTCGCCGCCTGAGCGGTGCGCGGCGCGGCTCCGTTGACGGGTGACCGGTCCGACCCGGTGCGAACGCTTCTGATTGTCTGGTGGTCGATGACCGGCGCGGCGCGTGCGCTTGCGCAAGCCGCGGCGGCCGCGGCGTCTGCCGCCGAACCGGGGATCCACGTGCGCAGCGTTCGCTGCGATGAAGCGAATGCCGACGACCTGTGCGGGGCGGATGCGGTGCTCATCGTCTGTCCGGAGATGCTGGGCAGCGCAGCGGGCATGATGAAAGATTTCTTCGATCGCACCTACTATCCGGCGCTCGGGCGCCTGTCGGGGCGGCCGTATGCGCTTATCGTGAGTGCGGGTTCAGACGGCGAGGGTGCGGTCCGTCAGATCGAGCGGATCGCGAGCGGCTGGCGGCTGCGGGCGGTAGCGCCCGCCCGCATCGTCTGCACACACGCACAGACGCCAGAAGCAATCCTTGGCGACAAGCACCTGTCCGAGTCAGCGCTTGAAGGCGCCCGCGAACTCGGGGCTACGCTCGCCGGCGGACTCGCGCTCGGGCTCTGGTGAGGCGGCGACGGCTGCAGCCGAGGCTGGCGCTTCGCTGTTGCGGGGGTGGCCAGGTGGCAGTGCCGATTGCCCACGTGGCGACCGCACCGCGCGCCGGCGGCTGCCGCATCCCGCCCATGCGAGGAGCGGCCAGAGCGCTGCGCTGAGCGCAAACGGCCATTGCCCGGCGCCGCCCGAACCGGTGGCAAGCCAGCCGCCCCAGAGGGCAGTCAACCCGATCAACGCGAGGGCAAGGGCAAGGGGGAGCAGGCGACTGAAGCGCATTTCTTTCGGCATGGGACCTCCTGGGGACGTCGGCAAGGGGCGGTGGCGACCGGAGGCGCTGTGGACGGGGGCTCCGGTTCGAGCGCCGAATGATCAACCGCCGCGGTGCGCGGCGCGACCGCGGCGAGAGCCGGTAGCAGCACGCGATACCGGTGCGGCCAGCGGTTGACACCGGCTTGCGTGGTGCAGCCTTGCGGTGCGCGTGCTACGCTCGGATTCACGGTCGTGCCTGCTGCGACCGCGCGTTTATCGGGCAGTCGGGTTGCACCGTCGAGTCCGGGCTGCCGTCAATCACATTTCTGATACGAATAACGGAGGGGTCCTGTGAAATTGCGCGCACTTTGCATTGCCCTGCTGGCGGCCGCCGGCATCCACACCACAGCGTCGGCCCAGTCGGTCACGCTCAGTTTTTCCGCCTGGGTCCCGCCCTCGCACATGCTGGTTCGAGACGGCATGATGCCCTGGATGCAGGAAGTCGAAAAAGTAACCGAGGGCCGGGTGAAAATGCGGCTGCTGCCCAAGGCGGCAGCCAACGCCGTCAACCACCTCGATGCGGTCGCCGAGGGTCTCGCCGACATCGCCTTCATTTCGCACAGCTACACGCCGGCGCGGTTTCCCATGACGCGGATCGGCGTGCTGCCGTTCGCGGGCGACAGCGCCGAGGTGGCGTCGGTTGCGCTCTGGCGCATCTACGACAAGCACTTCACCAAGTTGAATGAGCACAAGGGCGTGAAGCTGGTCACGATCTACACGCACGGCGCCGGCGTGTTCTGGAACGCCAAGCGGCCGATCCGCACCGTGGAGGATTTCGCCGGACTGAAAGTCCGGGTGGGCGGTGGAATTGCCGCTGACGTCGCCAACGCGCTGGGCGCGATTGCCGTCTCCAAGCCCGCCCCCGAGTCCTACGAGCTGCTCTCCACCGGCGTGGTCGATGGCGTGATGTTTCCCGGCGAGAGCATCGTTTCCTTCAAGCTCGACAAGATCGTGAAATTCGCCACCGCTTTCCCGGGCGGTCTTTACTCCGACAGCCATGCGGTCATCATGAACGAGGCGGCCTGGAAAAAAATCTCCAAAGCCGATCAGGACGCGATCAACCGCATTTCGGGCGAAGCCATGGCACGGGCGGTAGGCAAGGCCTGGGACAAGAATGCTGGCGCGGGCTTCGATGCCTTCAAGGCGGCGGGCGGGCAGATCATCGCGGCCGACGCCGCGCTGGTGAAAGCGGTGGCCGACCGCACGGCCCGCTTCGAGCAGGAGTGGGTCAAGGCGGTCAACGAGAAAGGCATGAATGGCGCTGCGATCGTGACCGAATACCGCGCCGAACTGAAGAAGGTGGCCGCCGGGCAGTAAGCGGCCACGCGCAGTCCGCGGGGCGCGGTTCAGCGACGCTCGTAGAGCATCACGATCCTGGAGGGGTCGGCCGCGCCCAGCCCGCAGGCCTGCAGTTGCCGGAACAGCTCGGTCACCGAGCCGGCGATGGGCATCGGAACGCCTGCAGCGCGGGCAGCGGCAAGCGCCGTATCCAGATCCTTCAGCATGGTGTCTGAGGCGCCGATGGGCTCAACCTCCGCTGCGAGCATGCGTGGCGCAAACACCTGCAGTGGTTTCGAATCCGCCCAGCCACCGGCAAGCGCCTCGGGAAGGCGTGCCGCGTCAACCCCGCTTGCCCGTGCGAGCCGCACGGCCTCGTTGACGGCCACGATACTCGCCGCGACGATCACCTGATTGCAGAGCTTCGTGGCCTGGCCTGCGCCGCTGTCGCCCATTCGCGTGACCTGCGCCGAATAAGCGGCCAGCACCGGTCGGATCTGTTCGATTGCATCGACATCGCCGCCGCACATGACCGCGAGTTCACCGCGTGCGGCGCCCGCGACACCGCCCGATACCGGGGCATCGATCCAGAGGCCGCCGGTTGCGTCTTTCAGGCGGGTGGCGAACGCCCGGGTGGCCTGTGGGTCGATGCTGCTGTGATCGACCAGAATGGGGGGCGGTGCGCTTGCCTCAATGAGTCCGTTGGGTCCGAACACAACCGTCTGAACCGCCTGCGCATCGGTGAGGCAGAGGATCACGGCCGATGCGCCGTCGACCGCTTCGGCGGGGTGTTCAGCCCACTGCGCACCCTCGGCAAGGAGCGGCAGGGCGCGGCTGCGGGTGCGGTTCCACACCCGCACCGGATGCCCGGCCGCGAGCAGGCGCCGGATCATGGGGGTGGCGATCAGGCCGGTGCCGAGAAAGGCGAGCGCGGTCATTCGAGCGGCCATTCCAGATTCCCGCTGTGCGTGACCGCACCAAGATGGGCGGGGCCTACAAGGGCTGCATATTTTTCGAGTGCGCCCGCCAGCCGGACCGGGCGCGCCGGCGTCCAGGCCGCGCGCCGCCGGGCGAGTTCTTCCTCGCTGACCAGCACGTCGATGCGCCGTGCCTCGCAGTCGATCAGGATTGGGTCGCCATCCACAAGGAGCGCAATCGGACCCCCGCGCGCGGCTTCGGGACTGGCGTAGCCGATGCAGAGCCCCCGTGTCGCGCCCGAGAAGCGGCCATCGGTGAGAAGTGCGACGGCCTCGCCCATGCCCTGGCCGTAGATCAGCGCAGTTGTGCCCAGCATTTCGCGCATGCCGGGGCCGCCACGCGGGCCCTCGTTTCGGATCACGAGCACATCGCCCGCCTGGTAGCGGCGCTCGCGTACCGCTGCTGTGCACGCTTCCTCGTTTTCAAAGACCCGGGCGCGTCCTTCGAACCTGAGCCGCCTCAATCCGGCGATCTTGATGAGCGCGCCGTCAGGGCAGAGATTGCCCTTGAGCACCACCACCCCGCCAGTGGGATGGAGCGGCGCGCTTGCCGGGCGGACCACGCTGCCGTCTGCCTCGGGCGCGCCCTCGCAGAGTTCAGCAAGCGTCCGGCCCTCGATCGTGGGGCAATCGCCGTGCAGCCAGCCGCCTCGAAGCAGTTCACGCAGCACCACCCGCACGCCTCCCACCTCGTGAAGATCGCGGGCCAGGAATCGGCCACCCGGCTGCATGTCGGCGATCAGGGGCGTGCGCTGGAACACGTCGGCCACATCATCAAGCGTGAAGCGGATGCCGGCTTCGTGTGCAATCGCCGGCAGATGCAACCCGGCATTGGTGGAGCCGCCGGTGGCCGCCACCGCCGCAGCCGCATTCTCGAGGCTTTTTCGCGTGACCAGTTCGCGCGGCAGCGGCCCGTTGTTTTTCAGCAGGCGCATCACCGTCTGGCCGGCACGCCGGGCGAGCGCAATACGTTCCGAATACACCGCGGGCAACATCGCCGACCCGAGCGGGGCAAGACCCAGCACCTCCGAGACCATGGCCATGGTGTTGGCGGTGAACTGGCCCGGGCACGAGCCCAGGGTGGGCGAGCAGTCGCGCTCCAGCGCATCGAGCTCCGCGAGCGACACCGTGCCCGCGTGCAGCGCACCGACGCGCTCGTAGGCATCAACCGTGCTCACGGTTTTCCCCTGATGCCGGCCCGGCAGCATGGCGCCTCCGTAGACAAAGACCGAGGGCACATTGAGCCGAACCATGGCCATCATGATGGCGGGCAGGGTCTTGTCGCAGCCGGCAAAGCCCACCAGCGCGTCGTAGGCGTGACCGCGGACCACGAGCTCGATCGAGTCGGCGATCAGCTCTCGCGAGGCAAGGCTCATCCGCATGCCCGAATGCGCCATCGATATGCCATCGGAGACCGAAATCGAGGTGAACTCGAACGGCGTGCCGCCGGCAATGGAGACACCGGTCTTGGCCGCTTCGGCCTGCGGCCGCAAGGACAGCGAGCAGGGCGTGTTCTCGCCGTGGGTGCTCATCACACCCACGAAGGGCTTGGCGATGGCCTCGTCATCCAGGCCCATGGCACGCAGGAAGGTGCGGTGGGCAACCCGATCGGGTCCCTCAACGGTGGTGCGCGAGCGCAGGCGTCGCTCGGGTGCAGCGTCGGACATGCCGGACTCCGGGAAAATGACCTCGGTCGAAAGCTTGATAGAGTAGCCGATCGCGTGCGAGGTGCTGTCCCGCCATGGTGTGCGCGGCTTCATCCTCAAGGCGAACTTTGGGAGACGCGTTCGTGACTCAACCGCAAGCGACCGGCGGCGGCTCGAATCTGCAGGCCCCGCCGGAGATTCCGGCGCGCGCTGCGGGTTGGGCCGATCGCCTGCGACCCGAGCGGGCGCTCGAGATGCTCGCGGCAGCCCTGCTTTTTTCGATGATGATCCTCACCTTTGTGGATGTGGTGCTGCGCTATGTCTTCAATGCGCCGATTCGTGGCAGTTTCGAGGTGAGCGAAACCATGATGGCGGTGCTGATCTTCGCGGGGCTGCCGATGGTGTCCCGCAAGGGCGAGCACATCGCGATCGACAGCCTGGTGAGGCTTGCGCCGCCGCTTCTTCGGCGCATCAGCGCGCTGGCGGTGCAGATCGGCTGCGCCGCCGCGCTGGTCGGCATGGCGTGGCTCCTGTGGTTGAAGGGCTCGCGTTTTGCAGTGGCCGGCGACGTCACCCAGACGCTGAAACTTCCAATCGCACCGGTCGTGCAACTGATGGCGCTGCTCACGCTTTTTACGGCGCTCATCCATGTGGTGCTTGCCTGGCAGGCGCTGCGCTCGCCGCAGATTGCGTCGCAGGCCGCCAGTGAAGACGGCGCAGGTGTGCTGTGACTGAGGCACTCATCGGGCTGGGGGCGATGATGCTGCTCGCGCTCGCGGGGCTGCCGATCGCTTTCGCCATGGGCCTGGTCGGGTTCTTTGGCCTTGCGATCGTTCGCGGCTGGAATCCGGCGCTTGCCTCGGCCGGAACGCTCATGTACGAGACCGGTTTTTCCTACACCCTGTCGGTGGTGCCGCTCTTCATCCTGATGGGCAATTTCGTGAGCCGGGCGGGGTTGTCGCAGGAGTTGTTCCGGGCGGCGTATGCCTTCATCGGCCATTGGCGGGGCGGGCTCGCCATGTCCACCATCGTTGCCTGCGCGGGGTTCGGTTCGATCTGCGGCTCCTCGATCGCCACCGCTGCCACCATGGCGCGGGTGGCCTATCCCTCGATGCGGCAGTTCGGCTACAGCGACGCGCTCGCCTGTGGTGCCATCGCCTCGGGCGGCACCCTGGGCATTCTGATTCCGCCCTCGGTGATCATGGTCATCTATGCCCTCATGACCGAGGTCAATATCGGTGCCATGTTTGCGGCCGGCCTGATTCCGGGTGTGCTTGCCACGCTGCTCCTCATGGCGGCGGTTGCCTGGCAGACCTGGCGCGATCCCAAGAGCGGGCCGCGCGGCGAACGCACGCCGTGGCCGGAGCGGTTGCGCGCGCTGCAGGGCGTGTGGGGCGTGATCGTGCTGTTCGTGGTGGTGATGGGCGGCATCTATGGCGGGGTGTTCACTGCCACGGAGGGCGCTTCGATCGGTGCATTCGGCGCGTTTGTGTTTGCGCTCGCGCGCCGCGCGCTCACCTGGCGAACGCTGGTGGATGTTCTGGTTGAAAGCTCGCGCACCACCGCAATGCTGTTCGGCATCCTGATCGGCGCGCTGATCTTTGCGAACTTCGTGAATTTCACCTCGATGCCCGATGACCTCAAGAATTTCGTCTCACAGTTTCAGCTGCATCCGATGGCGGTGATCGTGGCGATCTGCGCAATCTATGTGCTGCTCGGAACCGCCATGGAAGAGCTGTCCATGATCCTGCTCACGGTGCCGGTTCTTTTTCCGCTCGTGGTGCATCTGGGCTTTGACCCGATCTGGTTCGGCATCCTGGTGGTGGTGGTGGTCGAGATCGGCCTCATCAGCCCGCCGGTCGGCATGAATCTCTTTGTGCTGAGAACGCTGCTCCCGCATGTCTCCACCATGACGATCTATCGGGGCGTCGCGCCCTTCGTCGTGGCCGATGTGATTCGGCTGGCAATCCTGATCGCCTTCCCGGTGATCTCGACCTGGCTGCCTGGCGTGCTCTTCAAGTAGCGGCGCTGCGCGAGAGCGGGGCGTCGCTGCCGACGGATGCCGCAGCGATCAGGTCGGTGAGATCGCGGTCCTCTGGAAGGCCCATGGCGCGCGCGCGGCCAAAGGACCGTTGACGAGGCCAGCGCCCAAACATGGGTTCGATTGCCGGGTCAGGTCGAAAGTCCACCAGTGCGCGCGCATCATGGCCACCCACCGCGCTCACCGCACGCAGGATTTCGTCGATGCTCGCGGCGATCGCAGGACATTGCACGACACGGGCGCCATCGCGTGCGCCGCCCGAGCCCGATAGCGCGGTTGCGAACGCATCGCGTGCGGACGACAGCGACTGCACCCAGATCACCGCCTCAGGCGATACCGGTGAGATCACCCGGCGCCCGGCAAGCGTCTCGCGGATCAGATCACTGTTGAAGCCCGACAGCGCGCCGTTTGGCAGCGCAGGGCGAACCACCACGCCAGCCAGTCGCAGACTGATCCCGTCGATCCAGCCGCGACGCGATGCTTCGGTGATCAGAATCTCGTTGATCAGTTTTTGTGCGCCGTAAGAAAGGCTGGGCGAGGCGGGTGTGCGGTCGTGAATTTCCGTTGGAAGCGGCACCCCGTGCACGGCAATGGAACTGGCGTAGACCACCCGCGGTGGGCGGCCCGCGCGGCCCTGGGCCATGCAGCGCTCAAGCAGCGCGCGGGTGGAATCGAGATTGACCTTCATGCCGAGATCGAAGTCGGCCTCGGCAGCCCCGCTCACCACGCCCGCCAGATGTGCAAGCGCGTCCACGGGCTCTGCAAACAACTGGTCGAGCAGGCCGGCCGAGGCGATGTCGCCCTGTATCCAGACGATGTCGGCGCGATCGGCCGGGCACCAGTCGGGGCGCGGCATCCGGTCGGAGAGAACGAGCCGCCCGGCGGGCGGCTGGTCGCGCGAAGCCTGGGCGAGCCTGCGGTCAAGCACCGCGCGGGCGAGCGCGCCACCCACGAAGCCGCCCGCGCCGGTGATGAGGCAGGCGGTCAT
>JBMSQB010000020.1:0-55209 GCA_049423065.1 Burkholderiaceae bacterium
TCAGTCGGGCCTGGCGACCTCGGTTGCAGCGACCGCACCGCCCTCCCCGGCGTCCGGCGAGGCAGCGTCCGGCGAGGCAGCGTCCGGCGAGGCAGCGTCCAGCGTGGCAGCGTCCGGCGTGGCGCGGTCCCACGCGCAGGCGCCGCACGGCGAGCCCTACACCTGGCGCCTCGCGCAGCTTGCGCCGCTCCCAAGCGTGGATCGCGCCACCTATGCAGCACTGAAAGCCGCGTCTCGAGGCGGCGACGGGTTCGGCGCCAGCACCGACTCCGACCATGACCTGGCATCGCTGGTTCGCTCGGCGGCTCGCCCGGGGCTCAAGGCGAGGCTGCTTGCCTATCGCGAACGCAGCCTGAAGCGCTGACGACATCGTCGCGCCCAGCGGTTGCTGCGCTGCAAGATATACTTCCCTGACTCATGAGCGCCTCCACCGAACAGCGGCTTCCTGCGCTGATCATCGCCTCGCTTGGCGTCGTCTTCGGCGACATCGGCACGAGTCCGCTCTATGCGTTCAAGGAAGCGATTGCCGCTCACGGAGCGGCCGGAGGCCCGCCCGCAGACGCCCTGTTTGCAGTGCTGTCGATGATGTTCTGGGCTGTCACCATCATTGTGTCGCTCAAGTACGTCACCATCATGCTCCGGTTCGATTATCGGGGCGAAGGCGGCGCGCTCGCCTTGCTGTCGATCGCCCTCGCCCGCGCCCGTTCGAAACCCCGGCTGATCTGGTTCATATCCACCTTGGGAATTCTCGCGGCCTCGCTGTTTTATGGCGATGCGATCATCACGCCCGCCATCTCCGTGCTGTCCGCAGTGGAAGGCATTGCCATCGCCGCCCCGGCAACCGAGCGGCTCATTGTGCCGATTGCGCTTCTGATCCTGATCAGCCTGTTCCTGATTCAACGCCGGGGCACGGCAAAGATCGGCGCGCTGTTTGGACCGGTCATGATTCTGTGGTTTCTGGTGCTCGCGGTGCTTGGCGTGCGCAGCATTGTCGAAACGCCGCAGATACTCGGCGCAATCAACCCCGTACATGCAATCGGCTTCGCGATCGACCAGCCGGGCCTTACGCTGATCTTGCTGGGCGCCGTGTTCCTCACGCTAACGGGTGCGGAGGTGATGTATGCCGATCTCGGTCACTTCGGTCCGCGCCCCATTCGCATCAGCTGGTTTGCGCTGGTGTTTCCATGCCTCATGCTCAATTACTTCGGCCAGGGCGCGCTGGTGCTGCGAGACCCCGAGGCAGTACGCAACCCGTTTTATCTGCTCGCGCCCGAGCCCCTGCTCATACCCCTCATCATGCTTGCAACCTGTGCCACGGTGATTGCGTCGCAGGCCACCATTTCAGGCGCGTTCTCGGTCACACAGCAGGCCTCGCGCCTCAATTACCTTCCCCGCTTGAAGGTGCGCTACACCTCGGAAACATCGCGCGGCCAGATCTACATTCCGGTGGTGAACTGGATGCTGCTGGTAGCTGTCGTACTGCTCGTGCTCGGCTTTCGCAGTTCCAGCCAGCTCGCGGCGGCTTACGGAATCGCGGTGTCGGGCGACCTGCTGATCGGCACAGCGCTGCTGTTCATCACTGTCCTCCTTCGACGGCAGGCCTCCACATCGGCCTGGCTCCTTCCTGCATTCCTCGGTTTCGGCGCACTCGAAGTCGTGTTCTTCATTTCCAACGCCGGCAAGATTTCCGAAGGAGGGTGGTTCCCGCTCGCGGTGGCTACCGTCATGTTCGCCGTGCTCTCCACCTGGCGCCGTGGCACCGAGATCGTACGCTCGCGCAAAGACGCCTCACCGCGCAGTCGGGGCGACGCATTCGCGCTCGATCTTTCGGGCATACAGCGGGTGCCCGGCACGGCGGTGTTCTTCAGCTCCGGTCGAAGTGGTCACCCCACCAGCTTTCTGCACAACCTGCGTCACAACCGGGTCGCGCACGAGCAGGTGATTTTCCTCACCGTCGATTTCGTCGATCTGCCTCGGGTGCCTGACCACGACCGGCTGGAGATCGAACGCGGCGGCAACGGCATCGTTCGCATCGTGGCGTCGTTCGGATTTCGCGAAGAGCCCGATATCGCTTTGGTACTCTCGCTCGCCCGACGTCGAGGGGTCACCATGGATACGAACGACACCTCGTACTTCACCAGCAAGCCGGTGATTGTCTCCACCAGTCGTCGGGGGGTGTTCGGATGGCGACGCTCGTTGTTCGGCTGGATGCTGCAGAACAGCTCGAGCACAGCCAGTTATTTCGCCCTGCCGCCCAACCGCGTGGTTGAGCTGGGCACTCAGGTTGCCATCTGAGGCGAACATGGCTTTCAAACTCCCACGCAACTCGCTCTTTGCGATCCTGTTGCGATCCCCGTGGTGGATCAGTTTCGCCATCGCAGGCGCGCTGTCGCTGATCGCCATGGCTTTGCTGCCCGAGGCCTATCGCGTGGTCGGCGCGCTGAGCTCATTACCCTTTGTCGTTATCGGGGTCTTGGCGGTCTGGCGCCTGTGGCGCCTGCCGGGGGCGCAGGAAATTGAGCGTACCGCCCGCGTCCTGTCCTCATTGACCTGGCAACAGTTTGCGCCTCTCGCCCTGGCTGCACTCACCGAAGACGGACGGGTCGTACGCGAGCATCGAGGCCCAGCCGCCGATTTCATCCTTCATGACGCACAGGGGTGTCGCCTGGTCATGGCAAAGCGCTGGAAATCCGCCCGTCTGGGGGTGGAAGTGTTGCGCGAACTGTCAGAGGCCTTCGACGCCGCCGGCGCGAGCGCGGGCGTATGCATTTTTCTGGGCGAGGTGACCGAGCCGGCGCGCAGGTTCGCGGCGGCAAGCCGGATCGAGATCTGGGGAGCGGCGGAGCTCGCGGTGCGGCTGAGGGGCAAGCTTCCGCCGGCATGAACGCCCCCAGCCCGCGAGGCCCCGGCTCAGCGCACCTGAAGCCGACTCAGATACTCCACCAGCCAGAGCAGACGCGTTCTCACATACACCTCCGGGTCATAGGGCACGTCCATGAAATATTCGGCGCCCTGGATCCGATAATCGCGTCCCCAGATGGGCATCTCCCGCGAACCGTGTGCAGCGACGGTGCCGCCCTCGATTGTCTGATACACCCGGTCGATCGGGAACACGCCGCCGTTTTTCCGGGAAAGCTGGGTCAGATCGGGCGGCGAGCGCTTCAGCAACTCGACCACCGAACCATCGCCCTGACCGCTCTTCCCATGGCAGACCGCGCAGTTCGACTCGAACTCCCGCCGGCCGGGATCGACCGTCCGTCGCGCCTCGGCCCGCTGAGCCGCACCTGACTGCGCCGCGGATCCAGCCTGTGCCCAGGCACCGCCCGCCGGCATCACCAGGGCCAGCGCCTCGACGACCACCACCGCGCCCACCACGAACGGACGTTTCCATTGCTTCATTTTCGCCTCCATCGACTGAGGCCTTCACCCTGACACCGCCAGATCTGACCGCATTGATCGGGCGCAGCGTTGGCGGCAGGAAATCCTGGTCGCCATTTCGCCCGCAAACCCCTTGTTTGAGCGAGATCGAATAAATCCGGCAAACTGCCGGGTTATCCGACTGATGGTGCCGCCCGCCACCGTCATGATTTCCGCACCCTATCCGGCGCTCCCATGCTCGTCTCCATCGTACGTACCGCGCTAGACAAGCCCTACACCTTCATGGTGATGGCGCTTCTGCTCCTCGTTCTGGGACCGCTCGCTGCGCTTCGAATGCCGACCGATATCTTTCCGGCGATTCGCATTCCCGTCATTGCGGTGGCATTCAGTTACACCGGGCTTCCGCCCGATCAGATGTCGGGCCGCATCTGCACGCTGTTTCAGCGCGGCCTCACCACCACGGTGAACGATATCGAGCATATCGAGGCCAACTCCTATACCGGCATCTGCATCATCAAGATTTTCTTCCAGCCGGGCGTGAACATATCGATCGCCAACGCGCAGGTCACTGCGGCAGCGCAGGTATCGGTGAGGCAGATGCCGCCCAACACCACGCCGCCCCTCATCCTCAACTACAACGCAGCAACCGTTCCGGTGCTGCAACTCGCGCTCGCAGGCCAGGGCATGAGCGAGCAGCAACTGTTTGATGCCGGCGTGAACATGGTTCGCCCGCAGTTGGTCACCGTGCCGGGCGTGGCCATTCCCTGGCCCTATGGCGGCAAGCAGCGAATTGTTCAGATCGACATCGATCCGCTCGCGCTGCAGGCGCGTGGGCTGTCGGCCCAGGATGTGGCCAACACGCTGGCCGCGCAAAACGTTGCGATTCCGGTGGGCTCGCAGAAGATTGGCGAGTTCGAGTATTCAATGCGGCTCAACAACATCGTGACGCAGATTGCGGAGTTGAACGACCTGCCCATCCGCTCGACGGGCGGGTCCACGACTTATGTGCGCGATGTGGCCAATGTGCATGACGGCAATGCACCGCAAACCAGCATCGTGTCGGTTGAGGGTAGTCGCTCGGTTCTGTTGTCGGTACTGAAGAACGGTGGCGCCTCCACGCTCTCGATCGTGTCCGGCGTGCGGGACAAGCTCGCCCAGATGCGCGCGGCGCTGCCTGAGCAGCTGTCTGTCACACCTATCAATGATCAATCCATCTTTGTGCGCGCCGCAGTGATGGGCGTGGCGGTGGAAGGCGTCATTGCCGCGGCGCTCACCAGTCTGATGATCCTGCTCTTTCTGGGAAGCTGGCGCCCCACCCTCATCATCGCCACGTCAATCCCGCTGTCCATCATGGGCGCCATCCTGGGGCTCGCAGCGATTGGTGAAACCCTTAACCTGATGACGCTGGGCGGACTCGCGCTCGCCGTGGGCATTCTTGTCGACGATGCCACCGTCACCATTGAAAACATCAACTGGCATCTTGAGCAGGGCAAGGATGTTGAAACCGCGATCATGGATGGCGCGCGCCAGATCGTGACGCCCGCCTTTGTCTCGCTGCTCTGCATCTGCATTGTGTTCGTGCCGATGTTTTTCCTGGAGGGCGTGGCGCGCTATCTGTTCGTACCGATGGCGCTCGCAGTGATCTTCGCGATGGTGTCGTCGTTCATTTTGTCCCGAACGCTGGTGAACACCATGGCCAAGTATCTGCTCAAGGCCCATGACACCCAGCCTCATGGCGCGCTGCTTGCGCGAACCCCCACCCGCAATCCGCTGGTGTGGTTCCAGCGCGGATTTGAGCGGCGCTTCGAGCGCTTCCGGCTCGGTTACCAGTCGCTGCTCGCATGGGCGCTTCAGAACCGGAAAAAATTCGTGCTGGGTTTCATGGCGTGCGTCCTGGCCTCGTTTGCGCTGGTTCCGCACCTGGGCACCAACTTCTTCCCGGCGGTCGACAATGGCCAGATTCTCCTTCATGCCCGGGTGCCGGTAGGAACACGCGTGGAAGAAACCGCAGTGCGGTTTGCCCGTATCGGGCAGGTGATCCGTCAGGTCATCCCGCCGGAGGAAATCGAGGCAATGGTCGATATCATCGGCTTGCCGCCTTCCAGCATCAACCTGGCCTACAACAACACTGGCGTGATCGGCACTCAGGACGGCGATGTCCAGATCGCGCTCAAGAAGGGTCACCGGCCGGTGGCCGACTATGTGCGGGAATTGCGCGAGATCCTGCCCAGAGAATTCCCGGACACGGTCTTTTCGTTTCCGCCCGCCGACATCGTCAGCCAGATCCTGAACTTCGGCGCACCAGCGCCTATCGATATTCAGATCCGGGGGCTCAACCTCGAGGCGAATTTCGCCTACGCCGAAAAACTCCTGAAAGCGTTGCGCACGATCCCGGGGGTGGCCGACGCGCGCATTCAGCAGTCTCGGCGGTCGCCGATCTTCAATGTGGAGGTCGATCGGACCCGCATCCAGGAGTTCGGCATGAGTGCCCGCGACATCACCAACAGCATGGTGGTCAACCTTGCGGGCAGCAGTCAGGTGGCTCCCACCTACTGGCTGAACCCGGCCAACAGCATCATCTACCCGATCGTGATGCAGACGCCGCAGTATCAGCTCGACTCGCTGGCAGCGATCGAGAATCTGCCGCTTACGCCGGCAAGCGGCGCATCGGGCAGCTCGCCCCAGGTGTTGGGAGGACTCGCCAATTTCCAGCGCAGCACCGCCAACGCGGTCGTGAGCCAGTATGAACTGCAGACACTGGTTCAGGTCAACGCCACGACCCAGGATCGCGATCTCGGCGCAGTCGCGCGCGATGTCCGCAAGCTCATCGCCGACACGGCGGGCGACGTGCCGCGCGGCACCCGTGTGGTCCTGATCGGGCAGGTGCGCACCATGGAGCAGGCCTTCTCGGGTCTGCTGTACGGGTTGATCGGCGCCATCGGCCTGATCTATCTGCTGATCGTGGTGAACTTCCAGTCCTGGAAGGACCCGTTCGTGATCGTCACGGCCCTGCCGGCTGCGCTGGCGGGTATTGTCTGGATGCTGTTTGCCACCCACACCACGCTGTCAGTGCCGGCGCTGACCGGCGCGATCATGTGCATGGGGGTTGCCACCGCCAACAGTGTGCTGGTGATCAGCTTTGCCCGGGAACGTCTCGATCAGGGCTTGAATGCAGTCGAGGCAGCACTCGAAGCCGGCTTCGTACGGTTCCGCCCCGTGCTCATGACTGCGCTCGCCATGATCATTGGCATGTTGCCGCTGGCACTGGGTGTGGGCGAAGGCGGCGAACAGAACGCGCCCCTGGGACGCGCGGTGATCGGCGGCCTCCTGTTTGCCACCGTCGCCACCCTTGCCTTTGTTCCGGTCGTCTTTGCAATGATGCATGCCCGCGACGGAAAGCATCCCACCCCCGCCTCACCTGCAGGAGAACCGTATGTCGCTGCCGCTTGAAACGCTCCCCCACCGCCCGGTGTCGGGGCTCAAGCTGACCGCCGGACTCATCGTCACCCTGGCGTTGGCGGGCGGTATCGCTGCGTGGGGATTGTCGGCCCGGGCCTCCAACGCAGACAGGCTGAATGCGCGCGCTCAGGAGGCGGCTGTGCCCACCGTCCTGGTGGTCACACCGTCCCGGCCCTCGACAAGCGTGACCCGCTTCGAACTCCCAGGACGAATCGAGCCACACACCCGGGCGCCCATCTTTTCCCGGATCGCCGGTTACCTCAAGGCCTGGCATGTTGATATTGGCGCATCGGTCGCAGCCGGTCAGTTGCTGGCCGAGATTGAAACGCCTGAACTGGACCAGCAGATCGCCCAGGCTCAGGCCGAACTCGCGAGCGTTCGGGCGAACGCCGCGCTCTCGCGCACCACGGCCGAGCGCTGGCAGTCGTTGCGCGACCAGGGCTTTGTCTCCTCCCAGGCGGTCGAAGAAAGAAAAGGCGACCTGCAGGTCAAGGAATCTCAGGTCCGCGCATCCCAGGCCAACCTGGATCGGCTGGTCGCACAAAAGCAGTTCTCGCGGATCGTGGCACCGTTTGCCGGGGTGATCACCGCGCGAAACACCGACGTGGGCGCACTGGTCGTGGCAGGTGGCGCGGCCAATACCGAACTTTTCACGGTATCCGACATCAGCCGCGTCCGCATCTATGTGAACGTGCCACAAAACCGGGCGCTCTCGATCAAGCAGGGCGACCGCGCAAGCTTCCTCGTTCCAGAACACCCGGGCCGCACCTGGACGGCAACGGTGCAGTCGCTCGCCCAGGTGATTGGCGCGGGGTCGGGCAGCATGCTCGTCCAACTGGCCGCGGACAACACCGGGTTGAGACTGCTGCCCGGCGGCTTCGCCAAGATCGTATTTGAACTTCCCCGCGACGCCTCGCTCGCGGTACCGGCAGGCGCGATGATTTTCGGTGCGGCGGGTCCACGCATTGCAGTCGTCGACGCGGAAGACCGCGTGCGGATCCGCCGCGTGACGGTGGCCAAGGATCATGGCAGCACGGTGGAGCTGTCGGCTGGCGTGCAGGCCGACGACAGGGTGATCGTGAGCCCGCCCGACGGGATCGTCGAAGGCGACAAGGTGCGCATCCGTACCGCATCCGCGCCAACGGGCACATCGGCGCCGGGCGCTCCGCGCCGCACGAACTGACACCCTGCGTCGGGCCCCTGCCCGCAGCGCTCTCGCCGTCAATGGGCGGGAGCGCGAAGACCGAGCACCGAGCTCGGATTTGCGGACATAGGCACCGAAACGGCGCGCCTGCGACGCCATTCTGGTGCGTAGCGGTTCGATCCTTTCCGCCCGCTCCGCTCCCCACACACAAGTCTGCTCCGCGCGCACCAACTGTGCGCAGCCCAGCCCGTCGGCGGCTTGGCATGGAATCTGCGGTAGCCAGCGCAGATCCCACTCCCGGAGCTTCTGATGTCACTCTTTTCGAATCCGTTTGACAGCCGCATTCGCCTGCACTGCAGCTGCGGATCTCATGCGTCCCAAAGCGAGCATGATGCTGCGCAGGCCGACACAGAAGCCCTCGGCAGTCGCGCAGTCGAGCAGGCTGTCGTTCGAGCGCTGTTTCCCAATGATGCGGTTCGCCGCTCGTTCCTGAGCGCGGTTGGCACACCAACCGCGATCGCCGCGATCTCGTCGATCTTCCCCCTGACCGCCGCCAAGGAAGCCTTTGCACAGGCGGGTGGCGCGCCGGAAAAGCGCGATCTGAAGGTGGGCTTCATCCCCATCACCTGCGCGACTCCGATCATCATGGCGCATCCAATGGGCTTCTACTCGAAGCAGGGGCTCAATGTCGAGGTGATCAAGACCGCGGGCTGGGCCGTGATTCGCGACAAGACGCTCAACAAGGAGTACGACGCCGCGCACATGCTGTCACCGATGCCGATCGCAATCTCGCTCGGACTGGGCGCTGCCCCGCAGGCGTACGCCATGCCGGCCGTCGAAAACATCAATGGCCAGGCCATCACACTCGCCGTCAAACACAAGGACAAGCGCGATCCCAAACAGTGGAAAGGGTTTCGCTTCGCGGTGCCGTTTGACTATTCAATGCACAACTATCTTCTGCGCTATTACCTTGCCGAGGCCGGACTCGACCCCGACCGCGACGTGCAGATCCGCTCGGTGCCGCCGCCGGAGATGGTCGCGAACATGCGCGCCGACAACATCGACGGTTTCCTCGCTCCGGATCCGGTCAACCAGCGGGCGGTCTATGACGGCGTCGGCTTCATTCACCTGCTGTCTAAGGAACTGTGGGATGGCCATCCCTGCTGCGCTTTTGCGGCAAGCAAGCAGTTCATCACCTCCATGCCCAACACCTACGGGGCATTGTTGCGCGCCATCATCGAGGCCACCGCTTACGCGTCGAAAGCAGAAAACCGCAAGGAAATCGCTGCCGCCATCGCGCCTGCCAATTACCTCAACCAGCCTGTGACCGTGGTGGAACAGGTGCTCACGGGCACCTTCGCCGACGGCCTGGGGGGCGTGCGGAAGGTGCCCGACCGCATCAGCTTCGATCCGTTCCCCTGGGAGTCGTTTGCCGTCTGGATCCTCACGCAGATGCAGCGCTGGGGGCAGTTGAAGGGCGATGTCGACTATCAGAAGGTCGCCCAGGAAGTGTTCCTCGCCACCGACGCACGTCGTCTGATGAAGCAGGCAGGTCTTACCCCGCCCGAGCGCAATTCGCGCGGCTTCTCGGTGATGGGCAAACCGTTTGATCCGCAGAAGCCGAAGGAATATCTGGACAGCTTCAAGATCCGGCGGTCAGCATGAGTCGGATTGCGCCTGAGCGCGTGCGCGCGCTCATCGTGAGCCTCTTGATCCTCGCCTGCTTCATCGGCGCGTGGCACATCGCTACGGCCCCCACCGCGGGCACCGTGAAGGTTGATGAGGAGTACGCCAAGCTGGTGGGCGCCGCCGCCGCCACCGGACAGAAATCGGCCTTTCCAACGCCTGCCGACTTCGTTCGCACGATAGGCGGGCATCTGGCCAATCCGTTCTACGACAACGGTCCGAACGACAAGGGTCTGGGGATCCAGCTCGCCTACTCCGTCGCCCGGGTCGCTGCTGGCTTTGCGCTGGCTGCGCTGGTCGCCATACCGCTGGGTTTCGTGATCGGCATGTCGCGAGTGCTCTACACGGCACTCGACCCGTTCATCCAGGTGCTCAAGCCGATCTCGCCGCTCGCCTGGATGCCCCTGGCGCTTTTCACGCTGAAAGACTCGAGCGTATCGGCCATCTTTGTGATCTTTGTCTGTTCGATCTGGCCCATGCTGATCAACACCGCCTTCGGCGTGGCGTCGGTTCGAAGGGAGTGGCTGGATGTATCGCGCACGCTCGAGGTTGGCCCGCTGCGGAAGGCCTTCCTGGTGATCCTGCCGGCCGCAGCCCCCACGATCATGACCGGCATGCGGATCTCGATCGGCATCGCCTGGCTGGTGATCGTGGCCGCAGAGATGCTGGTTGGCGGCACCGGCATCGGCTACTTCGTCTGGAACGAGTGGAACAACCTCTCCATCACCAACATCCTGACCGCCATTCTTCTCATCGGATTGGTGGGCATGCTGCTCGACCTGGGCGTTGCCCGTCTGCAGCGACTCGTCACCTACCGCGATTGACAGGCAATGACCATGGACATGAGCGAGCCCCAACGCCTTTCCGCAAGCGCTGCCGGCACAGCAAGCCGCGGCTTCCTGAGAGTGGAGCACCTGAAAAAGTCATTCCCCGCGCCCCAGGGCAAGGGCGAGACGGTGATCTTTGACGATGTGAATTTTGCAATTGAACGCGGCGAGTTCGTTTGCATCATCGGCCACTCGGGTTGCGGCAAGACCACCATCCTGAACGTCCTGGCCGGACTCGAGCAGCCCACCGCCGGCCATGCCTTCATTGACGGACGCGCCATCGAAGGGCCCAGTCTCGACCGCGGTGTGGTGTTTCAATCGCATGCGCTGATGCCCTGGATGAGCGTGAGCGGAAACATTGCGTTTGCAGTGCGCTCGCGGCATCCCGACTGGTCGCGCGAGCAGGTCGACTCGCATGTTCAGCGCTTCATCGACATGGTGCATCTGGGTGGCTCGGAGAACAAGAAGCCGGCGCAACTGTCGGGCGGGATGAAGCAGCGGGTGGGCATCGCGCGGGCGTTCTCCATTCAACCCAAGATGCTGCTGCTCGACGAGCCATTCGGCGCACTCGATGCGCTCACCCGGGGCAGCATTCAGGATGAGCTGGTGGGCATCGTGCGTGAAACACGACAGACCGTGTTCATGATCACCCACGACGTCGACGAAGCGATCCTGCTCGCCGACCGGATCTTTCTGATGAGCAACGGCCCCGGCGCCGTGATTGCCGAGATTGTTGAAAATCCCTTGCCTCGCAACCGTACCCGCGCCACCTTGCACCGTGAAGCGGGCTATTACGCGGTCCGCAATCATCTGATCGACTTCCTCGTCAACCGATCGGCCGACTATGCATCGCGCGCCCGGACAGGCGCCTGGACACCGGTTCGTGTGCGCCCTGGCGCATCGCCATCACCCACCTGATCTTTTCCTACCACTGACCTCAAGGACTGCTCACATGGCTGCAAGCAAGACATCTTCCAAAAAATGGACGGGCGCTAGGCCGATGACGCGCGAAGACGTCACCGACCTCATCTACTCCACCAAGGTTCAGAAGGGGATCAAGTGGGCCGACGTCGCCAGGAAGATCGGTCACTCCAAGGAATGGGTCACTGCGGCCTGCCTGGGACAGATGACGCTCACCGCCGATCAGGCGAAAACAATTGCCAGAATCTTTGATCTGCCAACCGATGCGGTCGCACTGCTCCAGGCGGTGCCCTACAAGGGTTCGCTACGCTCGTCGGTGCCCACCGACCCACTGATCTATCGCTGGTACGAAATCGTCAATGTCTATGGAACCACCATCAAGGAACTGATCCACGAAGAGTTTGGCGACGGCATCATGAGTGCGATCGACTTCTCCATGGACATCACGCGCGAACCCGACCCGAAGGGCGATCGTGTCAATGTGGTGCTGTCGGGCAAGTTCCTGCCCTACAAAACCTACTGATGCGTCAGTCCACCTTGATATTCGCGTCGCGCACCACCTTGCCCCATTTGGCAACTTCGGCCGCGATGTAGGTTCTGAGCGCCGCGCGATCGAGCGGTTCGATCGCCAGCGACTGTTTGGCGAATTTTTCGGTGATGTCCCGGCTTTGCAGCGCCCGGTTGAACTCTTCGTTCAGGCGCTGCAGCACAGCCTGCGGTGTGGCTGCCGGCGCGAACACCGCAAACCAGGTACTGGCCTCAAAACCCGGGTAGCCCGACTCTGCAACGGTTGGCACATCGGGCAGTACGGGACTCCGCTGGAGCGACATCACGGCAATCGGGCGAACCTTGCCGCTTTTCGCGTGAGGCACCACGGGCGGCATGGAAGTGCTGCCAACCGGAACCGATCCACCAATCACCGCCACCGCAGCGGCGGCAGGCTGATGCGGTACGTGGGCGATGTCGACGCCCGCCAGGCTGCGAAACAGCAACTCGGCCCCCAGGTGCGTGGTCGTGCCGTTTCCAGACGAGGCGTAGGAGAGCGGCGTGGTCCGCGCGAGCGCAATCAACTCTCCCAGGGTGGTGGCCTTTACCGATGGGTTTACAAACAGCAGATTGGGCGTGACCCCTGCCATGGCCACTGGCTCGAAATCTTTCAGCAGGTCATAGCCGGCATTTCGAAAGAGCGAAGGATTGACCGACACCGCGACGCTGTGAAACAGGAGCGTGTGGCCATCGGGCGTGGCTGCTTTCACCTGCTGGGAAGCAATGTTCCCACCGGCACCCGGTTTGTTCTCGACCACCATGGGTTGGCCAAGCGCGGCACCCATCGGTTCGGCGAGCATGCGCGCGATGATGTCGGTGGACGCCCCGGGCGCAAACGCCACGGTGACGCGAACCGGTTTATCGGGAAATGCCGCCCACGCAGGCGCCACCGCAAACACCGTAGCCAGCAGACCAGACAAGCAAAGCTTTTTCACGGGTCATCCCTCCTCGTCAACAATTCATTTGCCCAATGCGGGGCATGGCGCGCCGCTCCGGGCGGCGGGTCGGTGTCGAGTCTATCGGTCTCGAGGCAGGCCGTCCATGCCGCCGGGGAGCCCCCACTCGGCAGGTACCTCGATCTCGAGTTCGAGCGCTTGCTGGCCATAGGCCTTTCCGAGCGCATCGATCTGCCGCGAGGCCATCCCGCCGCCACCCAGCGCCCGGTGCATCAGAAAATTCAGCGCGTGCAGGCCAGGCACCTCAAACCGCTCGATGGGGCCGTGCACCATGTCTGCAAAATGCTCTGCCATGCGATCAACCGTCACCTGAGCTCGCAGCCATCCGAAATGTTCAGGGTTGCGGCACAGAATCGCAACATTCACGTTGTCCCCCTTGTCACCGGAGCGCGCGTACGCGAAGCGGCGCAGGGCCTCTCTGCGGGTGGCGCGGGCAGCCAGCGACAAAGCCGCTGGCGGCTGCATTGCGCTGCCCGCGTCCGCCAGCGGCTCCCCCGGCGGGTTCGAGCTGTGAACCATGATGTCAACGGGCAGCGGAAGCGGCACGGTGAGCGGCGAATCCGAACCGAGTTGTACCGTCGTGTCGGGCAGACGCTTTTTGTCGACCAGGAAGCTGAACAGCCGTACGATCGGCGTGGGCTTGGGTCGTCCTCCGATCAGCGCCGCCGTGCCCTGCGCGAAGCTGAGCGCGGAGGACCCCACTTCGCGCGCAAACAGGTTGAGCGCCTTGGGATCACGATGATCCACGACCAGGCGCAGGACCACCTCGCGAGCGCCGCGCGCGCGCGAGCGTCGGCCGTAGCTTGCCTCGGCGCCCAGCACCTCGATATGGACCGCATCAAAGTCGGGCCACTGCAACGACTGGAAAAGCGACCGGGCTCGCGTCAACAGCGCCTCTGCACTTCGCTCTGCCTTGGCCACCGCCTCCTCGCCAATGATCACAATCATTGCAGTGGCGCGCCAACCCGACTGCCAGGTCGCCGACACCTTCAGGGTCGAGGTGGGCGGACCGCCGCGAACACCGGTCACGCGCACGCAGTCGACGCCGACCTGCTCCAGATGAACCTGCGAGAAGTCGGCCACCACATCAGGGAGCACATAGGCTGACGGATCGCCCACCTCGTACAGGACCTGTTCGGCGACCGTCTGTGGTGTGACGAGGCCCCCGGATCCTTCGGGCTTGCCGATGGTGAAACTGCCGTCGGGCGCGCAGGTTGCAATCGGATACCCGATCGATGCCCAATCGGGAACCTCGCGCCAGTCGGTCGACAGGCCGCCGGTTGCCTGCGGCCCGCATTCAAGCAGATGCCCGACCAGGCTGCCCGCGGCGAGGCGGTCATAGTCATGCGCCTTCCAGCCAAAGGCGTGAATCAGCGCGCCGAGCGCGAGCGCACTGTCGACGCAGCGACCGGTGATGACGATATCGGCACCGGCGTCGAGCGCAACCGCAATCGGTTCCGCACCCAGATAGGCATTGGCGGTCAGCATTTTCTGCGGGATGGGCTCGCCCGTCTGCCACTCGCGCGTGCCCTCTGCACGAAGCGAATCCAGCATGGGCAACAGATCATCACCCTCCACCACAGCCACCTTGAGCGAGAGACCCGACTGCGCAATCAACTGCTCGAGCGCCCGCTTGCAGGCTTGCGGGTTGACGCCCCCGGCATTCGTCACCACACGCACCCCCTGCCGGGCAATGTCTGCGAGATGGGGACTCAGGTAGCTGATCACGTCGGGTGGATAGCCGGCCTCGGGATCTTTCAGCCGCGCCCGGGCAAGGAGCGACATGGTGACCTCGGCGAGGTAATCCATCATCAGCACATCGACACCCGCCGCAAGAAGCGGCCCGATTCCGACCGGACTGTCGCCCCAGGCGCCCGAGGCACCGCCGATACGAAGCACATCGCGCTTGCCACGCGTGACCGGGCCAGCGGTTGAATGAATGCGACTCACTGCCCACCCTTGGTGGGCCGCCTCGCGCGTCGGTTCGATCGCACCTCGGCGAGCACCTCCTCCGTGTGCTCGCCCAGACGTGGCGCGTGTCGTCGGACCGACGCGGGAGAACTGGAGAAACGAACCGGAAACCGCGACTGCCGAAGCGTCCCTTCGGTGGGATGCTGCACGGTAGAAAAAAGCCCCACCTCGCGCACATGCGGATCAGCGGGCAGCGAATCGAGCGTATTGACCTTTCCGCAAGGCAGATCGATTTCGCGAAGCGCGGTGATCCAGTCGTCCGTTGAACGGGTGCAAAAATACCCCGCGAGCAGTTGACCGCAGGCCTCGGCATTGACGGTACGCGCCTGCAGATTCGCAAACCGGGGATCGGTGTCGAGCAGGGCAGGCGTGCCGACCAGCGCAGAGAATGCTCGCCAGTGAGCGTCGGTATAGACCACTACTGCCAGCCAGCCATCGCTCGTGCGATAGGGCCCCCGATGACGCGACATCAGACGCGCATAGCCGGGCGGACCGAGGGCCGGCACGAACGCTTCCCCGCCGCTGTGGTCTCCCATCACAAACTGCACCATGGTCTCGAACATGGGCACTTCAATCGACTGACCTTCACCCGTACGCTGCCGATGATGAAGCGCCGCGATGATCGATAGCGCCAGGTAAAGTCCCACGATCCGGTCGCAGATGTTGACAGGCACATAGCGCGGTGACCCATCAATTGCCTGGAACAGGCCGGCAATCCCGCTGGCTGCCTGCATCAGGTCGTCATACACCGGTTGTCCGCTACCCGGCCCGCCCTCGCCATACCCGACCGCGCAGACATGGATCAGCGCCGGATTCACGCTGCGAAGCGCTTCCGCATGAAGACCCAGGCGTTGAACTGCCTGCGGCCGAACATTGCTCACGAATACATCGCAGTCGGCAGCAAGCGCCAGCGCCGCTTCGCGCCCTTCGACGGTTTTCAGGTCGAGACAGACGCTGCGCTTGTTTCGATTGGCCTGGAGATAAAGCGGCCCCATGGCCTCATGCCGCTGCGGACCGATGCGACGCAAGGCGTCACCCTCGGGTGCCTCGACCTTGATGACATCGGCGCCCAGATCCCCCAGGATCTGGGTCGCACTGGGGCCCATGACAATGGTGGTGAGATCGAAAACCCGAACCCCGTGAAGAGGGCCCGCCACGTCTGGCGTGTTCATTCGAACGGCCGCTGGCACGGGCTCAATGGTCTGCGCTCATCCAGGTCTTTCGCGGGGGACTCTTCACCTCGATCTGGATGCAGTCCTCGAGCGCCTCGCTGAAGTGGGGCACACCACGCGGGTGGATCCAGCAGTCTCCTGCCTCGGCGACGAACTCTTCACCGCCAATCACCAGACGCATCCGTCCTTTGATGAGATACGCGACCGATTCATGATCATCATGCTGATGCACCGGATCGACCATCCCCTTGGCCTTGAAGGCCTCGAGCATCACTACATCTTCGCCTGCGAGCAGCGACTTCACCGTGAGCTTTCCCGGCTCTTCGACCACGCCTTCCACGGCAGCGATCCGTTCGGCCACCACTTTGGAACCTTGACGGAAAAACACCCCTGACGGTCTGAGTATCCGGTCTTCACCCTGCAGCTTCATGACGTACTCCTGATTGATGCAGCCGAGTCTATGTCCGGCCCGCTCGACGGGTCAAGGTGGCATCCCGCCCGGGCACGCGCAGCCACCTCGCGCGTGCTGAGATAATCTCTGGTGAATCAATCGGGAACCGCCTGGAGGCCCCGCCTTGTTATCGAATTTTCTTGCCGACCGGGAACAAAAACTGCGGATCGAACCCGTGAGCGACACACTGGTCCGCTTTGTGAGCACGCTCACGGACACCTTTCGTACGCCCATGGGCGACGATGTGATCCATGCGCTCACGCTGGAGGGCACCCTCTCGCTTCCCGACCTGGTGATTCGTTCGATCAGCGCAACCTCAACCGAGCAGCCCTTTGCGGGCTGCGCCGACAGTGTTCCGCCGATGCACAAACTTGCTGGCCTGCGGATTGGTCCCGGGTACCGGAACCGCGTGATCGAATTGATCGGCGGCACCCGTGGATGTTCGCACTTCCTGACCATGGCGCTCGACCTGGGTGCCTCGCATACGCTCACCACCTATCTGCAGATGGAGTCGCGGGCGCCGCGGCGCGAGGTGGGCGTGACCGATGGTCGATGGATCGCCGTGGGGCTTGATATCGAACCGCGACTTGAAAATGCCTGCATCGGCCTGCGCGCAGAAACCCCCATGATGAGCGCCGCGCGATCAATTCGTGAGACGCCCTAGCCTGGCTCACCGCGCCCGCGCGGCGTAGACTTCCCGTCACTTCATTCTCATCCGGGGACCCCCATGAACAGCCCGAAAGCAACCCCTGCAAACGCGTCGCCAGCCCCGCGTGGCGGACGCAAGGTCATCATCACCTGCGCGGTTACAGGCTCGATCCACACGCCATCCATGTCGCCCTATCTGCCGGTTACCGCCGAACAGATTGGCACCGCAGCGATCGAGGCTGCGGAGGCAGGCGCCGCCATCGTCCATCTCCATGCCCGCGATCCGAAAGATGGGCGCCCCGATCAGCGGCCCGCGAGCTTTGAGCCTTTTCTCAAGGAGATCCACGCGCGCTCCAACGTGGTGATCAACATCACGACGGGCGGTGCTGCGACCATGACGGTCGATGAGCGGCTGCAACCCTGCGCGGTATTCAAGCCCGAGGTCGCCTCGCTCAACATGGGATCAATGAATTTCGGCCTCTATCCCATGCTCGCCCGTTACAAGACCTTCCAGCACGACTGGGAGCGCCCCTATCTCGAGGGCTCCGACGACCGGATCTTCAAGAACACCTTCCGCGATATCGAAAAGATACTTCGCACCTGCGCCGACAACGGCACCCGCTTCGAGATCGAGTGTTACGACATTGGCCACCTTTATACGCTCGCCCATTTCGTTGACCGTGGGCTGGTGAAGCCTCCCTTCTTCGTGCAGTCGGTCTTCGGCATCCTGGGCGGAATCGGTCCGCACCCGGAAGATGTGTCCCACATGCGCCGCACCGCTGACCGGTTGTTCGGCAACAGTTATCTCTGGAGCGTGCTCGGCGCCGGCAAGTCTCAGATGGCGATTGCCGCCCAGTCTCTCACCCTGGGCGGCAACGTCCGGGTCGGTCTGGAGGATTCGCTCTGGGTGGGGCCCGGGCAGCTTGCGCTGAAGAATGCCGAACAGGTCACGCTTGCCCGAAAACTCATTGAAGGGCTGGGCCTGTCGGTTGCCACACCCGACGAGGCCCGTCAGATGTTGCAACTGAAAGGCAAGTCGGGCGTCGCCATCTGACCGCAAAGCCCCGCGGTGAACCGCCCGCGGGGCTTTGCAGCCGATTCGCTCAGGCCTTGCCGTACTTGGCGATCAAGGCCTTCGCGGTTTCAAGCAGCTTCTTGCCATCCGCGCCGCGCTTGCTGATATCGGCCACCCACTCGTCGTCCACCTGGCTGGAGCGCTTTACAAACTCTGCAGTGTCGGCCGCAGTGATCTGATAGATGGTGTTGCCGCGGTCCGCTGCAGATTTGCGGCCAGGCACATCGTTTTCCTGCTGAATGCGGCCAAGCCAGGCCGAGGTGTTGATCCCAGAGTTGTCATCAATCACCTTCTTGAGATCAGGCGGCAACGACTGATACTTGGCCGGGTTCATCGCCATGACAAATGTGGCGGTGTAAAGCGCGGGCGCGTTCGACGGAAACTCGCTGTGAAACCGTGTGAGCTCATGCACGCGCACCGACGGCACCACCTCCCAGGGAATGGCGCAACCGTTGATCGTGCCCTTGCTGAGCGCATCGGGAATGGCAGGCAGCGGCATGCCAACCGGTGTGGCGCCCAGAGAGGCCAGCAACTTGGTGATCTGCCGGGTCGCACCACGGATCTTGAGTCCACGCAGATCCGCAGGCGTGCGGATCTGTCGCTCGGTGGTGTGAAACATGCCGGGGCCATGAACATGAAGCGCAATCAGCTTCACTTCCTTGAACTCATCGGGCGTCATGGTGTGAACATATTCCCAGTAAGCCTTCGAGGTGGCCTCGGCACTGTTCATCATGAATGGCAGCTCGAACACCTCGACCCGCGGAAAACGTCCGGCAGTCCAGCCCGGCAGGGTCCAGACCACATCCACCACGCCATCGCGGACCTGATCGTAGAGTTGTCCAGGCGCGCCACCGAGTTGCATGGCGGGATAGGCCTCGAACCTGATTCGCCCGCCCGACTCTTTCTCCACCTTCTCCATCCACGGCTTGTGCATGGTGAGGAACACGGCCGACTGTGGCGCCATGAAGGTATGAAACTTGAGCGTGATCGGCTGCTGGGCCCGAACATGCACTGCAGGCGCACCCGCTGCAAGGACTGCGGCCGAAGCCTTGAGTATCGAACGACGATCATTCATCACGTGTCTCCTTGTTTGTTCATCCAACAAATTTCACCAGCCACAATGACAACCCGGGGAAAAAAAGCAAAAGCAAGGTACGAATCACGTCACTCGCCAGAAACGGCATCACCCCGCGATAGCTCTCGCCGATGGGAACCGGAGCCCCTCGGCCCTTGACGATGCCGTTCACCACGTAAACATTGAGACCGACCGGCGGAGCAAGCAGCCCGAAGCCGACGGTCATCAGCACCATGACGCCAAACCAGATTGCTGTGTGCTCGCGGCTCAGGCCGAAGTCGAGACTGGTGACGAGGGGGAAAAATATCGGGATGGTGAGCAGAATCATGGAGAGTTCGTCCATCACCGCACCCAGCACCACGTACAACAGCAGGATCGCCGCGACCACAGCCACGGGCGGAAGTCCCCAGCCTCCAACCACTTGCGCCAGTTGGGCAGGAACCTGGGTGAGCGCGAGCGCTGCATTCATCAGGTCGGCGCCAAGAAAGATCAGGAAAATCATCGCAGCGCTTTCCGCGGTCTGATAGAAGCACTCGGCGAATTGTCGCAGGCTCATTTCGCGGCGTGCGATCGCTGCGAGGAAGGTCGCAAAAGCGCCCACGGCTGCGCCTTCGGTCGGGGTAAATATCCCGCCGTAAATCCCGCCAAACACGATCAGGAAAATCAGGGCGATCGGGCCGATGCCCTTTGCCGCACCCAAGGGGTCGATGGTGGCGGCCTGATTGTTCGCAGGTGCGTGGCCGGGAACAAACCGGACGTAGAGGCCGATTGCAATCATGTAGCCAAGCATCGCGATGATGCCGGGCACCATGGCCGCTGCAAACAGTTTGGCAATGTTCTGCTCGGTCAGGATTGCGTAGATCACAAGTGGAACCGAGGGAGGAATCAGAATCCCGAGTGTGCCGCCGGCAGCCAGCGTTCCGGTTGCAAGGCGCCCCGAATAACCGTGGCGCCGCATCTCGTCATAGGCGACATTGGTAATCGTGGCCGCGGTGGCGACCGACGATCCGCAGATCGCGCCAAAGCCGGCACTGGCCAGCACCGCGCCCATGGCAAGCCCCCCCCGCAGACGCCCCATCACCCCCGCGGCAAACTCGAACAGCGCCCTGCTGATCCCACCCTGCGTGGCGAAATGCCCCATCAGAATGAACAGCGGAATGACCGACAGGTCATAGCTTGCGAATCGCGAGAACGCCTGCCCGTTCAGGAAGTTGGCCAGGGGCAACCAGCCTGCCTGCATCACATAGCCGACCGCACCGGCAACAAACATGGTGATCGCGATCGGAACCCGAATCGCCATCAGCGCGAGCATGATCGCGAATATAAGGATTGCGAGTCCGATCGAGGTCATGGTTCGTTCTTCATCGGTACGCTGCCCGAAGCCGCTTCATCGAGCTGCGCAAACCCAACGACCCCCTGAGCGATCGCAATCAGGGTCGTGATCGCAAGTGCCGGCACCATCAGGAGATAAACCGCCCACTCTGGAAAGCCCAGCATCATCGAACCCGATCCCGTGTTCCAGGCATTAAGCCCGCCCAGCATCGTGCGCCAGGTCATGAGCGCCATCACCAGGCCGAGGAGCAGCGCACCGAAACGGTCCATGGCCTCTCGGCTGCGCGGGGACGCCCTGCCGGTAAAGAAATCCACGATGATGTTGCCCCGGCGCAGCTGACACCATGGCATGAAGAGCGCAACCGCTGCGCCCGCTGCAAACCCGGCCAGCTCAAAGTCGCCATTGATCGCAGTGCCGAATGCGCTTCGACCTATCACACTGGCAACCGTGAGCGCGGTGATCCAGACCAGCAGCACCCCCGCGAGAATCGCGCAGAGTCTGGCGAGTTGCGCGAGGATTCTCATTGCGCCCGCCACTCAGATGCTGAGCGTACCGACGCTCGCGCCGCCGCAGACATAGAGCGTTTGTCCGGTGACGAACCCCGCTTCGTCATCAACGAAAAATTCGACTGCTCGCGCAATGTCACCCGCCTCGCCCAGCCGCTTCACCGGAATCGAAGCGGCAATGGCGAGTTCGCGTGCACTTCCGGGTTCGACCACTGCATGAAACATGTCGGTTCGGACCGGTCCCGGCGCAATCGCATTCACGGTGATGCCATCGGCTGCAAGCTCGAGCGCCCAGGTTCGTGCGAGCCCGAGAAGCGCTGCCTTGGTGGCGGAGTAATGCGTGCGGCCTGGCAGGCCCAGCGCAGCACGCGACGAGATCAGCACGATGCGCCCATGCCTGCGCGCGCGCATCGCCGGAAGCACAGCCTGGCCAAGCGTGATGGCCGCCCCCACGTGCAATTCGCTGAGCTCGTCAAACTGCTCGACGCGCGCATTTTCAAGCTTCGCCTCGCGTACGACCCCGGCGTTGTGAACGAAGATTCCCATGTCGCTGCGCGCCGCGATGTCCGCGGCCAGTCGCGCGGTGGCCTCCCGATGACTCAGATCGACCACCCGGCTTTCCAGGGCTGGGTGATCGATCGGACACGGTGCGAGCGCAACCGACACCACGTGATGGCCCCGAGCGAGCAGACGCCTGACCACTTCAAGCCCGATCCCGGTGCTGCCCCCGGTGACCAGTGCAGCGACGCGTGCGCTCGTCATCGCGACTCCTCGACCAGCGCGAGCACGCGAAGCGGGCTGCCGCTGCCGTTCTGGATCTTGAGCGGTGCACTGAGAATGACCGATCCGGTGGGCGGCAGCTGATCGAGGTTGGTCAGGCACTGCAGGCCGTAGCGACCGGTGCCGTGCATCAGGTAGTGACACGGATACGGCGGCCGAAGATGAAAACCCTGCCCCGCATCGGTCCCGATCGCCTCGGAACCAAAGCCGAGCACGTCGCGCTCCTCGGTCATGAAGCGCACCGCTTCCGCGCTGGGGCCGGGCGTGTGCTGCCCCGTCTCGTCGTAATTCTGATAGTCGGCGGGATCGCGCCGCTTCGACCAGTCGGTTCGCATGAGAAGCCATGCGCCCGCCGGAATCCGACCATGACGGGCTTCAAATTGCTCGATATCCGCGACCGTGAGCAGGTAGTCGGGATCGCGCGCAACCTGCTCATGGCAATCGATCACCACCGCCGGGGCCACGAAATGCGAGACCGGAACCGTATCGACCGAGTTGTTGGCAAGTTCGCGACCCGAGATCCAGTGAATCGGTGCATCGAAGTGGGTACCGGTATGTTCACCGCAGGAAAAATTGTTCCAGTACCACGCAGGACCCCGTTCATCGTAGCGGGAGATCTCCTCGATCCGGAAAGGCCAGCATTGCCCCATCTCGGGCGGCAGCGAAATCTGCGGAAACTCGGGCGACAGGGTTTGGGTGAGGTCGATGACCCGAACCCTTGAACTGGCCAGTGCCGCAACCAGCGCAGTCAGCACGCCTCCCGGATTGTGGGTATTGCTCATGATTGCGCTCCGCCCAGCGCGAGTTCCCGCTCCAGAATTTTCGGATTCTCGCGCCAGCGTTCAAGCCATTCCTGGGCGACTTCGCCCGGATAGACATCTTCGACGCCCTCCCGGAGCGCTTTCACAATGGCCGACGCCACCGCGGCAGGCGCAAGCTTGGGCGGGGGCATGGTCTGGTTCCATTCATCGTCGATCGGCCCGGGAAACAGGTTGATCACGCGAATCCCCGCCTGACGCATTTCAGCGCGCAGGCACTGTGAGAGCGAGAGCGCAGCCGCCTTGGACGCCGAGAAGGTGCCGTGGGGCGGGAAGTTGCTGAGCGCGTAGATGGACAACAGATTGACCCAAGCGGTGGCACTCGCCGGTCCGTCCGCTGCGCGCGCTTTCAGTGCGCCCCCGAATGCCTGACTGAGGCGCAGCAATCCGAAATAATTGACTTCCATTTCGTCTCGGGCCGCGTCGGTGCCGGGGCGCGACGAGATTCCGAACGGTCGGTGAACCTCGGCATTGCTGATCACAATATCAACCTTGCCGCCCAGTTCGCCGCCCAGCACCTGCACCGACTTGCTGTCGGTGACATCGAGCGGAACCGCGGTGACCTGTGGAAGCGCGAGCAGTTCATCGAAACCGGCCGGCTTTTTCCACGGTTCGGCAACGCCCACCCAGACAATGTCGGCGCCTGCCTTCACCATTGCACGGGCAACCGCCTGGCCAACGGGGCTCTTGCCATCCGTGATCAACACCTTGCGAAATTTTGGATCGCTGGTCATGTCGCGCAGCACCGGGTCGTCAGCCATGTGAGGAGTCTCCTGCTCGGGAAAGCCAATCAGCACGGCTTGCCCGGAGCGATCAAGCCGGGCGCCCACCCGCACTCTGCAGGGCGCCTCGGCAACATCGCCGTGTAAGTGAACGATCAAGGTGGGACCGGCGTCGAGCTTCACCATGCCGATCCGCCAGGGCAGCCGCTCGCGGAAATAGAGATCATTGCTGTGGCGAAGAATCGTTACAGCAAGCAAGTCACCCTCGCCGCTCTGTTCACGCCAGCGAAGCTCGGGCGAGAGGCAACCCGCGCAAGCCTCACGCGGCGGGTATTGAAGGCTCGCGCACCGTTCGCAGACCTGGAGCATGAGCCGGCCCTCAGCCGCACCCGCCGTCAGGCCGAGCGCCACCCGTCCGCGCGCGGACGGCGGCAGATTCATCACCCGCGTGCGCAGGATCGGGTTCTTGCGCTTGGGGCGCATCATGGGCATGGACATCATGCGCTCCCGAGCAGCACAGCACCGGTGCAGAGGCAGCGGTCATAGGTGACCATGCCGAATCCCGTCACCAGCCCCAGCCGTGCATCGGCCACCGAACGCTCACCCGCCTCACCGCTCAGCTGCCGAAGCGATTCAGTGACACCAATGAAGCCGCCGGCCGCACCCGCCTGGCCTGCCGACAGCTGGCCCCCGCCGGTATTGTTGGGAAAATCACCGACGCAGCGCAGATCATGCGAATCGACAAACGCCGGCGCCTCGCCTTTGCCGCAAAAGCCTAGGTCCTCGAACTGGATCATCACAATGACCGGGTAGTCGTCGTAGGTCTGTACAAAGTCAACCTGATCGGGCCGAGCGCCCGCCTGCGCCCACAGGTCGTCACGGTCGACGACCCAGCCACCGCGCTCCATCACCGGGTCATGAGCGAAGGCATTGTGCCGCTCGATCGAGCCGCGCAATACGGCATAGCGAAGACCCTGCGCCCGGGCACGCGCCTCGCTCATCACCAGAAACGCCTCGCCGCCCGCGCAGGGCATCACGCAGTCATAGAGATGCACGGGATCGGAGATCGGCCGTGCCGCCATGTAATCGTCAAGTGAAAGCGTCTGCCTGTAAAACACCGCGCCCGGATTGCGGTTGGCGTTGAACCGCTGGCTGACCGCGACCTTGCCGAAGTGTTCGCGACGCGCGCCGTATTTGCGCATGTAGTGGGCGGTGATCATCGCGAATACCGAATTGGGGCCGCCCGCACCATAGGGGTAGCTTGCATCGCGAGCGAAATAGCTGAAGCCACCCAGCATCAGTCGAAATGAATCGACATGATTGGTGTCACCTGCGACGCACGCCACCACGTCTGCATCGCCTGCCTGCACTGCACGAGCCGCACGCCGCAGCGCCATCACGCCAGACGCGCCCCCATTGGGAAGAAAATCAAGCCAACGTGGCGACACGCCAAGGTGCTGGGTGATACCCACTGCAGTATCGGGCCCCAGCGAAAAACTGCTGACGGTGAGGCCGTCGATTTCCTCCTTGGCAATGCCCGATTCCCGGACCAGCGCCTCCAGCGCCTGGCCGATGAACCAGTGGGCACCGTGGGTGGAATATCGCCGATACGGCACCGTGACGGGTACTGCAACAGCCACGCCTTCATAGGACATCCGTTGTCGGGGCATGGGTCAGGCCTGGCGCTTCTTGAGCGATCGGGTATCGATGCAGTGCGAGCTTCCCGGAAGCCGCGCGGCCAGCGACTTCAGTTCCCCGCGCTGCACCTTCTGGGACGCGGTGAGCGGCAATGCGTCGACGAATGCGACATAGCCTGGCGCCTTGTAATAAGCGAGCCGCTCAAGGCACCACTGCACGAGCAACCGGGCAGCCTGCTCACGAGCCGTTGCATCCGCAGGCGGCGCCGCTGCAATGACACAGGCAAGCACTTCGTCGCCACGTACCGGATCCGGGGTGGCCGCCACCGCCACAGCACGAACCAGCGGATGCTGGAGGAGCACACTTTCAACCTCGACCGCGGCGATGTTCTCGCCGCTTCGTCGAATCACGTTCTTTCGGCGGTCGATGAAGTGGTAGAGCCCGTTGGCATCGCGTGAAACCACATCGCCGGTATGAAACCAGCCACCCGCCCAGGCCTCATCGGTGGCCTGCGCGTCTTTGAGATAGCCCGAATAAAAACCATCACGCGGATCGGCGCCACGATGCCGCACCAGCAATTCGCCGGGTTCATCAACGGCGGCGTCGGCGCCGTGATCGGCCACGATCCGCACCTCGACCTCGGGGTTGTCGGGTCCGAAGCAGTTGCTGCCCACGGCGCGCGGCTCGCGGTGGGCTATCAGCACCGCACCCGCACCGGTTTCCGTCATCGACCAGCCCTCAACCAGCGGAAAGCCGAACCGCTTCTCGAAGGGCTCATGCAGGCTTCGATTGACACCCGCGCCGAAACCGAACCGGACCGTGTGATCGCGATCGGCCTGCGACTCGGGCGATTTCATCAGCATGGCAGGCATCACGCCCAGGTAGTGGATGACCGTTGCACCAAACTCGCGAACCGCCGGCCACCAGCCATCGGGATGAAACCGGTCAACCAGGCTGATGCAGCCGCCCGTCACGATCATGGTCACCACTGAAAACGCCATTGCATTCATGTGATTGACCGGAAGCGGGGTGATCATGCGCTCGCAGCCCACGCGCAGCGACACATGGCCGTCGAGTTCGGCATACCACTGCGCGGCAAGCAGGTAGTAGCGGTTGCTGAGCATGCAGCCCTTGGGCCGCCCGGTGGTGCCGGAGGTGTAAAGAAGACCGCACTCGGTGCGCAGCCCCGGCACCTCATTCGAAAACGGCGGCGGCGTGCTGCAGGTGGGTGGCAGATCGTCGGGCCCGATCACAGCGAGCGAACAGTTCGCGGCCTGGGCGGCTGCCGCGAGCAGCGCATGACGTGACGGAGTCGCGATGGCGAGCCCGATACCTGAATGCTCGATCAGATATTCGAGTTCGGCTGAGCGCAATTCACCGCTGATGGGCACCACCGATGCACCGATCCCGTTCAAGGCCAGCCAATGCAGCAAGAACGCCGGCCGGTTGTCGAGCATGAGGCCCACGCGATGCCCGTGCCCGTAGCCGGCCGAAACATAGGCCTGCCGCAGCCGGATGATGGCCGCCTGGGCCGCGCCATAGGTGATGACGCACGGCGACATGCCGTAGGCAGCAGCGGTGCCACTCAGTACCTGAATGAAGGGATGATCGGGCCAGCGGGCTGCAGCCAGGGCGAGCGCCTGCGCAACGGTTTGCGCTGCGGACGGGCTCGCGGGCTCACCCGGTTGAGCGCAGGTGATCGGGGCGTCGGGTGATGCAGGGGGGCTCAACGGATCCTCACATGAAAAGACTGATGTTACCGAAGGCAGCATCGCCATTCACAAGATCAATGCGCTTCAACCGTATCCGAAGCCTGTCGCCCTCGGTGACCAGATGGTGGGTGGCCCAGCCCGCATAGAGTGTCTGCCGATCGAGCCGGGTCTCAACATAGTGAAACGCGGTTCGCACGCGGAACTCGCCCCGCGCTTCATCCAGACTTTCCACCCGCGGCGTTTGGAGAAGATGATGGCAACGCGAACGCGGCTGCTCGGAATAGGTGCGCGCACCCGACAGGCGCTCGATCCGGATACGCAGCAGCAGCTTGTCCTCGTACATGAGCGAATTGTGCAGAAGCGGATCGGTTTGTCCGGGTGCAATCGGTATCCAGTAGCGCGCGTCATCTGTAAAGAGATCGAGCCATTCCGGGAACCGCCCGTCGTCGAGCATCTGTGCTTCGTCGAGTATGAACTCGGTCAGACGGTGGGTGATGTCGTTCATGATGCAGCCTCCTCCTGGGCCGACATGAAGCGAAGCCAGGCGCGGAACTGGTTGCGCATCTGCGCCTCGCTGGTGCCGCGCACCACCTCGGCGCTGGTCGCGCCCTCGCCCGCATGAAACAGACGCCCAAGGTTGACCCAATCGCGAAGCCCCGACTGAAGCCCCTGCTGCGCCCGCTCGTAGACCTCGAGGTCATCATGACCAACGATCGAGCCCGGCGAATTGATCAGCCGGTTGTACATGCAGGTTCGCTCGAGCAGCAGGTCGGGTGCCCCCACCAGGCGAAAGGTCCAGCTCTCGACCAGGGTGCGGTCGGCCGCCAGCGGCTTGAACACACGCAGGGTCTGAATCGGCCCCTTCACCATGATGTTCGGGAAGTACATGGTGTTGTGCCGAACCTCGCCGAGAATGCGGCGGGTTCGCTCCTCGCCATAGGCGGCCACCATCGCTTCCTGGTAGCCGGGTATCGCCGAGTAAGCGGCGTGAATGGAATCGCTCACACCGGTATGGCCATGGCCGTTTGGCCAGATCCGGATCCCCATGTTGTCAAAGAATTTGTAGGTACCCACGAACGGCGCGAACTGCTCAACCGCCATGGGCTTGGGCGTACCCTCTGGCTGCTCGCCCCAGATGCGCACGGTGGTTCCAGCGGACGACTCATGCGCGACCATCGGGTGACAGGCATCGGTCTGGTTCTCCGCGAGCATTTTCCAGTTGCATCCATGCATGTACCGGAGCATGCCGCCGGTGACCTCGAGTCGACCTGCCGGCGCCCGATCGACCATGTTATCGAGGGTGGAAAGGGATTCGCCGAAATAGTCGTGAAATCCAACGCCCTCGCCGCTCAGGCGGCAAAAGACGAACCCGCGATAGACCTCCACGGCGCCGGCGCGCGCGAGGCCCAGCCTTGCCTCCGTCGCCTCAAAGCCGGTGCCGTCGTAGCCGTCCCGAAGTGGAATGTTCTGCAGTGCGCCGTCGGTGCCGAAGGTCCAGGCGTGATAGGGGCAACGGATGAAGCGTCCGAGATTTCCCGACCCCTCGCTCACCAGTCGCACACCCTTGTGCGAACAGCGATTGATCAAGACCGAGATGCCGCCATCGGCTCGCCGAACCATCACGACCGGCTCGGCGCCGACGCTGGTTGTGAAATAGTCGCCTGCGTTGGGCACCTGGCTGTCGTGTCCAACGAACACCCAGGTTGAGCGAAACAGCCGGGACATCTCGAGGTTGAAAATCTCCGGATCGGTATACACCGCCCGGTGCACCTCATTGTCGCGAACCAGCGCGCGCAGGGCTGCGCGCGTCCATCGCGTGGCTGAGTTGATCATCCCCCCTCCCGCTCTTGCTTCAGATCAAATATAGAACTCTACCGCCGGCAGCGCCTCGCCCGCGTGGAGCAGATCCACCCGTTTGAGCACGATCAGAAAACCTGACGCCGCGCGACGCAAGCGGTGGTGGGCCACGCCGGGCAGCGTCACCGTTCGACCCGCACGAAGTTCGGTATACAGAAATGCGGTTCGCAGACCAAAAATGCCGCCGGCGAGATCGGCCTCAATCACCTCAGGCGTCTGCAGCAGATGATGACAACGCCCGGCAGGTTGCTGGGAATGCGCATGGGCGCTACGCAGGCGCTCGATATGAACACGCCTCAGCATGCGGTCGTCATAAAGATGCGAGGCCTCGAGACGCGGGTCCTGGGCGGAACTGGACGCTGGCAGCCAGTAAACACCGTCGTCGGCAAACAGGCGATCCCACTCGTCCAGGCGCTGTTCATCCAGCAGCCGGGCCTCGCGCACCACCACGGCCTGAAGCTGGCGTTCAAGATCGGGGGGCACCACCTGCTCGCTCATGACCTGCGCCCCGGGGTGTCCGGCCCACGGTCCGACATCAGCTCCGCCCATGCTGCGTACTGGTTGCGAAGCAGCGCCTCATCCACGCCACCCACATCACGCGGCAGTTCAGCTTTCGCCCCACTCCCCCGATGCAGGCTTACCCACGGATTGGGGCCGGCGGCCAGGCTTTTCTGGATGCGCTCGAAGAGATGCAAGTCATCATGCGCCACCAGCGAAAGCGGCGAAAACACCTGGCGGTTGTAAAGGAGCGCGCTTTCAAGCAGCGCATCGGGCGCCCCTTCCGGCTGAAACGCCCAGGCTTCGATGATGGTGTGGTTGTGCGCGAGCGGCCGCAGCACACGCATCACCTGGGGCGCCCCCTTGAGGGCCATGGTGGGATAAAACACGACGTTCTGTGGCGAAAACGCAAGCACGCGCGCGGCCCGGTCCTCGCCATGCGCTTTGCGAAGGGACTGGCCGTAATCGCCCAGCGCGCTGTATGAGGTGTGCAAGCTTTGATGCGTGCCCAGCACACTGTGGCCCCCGGGCAGCACACGCCCGCCCATCTTCTCGAAAAAGGTGTAGCCCGATCCAAAGGGAAGCAGCTGGCGCATGGCCAGTGGCGTCTCGGTGCCTTCCGGCGGATTTCCCCATACCGCCCGTGCAGAGAGCGTGGCCGATGCATGGGTGGTCACCGGATGGACCGAATCATTGATGTTCTCGAGGTAAATTTTCCAGTTGGCACGGATTTCGGTGCGTAGCACCCCGCCCGCCAGCCTCAACCGCCCCACCGGTGAACGGTCCGCAATCAGATCGAGCGCATCGACGAGCTCTCCCATCGACTGCCGGAAATCATGCCCATCGCTTTCGGCCCGGGCAAAGACAAAGCCGCGATGAACGGCCACCTCGCCCCAGTGGGTCAGACCACGCGCCGCCTCGCTCTCCGGAAACGCCGTGCCTTCGTAGCCCTCGCGAAGCGGCATCCCTGCCAGGCCCCCATCCGTCGCATAGGTCCAGCCGTGATAAGGGCACCGCAGCACCCGGGCAATCTGGCCGGCCGCCCCGCTCACCACCGGCGCGCCCTTGTGCGCGCAGCGGTTGTGGAGCACCACAATGCTTGCGTCTTCGCGCCTCAGCATGAGCACGGGATCGCCTGCCAACCCGCAGGTGATGAAGTCGCCCGGGAGCGGAATCTGACTGTCGTGCCCCACAAACAGCCACGCTCGCCGGAACAGCCTGGCGCGCTCAAGCGCGAACACCTCGGCGCTCAGATAGAGATCGCGGTGGACCTGATCGCCCCTGACCAGATCGGGCGCCGCCAGCACACCCGTCATTTGCCAAGCAGCACAGAAGGCAGCCAGGTCGCGATCGGCGGGAACGTCCAGACCAGGCCGATCATCAGCAGCCCCATGATCACGTAAGGGGTGACCGCAGCAAAAATTTCAGTCGTGGGGATGGAGGCCGGTGCCACGCTCCGCATGGTGAACAGCAGCATGCCGAACGGCGGCGTGAGAAGCCCCAGTTGCATGCAAATCAGGTACAGCACCCCCCACCAGAGGGGATCCCAGCCATAGAACTGAACCAGCGGCATGAAGAAGGGCAGCGTGATCAGCATCATGCTGACCTGGTCGAGAAAGCAACCGAGAATCAGCAGGATCACGAGCATGCCGGCGAGCACGCCCCAGGGTGGAATCGCTGCATCACGCACCAGCCCCACCAGCCCGTTGGTGGCACCCGAGAACGACAGGATCTGCGAGAACGTGGTGGCACCGATGATGATGAACAGGATGACGCCTGAAATCGCGGCCGTGCCCGTAAGCGCCTTGGCGAGCGATTGCAGGGTAAGCACCCGATAAAGGAGCGACACCACGACTGTGGCCAGCGCGCCGATGGCTGCGCTTTCGGTGGGCGTGGCCCAGCCCGCCGACATGGCGGCAATGACCAGAACAAAGATCAGGACCAGGGGCGTCACGTTGATCACCAGCGGCCCCCAGCGTGCCCAGCCCTGGTGCTCCTCGCGGCTGAAGCCTGGCGCAAGCGACGGGTCGCGATAAACACTCAACAGGATCCAGCCCAGAAACATGGATGCGAGACAGATGCCGGGCACCACCCCTGCAATCAGCAGCCCGGAGATGGAGATGCTCGCCAGACTGCCCAGAAGCACCGTGATGGCCGACGGCGGAATCAGCATATCCACGCCACCGATCGCCATGATGGGCCCCATGGCCATGCGCGGGTGATACCCCCGGCGCAGCATCTCCGGCAGGAGCAGGCTGCCCAGGAGGGCTGTGGTGGCAATGGTCGAGCCCGAAATCGCCGAGAACACGGTACCTGCCACGATCGCCACCACGCTCAGCCGCGCGGGCACGCCTCGAATCGCACGATCGAATCCGTCGATCGCGCGGACCGCAAGCCCGGTATGAAAAAGCACCTCACCCATCAGGATGAAAAAAGGAATGGGCGTGAGCGAAAAATTGGTGATGGAAGCCACGCCGTTCCGGACCGCCTGCATGAGCCCCGCCTCACCCCCGAGGAACACCAGGGCGCCCACGATATTGATGCCGAGAAACGCGATGCCGGCCGGCAGCCCCGCAAGGAGCAGCACGGTCAGGACCCCGAAGAGGAGCAGCAACCCCTGCCACCAGATCATGCCGCCGCTCCCTGCTCGGACACCAGCCCCTCGGGATAAAGCATCCGCCGGCCACACTCCAGCGCGAGGAGCGCAAAACCGATCGGAAAGGGAACGTAGAGCCACCACTCGGGAAAGACCAGCGCTTTCAGCACCACACTCCCTGCGGCCCGGCTGTCGAGTACCGTGAGCGTGCCGTACCAGGTGAGCACCAGGCTCACGATCAGCCCCAGCGACGACGCCAGGCGATCGAGCCGGCGTTGCCCCGCGGGCGAGAGCAAGGCCCCCAACAGGTCAAGCCGCACATGCTGGTTGCGCCACATGAGCCACGGGGCCGCGGCCAGTGTGGCAAGCGGCAGCGCGTATTCGGTGACTTCGTTGATCCAGGGAAGCGACCGAAGCCCGAGATTGCGGGACAGCACATCGAAGCACACCAGCACGGTGATCGCTCCGAAGGTGCCCGCTGAAACCGCACCACACGCCCGCATCAGCCAGGCATACACGCCGCGCGCTCCCGAGTGCGAGGCGTCAGGGAGCCATCAGCTGGCGAAGCTTCGGCCCATGCTGCGGGCTGGTCGCGATCACGCCTGCCCACCCTGCATCAAGTGACAGCTGCAGAAATTTCTTCGCCTCGGCCTCGGGCAGGCGGATGACCTCGATGCCTGCATCGGCCTGCCGCTTGGTTTCAGCCGGCGCCGCTTTGGTTGCCATGTCGGCGTTGAGGCTTTCCAGCCACTCACCCTGCTTCTCAAGGAATGCTTTCTGGGCGGCATTCAAAGCGTTCCAGCTCTTGGCACTGAAGATCACACCCAGCTCGATGTTGTAGAAACCGGGATCGACACGGAATTTTGTTTTCTCGTGCCAGCCGAGGTCAAAGATTCCCAGGAGGGGCCATCCATAGCCATCGACCACCCCACGGTCCAGCGCGGTGTAAACCTCGCCAGGAGCCACCTGCATCACCGACGCACCCAGCCGCGTGAAAAACTCGCGATAAATGGGAGCGATACGGATCTTGAGCCCGCTGAGATCGGCCTTGTCGATCCGCTTGTTGAGGTAGATGTGATAGGGCACGCCGTCACCGGTGCGGGCGAAGTAGTAAAGCCCCTTTTCCATCATGAGCTTGTTCAGAAACTCGACCGTGCCGTTGCGACGCATCTCCGCCCAGGGTACCGAGGCGTAGTTCACCGCCAGCGACTCGGGCGACACACTGGCAATGAACGAGGTGGTGGTGTTGGAAAGGTCGACCACACCATTTCGGAGCGCCGCGCCCTGCTCCATGGTGGGAATCGCCTTGGGCCCGCCCAGGTAGTTGATCTGAACCAGCCCCTTGCCCTCCTGGTTCACCTTCTCAACGAAGCGCTCGAAATTTCGCGCGTAGGTGGTGCCTTCCTGAAATGCGTTCACCGCCCGCAAGGTCACCTGTTGGGCAGAAACAGGAAAGACGGCGGACAAGAGCGTTACAGCAGCAGCCAGACCAAGCGTATGTCGACGAATCATTGGGGCATCCTCCGGGGTTGTTGTCATGAGCGGCCCGCTTGCCGCCTGTCGTTCTCAGGAAATTGTGTCACGGGATGCGGGTCGGAAGCCACCCGCATGTCGAAGCATGCCAAGGGTGCGGGACAACACGTCGCGCCGGTACGCTGCCACATCACGCCCCGCATAGTCGTAAAACCCTCGGCCACTTTTCAACCCCAGCGCCCCGTCGGCGATCATCTGACCGATCACCTCGGGCGCACGATAACGCTCGGCGCTGACCGAGGCCGACATCTCGCGGCTCGCATGATGAAGGATGTCGGCACCGCCGAAATCGATGAACTCCACAACCCCGATTGCCGCGAAACGCAGCCCCATTCCGAATCGGGTTGCACGGTCGATTTCCTCGGCGGTGGCCGCCCCTTCCTCGATCATGCGCGCGGCCTCGTTCATCACCAGCGCCTGCAGGCGCGGCACGATGTAGCCAGGCGTTGCGCCACAGACCACCGGGATCTTGCCAATCGACTCCATCAGCGAGCGCGCGCGCGCCAGCACACCCGGATCGGTGCCAGGGTGCACCGACAATTCCACCACCGGGATCAGATAGGCCGGATTCAGCCAGTGGATGTTCAGAAAGCGCTCCGGATTGGACACCAGCGGCGCCAGTTCGGTGACCAGAATGCTGCTGGTGGTGGAGGTCAGAATGGCATCGCGGCTGCACGCCGCCGACAACATCGAGAAGGCCTCGCGCTTGGCTTCAATGGTCTCGGGAACGCCCTCGAACACCAGAAGCGCGGCGGCCAATGCGTCGTGGGCCTCGTCGGCAAAGACGCACTCGATTCTGCCGAGCAGCACCGCCACCTGATCGGCGTCGAGCGCACCCAGATCCACCAGCGCTGCGAGACTCGCACGAAGCTCGGCTTCAATTTCGCCTGCCAGCCGATCCCGATCGGCAGCCGAACGTGACCTGAGATCGATCAGGCTGACGCGATATCCCGCCCACGCAAAAGCGAGCGCAATGCTTCGCCCCATCCGCCCCGCGCCCGCTGCCGCAAACCGTGGACGGTCGGCGATGGTCATCACTGGGCTCCCTCTTCCAGCAATGTCGCGAGCGCCTCGCGGCTGAGGCGCGCGAGGCCCAAGGCCTCGAAGCTGCGGGCGCCCTCGCGCAGATCGCGACCCAGCCAGCCGCCGGCAATCGCGAGCAGCCCGTGCGACACCGGTGCGTCAACCCCCGCCCAACGCGCGACCGATGCCAGAAGCGACAGGCCCAGTTCGACGTCCTCGGTGACATATCGGTGATGGGTCAGATCGATGTGTTCGCGCCAGTCGCCCGACTTCTGGAGCTTTCGATGCGCGTCGCCATACATCCACCGATCACTGTTGTAATGGTCGGCGAGCGGATAGTGGGGCGCCGGATAGCCCAGGGCCTCGCGTACCGCGATCCGCTCGGCATCAAGTCGATCGGTCACCGCGCGAACCGCAGGCTGGGTGCCCTCTGAGTGGATATCCCAGCGGGCATGATGCTGGAGCGGGGCCGCATTCATCACGACCAGGGGCGGATGGATGATTGGACCCGCGTTCATGAGCGCCCCGGACAGCGCATTGCCGCAGCCATGGACACCCGGAAATGCCTCGCGGATCACGGCGAGCGCACGCGCGCCATCTGAAAAAGGAAAAACACCGGTCGGAAGCCGGACCGCCCGAATCGTGACATTGACCTCGTTCGCCCCATGAAGCCGGGCGAGGTAAGGCAGGGTCCCGGTCTCCGCCCACGTGACCCGAGCCCGGCTGCCCGCCTCCGCCACCCATCGGCTCATCAGGTAGCTTCCAAACGTGCCAGGCGCGAGGAACACCACCTGACCGTCGGTCAGATGCGGGGCGGCCCAGGTGGCGATGTCGCGTTGCGCTGTGGCCGGGGTGGGCAGCACGATCAGTTCTGCCCCCTGGATCGCGTCGCCGATGTCCTCGCACACCCGGTGAAGCGGCACCCGCCTGCTTCCGGCGGCATCTTTCAGCAGAATCCCCCCGGCTTCGCGCAGCGTCTGCAACGCCGCCCGATCGCGTCGCCAGAACCGCACCCGATGCCCCTGCTCCGACAGGTCGGCCGCCGCAGCGTGGCAGCCATGGCCGCCTCCAAGAATTGCGATCTCCATGAGCAATGATCCCCTGACCCTGCTGTTGCGCCGGCACACCCGCCGCAGGATGGCGGCGAACCTTACGGACCCACTGCCGTGGTGTCAACCACACCCTAGGTGAACTGACTGCGCGACTATAATCGACGCCACCGATGACCCCCGACCCTGCCGCCCTACCGGAGACTCTCTCCTGCATCGTTCCGTGCAAGAACGAGCGGGTCAACCTTTCGCGCCTTCTCCCCCTGCTCGCCGAGACGCTAGCGCGATGCGCCGGTCGGTGCGAAATCCTGGTCGTCGACGACGGCAGCAGCGACGACACCGCCGCCTGGGTCGAAGGGCAAATCGAGGCCGGCTCCGTGCCCGGATTGGTGCTTCTCAAACTGTCGCGAAACTTTGGCAAGGAGGCCGCGCTCAGTGCCGGCCTCACGCACGCGCGCGGCGAGGTCGTCGTCATGATCGATGCAGACCTCCAACATCCGCCCGCCATGATCGAAACCTTCGTCGACCATTGGCGAATGGGCGCAGAAATGGTCTACGCGGTGCGCGAAGACCGGAGCAGTGAAAGCGCGTTCAAGCGCGCCGGCACCGGCATTTTTTACCGCCTTCTCAATGCCGCCGACCGGTTCGAAGTGCCACCCGGCGCGGGCGACTTCCGGCTCATGGACCGGAGGGTGGTCGATGCACTGCTCGCCATGCCTGAGCGCAACCGGTTCCTGAAGGGCCTCTACGCCTGGGTGGGGTTTCGCACCGTAGCCCTGCCTTACACCCCCGAAGACCGTACCGTTGGCGTAACGCGCTATCGTCCGCTCGATCTGATCCGCCTGTCGCTCGATGGCCTTACCGCATTCACCAAATGGCCGCTCCGGGCGGTCAGCCTCGCGGGGCTTCTGCTCGCCATTCCTGCCCTCCTTTACGGCATCCTGCTCATTGCAAGCTATTTTCTTTTTGGAAACGATGTCTCCGGCTGGACCACCATCGTCGTGGGGCTCATGCTGTTCTCGGGCATTCAGCTGTTTTCACTTGGCGTGGTGGGTGAGTACGTTGGGCGGATCTTTGAAGAGGTCAAGTCCCGGCCACTTTTCGTGGTGTCGGCGCGAACCGGCCGCGGTCTGGAGCCCCCCGCCCAATGAACGTCGGGCCACTGCGCACCGACGGCGAGGCGCTCCCTACCGCATTCAAGCTTGCTTGTCTGGCCTTTGCACTGACCTCATGCACCGCGTGGCTGCGGCCCCTGCTCCTTCCCGACGAGGGCCGCTATGCGGGGGTGGCCTGGGAGATGCTGCGATCGGGTGACTGGCTCACCCCCACGCTCAACGGCTTGCCTTATTTTCACAAGCCGCCCCTTTTTTACTGGATCACCGCAAGCTCGCTCGCGGGTTTCGGCCTGACCGAGTGGGCGGCCCGCGTGGCGCCCGCCATCGGCTTTTCGCTGGCGGTGGCAAGCCCCTACTGGCTGGTGCGACGCTGGCTCGGCCCACGTCCCGCCAGCATCGCCGCGCTGGCCCTGCTCGCCCAGCCGCTTGCGCTGGTGGCGGGCCAATACGCCAATCTCGACATGCTGGTGGCCGGACTGATCACGCTCACGATTGTCGCGCTCGCCCACGCAACACTGCAGATGGACAGCAACCCGCGCACGGGTCGCCCGGCGCTCCGACTGGCCTGGGGCGCCGCCGCACTCGGCGTACTTGCCAAGGGGCTGATCGGCATCGTGATTCCGGCGGCTGTCATCGGGGGTTGGCTTCTTCTGTCGGGTCGCTGGCGCACCATCATCCGAACCGTCACCCGCTGTCCGGAAGGCCCGGTGGTGTTTGTGCTGATCGCAGCCCCCTGGTTCCTGCTGATGGAGCGGATTCACCCGGGCTTTCTTGATTATTTTTTCGTCTACCAGCACTTCACGCGATTTGCCACCGGGGGCTTCAACAACCAGCAGCCGGTGTGGTTCTATCCGGCCGTACTCACCCTGTTTTCCCTGCCCTGGCTCGTATGGATCGCGCGCCGCGCGCTCGGTGACCGCCTGCCCGCAGGCCCCGAGCGCGACCTTGTGCTTCTCTGCTGGATCTGGCTTGCCGCTGTCATCCTGTTTTTTTCAATCCCCCGCTCAAAGCTGGTGGGCTATGTGTTGCCCGCGGTGCCGCCGCTTGCGCTCCTCGCTGCGGCGGGGCTGCGCGCCCGGGGCGATCCTGGTCCTGCCGCAATCCGTCTATGGCGTGGAGCGGCCGCATTCGGCATCGTTGGGAGTCTGGTCGCTGTGGTCGTGATCGCCTATCGACCGACGCCCTCCAGCCGCGACCTCTCACGCTGGATCGGAACCCACTCGCAGCCCGGCGATGCGGTCTTCATGCTCAACCGGTTCGACTTTGACGCGGGCCTCTACGCCCGCCTGCAGGCGCCCATCCGCGTGGTCGAACGCTGGAATGACGAGGCGTTCGTTCGAAGCCGTGACAACTGGCGCAAGGAACTTGCCGATGCGCGGCGGTTCAACCCGGGCCTTGCCGAACAGACCCTCATCACACCCGAACAACTGCTTGCCAGCCTTTGCGCACAGCCACGCAGCTGGGTCATCGGTTTCTCGCAGGCCGATGCGAACCATCAGGCGCTGGCGGCTTCCGAGCGTGTGCGCGAATGGCGCGGCTCAACCCTCTGGCGCTTTGATGCCTCGCGCCCAGCGTCAAAAGCGCTTTGCGAGAGTCTGCCGAAATGACGCCAGCCGCCAACGGGTCGACCGCGCTGCCGCGGCGGATCTGCATCGCAGCCGACGACTTTGGTCTGCACACAGGTATCGATGCCGCGGTCCTGGAGCTTGCCGAGGCGCGCAACATTCAGGCCCTGGGATGCATGACCGGCGGACCAGGTTGGCCTTCCTCCGCAAAGGCCCTTCGCGGACGCGCCACGCTGCAAGCCGATATCGGGCTGCATCTCGACCTCACCGAGCGCCCCCTGGACCGCGCACCGCAGGCGCTGCGATCGCTGATTCTCGAGGCCTATACCCGGCGGCTTGACCTCCGTTCGATCCGGGCGGAGATCCGGCTCCAGCTCAATGCGTTTGAGGCCGCGCTGGGGCGCGCGCCCGACTACATCGACGGTCATCAACATGTTCATCAACTCCCAGGCGTCCGGACGGAACTCCTCGATGAACTCGCAGCCCGCTACACCATCAGCCAGCAGCCCTGGCTGCGCTGTACCGTGCCTGCGCAGGGCCGGGTCATCGACGCACAGGCAGTCGATCAACGGGCTCCGCCGCCCGCATCGCTGCCCGTCGGAGCGAGGCTCAAGGCAGCAATCATCGCGGGCCTGGGCGGCTACGCCCTGAGGCGCGAGGCAGCACGGCGGGGCGTAAAAATGAACGCGGCGCTCACGGGTGTCTACGGTTTCAACGCCGAGGCTGACGCCTACCGGTTGCTCCTGGAAGGCTGGCTGGCTCAAGCCGCCGACGGATCGGTCCTGATGTGCCATCCGTCACACACCGCCGAGGCGGGCGATCCCATCGGCCCCGCACGGCGCACCGAATACCAGGTGCTGGCGAGCGGCGCTCTCGACGCGCTTTTGGCCCGCTTCGGAATTCAGACCCAACCCATGCGTGCCATTCTCAGCCTTGATGTCCCGCCGCGCCACGCGCAGCCCGTCACTGAGGATGACCTTCCCGAAGAGCGCGGGTCCCACCCGCACTGACCCCCCGTGCATGACGAGGCCCATCGTGACCGACCGCAAACCACCCGTACCGAACCAGGCAAGCCCCAGCGTCCCCGACGAACCGCCATCGGGCATGCGCCGGGGTCTCACCAGTTACGGTGATGCCGGGTTTTCACTGTTTCTCAGGAAGGCGTTCATCAAGGGCGCGGGCTACACCGATGACGCGCTGTCCCGACCCGTGATCGGCATCACCGACACGGCGAGCGGCTACAACCCTTGTCACGGCAACATGCCCCAGCTGATCGAGGCAGTGCAGCGCGGCATCCTGCTCGCGGGTGGCCTTCCGGTGCGCTTTCCCACCATCTCGGTCCATGAAAGCTTCGCCTATCCCACCAGCATGTATCTGCGCAACCTCATGGCGATCGATACCGAGGAAATGATCCGGGCGCAGCCAATGGATGCGGTGGTACTGATCGGCGGCTGCGACAAAACCGTTCCGGCGCAGCTGATGGGCGCGGCCTCGGCCGACATTCCCGCCATTTCCCTGGTCACCGGCTCGATGCTCACCGGCTCGCATCGCGGGCAGACCGTCGGCGCGTGCACCGACTGCCGACGATATTGGGCACGATACCGCGCCGAAGAAATCGACGACCAGGAGATCGCCGCGGTCAATGACCAGCTGGTCCCGAGCGTGGGAACCTGCTCGGTGATGGGAACCGCCAGCACGATGGCCTGCGTGGTCGAGGCGCTCGGCATGAGCGTTCCGGGCGCAGCCACCCCCCCTGCGGTCACTGCCGACCGGATGCGGGCGGCCGAACTCACCGGCGCGCAGGCGGTCCGTCTGGCCGCCAGTCGCGTGACCCCGCGACAAATCCTCACCGAAGACGCCTTTCACAATGCCTTCCGGGTGCTGCTGTCGATCGGCGGCTCCACCAACGGCATCGTGCATCTGGCCGCGCTCGCGGGTCGGGTGGGCTTTCGCTTCGATCTCGACGCGCTCGACCGGATGTCTCGCGATACTCCGGTGCTGCTCGACCTGAAGCCTTCGGGCGAGCATTACATGGAGCATTTTCACGCGGCCGGTGGCATGGCGACGCTCCTTCGGGAACTGCGTCCGCTGCTGAGGCTGAATGCGCTCACTGTCACCGGACGCACCCTCGGCGAAGAACTTGACGCCGCCGCGCCACCGTTTCCGCAGCAAACCGTTCGCAAGCGGGAAGCCCCCATATATCCCGAGGGCGGCATTGCTGTGCTGCGAGGCAATCTGGCCCCCGGTGGGGCCATCATCAAGCAATCGGCCGCATCGGCTGCGCTGATGGAGCACGAAGGCCGCGCCTTCGTGTTCGAGGACGCAGCCGACCTCGCAGCCCGCGTCGACCGCGACGATCTCGACGTTGCGCCGGGCGATGTGCTGGTTTTGCGCAACATTGGCCCAAAAGGCGCGCCGGGCATGCCGGAGGCGGGCGCGTTTCCCATTCCACGCAAGCTGCTGCGGCAAGGCGTCAAAGATGCGGTTCGAATCTCTGACGGACGAATGAGTGGAACGGCCTTCGGCACCGTCGTGCTGCATGTCACGCCGGAGTCGGCGGTGGGTGGGCCTCTGTCGCTGGTGCGCACCGGCGACCGAATTCGCCTCTCGGTTGCACAGCGCACGCTCGAACTCCTCGTGAGTGCGGAGGAGCTCGCACAGCGCGCCGCGGGGCTCAAGCAAACCGTGCCCACCGCGCCTCGCGGCTACCGGCAATTGTTTCTGAAGACCGTCACCCAGGCCGACCAGGGCGTGGACTTCGATTTTCTTGCCGAACCGCAGTCGCGCGGCGCCGTGCCGCGTGTTTAGGGATGCTTGCGCGGGGGCGCCTGGCGCGATGCGATCAGTTCCAGCACTTCGGCTGCGAGCAAACCATCCGGCCCCTTGTGCTGTAGCCGGCGAAGAAGTACGTCCGGCCCTGCCGCCTCCACCAGCATCTGCAACTGCGAAAGGCTCAACACGAACTGGGTTGCCGCAAGATCAGGATGCCTGGCCGGGTCAATGACGACCATCCGTCCCGCACCATGCAGGTCGCCGCGCTTGGATTCGAATTCAGCCTTCGCCTCCTGGGTCAGCCTGACCACATCATCTCGCGACAGATGCAGACGCTCGGCCTCGGCTGCAATCAGTTCCCTGGCCTGCGCCGCCGACTCCCCGCCCTCGTATGCGTGCACCAGACGCCGCTTGAAGTCCTCGCGGTCGATTCGCAGCTGATCGCTGAAGGCTGAGGCCAGCAAACCCGCCGGAATCGCAAAGATGCCGATTCCAATCAGCGCCAGCACCACCGTGAGGGCACGCCCCATCGGCGTGACCGGTGAGATGTCGCCATATCCGACCGAGGCGAGCGTGATGACCGCCCAGTAGATCGATTGCGGAATGTTTTCGAACTTGTCCGGCTGCGCGTCATGTTCGAACAGGTAGCCCATGCTCGCCGTGAGCACGACAAGCAGCACCATCACGAACCCGGCCGCAACAATGATCTGGCGCTCGCGCGAAATCACCTTGTAGAGCGTGACGGCAGCAGAGGTATAGCGGGTGAGCTTCAACAGGCGTATCAGCCGGAACACCCTCAGGAACCGGAGATCGAGGTCATTCGGGACCAGTGCCTCGATCAGGGTGGGAAGCACCGCAAGCAGGTCGATGATCGCCCCCGGCGACCGTGCATGCGCCAGTCGCTTCCAGCGGATGGCCTTCAATTCCGGTCGCTCGGGCGCGGTGTAGAGTCGAGCCAGGTATTCGACGGTGAACACCGTGAATGCCAGGGTGTCGATGATCAGGAACTCGACCGCGAACAGTTCGGCGAGCGAATCCACCGAATTCAGAATCACCGACACAATCGACACCAGCACCCAGAAGATCAGGAAGTTGTCGACGTAGGCGTGAAGTCGCCCGGAGTGCCCGGTCGGTTCGAGCAGCGCATGCAGACGCGCACGAAAGCTTCGGTGCCGGTTCAGCGACTGAAACTCCTCCCAGGCCGGCACCAGATGGCGTGAGAGCTTGAAGACCCGCATCAGCCGCAGCAGACGCAGGATCCGGGTTTCGTCCGCGTTGAGCGCCATGAACCCGGCCACATACGCGGGCGCAATCGCGAGCAGGTCCACCAGTGCGTAAAAGCTGAAGATGTACCTGAGCCTCGGAAACCGGGAATGCGCGAATTCGGGATTGTGCGGCGCGGTCGCAACGCGCAGCAGGTATTCGACGGTGAAGATTCCGATCAGTATCCAGTCGAGAAGATCAAATATCGCCGCGTGGGGCGTGTAGATCGCTTCGATGTGCTCCAGGATGATTGCCAGCACCCCAATGATAATGAGCACCGCGATCAGGTAGTCCAACCTCGCCGCATACCCCTGGCGATGGTCAAAATCGAACAGCCAGCGGTAGACGAAGGCAAGCGGTCCGCGGCGGGGATGCGGCTCGCGGTTCAGCGGTTGTCGGTGAGACTCCGTCATCCAGGGCTCCGATTCTTGACTCAGACAGGCGATCCTGCACCTGTCGTCATTGTGCGCCCAGCCCCAAAAAAGAGGGGCCGGTTTCCCGGCCCCAAACCTCTCAGGGCGGCGGCCTCGACCGCCCATCCCCGTTGCGCCCTACCCTGACGCGCTCTGTGTCCCAGAGCTTGCGCCACTCGCCAAGCGGGCCAGCTTAGCGGCCAGGCGGCAGGCGCCTGCGGTTCTGATAATCGATCCAGCTTGCAACGGCCTCGCTCCGGTCAGGCGCCTGGTTGAGCGCCTGTGGCGGACGTTCGCGGAAACGGTCGGTGGGTCGCGATCCGTGTACACCGATCACCTTGGCCACCAGCGCGGTGCCATCAATCATTCCTTCCGCCTGCACCAGCATGCCGGTCTTCAGCGCGCCGGCGCCAGTGGCCAGCGCCTGGCCTGCAAAGACGGTGCTGTCGGTCCAGCGGACGGTGCGGGTCTGTCCGGCAGGATCGGTGAGCGTCAACGACCTGGCAACGAGATCAATGGCGGCAACCGCGCCGCCCGCATGCCCGGCCACCGGCCGCCCCACGACTGGCGCCTCGCAGCGCAGCTCGTCTGCCAGCACAACATCGGTGCCAGCCTGCATGACCGCGCTCACGATCACCTGGGACCCGTCGACCAGCTGGGCGCAGCCGGTGCGACTCGCAGCCAGCACATTCGACGCATCCACCGGCACGTCACGAACGATGAAGATATTCTGGTCGACCAGCCCCGTGACCGGACCCAACAGCCTGACACGCGCCAGATCGGTGGCTGAATTGGCCTGCCTGACGGTGATTTGCGCCGCATCAATGGCACCATCTTCGGCCAGGGTGCCAGCCACCCTGACCCAGGAACCGTTGTTGACCACCGCACCCGTTGGCTCAGGCGCAACCGTTCCGATTCGCACCAGCGCACCGTCCAGCTGGAATGTACCCGCCGCAGCGTTAAACCCACTCACCAGCCCTCCCAGCTGCACGCGGGTGGCAACGGGCAATCCGTCCCGGTCGGCCCCGATGCGAACCGCCGCTGCAGTGAGCACATTTCCCACCACACCGGCAGTTGCACCATGCACCTGCACCGCCACGCCTGCTGCCAGACGCTCCGCAGGCCTGACCTTGCCGGCGGCAAGCGCAGCCGCGTAGTCCACCGTGAGTGCGCCAACCTGGAAGGTCTTTGCGGCATCGGTATTCACCAGATTGGAGACCACCCCGCTTACCCGCACCGCACCAATGGCTGCGCGCTTGTCGATGCGCGTGGCGCGAACCACCCACTGCCCACCGCTCAGCACCGGACTGCCATGCACCTCGGCAAAATCGCCCGCCTGCACGTCGGTGAGACTGCTGTACCGCGTGGACGGATCCGCGCCGTCGCCACCAAATTGCGTGAGCGACCCCACCGCGGCATCGAGGTTGATCAGCACCGCCTGCCCAGCCACCTGAAGCGCACCCGCAGCGGCGTCAACCGACACAACCTGACCGATCACGGCAGCGTCAACCACCAGCTTCGAGACCTTGCCCGTGCCGTCGTGCGTGGCGCGCAGACGCTGACCGATCTGCAGCGCCACGGGCCGGGTGGAACCATCAGCCTGCTCCGTGACCGCGCCGGCGTCGCTGTCGTCGAGCCGGACACCATCGACATAAACCGAGCCGAATCCGGTCACCACGCCGCTTGCAACCTGCAGGGTTGCTGCCTGAAGCGGGCTGTCTGATGACGTCAAGGGCGCAGTCGCCGGACTGCCGCCGGAGCCGCCGCCGCAACCGGCCATTGCGAGGGGAAGTGCAGCCAGGGCTGCGAGAAGAATCTGTCTTGTCTGAAGCACAGCGACCTCCGTGGGTGGGATGCTGACCAATGAGTCATTGCGGATAACCAAACCAACGGAAGTGAGTATATATGGGATATTTTCCCATTTCAAGCTGAATCATTGAATCAGCCAGAATGCCAATGAGCCACTCATCCAGGACGCCAGCCATGATCGACCGAATCGACCATCTTGTTCTCACCACGTCGCATCCCGAGGCGTGTATCGATTTCTATGTTCGGGTCCTGGGCATGACGCTGGAGCGCTTTCGTGGCGGAACCCCGCCGGTGGAGCGAATGGCTTTTCGCTTCGGTCGACAGAAAATCAACCTGCATGTAAAGGGCGCCGAATTCGAACCCAGGGCGCATCTGCCCGTTCCGGGATCGATCGATGTCTGTCTGATCGCCGACCGCCCGCTTGAGCGGGTGATCGAACACCTGAAAGCGGTGCAATGGCCCGTCATCGAGGGGCCTGTGCAACGAACCGGCGCAACCGGCCCGATTCGGTCGGTCTACCTGCGCGACCCCGACCTCAATCTGATCGAGATCAGCGAATATCTGTAGCCGGGCCCGCTGACTGAGGCAACACACGCCTCACCGCTCGAGCAGATCTGCCACCTCCGGATGGCGCCGCGCCCAGGCCCGGACGTAAGAGCAGCTGGGACGAACCGTGAGCGCGTGATGACGCGCGTGCTCGAACACCGCCGCAACCAGTTTCGAGGCGAGGCCCCGTCCTTCCAGGGCCGGCGGCACTTCGGTGTGATGAACATTCATCACCGCGCCATCGAGGCGGTAGTCGGCTCGGCACAGCCAGCCCTCCACCCTCAGTTCGAACCGGCCCGCCTGGGCATTGTGTGTCACCGCATCAACCATGATTGCCGGCCTCCCCCGCCTTGAACGCGCCGCTGTGGATGCGAACCTTCATGGTCGTCAATCCACCAGCAGCGCCACGGCATGCGCGGAAATTCCCTCGCCGCGCCCCTCGAAACCGAGGCGCTCGGTGGTGCGCGCCTTCACGTTGACCTGCCCGACCCCGATACCGATCGCCCTGGCCAGGCGCGCATTCATTTCATCGATGTGCGGGGCCATTCTGGGCGCCTGCGCAACGATGGTGGCATCCACGTTTCCGACCGAATAACCCGCCTCCCTCACCCGCCGAACGGCCTCTGCGAGCAGCACCAGACTGTCGGCACCCGCGAAGCGGGCATCGGTATCGGGAAAGTGGCGGCCAATGTCACCCAGACCGGCCGCGCCCAACAACGCATCGGTAACTGCATGCGCCAGCACATCAGCGTCGGAGTGGCCCAGCAGGCCGCGCTCATAAGGGATCTCGACCCCCCCCAGCACCAGTCTGCGGCCCGGCACCAAAGCGTGCACATCAAAGCCCTGTCCGATTCGAAACCCCATGGTCAGTCTCCCAGCAGTCTGCGCATCAGATCGAGGTCGTCAGGCGTGGTGACCTTGAAGTTCATCCGGTCGCCCGCGACCAACCGTACCGGTTCCCCGGCCGCCTCCATTGCTGACGCCTCGTCGGTGACCTCGGGGAATCGGGCAAGCGCCTGAGCGAGCGCCCCCAGTCGGAACATCTGAGGCGTCTGGGCGAGCCACAGGCCTCGCCGGTCAACCGTGGCAGCCACGCGCTCGCCGATCATCCCGCCATCTTCGGGGTGCGCACGCTTGACCGTATCGGCGACCGGCAAAGCGAGCAACCCGCCGCCAGCGCCGCCCGCCAGCGTGGCCTTCAACCGCTCGAGCGCAGCCAGCGACACGGCGGGACGCGCCGCATCATGCACCAGCACCCAGTCATTCTGGCGCGCGCCGATGGAATCGAGCAGAAAGCTCACCCCGGCAAGCACGCTGTCACGACGCGTAGCCCCACCACGGGCCAGCACCTGGACCCGCGCATGCCCCGCAAGGAGGCGCGCCGCCTGCGCGTCACCGGGGGCCGCAACCACCACCACCTGCTCGATCCAGCGCGCGCACGACAGCGCATCGACCGAGCGCTCGATCATGGTCTGGCCGCCCAGCAACAGATACTGTTTGGGCACCTGGGCCCCCAGTCGCGAGCCCGTGCCCCCCGCTGGCACCACCGCCCAGTAGCGTTCTCTGTCGTCCAGCATGGTCATTCGCGCGTAAAGCTAAAATTCTACGCTTGAACCCTCCGCACCTCGCCCCCACTCACCGGTCTGTCGCCCCCGCTGCCCTGCCGGCGCCGCCTCGTACCGGTCATATCTCGTCGCTACCCGCCTGTCATGGGTCGTCTGACGCAGCGCTGATTGCCGCGCTCGCCAGACGCGAGGCCGAGCACGGGCGGACGCTGCTGTTGGTGACGGCCTCGGCCGCCGATGCGCCCAGGCTGCGTGACGAGCTTGCATGGTTTGCGCCGACCTTGCGGATCGCCCTGCTGCCTGATTGGGAGACGCTCCCCTGGGACGCATTTTCGCCGCACGACGACCTGATCTCCGAGCGACTGTCCACGCTTCATTCGCTCTCGGCGGGCGCACTCGATGTGGTGGTGACCGCCGCAACCACGGCGCTGCACAGGCTCGCCCCAGCCTCCTTTGTCGCTGCCCGGACCTTCCGCTTCAGAAAGGGCCAGAAACTCGACGAAGCCCGCCTTCGCGCCCAGCTCACGGCCGCGGGGTATGAGCATGTCAGCCAGGTCGTGCATCCTGGTGAATACTGCGTCCGCGGCGGCTTGATCGACCTCTACCCGATGGGCGCGACGCTGCCGTACCGGCTCGACCTGTTCGACGACGAACTCGAATCGATCCGCACCTTTGATCCCGACAGCCAGCGAAGCCTTTACGCCACCCAGGAGGTTCGTCTCCTGCCCGGGCGCGAGTTTCCGGTCGACGACGAGGCGCGCAACGCCTTTCGGGCGCGCTGGCGCGAACGTTTCGAAGGCGATCCGTCGCGAAGCCCCATCTACCGCGACATCGCCAACGGCGTATTGGCGCCAGGCATCGAATACTGGATGCCGCTCTTTCACGGCACCATGGCCACCGTCTTCGACTATCTGCGCGACAACTCACTTGTGCTCACGCATGGCGATGTCGAACAGTCCGCCGCGCGCTTTCTGCTCGATGCCGGCCAGCGGCACCGTTTTCTCGCGCACGACCCGGAGCGGCCGCTGCTCTCGCCGGCCGAACTCTTCATCACGGTTGACGACTTCTTCGCGCTCGCCAGAAGGCTTGGGCGCTGGACCATGCCCCGCATCACAAGCGGGCAGTCGCCAACCGAGGATGCCGCCGTTGCCACCCCCGTCGAGGCGAACGCCGCCCCGGGCAGCCCGGATCCGCAGCGCGAGCGCTATGCCGCACCCCTGCCCCACCTGGAAGTCAACCGCCGCGCCGAGCGCCCGCTCGGACGTCTGGTGGACTGGCTGGATGGCACCCTGGGCCGCACGCTGATTGTTGCCGAGTCGCCCGGCCGCCGCGAAAGCATCGCCGAGCTCCTGCAGCAGGAAGGTATCGATGCGCCGGTCGTTGAAAGCTGGCAGCAGTTCACCGAACAATCGCTTGCCTCGGCACTGGTGGTCGGCCCGCTACAGGAAGGCTTCTCGCTCGCCGACGGCACCCTTGCGGTCATCACCGAGGGCGAACTCTTCGCAGGCACGGCACGACGCTCCAGGCGCGGACGACGCGAAAGCGCAACGAATGTCGACTCGCTGATCCGCGATCTCGCCGAATTGAAAATCGGCGATCCAGTGGTGCATGTTCAACATGGCATCGGCCGCTACCAGGGCCTGGTCACCATGGATCTGGGCGATGGTCCCACCGAATTTCTGCACCTGGTGTATGCGGGCGAGGCAACACTCTACGTACCGGTTGCGCAGCTTCATGTGATCGGTCGCTACAGCGGCGCAGCACCGGAGGACGCGCCACTTCACCAGCTGGGCTCCGGCCAGTGGGAAAAGGCACGCGCCCGGGCCGCCCGCCATGCGCGTGACGCCGCGGCCGAGCTCCTTGATCTTTATGCCCGGCGGGCCGCTCGCGCCGGTCACGCTTTCGGCTTTGCCGCACGCGACTACGAGGCCTTTGCCGAAGGCTTTGGTTTCGAGGAAACGCCCGATCAGCTCGCAGCGATTCATGCCGTGGTGCAGGACCTGATCGCCGCGCGACCCATGGATCGGCTGGTCTGTGGCGATGTGGGCTTTGGCAAGACCGAGGTTGCGCTCCGGGCGGCCTTCATTGCTGCCGCCGATGGTCGGCAGGTGGCGGTGCTGTGCCCCACCACGCTTCTCGCCGAGCAGCATTTCCGCACCTTCTCCGACCGGTTTGCAGACTTCCCGGTCCGATTGACCGAGCTCTCTCGGTTTCGTTCTGCCGCGGAGACCCGCGAGGCCATTGAGAAAATCAACCGCGGTGAGATCGACATCGTGATCGGCACGCACAAGCTCCTGTCCGCCGATATCAAATTCAGAAATCTCGGGCTGGTGATCATCGACGAAGAACACCGGTTCGGCGTCCGCCAGAAAGAGGCGCTGAAAGCGCTGCGGGCCGAGGTCGACATCCTCACACTCACTGCCACGCCCATCCCGCGCACGCTCGCAATGAGCCTGGAAGGCATCCGCGATTTCTCCGTGATCGCAACCGCACCGCAGAAGCGTCTCGCCATCCGCACCTTCGTCCGGCGCGAGTCTGACGCCACCATCCGCGAGGCACTGCTGCGCGAGCTCAAGCGCGGTGGCCAGGCCTACTTTCTCCACAATGAAGTTGAAACCATCAACAACCGCCGTAACCGGCTCGCCGAACTCATGCCCGAAGCGCGCATCGAAGTCGCCCACGGGCAGATGCCCGAGCGTGAGCTCGAGCGCGTCATGCGCGATTTCCATCAACAGCGTTTCAATGTCCTGCTCTGCACCACCATCATCGAGACCGGCATCGATGTGCCCGCCGCCAATACCATTGTGATTCATCGTGCCGATCGCTTCGGCCTCGCACAGCTCCACCAGTTGCGCGGACGCGTGGGTCGCTCACACCATCAGGCCTACGCCTATCTGCTCATTCCCGACGAATCGGCCATCACCCGCGACGCGAGCAAGCGGCTGGATGCGATTCAGGCGATGGAAGAGCTCGGTTCCGGTTTTTATCTCGCCATGCACGATCTCGAGATCCGCGGCGCAGGCGAGGTGCTGGGCGATTCGCAATCCGGCGAAATGCAACAGGTGGGTTTCTCGATGTACACCGACATGCTCACCGAGGCCGTACGCGCGCTGAAAGAAGGCCGCGACCCCGACCCCGGTGCGCCACTCGCAGCCACCACCGAAATCAAGCTCCATGTCCCGGCGCTGCTGCCCGCCGATTATTGTGCCGACGTGCACGAGCGACTGAGCCTCTACAAACGGCTTGCTGGCGCTGACAGCGACGACAGGCTGCGTGAATTGCAGGAAGAATTGATCGACCGCTTCGGCAAATTGCCTGAACCCGCCGTGGCCTTGTTTGAGACCCATCGGCTCAGAATCGCCTGCAAACCACTTGGCATCATCAAGATCGACGCCGCTTCCGAGGCGGTCGTGGTTCAGTTCACCGAACGGCCACCGATCGATCCAGGCCAGATCATCGGACTCATCCAGCGCCGTCGTGACGCGCGAATGAGCGGCCAGGACCGTATCCGCTTCACGCTCGCCACGCCCGATCTCAAATCGCGGGTACGTGCAATTCGTGACATCCTGACGGGTCTGGCCACGCCCGTGCCGCCTCCGCCGGGCAAAAAGAAATCGTGAGCACGCTGATCGTTCAGCACCCCTGCCTGTCGCGCATTGCGGTCGACGCATTCACCGCGCTCGCCGGACACCCGCCCGATCTTTCAACCGACCGGCTCGCGCTCTGGCGCCGCGTATCCATCGAGGGCGAGACGCTTGAGGCCGCAGCCCAGGTCCATCAGGTGGACGCCGAGATCGTGGCGCCCGATCTGCGACTCGACAGCTTCGGACTCGCCGCGTTCGACATGGACTCCACCCTCATCACCATCGAGTGCGTGGATGAAATCGCGGATTTCGCCGGACGCAAGGCCGAGGTCGCCGCCATCACCGAAGCGGCGATGCGCGGTGAGATCAGCGACTATGACGAGAGTCTGAGACGTCGCGTGGCCCTGCTCGAAGGCCTGCCGGAGTCAGTGCTGCAGCGGGTCTGGGATGAGCGTGTCGAACTGAGCCCGGGCGCCGAGACACTGGTGCGACGGATGAAGGCGAGTGGTCTGCAACTTCTCCTCGTGTCAGGCGGGTTCAGCTTCTTCACCGATCGGCTCGCGGCGCGGCTCGGCATTGCGCATGTTCATTCCAATCGGCTCGAGGTCAGCCGCGGGAAACTGACCGGACACCTGGTGGGTCCGGTGATCAATGCCGCCGCCAAGCGGGTGGCGCTGGAACGCACGGCAGCACGGATCGGCTGCCCACTCGCCCGCACCATTGCGGTGGGAGACGGCGCCAACGATCTGCAGATGATGTCTGTGGCCGGGTTGTCGGTCGCTTACCGGGCCAAACCGCTGGTTCGCAACGAAACCACTCACGCCATCAATCACGGCGGGCTCGATTCGCTCCTGGGTCTGTTCGAGGACACTCGCTGAGGGCAGCACACCCGGCCTCAGGCGGCGTTCACCATTTCGCCCTCGAGATCGTGTTCGTCGGCGCCCGTGATCCGCACCTGCACAAAGCCGCCGATTGGCAAGGGGCCGCTACCGCCAAACCGAACCACGCCGTCGATCTCCGGCGCATCCATCTGCGTGCGCCCGACCGCACAGGCGCCATCCTCCGACTCTTCGATCCCGTCAACCAGCACCCGCATGGTGCGGCCCACAAAGCGCTGCAGTCGCTCAGCGGAGATCTCGGCCTGGACCTGCATGAACCGCTCGCGGCGCGCCTCGCGTACCGCTTCCGGCAACGCCCCCGGCAGGTCGTTGGCGGTGGCGCCGTCGACGGGCGAGTAAGCAAAGCACCCCACACGATCAAGCCGCGCCTCGCGCAGGAACTCAAGCAGCGACTCGAATTCCGCCTCGGTCTCGCCAGGAAAGCCTGCAATAAAGGTGCTCCGCACCGTGATGTCGGGCACGATCGCCCGCCAGGCCTGGATGCGCTCGATGTTGCGCTCGCCACTGGCCGGCCGCTTCATGAGCTTCAGAATTCGCGGATGGGCATGCTGGAAAGGCACATCCAGGTAAGGCAGCACCAGCCCTTCGGCCATCAACTCAACGAGCTGATCCACATGCGGATACGGATAGACATAGTGCATCCGAACCCAGGCATCATGCTCCCGGGCAGCCATCCCCAGCTCGCGCGCGAGCTCATGGACGCGGGTGCGAACCGGGCGGCCCTCAACGAACCCGGTCCGATAGCGCACATCAACCCCGTAAGCGCTCGTGTCCTGCGACACCACCAGCAGTTCGCGCACGCCTGACGCAAACAGCGCGCGCGCCTCGCGGACCACATCGCCAATCGGACGGCTGTCGAGATCGCCCCGCATTGAAGGGATGATGCAGAAGCTGCAGCGATGATTGCAGCCTTCCGAAATTTTCAGGTAGGCATAGTGTCTGGGGGTGAGCTTGATACCCGCCTCGGGCACGAGATCGGTAAAGGGGTCATGCGGCCGGGGCAGCGCCCGATGGACATGGGCCATCACCTCCTCGGTGGCATGAGGACCCGTCACCGCGAGCACGCTGGGGTGCACTTCCTCGACGAGCGTCGACCCGGGGCTGCTGCCCGCCTTCGCGCCCAGACAACCGGTGACGATCACCTTGCCGTTTTCTGCCAGCGCTTCGCCGATGGCATCGAGCGACTCGCGCACGGCGTCGTCGATGAAGCCGCAGGTATTGACGACCACGAGATCCGAGCCGTCGTAGGAGCCCGACACTTCATAGCCCTCGGCGCGAAGCTGCGTGAGAATGCGTTCGGAGTCGACCAGCGCCTTGGGGCAACCCAGCGAAACGAAGCCGACCTTGGGGACCGACTTTTTCCTGCGGGCCGCGCTCACTTCTGGCGCGGCGCAGCGCCGGGAAAGTTCATGTTTTGAAAGACGCTGCGCGTTTGCGCGGCCATCTGCTCCTGCATCTGCATGAACAGTGTCTTGCTCTGGTCGATGTAGTTGCCCATCATGGCCTGCATCATGGGCGCCTGCATGGCCATGAACTGCGCCCACACCTCGGCGCTTGGCATGGTGCCCGGGTCATAGATTGACTTGGACTGCTCCTGCAGCTTGTCCTGGATCTCGACGAAAGACTGCATCGTCTTTTCCAGGTAAGCGCCCATCATGCCCTGCATCGCATGACCATAAAACCGAATGATCTGCGCGAGCATGGGGGACGTGAACAGCGGCGCACCGCCGGCTTCTTCCTCAAGAATGATCTGCAGCAGGATGCTGCGCGTCAGGTCTTCCGTTGTCTTGGCATCGGCCACGCGGAAGGGTTCGTTATCGAGTACCAGTTGCTTGACGTCGGCCAGCGTGATGTACGCGCTGGTCCGGGTGTCATAGAGCCTGCGGTTCGGATACTTCTTGATCAGCCGGATCGGTGCACTCATTGTCCATCAGCCCATATGCAAGCCACCGTTGCAGGAGAACTCTGCACCGGTGGTGAAACCTGCGTCATCGGTCGTGAGCCAACCGCAGATCGATCCGATTTCCTCGGCACGACCCAGCCGCCGAACCGGAATGGTCTGAATGATCTTTTCGCGAACGTCTTCACGAACCGCCATGACCATGTCGGTGGCGATGTAGCCGGGCGCCACGGTGTTGACGGTCACCCCCTTGCTCGCCACTTCCTGTGCAAGCGCCATCGAGAATCCGTGCATGCCGGCCTTGGCAGCCGAATAGTTGCTCTGGCCAAACTGGCCCTTTTCGCCGTTGACCGACGAGATATTGATGATGCGGCCCCAGCCCTTGTCGAGCATGCCATCGATCACCTGCTTGGTGACATTGAAGAGCGAATTGAGGTTGGTGTCGATGACCGCGCGCCAGTCGTCAAGCGACATCTTGCGGAACACCCCGTCACGCGTGATGCCCGCGTTGTTGACCAGAATGTCGGGACTTCCGAAGGTGGCCTTCACCTGGTCAAACGCAGCCTTCGTGGAGTCCCAGTCCGCCACGTTACCCACCGAGGCATGGAACTCGTAGCCCTCGGCTTTCTGTTCCGCCAGCCACTTGGCGTGATCGCGCGTGGGCCCGCACCCGGCGATGACCAGATAGCCCATGTCGTGGAACTTGCGGCAAATGGCGGTGCCAATTCCGCCCATCCCGCCCGTTACGTAAGCGATTTTCCTGCTCATGAGCCAATCTCCTTGTTGTGATGCGTATCAGTGTGGTTCAAGCTTTTTGCCTGACATAGCTGCCAGGGGCGGGTTCCAGTACGGTGAATCGGGCCGATCCGGGTGAACGGGGCGCAATCTTTCGCTCCCCCTGGAATCTGGCAAGCCACTGCGCCCAGTCGGGCCACCAGCTCCCGGGCACTTCCTCGGCCTGGCTGAACCATTGCTCGGCCGACGGCGGGCAGCTCGCGCCGACCCAGTAATTGCGTCGGTTGCGGTGCGCAGGATTGATCACGCCGGCGATGTGCCCGCTCGCGCCCATCACGAACCGGACTGGCGCCTTCATCAGCTGCGTGGACTCGTACGCGGCGCGCCAGGGAACGATGTGATCGTCGCGCGAACCGTAAACATAGGTGGGTACGCCGATGGACCCCAGATCGATCGACTCGCCGGCCGAGTTGAGGCGCCCCGGAATGCGCAGTTCGTTCTGCAGGTACATGTGGCGCAGGTACCAGCAAAACATGGGGCCAGGCAGGTTGGTGCTGTCGGAGTTCCAGTAAAGCAGGTCGAAGGCCGGAGGCGGCTCACCCTTCAGGTAGTTGCTCACCACATAGTTCCAGACCAGATCGTTGGGACGCAGAAAGTTGAACGTGGTGGCGAGTTCGCGGCCGTGCATGAGTCCGCCACCACCGATGGTGGCTTCCTTGTAGGACACGAAGGCTTCATCAACAAAGATGCCCAGTACGCCCGGGTCCGAGAAATCAAGCAGGGTGGTGAGCAGCGTCAGCGACTCGATCCAGCGCTCGCCGCGCGCTGCGAGCGCCGCAGCCGAGGTTGCAGCCAGCGTGCCGCCCACGCAGAAGCCCAGCAGATTGATGGTGGGCTGACCGGTGATTTCACGGACCGTGCGGACGGCATCGATGACGCCGCGCTCGACATAGTCATCCCAGGTGAGCCGACTCTGATCGGCCTGCACATTCCGCCACGACACCATGAATACGGTATGGCCCTGCGACACCGCGTAGGCGACCAGCGAATTGTCGGGCTGCAGGTCCATGATGTAGAACTTGTTGATGCAGGGCGGCACCATCAAAAGCGGCCGACTGCCCACGCGATCGGTGGTGGGCGTGTACTGGATCAACTGGATGAGATCGTTTTGAAACACCACCGAGCCCGGCGTGGTGGCCACATTGCGCCCCACCTCGAAGGCAAGCTCATCGGTTTGGGAGATTTGTCCCTTCTGCAGATCCGTGAGCATGTTCTGGATGCCCGACCAGAGACTCTCGCCTCGCGTGTCGAGGAGTTTCTTCTGGGCCTCGGGATTCGTGAGCAGGAAATTCGCCGGCGACATCATGTCGACCCACTGCTGGGTGGCAAAACGCAACCGCTCGCGCGACTTCGACTCGCCCTCCACCGCATCGGCCATCTTCTGCAGAAACTCGGCGTTCAATGAATAGAGCGCCGCGCCCCAGGCAAACGGTCCGGTCTGCCAGCTCGCATCGGCAAAACGCCGGTCAGGCGCGGCCGGCGGATTGGGTGACGACATCAGATCGGTCAGGCGCTTGAGGTACTCGGCCTGCAAGCCGGACATGGCTTCAGGCGCAATGTGAAGGCCGGCCGGCAGCGTTCCAGCCGAAAAAGCGGCGGATTCGGGCGC
>JBMSQB010000021.1:0-54642 GCA_049423065.1 Burkholderiaceae bacterium
TCGCCGGAGAGTCGGGTCGCCGGAGAATCAGGCCGCGGATTTTAGGCGCAAAGTCTGCGCCCCTCAATGCGGACCGTATCGGCGCTCCGGTCAATCCGGCGGGCGGTCTGCCGATTCGTCGCCCGCAAGCACCTGCACCCCCGTCACCGTCGCCTCGATCGCAGCCCGCGCGAGGCGAATGTGAAGCCCGACGCCTTCGGCGAGTCCCTCCTGATCCCGCAGCACCCTGCCTTCGCCGTCCTGCACGATCGCATAGCCCCGCCCCAGAACCGCGAGCGGGCTCACCAGCTGCAGCGCCTGGTGCTGCGCCCGCAGCCGCTGATCCGCCGTGTCCACCCGCCGCCGGGATGACTGAACCAGCCGCCCGCGGAGCGCATCGACCCGGGCGCCGGCCGCCGCCACCGAGGGCGGCCGCAGACGGGCGTGGAGCCGCTCGGCGACGGCATGCCTGCGCGCCAGGCTGTCGCGTGCTGCCGAGGCGAGCCTGGACTCGATCAGCGCGAGCCGGTGCGCCCGCTCACGCCACTGCACCGACGGCGGCCGCAGCCGCGCCATCGCGAGATCGAGACGCTGCGAAGCCCGACCCAGTGCGCGATCGACGAGCCCGCCTGCGCGATCCAGCCAACCGTCCACCTCGGCGAGCAGTTCGGCCCGCTCCACCGCTGCGAATTCCGCCGCCGCAGTGGGCGTGGGCGCTCGCAGGTCCGCCACAAAATCGGCGATGGTGAAGTCGGTTTCATGGCCGACGCCCGAGACCACCGGAATGGGCGATGCGGCAATCGCCCGCGCGAGTGCCTCATCGTTGAACGCCCAGAGGTCCTCGATCGATCCGCCGCCGCGCACCAGCAACAGCACATCGCACTCGCGTCGCGCAACCGCCTGCCCCAGCGCGCGGCGAAGCTGCTCGGGCGCATCGGCCCCCTGAACCGGTGTCGGATAGAGCACCACGCGCACATGCGGTGCACGCCGAGCGAGCGCCGTCAGCACATCGCGCAGCGCCGCCGCCTGCGGCGACGTGACAATACCGACACAGCCGGGGCGCCGGGGCAGCGCCCGTTTCCGTTCAGCGTCAAACAGCCCCTCTGCACCGAGCCGCGCTTTCAGTTCGAGAAACTGCCGATGCAGGTCGCCGCTCCCGGCGCGCCGCATCGCCTCCACGTTGAGCTGAAAATCGCCGCGCGCCTCATAGAGCGTGACCAGTGCGCGAACCTCGACACGGTCGCCCTCGCGCGGCGCGAACCCCACCGCCTGGGCCCGTCCCCGGAACATCACCGCACGGACCTGGGCGCCAGCATCCTTCAGCGTGAAATACCAGTGGCCGCTTGCGGCGCGGGTCAGGTTGGAAATTTCGCCGCCAACCCAGATCAGCGGGAGACTGCGTTCGAGCAAGCCGCTCACGGTGCGGTTCAGCTGGGAAACCGTGAGGATTTCCCGCATGAATCCTGGCTCGGACGGCGCGGAACGAGGCGTGACGGGGCCTGCGGGGGCAAACCTATCCACAAACCCTCGCCAGCACTGGATGTCGACCGTAACGCATGCCCGCCCTCGGAAGAGATTTTTAAATGGTTGATTTAAAATGATTTAATGACTTCGCTTCAAGCCAAAACCGGCTGGCTGCCGAACATCGCCCGTGAAGTCCTCATTTGCCGTCAATGTTATCCACATAGTTTTCCACACACGCCGGCCGCCGCCTAATGTTCCCCAAGCCTGACCCGCACTCCCCGCCCCGACGCGTCGTGGAGCGGTTGCTTCACGGGGTCTGGTTTGGCACCAGCCTTGCAGCCCGGGCGGGGGCCGCCGCGCTCGCACCGCTCAGCCTGATCACCGCCCGGGAAAGCGCCAGGCGCCGCGCGCAGATCCGGTCGCTTCCCGCGCCCACGACGCCAGTCGTCGTGGTGGGCAACCTGGTGGTGGGCGGCGCCGGCAAAACCCCGCTCGCCATTGCCATCGCGCGCGGCCTTCGGGCGCATGGCCACCAGGTGGGACTGCTTTGCAGCGGCTACCGCGGCGCGCGACAGGAGGCGCGCCTGGTTCTGCCCTCGGCCGACGCGGGCGAGCATGGCGATGAGGCGGTGCTGCTCGCACGGGCGGGCTGCGGCCCGGTCGCGGCGGGACGGCACCGGGGCGAGGCGTTTGCCATGCTGCTGCGCGAACACCCCGAGCTGACGGTCGTGGTGTCGGATGACGGCCTTCAGCATGTTCATCTGCCCAGAACCGTCGAGCTGGCGGTGTTCGACCGGCGCGGGGCGGGCAACGGCCGGTTGCTCCCCGCCGGGCCGCTCCGTGAGTCGCTCTCGGCATTGGCCGGGATGGATGCAATCGTCCTGAACGGGCAAGCGGTGTGTCCGGTCCCTCACCCCAGGGTGTTCGGCTTCCACATGGTTGCCGAACGCTTTGTTCCGCTCGCCGCGCATCGTGACCCGATCGCGGCTGCCGACTTTGCCAGCTTCGCGGCGCAGGCGTCGGTCACCGCCCTGGCGGGGATCGGCGAACCCGAGCGCTTCTTCGAGATGCTTCGGGGCCTGGGCATCAGGGCGCAGACGCTGCCGTTGCCGGACCACGCGCCTGTCGAGCGAACGCGCCTTGACAGCCTGCAAGCCGACCTTGTGCTGATGACCACCAAGGACGCCGTAAAATGCGCGGGCTTCGCAGACCCGCGATGCTGGGCGCTCGAGGTGAGCGCCGACCCTGATCCCCAACTGATTTCCTGGCTGGCCGAGGTGCTCGTTGGACACACGTCTGCTTGAAATTCTGGTCTGCCCGATCTGCAAGGGCCCGCTTCGGAAGCGCCGGGGCGGCACGGCGGCCGATGGCGCCGATCTCGATGCCGAACTGCTTTGCATGCCTGACCGCATGGCGTTTCCGGTTCGAGACGGCATCCCGCGCATGCTGGTCGACGAGGCGCGACGGCTCGACGACACCGAGATCGCCTGAGCTCGCCAGGCCTCCATGTCAACTCCCGCCTTCGTCGCCCTGATCCCGGCGCGGCTCGCCTCCACCCGACTGCCCGACAAACCGCTTGCCGACATTGGCGGCCAACCCATGGTGGTGCGCGTTGCCGAGCGGGCGGCAGCTTCCGGGGCGCGGATGGTGGCGGTCGCCACCGATTCGGAACGGATCGCGGCAAGCGTGCGCGCCGCAGGCTTTACCGCTGTCCTCACCCGCAGCAGCCACCCCTCGGGCACCGACCGCCTGGCCGAGGCGGCAGCCGCGCTGGGTCTCGCGCAGGCCGATATCGTCGTCAATGTGCAGGGCGATGAACCGATGGTGCCGCCGTCGCTGATCGCCGCCGTCGCCACCCGCCTTGCCGAGAGTCCCGACTGCGCCATTGCCACCGCAGCCCATCCCATCGCCTCGGCGGCGGAGTTTCGAAATCCAAATGTGGTGAAGGTGATCACCGATGCGGCCGGACGCGCCATCACCTTTTCCCGCGCGCCGATTCCACACGAACGCGACGCCACCGCGGCGTCCACGCCCGACGGCCTGTCGCCCGCGCTGCTTGCAAGCGGGCTGCCGCTTCGCCACATCGGGCTCTATGCCTACCGCGCCGATTTTCTGGCCCGATTTCCGAATCTGCCCCCGGCGCCGCTCGAACAAATCGAAGCGCTAGAGCAGATGCGCGCGATCTGGCACGGGTTCCGGATCGCCGTGCATGTAACCGAACTCGCGCCACCACCGGGCGTGGATACGCCGGCCGATCTGGAGCGGGTCCGTGCGCTCTGGTCAATCCCGTCAAATTGACCGTCCCGAGCGTTTGACGGTACGCTCCCCTCACCCCTCTTTCGGGAAATTCCCATGCGTCTGATCCTCCTTGGCGCCCCGGGTGCCGGCAAAGGCACGCAGGCTGCGTTCATCACCCGCCGCTTCGGCATCCCGCAGATCTCCACCGGCGATATGCTGCGCGCGGCGGTCAAGGCCGGCACGCCCCTCGGACTCGCGGCAAAGAAGGTGATGGACTCTGGCGGTCTGGTCTCCGATGACATCATCATCGGCCTGGTTCGTGACCGACTGGCTCAGCCCGACTGCGCGGCGGGCTATCTGTTCGATGGCTTCCCGCGCACCATTCCGCAGGCGGAAGCGATGAAGGAAGCCGGTGTGGGCATCGACTACGTGCTTGAAATCGATGTTCCCGATTCCGAAATCGTCGAACGCATGAGCGGCCGCCGGGTTCACCTTGCAAGCGGGCGCACCTACCACGTTCGCTTCAACCCGCCCAAGGTCACTGGCAAAGACGACCAGACGGGTGAAGACCTGGTGCAGCGCGACGATGACCGCGAGGAAACCGTCCGCAAGCGCCTCTCGGTCTATCACTCCCAAACCCGGCAGCTGGTCGATTACTACGGCAACTGGGCGGCGGGCGGACAGCCGGGCGCACCGCGCTACCGCCGGATTTCGGGTATCGGTGCCGTCGACGAAATCACCGCGCGGGCGCTCGAGGCCGTGTCCGGCTAGGCGTCTGCAGACGCCTGTGTGGCATCGGGGGCGGCGCCCGCCCCGGCTCATCCAGACGGGTAACCGACACGACCGCCGCAACGGGCGGCTTAGCGTTCGGCTGGGCACGTGTAAAATCCCGCCGCTTTGTCTAATCAAACCATAGTGACAACGGAGGATCGATCATGACTGCAACCACTGCGGGCGTCTGGCTCGCGCTGGCCTGCGGCGTCATCGCGGTGCTGTATGGCATCGTGTCAAGCCGCTGGATTCTGGGGCTGGATGCTGGGAATGCGCGGATGCAGGAAATCGGCGCGGCCATTCAGCAGGGCGCGAAGGCCTACCTGAATCGCCAGTACCGCACCATTGGCCTGGTGGGCGTGATCCTCTTCATCATCATCCTGGTCGTTCCGGGTCTGGGCATGTCGACCGCGGTCGGTTTCGCGATCGGCGCCGTGCTCTCCGGCGCGGCGGGTTACATCGGCATGAATGTGTCGGTCCGTGCCAACGTGCGCACCGCGCAAGCCGCTACCGTGGGTCTGAACGAAGCGCTGGCGGTGGCCTTCCGGGGTGGCGCCATCACCGGCATGCTGGTGGTGGGTCTGGGCCTTCTTGGCGTGGCCGGCTACTACGCGTTTCTGGTCGGAAGCGCGGGCAAGATCACCGACCTGCATCATGTGCTGAAGCCCCTGATCGGTCTGGCCTTCGGTTCATCGCTCATCTCGATCTTCGCGCGTCTCGGTGGCGGTATCTTCACCAAGGGCGCAGACGTCGGTGCCGATCTGGTGGGCAAGGTGGAAGCGGGCATCCCCGAAGACGATCCGCGCAACCCGGCGGTGATTGCCGACAACGTGGGTGACAACGTCGGCGACTGCGCGGGCATGGCGGCCGACCTGTTCGAAACCTACGCCGTCACGCTGATCGCCACCATGCTGCTCGGCTCGCTGATGGTCACCGGCGCAGAAATGCAGGCGGTGGTCTACCCGATGGCGCTGGGCGGGCTGTCGATCATCGCCTCGATCATCGGCTGCATGTTCGTGAAGGCCAAGCCGGGCGACACCAACATCATGGGCGCGCTCTACAAGGGCCTGATCGTGGCGGGCGTGATCGCAACCATCGCCTCCTATCCGATCACGCAGTGGATGTTCGCCGGCGCCACCCTTCCCAAAGGTCTCACGGTGATGAGCCTCTGGCTTTGCGTGGTCGTGGGCATGGTGCTCACCGGGCTGATCGTGTGGGTGACCGAGTACTACACCGGCACGCAATACGCCCCGGTCCGTTATGTGGCACAGGCCTCCACCACCGGTCACGCCACCAACATCATCGCCGGCATCGCCGTGTCGATGAAGTCCACCGCCTGGCCGGTGCTGATGGTGTGCGCGGCCATTCTTGCCTCGTTCTGGCTGGCCGGCCTCTACGGCATCGCGATCGCAGCCACCGCCATGCTGTCCATGGCAGGCATCGTTGTGGCACTCGACGCCTATGGCCCGATCACCGACAACGCCGGCGGTATCGCCGAGATGGCCGACCTGCCCGAGTCGGTGCGCAACATCACCGATCCGCTGGACGCGGTGGGCAACACCACCAAGGCGGTGACCAAGGGCTACGCGATCGGCTCGGCCGGCCTTGCGGCCCTGGTGCTGTTTGCCGACTACACCCACGCGCTCGAGTCGGCCAAGATCCAGGTCACCTTCGATCTGTCCGACCACATGGTGATCATTGGCCTGTTCATAGGCGGGCTGATCCCGTTCCTGTTTGGCGCCATGGCCATGGAAGCGGTTGGCCGCTCAGCGGGTGCGGTCGTCGAGGAAGTGCGGCGGCAGTTCCGCGAGATCAAGGGCATCATGGAAGGCACGGCCAAGCCCGACTACTCGCGTGCGGTCGATCTGCTCACCACGTCGGCCATCAAGGAAATGATCATCCCGTCGCTCCTGCCGGTGATCGTTCCGGTGGTGGTCGGTCTGGTGCTCGGTCCCAAGGCACTGGGCGGCCTGCTGATGGGCACCATCATCACCGGTCTGTTCGTGGCTATCTCGATGTGTACCGGCGGTGGCGCGTGGGACAACGCCAAGAAGTACATCGAAGAAGGTCATCACGGCGGCAAGGGATCAGACGCCCACAAGGCGGCGGTCACCGGTGACACGGTTGGCGACCCCTACAAGGACACCGCGGGCCCGGCTGTGAACCCGCTCATCAAGATCATCAACATCGTGGCGCTGCTTATCGTGCCCCTGCTGTAACCGGGCATGATCCGAGCATCCGGGGCGGCCTCGCGGGGCCGCCCTTTTCATTTGTGCGGCGCGGTCCGGCAGCGGGTCTGGCGGTCGCTGCACAATCTGTCTGACGCAATACCCACTTTCACGGAGCTTTGAATGGACTATCAGGGCAAGGTTGTCATCGTTACCGGCGGCGCATCGGGCCTGGGCGGTGCCACGGCAAAAATGATCGCGGCAGCCGGCGGCAAGGTACTGATCGCCGATGTCAATGCCGATCTCGGGACGCGGTTCGCGGCGGACATCGGTTCGGGGTCGCGTTTCATCCGCTGCGACGTCACCTCCGACGCCGATGCCAAGGCCACGGTCAGCGCCGCCTGCGACATGGGCACGCTCGTTGGCCTGGTGAACTGTGCCGGCGTGGGCTCGCCCGGCAAAACCGTGGGCAAGGAAGGACCGCTGCCGCTCGAAGCCTTCAGCCGGGTGATCAACATCAACCTGATCGGCACCTTCAACATGATCCGGATCGCGGCGGCAGCCATGATGGGCAACGCACCGAGCGAGGAAGGCGAACGGGGTGTCATCGTCAACACCGCGTCGGTCGCAGCCTTTGACGGCCAGATTGGTCAGTCGGCCTATGCGGCCTCAAAGGGCGGCGTGGTCGGGATGACGCTACCCATCGCGCGCGAACTGGCCCGCGACGGCATCCGGGTGGTCACCATTGCGCCGGGACTCTTTCTCACCCCGTTGCTTCAGTCACTGCCGCCGGCTGCGCAGGAGTCGCTTGGCAAACAGGTTCCGTTTCCTGCTCGCCTCGGGCGGCCCGACGAGTTCGCGCAGATGGTCGGCCATGTGTTTGCCAACCTGATGATCAATGGCGAAACCATCCGGCTCGACGGCGCGATCCGGATGGCGCCGAAGTAAGCCGACCGCGGCGCAGTCAGGCACCCGCCGCAAGGCGGGTCTCGAACCAGCGGCCCAGGGCAAGCAGGCCCGCATCGGCATCGCGCCGCCCCCCCAGCTGCAGGCTGGTGGGCAGCCCGTCGACGTGCGCAGTTGGCAGCACAAGCGCCGGCACGCCGGCAAACGAAAACGACGCAGTCTGTCCAAGGACGGCATCGCGAACGCTCATCATGCCGCCTTCGGTGTCGATATCGGTCTGGCCGCGCTCAGGGGGCAACACCGCGTTGCCGGGCATGATCAGCGCGTCGTAATCCGACAGGATCGCATCGAGCTGGGCCGCGAGTGCGTCCCGCATCTTGAGGCTGGCAATGTAATCGGCTGCTGGCACGGTGAGCCCTGCACGCAGGGGCGGCGCCACCAGCGCCGAAAACCCCTCGCCGCCTTCGGCCAGCGCCCGCCTGTGCACCCAGGCGGCTTCGGCCCGCACCAACGGCGTGTAAGCCTCCCAGCCACGGGAAATGAGCGGCGCCTCGATGGCATCCACCGTCATGCCGTCGGCGCGGAGCGAGGCGACCATGCGCTCGAATACCTCGCGTACAGCCGGCTGCAGACGACCGCGCAGCCAGGTCTCGGGCACGGCCAGGCGCGGCTTGCGGGCCACCGCACCATGCCGGGTGGAGCGCCCCGACATCACCTCGAAGAGCAGTGCGCAGTCGGCAACGCTCCGCGCGAGGGGGCCGGCGTGGTCGCAGGTCCATGACAGGTGGAGGCCGCCATCCAGGGGTACCGCGCCATAGCTTGGCTTGAATCCGACCACGCCACAGAACGCGGCCGGAATCCGGATCGAGCCGCCGGTGTCGCTACCGACCGCGCCCAGTCCGATGCCACGGGCGACTGCCACCGCCGCGCCGCTCGAGGAGCCGCCGGCCTGACGCGAGGGATCAAACGGATTGCAGACATCGCCCGTCCAGCGATTCTCGCCGGTCGCTCCGAGCGCAACCTCGTGCAGGTTGGTCTTGGCAAAGATCAGCGCGCCCGCCTCGCGCAAGCGCGTGACCAGGCTCGCCTCCGCCTCACCCAGTTCATGAAGCGGCGCGCGGGTGCCCCCGCGGGTGGGCATGCCGGCCACGTTGAACAGGTCCTTGATCGAGATGGGAATGCCGTGGAGCGGCCCCACGGGCGCGCCGGACTGCGCCCGGGCATCGAGCGCATCGGCCGCGCGGCCCGCCTGATCCCAGTCGACCCAGGCCAGGGCGTTGAGGCTGGCCGCCGAATCCGCGGCAACGCGGCTTTCTTCGAGAAGGGCACGTGCGCTCGAGCGTCCCTCGCGCAGGGCGCTGGCGGCTTCGCTGATGGTCTTCATCGGGGCGGTCACTCCGGACAATGATGGTCGGTGCGCACGCTATCATGGACTGATGGCAGCGTCCTCGAATCCACAGGGCATTCGACTATCGATCGCGCTGTGCCTGTCCCTTGCCGTACTGGCTGGGCAGGCGCAGCCCGTCGCGCCGCCGGCCGCTTTCAGGGCGCCGGTACCGTCGCTCGCCGAGCCCTCGTTGGGTGACCCGCCCGAGGCGGCGAGCGGGCGAGAAAGCAAGCCCGTGATCCGTGCCCGTGAGTTTCTGGCGGTCACTGCGCATCCGCTTGCCAGCGAGGCCGCGTTTGCGATGCTGGCCGAGGGCGGAAGTGCGGTCGACGCTGCCATTGCCGCGCAGGCAGTGCTTGCGCTGGTCGAGCCCCAGTCCTCGGGCGTGGGCGGCGGAGGCTTTCTGCTGCATCACGATCCGGCGCGAGGGTGGGTCCAGGCCTACGACGGTCGGGAGACAGCCCCCGCAGCGGCGCGCCCGGACCGGTTTGTCGATGCGGCGGGCCGTCCACTCGGATTTGCAGCGGCCGTCATCGGCGGCCGATCCGTTGGCGCACCCGGCCTCTTCCGAATGCTGGAGCTTGCGCATCGCGACCATGGCGTGTTGCCGTGGATCAGGCTGTTCGAGCATGCGATCCGGCATGCACGCGAGGGGTTCAGGCTCAGCCCGCGGCTGCACACGCTTCTCGCCCGCGACCGATGGCTGCGTGACGATCCCGACGCCCGCGCACTGTTTTACGACAGCGAAGGGCGGGCACTGCCGATTGGCACATTGCTGCGCCATCCCGCGCTCGCCGACACGCTCGCCGCCATTGCCCGGCACGGCGCCGAGGTCCTCCATCAGGGTCCGATCGCCCGCGACCTGGTGGCCCGCGTACAGGGTCATGCCACGAATCCAGGCGATCTCACTGAAGACGATCTGCGCAACTACCGGGCACTGCGCCGCACGCCCGTGTGCACTGCGCATCGCGACTGGCTGCTGTGCGGCATGCCGCCGCCCTCGGCGGGCGCGATCTCGGTTGCGCAGATTCTTGCAATTGCCGACCATGCGGCGGGGCCCAGCACGCGCCTGGCGGGCCATCACGACGCAATGGCACCCCCCGCCCACGCGATGGCAGCCGCCCACGGCGCAATGGCGCCCCCTCACGGCCCGACGGGGACCCCTGCCAGCGTCATGGCAGCCCACCTATTCACCGAGGCCGGCCGACTCGCTTTCGCCGATCGCGACCGCTGGATCGCCGACCCGGCATTTGCCCGCGTACCGGTCCGCGCCCTGCTCGATTCACGCTACCTGCGCGCCCGCGCCGCGCTCATCGGCTCGACATCGATCGATACCGCGCGCCCTGGTGACCCCGAGCGCTTTCTCGCAGAAACCCGGGCACGCCATGCGCTTGAAGGCGAGGTCGAGTCCACCACCCATCTGTCGATCACCGATCGCGCAGGCCGAACCGTCGTGCTCACCTCGTCGATCGAACACGCATTCGGCTCGCGCCTCATGGTGCGCGGTTTCCTCCTCAACAATCAGCTGACCGACTTCTCGTTCGTGGCCCAGACCTCGGACGGCCCCCATCCGAATCGGGTGGAGGGCGGAAAGCGGCCAAGGAGCTCCATGGCACCCACGCTGGTGTTCGGGCAGCCCAGCCATGTCATGGCGCAGCCGGGCGGCCCTCGCAGTGAGCCTGGCAGCGAGGCGGCCCCGCCCGTCGACGTCCTGGGCGAAGACCCGTTTGCAGTCGGTACGCGGCCGATGGTGCTTGCCATCGGTTCGCCCGGCGGGCCATCGATCATCAACTATGTCGCGCGAACCCTGATCGGGGTACTCCATGACGGCCTGCCGCTCCAGCAGGTGGTCGATGCCCCCAACCTGGGGAGCCGCAACGGCCCGACCGAACTGGAGGCCGGGAGCACATCCGGCGCGCTCGCCGACGCGCTGGCGGCTCGCGCGCACCGTATCAGCCTCACGACGATGACCAGCGGCTTGCACGGCATAGCGAGGCGCTGCACGCCGGCGGGCGAAGATTGCGTCCTCGAAAGCGGTACCGACCCCAGGCGCGAGGGCCTCGCGCGCGGACGATGAACTCACGGAGACAAGGATGGAACGACGCAAGCTGAGCGGCGGGCGCCTGGTGGGCGCAGCCTATGATGCGATGGAGCGCCGACTCGAAATCGAGTTCGCGGGCGGCGATGTCAAGGCCTACAAGGACGTGCCTGCCGAGGTCTGGCGCCGGCTGGTCGCCGCACCCAATCCCGCGGTGTTCTACGCCGACCGCATCGAGGAAGAATATGTGACCGAACGCGGCCGCGTCGTGCGTGCCGCGGATGCCCGTGCGCGACTCGATTCGCTCTTTGGAAACCCCGACCGGAAAGGCTGAGCCGGGGGCATGCCGATCCCGATCTGGATTCTGTGCAAGGTGGTCGACAACTTCGGCGACGCCGGCGTCTGCTGGCGCCTTGCGCGTTCACTCGCCGCCGCCGGAGACTTTGAACCCACCCTGGTGATCGATCAGCCGGCCACGCTCGCCGCGATCGAACCACGACTCGCGCAGCAGCGGGCGGGGGGGCGCGCGCCGCAGGACATGCAAATCGATGGCGTTCGAATCATCGAGCGCGCGAGCGTCGAGCGCGCACCCGCCGACGGGTTGCCGGCCGTCATCACGAGTGCATTCGGCTGCGAACCGCCGGCGTGGCTGCGCGCCCGGCTGGCAGGCGGCCCGCGCCGGCCGCTCTGGCTGCAGCTCGAATACCTGAGCGCCGAAGACTGGATCGAAGACGTTCACGGCCTGGTGTCGATCAAGCCTGCCGACGCCGCACGCGAACACTTTCTCTATCCGGGCTTTACCGAGCGCACCGCAGGGCTGCTTCGCGAGCCCGGCCTCCTTGAGCGTCGCGACGAATTCCGGGCCGCCGATGGCCCGGCCACCCTCCTCGCGCGCCTCCACGCCACCCCCGCCCCCGGGCAGCGTGTCGTGAGCCTCTTCTGCTACGCCTCGGCGCCGCTTGCGCCCTGGTTCAGCGCACTCGCCGCTGGCGCCGCCCCAACGCTGGTCTGCGTGGCTGGCGGCTCGGCAGAAGGGGCGCTGGAAGCGGTGCTCGGGCGGACGTTGCCGGTCGGCCAGCGCGCGGGGGTCGGTCAGGTTGAATTTGTGCGCCTGCCAATGCTGGACCAGGCGGGCTATGACCAGCTCCTCTGGAGCTGCGCGTTCAACGCGGTTCGGGGCGAGGATTCCTGGCTCCGCGCACACTGGGCGGGCGTGCCGTTTGTCTGGCAAGCCTACCCCCAGGCCGACGGCGCGCACCTCATCAAGCTCGATGCCTTTCTAGTGAAAATGCGCCTGGGCGCGCCGGAGTCGGACCCCGAACATCAGGCCATTCATGCGCTGATGCACGCCTGGAACGGCGACCCGACGTATGCCATCGCCTCGGCATGGCGGGCGTTCGAGACCCGCCTTGAAGCCTCCGACGAACTCCCGGCTCGCTATCGATCATGGGTCGCATCGCTCGAAGGGCAAACCTCGCTCACCGAGCGGCTGACTCAATATTGTCTTGATCGGCTAGAATAATGGGTTTTGTTCAGCGGGCATTCGATCAGGAATATTTATGAAAATCGCTCAGGAACTCCGTACCGGCAACGTCATCATGATCGGCAAGGAGCCCATGGTTGTTCAGAAAGCCGAGTACAACAAGTCGGGCCGCAACTCGGCGGTGGTGAAAATGAAGATGAAGAATCTTCTGAACGGCTCCGCCATGGAAACCGTTTTCAAGGCCGACGAAAAATTCGATGTGCTGGTGCTTGATCGCAAGGAGGTCACCTACTCCTACTTCGCCGACCCCATGTATGTGTTCATGGATGGCGAATTCAACCAGTTCGAGGTCGAGGCCGAGTCCATGGGCGACGCGGTGCAATATCTCGACGATGGCCTCGCCTGCGAGGTGGTGTTCTACGACGGCCGCGCCATCTCGGTGGAAATGCCCAACTCGGTGGTGCGCGAAGTCGAGTACACCGAGCCGGCGGTCAAGGGTGACACCTCGGGCAAGGTCATGAAACCTGCCCGGATCAAGCCCACCGGCCTTGAGGTATCGGTGCCCGCTTTCGTTGAAATCGGCGACCGCATCGAAATCGATACCCGCACCGGCGAGTACAAAAGCCGCGTGAAGGGCTGACCGGGCGCACCGCTTCCCCAACCACCGACCGAGGAGCCCACGCGATGGCCGCCACCACTCCCCTGATGAACACCTACGCGCAGCAACCGGTGGTGTTCACCCATGGCGACGGCGCGTGGCTGTTCGACAGCAACGGCAAGCGCTACCTCGACTGCCTGTCGGGGATTGCGGTGAACACCCTCGGCCACAATCACCCGGTGCTGGTGGCGGCGCTGCGCGAGCAGATCGGCAAGGTCATCCATGTGTCGAACCTGTTCACGCATCCCCTGCGCGACCAGCTGGCCCGCCTCATCCTCGAACGCAGCGGCATGACCAATGTGTTCTTCTGCAATTCGGGTCTGGAGGCCAATGAGGCGGCCATCAAGATCGCCCGAAAATACGGGCACGACCGGGGGGTGAGCCTTCCTGAAATCGTGGTCTACGACAAGTCTTTCCACGGCCGCTCGCTCGCCACGCTGTCGGCCACCGGCAACGAAAAGGTTCAGAAGGGTTTCGAGCCGCTGGTCGAAGGCTTTGTCCGGGTCCAGCTGAATGACGCCGACGAGATCCGGCGGGTGGCAGCCGACCGCCCGAACGTGGTCGCGGTGTTCGTCGAGGCCATTCAGGGTGAGGGCGGCATTCAGCCCGCCCGCGCCGACTATCTTCGCGAACTGCGCCGCCTTTGCGACGAAAAGCAGTGGCTGCTCATGATCGATGAGGTGCAGTGCGGCATGGGGCGCACCGGCAAGTGGTTCGCGCACCAGTGGGCGGGAGTTCTGCCGGATGTCATGCCGCTTGCCAAGGGTCTGGGTTCGGGCGTGCCCATCGGCGCGGTGGTGGCCCATGGCGTGGCCGCCGAGGTGTTCCAGCCGGGTAATCACGGCACGACGTTCGGCGGCAATCCGCTTGCCATGCGCGCGGGCATCGCCACCATCGAGGCCATGGAGGCCGAGCACCTGCTCGATAACGCAGCGCAGGTTGGCGGTTTCATCATCACCCGCATCCGCGAACATTTTGCCGGCAACCCGGGCGTGGTCGAGGTGCGTGGCCAGGGGCTCATGATCGGCATCGAGCTCGATCGCAGCTGCGGCGACCTGGTCGGTCAGGCACTCGCCGCGGGGCTGGTGCTCAACGTTACCGCCGACCGGGTGGTGCGGTTGCTGCCGCCACTCATCCTGTCGCGCGAGCAGGCGCAACTGCTTCTCGATCGGCTGATTCCGCTGATCGAGGCAAGGTTGGGCCGGGCCTGATCGGGTCCGGGCCAGCGTCCGCCCAACGAGCGTGCTGCCATGAACACCCGTCACTTTCTGCAGTTCCGTGACCTGAGCCGTGACGAGATCCAGTATCTGTTCGAGCGTTCGCGGCTGATCAAGGAGCGCTTCAAGCGCTACGAGACCTATCACCCGCTCGCCGACCGCACGCTGGTCATGATCTTCGAAAAGGCAAGCACGCGTACCCGGCTGTCGTTCGAAGCCGGCATGCAGCAGCTTGGTGGATCAGCCATTTACCTCAACACGCGCGACTCGCAACTGGGCCGCGGTGAACCCGTTGAAGATGCAGCCCAGGTCATTTCGCGAATGTGCGACCTGGTCATGATCCGCACCTTCGAGCAGGAGATCATCGAGCGGTTCGCGCGGCACTCCCGGGTGCCGGTCATGAATGGCCTCACCAACGAATACCACCCCTGTCAGATCCTCGCCGACATCTTTACCTACATCGAGCACCGCGGCTCGATCGAGGGCCGCACGGTGGCCTGGATCGGTGACTCCAACAATGTCTGCAACACCTGGCTGCAGGCAGCCGAGGTACTGGGCTTCAACGTCCATGTGTCCACGCCGCCAGGTTATGAGGTGGAGCCTGAGCGGGCGGGCCTCTTCGGCACCGATCATTTCGAGGAATTCTCCAATCCGCTCGAGGCCTGCCGGGGCGCCGACCTGGTCACCACCGATGTCTGGACCAGCATGGGCTTCGAGCAGGAAAACGACATGCGCCGGAAGGCGTTTGCCGACTGGTGCGTAGATGCCGAGATGATGTCGGTCGCAAGCCCCGATGCGGTCTTCATGCATTGCCTGCCAGCCCACCGGGGCGAAGAGGTGACCGCAGACGTGATCGATGGCCCGCAGTCGGTGGTGTGGGATGAAGCCGAAAACCGGCTTCACACCCAGAAAGCACTGATGGAGTTTCTGCTGCTCGGCAAGCTCTGACACCGCTGCCCGTGAGCGGGTGGTGGCGTTGCGCAGCGTTTACCCGATCCCGGCAAGCCTCGACTCGAGCGGATAGCGCGGGTCGTTATAACCAGGTGTGGAGGGATGCCCGGGCCTGACCATCGCGTCAACCGCCGCCTCGTCGTCAGCGCGCCACTGCAGATCAAGGGCGTCGAAATAGGGCAGCCACTGGGACAGGGTGCGAGGTCCGGCAATCACCGAACTCACCGCGCGGTGTGCGAGCACCCAGGCCACCGAATAGGCAAGCAGCGTGGTGCCACGGGCAGCCGCGCGGGTCTTCAACTGCTCGGCCACCGCGAGCGACTCCTCGCGCCACTCTGTCTCGAGCACGCGCTTCTCGCCCCGCCCGACCCGCGAATCCGGCGCAGGGGTGGCACCAGGCGCATATTTTCCGGTGAGCACGCCCCGCGCGATCGGGCTGTAGGGCACGACTCCAATGCCGTAGTGGCGGCAGGCGGGCAACACCTCGACCTCGGGCTGGCGGTTGAGCAGGTTGTAGTAGGGCTGGCAGGCCGCTGGCCCGGGCATCCCCATCTGGGCACTCAGACGAACCGCCTCCGCAATGCGCCAGCCCCGGAAGTTCGAGAGCCCCCAGTAGCGAAGCTTCCCCGCCCGGATGAGGTCATCAAACGCGCGAAGCGGTTCCTCGAGCGAATCGTCCTCATAGTCGCGATGCATGTAGCAGAGGTCGAGATAGTCGGTGCCAAGGCGCTGGAGACTTGCCTCAACGCCCTGGATGATCCACTTCCGCGACAGCCGGTTTTCATTGGGCCGGCTGGACATGGGGTTCCCCACTTTCGAGGCGAGCACCCAGCGGTCGCGGTCTGCAGCAAGGAGCGGGCCCAGCATCTGCTCGCAGGCGCCCCGGCTGTACACGTCCGCAGTGTCTACAAAGTTCACGCCGCGTTCGCGCGCTGCATCAAGAATCGACGCGGCCTCGCGCGCGTCGGTCTGGTCGGCAAACATCATGGTGCCCAGGCATAGCGCCGAGACGCGCAGATTCGATCCACCCAGCCTGCGATAGTTCATCGTGGACTCCTCAATCGTCGAGATGGGGGTAGCCTGCCAGCCGGCCACCGTCAATCACCAGGGTTTGGCCCGTCATGAAGGCCGACGCCGGGCTCGCCAGAAAGACGGCTGCGCCCGCAATCTCGTCGGGCTCACCGATCCGGCCAAGCGGCGAATGCTTGACAGTACGGGCCAGAATGGCCGGGTCTTCCCAGAGGGCGCGGGCAAAATCGGTCCGGATGAGCCCCGGGGCGATGCAGTTGGCGCGCACGCCCTGGCGCCCCCACTCGATTGCGATATTGCGGGCGATCTGCATCTCGGCCGCTTTCGAGACGTTGTAGACGCCGATCTTGTTGGAGCCCTGAAAGCCCCCGACCGACGAGATGATGATGACCGAACCGCCGCCGCGAGCGGCCATGCCGGGGAGCGCCATGTTGGTCAGCCAGAACGTGCTCCGCACGTTGGTCGCCATGACCCGATCGAAGGCCTCGTCGGACATGCCGGCAGCCGGGCCGAAGTAGGGATTGACCGCAGCGTTGCAGACCAGAACATCCATCCCGCCCCACTCGGCTTCGGTCGCACTGACCAGCGCCTGCAGGTCGTCCTTGCGCCCGATGTGACAGACCCGGGCAATGGCCTCGCCGCCCCGGGCGCGAATCGCTTCAACCACCTGCTGACAGGCCTCGAGCTTGCGGCTGGAGACCACCACGCGCGCGCCGTGATCGGCCAGGCGCTCGGCAATCGCGCGGCCGATGCCGCGGCTTGCGCCGGTGACCACGGCAACCTTGCCGTCAAGACGAAAAAGCTCCATCGATCAACCCGTTGCGAAGTCAGAGGTGTTCAGGCCGTGAGCCGTTGTGCCCGGCGCACGGTGCGGGCCTGAAGCTTAACCTCCCGCGCTGGTTTTCTCCCGAGCCGGTTTTCTCCCGCGTGGATTTTCATCGTCCGCCGATTTGCTCTATCTTGCCGCCGGACCATTGCTCGCGGAGAACCGGGTTGGGATCGACAACTAAAAGGGTGCGAACACGTGTGGCGATTGCAGGCGGCGGGCCGGCCGGCATGGTGCTCGCCATCGAACTGGGCCGCCGTGGCGTGCCCTGCGTTCTGGTGGATGAGGACGAGCACCCGCCGCGTTTTCCGAAGGCAAACGCCACCACCGCACGTTCGATGGAGCACTTTCGAAGGCTGGGCTTTTCCGAGCAGATCCGCGCCCAGGGCCTGCCGCCCGATTTCCCGCAGGACATCGCCTATTTCACACGCTACGCCAGCCACGAACTTGCGCGGCTGCCCGGTCTTACCCGCGAGGAGGCTCGCACCCGGCGCGCAGCGCATGACGACCGCTGGCCCACGCCGGAGCCCCTGCACCGCGGGCAGCAGATGCTGATCGAGCCGGTGTTGCTCGAGGAGGTCCGTCGCCACGCCTCGGTCACGCTGCAGCTTGGCATGCGCGTGACATCGGTGGAGCGGCTCGACGCGGGCGGCCTGCTGCACTGCGAGTCGGCCCGTTGCGGCGAGGCGCTGCAGATCGAGGCCGACTATGTGGTGGGTTGCGACGGGCCCCGGAGCCGGGTACGCGAGACGCTGGGCATCCGCTACGAGGGCCTGCGCGAGGATGATCGCGACTTCATGGGCGGGCGAATGCTCACCGTCTATTTTCGGGCGCCCGATTTCTATGCCGCCACCGGCAAGCGCCGCTCCTGGCAATACTGGGCGGTCAATCGGGAGTGCCGCGGCCTCACCATCTCGATTGACGGCGCAGACCAGATCGCCTGCGCGCTGCAACTGCCTGCTGGCGTGACCCCCACCCGCGAGTTTGCCGAGCGCGGTCTGATCGCCACCATGGGCGCACCGTTTGATTTCGACATCATCGGCATGTCCGAATGGACGGCTGGCTACATGCTGGTCGCCGAGCGGTTTGCTGACGATTCACCGGAACCCCGGCTGCTGCTCGCGGGTGACGCCGCCCATCTGTTCACGCCCACAGGGGGTCAGGGCTACAACACCGCGGTCGATGATGCGGTGAATCTCGGCTGGAAACTTGCGGCCGTCTGTCAGGGCTGGGGCGGCCCGTCGCTCCTTGCCAGCTATCAGGCCGAGCGTCAGCCGATCGCCCGTCGAAACACGCGGTTTTCATACGCCATGGCCGAGAGCATTGGCCGGCTGCCGCTGCCTGATCATCTCGAGCACGACAGTGACCAGGGCCGCGCTGCACGCGCCGTACTGGGCGAGCGACTGGCCGATCATGCGCGGCGCGAATTCGACATTCCCGGCATTCACCTGGGCATGTTCTACGCCGATTCGCCCCTGATCGGACTCGACGCGTCGCACGCGCCTGCTGATGACTGGTATGCCTACCGGCCGCATGCCATCCCGGGTGCCCGCGCACCGCACCTCTGGGTGGACCACCAGCGCGCGATCTTCGACTGCTTCGGTCGCGATTTCACGTTGCTGTGCCTGGAGGGTGCCGACGTGCCGGCAGCCGAGGCCCTGGCAGCCAGGGCCAGGAAGGCTGGGATCCCACTTGATACGGTGCAGGTGGCAGGCGACACGGCGCGCGGGCTCTACGGCGCGAACCATGTGCTGATCCGACCGGATCACCATGTCGGCTGGCGCGGTGACCGCCTGCCACAGGATTTCGACCAGGTGCTTGGCCGCGCCCGCGGAGCGCCCTGACCGGATGCAAGACCACCCCCGGAGAGCCAGAATCCTCGTTCGACGATCGGCCCGTTCCGGCCTATCATCGAGTCCGTCGCAGGTACAAACACCATAACCGGGTCCGCCTGCGGCCGCCGACCAGGTGCTGGCCGCACAAGACCCCATGACCCACACCGCATCGCCCAGGAGGACTCGCTCATGCCCGTCGTCAAGGTCACCGACCTCGCCTACTGCCGTCTGCAATCGCCCAGCCTAGACGAATCGCAGGAATTCCTGACCCGATTCGGGCTGGCGGTCACCAGCCGCACCCCTGACCGGCTGTTCATGCGTGGCACCGATCCGCAGGCCCGCATCCACATCACGCATCGGGGACCCGACGCGCGCTGCCTGGGTCTCGCGTTCCATGTCGAAAGCGAAGACGATCTGAAGGCTGCAAGCAAGGTGTCGGGCGCCTCCGGCATTGAAAACGTCGATGAGCCGGGTGGCGGCAAACGGGTGCGCCTGAAAGACCCGATGGGCTATGACGTCGAACTCATCACCGGAATGACGCCGGTTGCGAAACTGCCCACCCGCCGCAACGTGCTGAACTGGGGTGATGAGAAGCTCCGCCGCGCAGGCGAATTGATGCGGCTCGATCGCGGCCCCTCACAGGTCAAACGTATTGCGCATGCGGTCTACATGACCTCGAATGCCATGGAGAAGGTGCGCTGGTACCGCGAAACCCTGGGCCTCGTCTGCTCGGATGATGTCTATGCCGGTTCCCCCGACAACATCATCGCCTCCTTCAACCGCTGCGATCGCGGCGAAACGTTTGTCGATCATCACACGTTCCTCTGTATCGAAGGGCCCAAGACCGGGCTGAATCACATCTCGTTCGAAGTGCAGAATTTTGATGACGTGATGCTGGGGCACGAGCACCTGAAGGGCGCCGATCGCTATCAGCATGTATGGGGAATCGGCCGCCATGTGCTTGGCAGCCAGATCTTCGACTACTGGCAGGACCCCTGGGGACGGGTGCACGAGCACTGGTGCGACACCGACATGCTGAACAACCGCTCGAGCCCGAACCTGCTGTCGGCTGAAGAAGGTCTCAGCTCGCAGTGGGGCGCCCCGGCGCCCGCCGAATTCATCGCGCACGCCACGCCCTGAACACGATCAACGTCTCATGAGCCTCCTCTCGATACAGGGGGCGAGGCTTGCATTCGGGCATGTTGCGCTCCTCGACGACGCCGCGCTCGCCATCGAGCCGGGCGAGCGGGTTGCACTGATCGGTCGCAACGGCACCGGCAAGTCGTCGCTTCTCAAGGCGCTGGCTGGCCTGATTCAGCTCGACGACGGCCGGATCGTGCGGCAGAGCGGTTGCACGCTCGCCTATGTGGCACAGGAGCCGGTGTTCGACGAGTCGCACACCATCCATCAGGCGGTGGCCTCGGCTCTGCCCGACCATGCCGAGCTGATCGCGCGCCATCACCGGCTTGCCGACGCGCTTGCCGGCGCGGCCGACGCCGGCGCCGCATCGTCAGCCAACGACACCGACGCCCTCACCGCCCAGCTCGCCGCAGTCCAGACCGAACTCGAGGCGGCCAACGCCTGGACGGTCACGCATCGGATCGACAGTGTGCTGTCGCGCCTCAAGCTTGAGCCCGATGCCCGGATCGGCAGCCTCTCGGGCGGTACCCGCAAGCGGGTGGCGCTCGCCCGGGCGCTGGTCTCCGAACCCGATCTGCTGTTGCTCGATGAGCCCACCAACCATCTCGATATCGAGTCGATCAGCTGGTTGGAAGAACTGCTTGCGGCCCGCCGCGAAGCCACGCTCCTCATCACCCATGACCGCCGGCTGATGGACCGCGTCGCCACCCGAATCGTTGAGCTCGATCGGGGGGTGATCCGTTCCTACCCCGGCAGTTTCTCCGCCTACCAGCGCCGCAAGGCCGACGAGCTCGCGCAGGAGCAGGTCATCAACGCCAAGTTTGACAAACTGCTCGCCCAGGAAGAGGTCTGGATCCGGCAGGGCGTGGAAGCGCGCCGCACGCGCAACGAAGGCCGGGTACGCCGGCTCGATGCGCTTCGGCGCGCACGAGAGCAGCGCCGCGAGCAGGTAGGGCGGGTACGGATCGAGATTGATTCGGGCGAGCGCTCGGGCAAGCTGGTGGCCGAACTCGCCGGGGTGGGCAAGGCCTGGGGCGAGCGCTGGGTGGTTCGTGGGCTGGACGGCATCATCAGCCGTGGCGACCGGGTGGGTCTGATCGGCCCCAACGGTGCGGGCAAGACCACGCTCATCAAGCTGATCCTGGGCGAGGTCGCCCCCGATGAAGGCCATTTGCGCCGAGGTACCCAGCTCGAGGTGGCCTATTTCGACCAGATGCGCGAGCAGCTCGACGAAGAGGCAAGCCTCATCAACACCATCAGCCCGGGCTCGGACTGGATCGAGATCGGCGGGCAGCGCACCCACGTGATGAGCTACCTCGGCCGCTTTCTGTTTGCGCCTGAACGCGCCCGTTCACCGGTGAAGAGCCTGTCGGGTGGCGAGCGGAACCGCCTGCTGCTCGCCCGCCTGTTTGCCCGGCCCACCAACCTGCTGGTGCTCGACGAGCCCACCAATGATCTGGACATCGAGACGCTGGAGCTCCTGGAGGAGTTGTTGGCCGACTACGCCGGCACCGTGCTGCTCGTGAGCCATGACCGGGCGTTTCTCGATGCAGTGGTCACGCAGTCGATCGCCTTCGAAGGCGACGGCCGATGGCTTGAATACGCAGGCGGCCACGCCGACGTGATGGCGGCGCGCGCGCGTCAGGCCGCAGCCGGGGAAGCATCGACCCTGGCCACGCGCTCGACCGCAGCCTCCAGGGCGGCGCCATCCGGAAGCCCGCGCGCAGGCGAGGATCCGCCGAGCACACCCGACCCGCGCACGACGCCGCGCGGCGGCCGCAACCGTCTGTCCTACAAGGAACAGCGCGAACTCGAGGCGCTGCCCGGAAGGATCGACGCTCTGGAGACCGAGCAGGCTGCGCTCGCCACCCGACTCGCCGATCCGCAGACCTACCGCGAGGCTGGCACCGACGCCCGCGCGATCGCCGCGCGACATGGAGCGATCGAGGTCGAACTTGCCGAGTGTCTGGAACGCTGGGAGGCGCTGGAGGCGCGGTCAGCGGGCTGATCGCATCAATCGCTCCGGTTCAGTGGTCAACCATGACATCGACCCCACCCTGTCCGATCGCGAGAATCGACCTGTCGATCGCGTCTCACGCCCAGGCCCTGTTGACGCTCCTCGACGAATACGCCCGCTCGCCCGAGGGCGGTGGGCGTGCGCTCAGCGTGCAGGTGCGGGAGTCATTGTGCGCCGTGCTGGCTGCCCGCCCGCACTACGCGGGATGGCTCGCGTTCGCGGGTCAGCAGGCGGTCGGCCTCATCAACTGCTTCGAGGGTGTCTCCACCTTCCGCGCCCAGCCTCTTTTGAATGTGCACGACATTGTGGTGTCGGCGCCCTTCCGGCGACAGGGAATCGGTCGCGCCCTGCTCGCGCAGGCGGAATTGCACGCGCGGGCCACGGGATGCTGCAAACTCACGCTTGAAGTGCTGGAGGGTAACCGGTCGGCGATTGCGGCATACACCGATGCGGGGTTTGAGCCCTACCAGTTGGACCCCGCCATGGGGCAGGCCCGGTTCTTCGAGAAGATGCTGCGTTGAAGCGCCGCGGCCACTGCCCCGCCCATCAGGAGACCTCCGATGCCATCCTTCGATATCGTCTGCGAAGCCAATCTGGTCGAGGTGCGCAATGCGCTCGATCAGAGCAACAAGGAAATCGCCAATCGCTTTGACTTCAAGGGCTCGGACGCCCGGATCGAGCAGAAGGAGCGCGAACTTACCGCGTTTGCAGATGATGACTTCAAGCTCGGCCAGGTGCGCGACGTGATGCTTGGCAAGTTCGCCAAGCGGGGTGTCGATGTGCGATTTCTGGATATCGGCGACGTTCAGAAGATTGGCGGTGACAAGGTGAAGCAGCTCATCACCGTGCGGCACGGTGTCCCCGGCGATCACGCGAAGAAAATTGTGCGGCTGGTCAAGGACAGCAAGCTCAAGGTGCAGGCCAGCATTCAGGGCGACACGGTGCGGGTCACGGGCGCCAAGCGCGATGATCTCGCGGCAACGATCACGATGCTCAAAAAAGAGATCACCGACCTGCCGCTTGCCTATCAGAACTTCAGGGACTAGGCAGCACACCCGCGCCGCGCGGCGGCGATCGTCCGCGGCGCTCAGTTCGACTCGATACGCGCCCAGGCCGAGTGGTTGTGGATCGACTCGAAGTTCTCCACCTCCACCGCATAGCGGCCAATCCGCGCGTCCTTCGACAACCGCGCCGCCACATCGCGGATCAGGTCCTCCACAAACTTCGGGTTGTCGTACGCGCGCTCGGTCACATACTTCTCGTCCGCCCGCTTCAACACCCCCCACAGCTCGCACGACGCCTCGTCCTCGGCCAGCCTGATCAGCTCCTGCGGCTCGATCACCGGCCTCGCCTCCACCCACATCGTCACGTGCGAACGCTGGTTGTGCGCACCATAGTCTGAAATCGTCTTCGAACACGGACACAGACTCGTGACCGGCACCACCAACTGCACCTCCGTCACCGCCGTCTGCGCCTCACCCTCCACCACCACCTTCAGCTGGTAGTCCATCAGACTCTGCACCCCCGACACCGGCGCCGCCTTCCTCACAAACAGCGTGAGCGACACCTCCAGCCGACCCCGACCCGCCTGCAGCCTCTCCAGCATCTGCCCGTGCATCCGCGCCAACCCCGCCACATCCAGCCCCTCGCCCGATGCGGAATGCTCCTCCAGCATCGCGATGAACCGCGACATGTGCGTGCCCTTCTGGTCTGCCGGCAGCGACACGCTCATCGTGAAATCGCCCACCGCAGCCTGGCGCTCCGGGCCGCTGCCCCAGTGCAGCGGATAACGCACCCCCTTCACGCCTACCAGCCCGATCGCAATGTTGCGCGGGTCGTGGCTGCCCTGGACATCGGGGATGTCGCGCTCAGGCGGCCGACCGGGTGTGGCGAGCAGGTCCACATGCCCGATCACCAACTGCGCCTGCCCGAGTGCAATCTGCGCCGCACGCGTCTGGCGCCAGCGCGCAATGCGGTCGCCCGCGCGATGATCGACCTCGAGCGCAACCGCCACCGCTTCGTCAGCCATCCGGTCGAGCATCGCCGAATCAGCGTGCCCTCCGATCTGCCAGTCGCTCCGGGCGAGCGAAACGGGGCAGGCAAGCGCCCGAAGGCAGTCAGCAAGCGCCGCGCCGGCACCGGGCCCGACAGATTCGCCGAATCCCTTGTCGCCGCCCTGGTGCGCGCGAAACGCGCCGTCGATCAATGCGTCGTCAACCGCCTCGGGATGCCAGGAACGACGTCCGTCCACGGTGAGCGTGGCGAGGAGGGGCCGATCGGCGTCGACCAGCCAGCGCGCGAAACGGGCCAGCCAGGCGCTGGAGACCAGGTCGAGGAAAGCGGTGGTGACAATGCCGTCGAATCGAGTTGCATCGAGCGCTTCAAGCGAGGCCGCCAGATCGATCTGCTGCGTCTCGAGCAGCCAGCGGGCGGGGCCGGCCTGTACCTCGCAGCGGCCTGCCGATTCCACCGCCTCCCAGCCCTGGGCGCGGGCCCAGCGCGCGATGCGGGCGGGTGCCTGATCGAGAAGCTGCTGGTCAAAATCGAGCAGTACCCAGTGCTGATCGCCGCCCAACCGGGGAGCGAGCGCGCGAAAATTCGCGGCCGTTCCCCCGCCAAGGTCGGCGAGGCGAAGTGGCGCGGTGCGGGCCGCGCGACGCCGCATCAAGGCCTCGGCAAAAGCGTCTTCCAGGGGCCGCGAGCGGGCGGCAAGATCGAAGGGTTCGCGCTGGGCGAGCCAGTCGGCGTCGAAACCACTCATCGGGCATGCTCCGCGTTGAGGCGTGCACCCGATGCCACGCCATACGGGGCCTCGGGACACACCCCGGGCGCCGGGTCAGGTCCAATGGGAACCCGCTCACCCAGCTGATCGAGTGCGTTCGCCCAGCGCCGGACCGCGGCCGGCCAGGGCACCAGCGTGGCCCTCGCGCGACGTGCACCCTCGCGCAAGGTCTGTCGCAGAGCGCCCGAGCCGATCAGCGTCTCAAGCACGCCTGCGAGCGCAGCCACATCACGCGGTGGCACCAGCCGGCAAGCCGGGGCCGGAATGGTGTCGGGCGTGGCACCCGCACTCGTGGCAACAATCGGCACGCCCTGCGCGAGCGCCTCCGTGTACACCATGCCATAGCCCTCATGATCGGAGGCAAGCACAAACAGATCGGTTTCCCGCCAGGCCCTCGCAAGCCACGCATCGGGCTGCTCGCCATGGAGCGTGATGCGGTCGGCCAGACCCAGCTCGTCAATTGATCGGCGAAGCGACGCGACCGTGGCGGGATCGCGATCGAGGCTGCCCACGCAATCGAGCCGCCAAGCTGTTGCGCGCACACGCGCAAGCGCCTTCACCAGCATCTGATGATTTTTACGCGGCGTGATCGTGGCCACACACAGCAGACGCACCGGCCCGTCGAACCGCTCCGTGCCCGCACCAACGTCGACGGACGGCACATCCACCCCGGGCTCGGCCACCGCAATTCGGCTGGGCAGGATGCCCGCCGCAAGGACCTCACGGGCCGTCGCAGGACTCGCACAGATGAGGCCGTCGAGTCGCGACCACAGCGCTGATTCGATCGCCCCCAACCTCGCTGCGGCGCCGACCGACAGACCGGTTTCGAGCGCGAGCGGATGATGAATGAAGCCCAGCACCGGCAGCCGGCGCGTGGCGCGCACCAGCGCGCGATCAAAAGCGGGAAGCGCGAGCCCGTCGATCACCACGACCGAGTCCTGGGGCGCGGCCACCACCGCGGCCTCGGCTGCGCCGCGCGCCGCCTCATCGGCCTGCGGAAAACATCCCGCCAGTTCGGCCACCCGGACCTCGCGCCCCATGGCACGCAGACCGTCAACGACCCGCTGCGCGTACAGATAACCGCCGGTGCGCTGCGCAAGCGCCCCCGGCACTGCGAAGACAATCCTGCGGATCAACGCAGCGAACCCTCGAAGCTTGCCCACGCGACCGGCGATTCGCGCAGCACCACCCGCATCGACTCAATCGCGCCTGCGGTGCCCGGACCCACGGCGCCCGCCGCCACGCGCGCCTTCATCCGGCGAAAGATTTCGCCAGCCATGAACTCGGTGGTGGTGTTGCGACCCGCCAGGTCGGGGAGCTCGTCGAGGTTGTGGTAGTTGAAGCCCGCCAGCACCTCTTTCAGCACATTGAGCGCGAGACCGATATCGCAGACCAGCCCGTGCTGATCCAGCTCGGCGCGTCGAAACTCCACTTCAACGCCGTAGGTTGCGCCATGCAGTTTTTGCGCAGGTCCGAAGACCTCGCCACGAAAACTGTGGGCAATCATGATGTGATCTGAAACGGCAAGCGCGTACATGGGTGGACTCCAGGGGCAGAGGGCAAACAGAGGGGAAGGACGCGTCACGCGCCTTGGTCGTAGATCACCCGATGGCAGAGTTCGCCGTCGGGCAAGCGGGTCAGACGCGCAAGCGTCCCGGGCAAATCAGAAAAATGGCTGCGCCCGCCCAGGCAGGCCTCGAACACCGGATCGGCGAGCAGCTCGAGGGCCAGGGTCAGACGTCGACGATAGGTCCAGCGCGCGCGCTGCGCGGTGGCCACCGCACCCACCTGAGAGGAACGGAGCGTGAGGCGCCGCGAGTGAAACGCTTCGCCAAGCGGCACGCTCACCTCGCGCTCGCCATACCAGCTGAGTTCAAGCACGGTCGCCTCAAAGCCAGCGATCCGAAGCGCCGTGGCGAGTCCGCTTGCGTGACCGCTCGCATGGACCACCAGATCGGCCTCTGGCGTTGCCTGCGACGGTAGCGCGAAGCGACAGCCGAGCGCACTCGCCAGCGCCGCACGGCGCGGGTCGATATCGATCAGCTCAACACTGACACCCGGCATGCGCGCAAGAAGCGCTGCGCAAAGGGCCCCGACCACACCCGCGCCCACGACGGCCACCCGATCGCCAATACGGGGCGCCGCGTCCCACAGGCCATTGATCGCAGTCTCGAGATTGGCGGCAAGCACCGCCCGCTCGGACGGTACCCCTTCCGGAACAGGCACCAGCGCATCGACGCTCACCACATAGCGATCCTGGTGCGGATGGAGGCAGAACACCCGACGGCCCAGCCAGTCGGCGGGCCCCGCTTCCACCCGACCCACCGAGCAGTAGCCGTACTTCACCGGGCCGGGGAACTCGCCTTCCTGGTGAGGACAGCGCATGAGCGCGCGCTGACTGGCCGGCACAGCCCCCGCGAACACCAGCGTTTCGGTGCCGCGGCTCACACCACTCACCAGCGTGCGAACGCGCGCTTCGCCTGGCTGCAACTCGGGGAGCGCCTCAAGACGAAGCTCGCCTGAGAACGGTTCACGGACCCAGAACGCCCGAGCGGTATTGGAGTCGGACACGGTGAAAGATCAGATCGCAGCCGGTGCGTGCTCAACCACGAAAGACACACTCGACCAGCATGTCGCTGCCCAGCTGGAACTGGCGGGTGACGGGCCTCAGGCTGTCGCGCAGATCCTCGATCACCGGCAGCTGCAGGGCGGGCCGCCCCGATCCCAGAATGACGGGTGCAATCGTGAGCTGCAAGCGCTCGAGCGCACCAGCGCGCAGAAACCGCGACACGGTGGTTCCACCGCCCTCGATAAAGAGCCAATGCAGCCCGCGCGACGCCAGCACCCGACGGATGGCGATGGGGTCGAGATCACCACCCGCGCCACGTTCAAGCGCAACCACCTCGGCATGTCCGAGCGACCGCCGCCCGGCCGCGCGATCCGCAGCCACGATCAGAAGCGTCGGCGCCACCGGATCGGTGAAGACCCGCTGCGAGCCATCGATCCGGAATTCCGGGTCGATCACCACCCGAACCGGATGACGGCCTGTGCAGCGACGAACGGTGAGCTGCGGATTGTCGTAAAGAACGGTATTCACCCCCACCAGCACCGCGTCGGCGAGCGCACGCATCCGATGGGTATGCAGCAGATCTTCGTCACCACTCAGCCATCGCGAGACGCCACCCACCGTGGCAATGCGCCCGTCCAGGCTCTGTGCCAGATGGGCAATGGCAAAGCCCTCATGAAGGGCCACCGAACAGAGCGGGCGGTACAGGGCATCGAGCAACGCGTCATCGGCATGCGCCACCGTCCCGTGCGCGCTCGCAGCAGTCGGCGCCGACACGCCCGCGAGGGATGGGTCAGCGTACCGCACGGCGAGCAAGGCCCGCCAGGCGGGGCTGTCAACAGCCGGCGGCTCCGGCGGCAAACCCTCACCCAGCGCAAGCTGCTCTGTGACCGCATTCATCGAGGACTCCGCTGCCGGCTGTCGACAGGTGCCGGACTGAAATCGGCGAACACATGATCCGGCGCACTGAGGTTGTGCCGGGAGGGGGAATCGCGACCGAAGCGGGCGCGGCTCGATTCGAATCGACCGAATCCGATGACAGGCGCCGACCGCATGCCGGAACCATCCCGCCAGGCCGCCACCGAAGCATCGGCGTTGTCGGTTGTCACGAACATGGAGCGTAACGCCGCAAACGGGGCCTGACCGGTTGAGGTCGCGCCCAGATCCATCACCACTCGGGTGCGTTGCGATGTGGCCTCGGCGACCGCAAGCGTGCCGGTGCCGCCGCGTGCGAACTGCAGCGTAAAGCGCAGCGTCGCAGGATCGAACTCGAGCGCGCGGATCGCCACCAGCGGCCGGCCATCCTCCTCGACCGGGCCAAACAGGAATGAACTGCCATAGGCGCTGTCCGGCAGTTGCGCAGGCGGCAGCGGCTTGGCGCGCCAGTAACCATCGGCCGGGTAGAGCACCAGAATTTCGATGTCGCGCTTCGGCCCACGACGCAGCAACTGCAGCAGATGGAGCCCGCGCTCGATACGCTCCCCAACCTTCACCTCAACGATGTCCGGCCGCCAGAAGTTGAAGAACGTGTGTCCCACCAGCCGGATCGAATCGTTTTCGTACACGATCAGTTCACGCGGCGTGAAGGCATGCTTGGGATCGCCGCTCATGTCGCAGTGCGTGAAGTCCGGCGCGGTGCTGTCCGAGGTCACCGCTGTGATGTAGGGCGGATGCTCAACCGACAAGGAAAAGCTGCGAACGCCCGGCGCCTCGAGCTTCACATAGATGTTGTCTTCCTCGGCGCAGCGCGTGGGCTTGCTTGCGTCGACAAATTGAACCCGCATCCCGTCGCGTGTGTCGGCACGGACCGGTTCGATTGCAGCCCAACCGATTGCGGCCCAACCGATTGCCAGGCCCAGCGCGCAGACCGCTACCCGTGACGACCGGCGACGAGACAACATTACCGGGCGCCTGCGGCAACCGGACTGAAGCCGAGCAGCGTGGAGGCGCAGTCGGGGCCCGCGCTGCGCACCTCTTCGGGCAGGCGGCAGAGCCCTGCGTCGCGCGCGAGCGCACCGACACGCGGCGCGCCGCTCACCATGGTGATCAGGATCGCCGCACCCAGGCCGGTGTAAAACGGCAAGGCAATCCACATCGCACCAGGCGCAAGCAGAAACAGCGACACCGCAAACGCAATGCCCGCCACCGTGTGCACCCACAGCCGACGAAGGGCAAACCCGATCGGCACGCCTTCCGCATCGCGCTGCTGGGCGGTCCAACCCACCTGCCGGCCCAGCGGAAGGCCCAGGACGAACAGGGTGACCGACAGAGCACAGATCGGCACGATCAGCATGGTGAAGACGGTTTCGGCAAGCGCACTCAGCAGAACAGCCGGCGCGCCACCAAAGGCCTCACGCAGCCGCCTGCGCAGCAGCACATCGGCCAGCGTGGCAAGCTTGGGCGCGAAGTTCATGGTGAGCGACAACACCAGCAGCAACAGCCCCAGCTCGGCATCCATCGGCCCCTGGCGAATGAGGCCGAACACCGTGAAGCCGATCCAGCCCGGACCGCTCAGATACATGGCGATCGCAATCCAAAGCTGCCAACGGCTGACCGGACGCAGCCCCGGCATGCCGAGGAAGCGGAAGTACTGCATGTTGCCCTGGCACCAGCGCAGATCGCGGCGAATGAATTCGATCAGGTGCGGCGGATTTTCTTCCCAGCTGCCGCCCTCGTCGGGCAGCACCCGCACCTCATAGCCCGCACGACGCATCAGCACTGCCTCCAGCTGGTCGTGACTCAGCACATGACCCCCCAGGGGCGGGCGTCCGGGCAGCACCGGCAGTCGGCAGTGTTCGGCAAAGGGTTGAATGCGGATGATCGCGTTGTGCCCCCAGTAGGGGCCGCAATCACCCTGCCACCACGCCGCGCCGAGCGTCCAGGAACGCATGCCCAGACGCATGCCGAACTGAAACACGCGTGCGAACGCGCTGTCGGAGGGCAGCGCGGTGACCAGCGTCTGCAGAATCCCGATCTTCGGATTGGTCTGCATGATGCGAACCAGCCTCAGCATGGCCGCAGGGGTCATGACGCTGTCGGCATCGAGCACGATCATGTACTCATGGCGATTGCCCCAGCGATCGAGAAAATCGCGCAGGTTGCCCGCCTTGAAACCCTCTCCGCCCACCCGCTGGCGCCAGGTCACCGCGACGCGCCCTTCAAAGCGGGCCGACAGCGAATCGGCGAGCACTTTTTCAGCAGCCAGAATGTCGGGCTGGTTGCTGTCGCTCAGCATGTAAACATGAAACCAGCGGCCCTCTCCCGTGGCGGCCAGCCGCTCGATCATCCAGCCGAGGTTGCGCGCCAGCCGCTCGGGGTCTTCGTTCCGGATGCAGACCGCGATCGCGGTGGAACTGTCGATCGCCTCATCGCCGCGAATGCTTCGCAGGTGAGGCGCCACCAAGCCTTCCGGGTCTCGCGCGAACGTCATCAGCAGGAAGCCGATCAGCGCGTTCCAGAAGCCGATTGTGGTCCAGGGCAGCGTGAACACGAACGCCGCCAGCATGGCGATGCCCCAGGCATCGATGCCCGCGGGCAGAAAAAGCGCAGCCGCCATCAGGGCGAGCAGTCCGGCAGCGGTCAGGAACACGAGCGAGGCGAACAGCACCCTGCGTCCAGTCAGCCGGGGCGGCTGGCCAGCGGAAGGCAACACGCCTGAGGCATTGGAATGGGAGGCCATGTGGAGGATTCTCAGAACATGCGGCGCGAGAGAGCGTCGCGCGCCATGAAACGGTGATAAAGGCCACCCGCCAGATGTGCGGCGAGCAGCGTGCCCATGGCGATCGCTCCGCACCAGTGCGTGAAAGACAGCGCCTTGGCGATCGCCTCATCCTTTCCGATAGGAGAAGGCAGGGGCAGCACTTCGAATACCTTGAGAGGAAAGCCCCAGGCATTGGTCGCAAGAAAGCCGGTGACCGGCATCAGAACCAGCAGCGCGTAGAGGCTTGCGTGCGAAAAACCGGCCAGCAGCCGCACCCAGGCTGGGGTATCCACCGGCCAGGCAGGCGGCGGATACAGCCACCGGTAAACCAGCCGCAGCAGCACCAGCACAAACACCACGATGCCAAAGCTTTCATGGATGTTGTAGAGGCGCATCTTGAACGCCTGATCGGCCGGTTCGAAGTATCGAATCCAGACGCCAGCCGGGATCACCACCGCCATCACGATCAGCGCAGTGACCCAGTGCAGAAGCTTCGCTGGCGAGCGGTAGCGATCCGAAGAGGAATGCATCACGATGAAACCTCCGCACGCACCCGTACAGCGCTCAGTTCGACTCGATACGCGCCCAGGCCGAGTGGTTGTGGATCGACTCGAAGTTCTCCACCTCCACCGCATAGCGGCCAATCCGCGCGTCCTTCGACAACCGCGCCGCCACATCGCGGATCAGGTCCTCCACAAACTTCGGGTTGTCGTACGCGCGCTCGGTCACATACTTCTCGTCCGCCCGCTTCAACACCCCCCACAGCTCGCACGACGCCTCGTCCTCGGCCAGCCTGATCAGCTCCTGCGGCTCGATCACCGGCCTCGCCTCCACCCACATCGTCACGTGCGAACGCTGGTTGTGCGCACCATAGTCTGAAATCGTCTTCGAACACGGACACAGACTCGTGACCGGCACCACCAACTGCACCTCCGTCACCGCCGTCTGCGCCTCACCCTCCACCACCACCTTCAGCTGGTAGTCCATCAGACTCTGCACCCCCGACACCGGCGCCGCCTTCCTCACAAACAGCGTGAGCGACACCTCCAGCCGACCCCGACCCGCCTGCAGCCTCTCCAGCATCTGCCCGTGCATCCGCGCCAACCCCGCCACATCCAGCCCCTCGCCCGATGCGGAATGCTCCTCCAGCATCGCGATGAACCGCGACATGTGCGTGCCCTTCTGGTCTGCCGGCAGCGACACGCTCATCGTGAAATCGCCCACCGCAGCCTGGCGCTCCGGGCCGCTGCCCCAGTGCAGCGGATAACGCACCCCCTTCACGCCTACCAGCCCGATCGCAATGTTGCGCGGGTCGTGGCTGCCCTGGACATCGGCCATCTCTGAGCCAACCGTGAAATGAGGATCACGCGTATTCATGAAAACTCCGGAGGCCGACTGTCGCAGCCATGAGGGGGGTGGAGGAGATTGCGGTCGAACGACCGCTGTTTCTGATCTGAGCGCGCGATACTAGACTCGCGCGCGCCGCAATGCGGCAATGCACCGTAAACCTGTAAGAAATAGGGATAAAAGACCGAGTCGGGCGCTCGGATTAGGGGCTTTGTCGGGCCGGGCAACGACGGACAGCGCCGCCCCCGAACCGGCTACGCCGAGCGGCTGGCCACCAGCCGCGGCTCTGCTCCAGGAAGCAGCGCCACGAAGCGCTGACGGATGGTACGTTCGATTCCTGCAGCATCCAGCCCCTCGAGCTGGAGAAGCTTACCCTGCTCACCATGATCGATGAACCGGTCGGGCAGGCCCAGTTGGAGCAGTTCGATCGAGATGCCCTCAGCGGCAAGGGCCTCGGCCACGGCGCTGCCCGCGCCCGCCATCACCATGTGTTCCTCAACGGTGACGAAGGCGTCGTGCGTACGCGACAGTTCGCGCAGCATGGCCACATCCAGGGGTTTCACAAAGCGCATGTTGACCACCGTGGCATCGAGCGCATCGCCCGCTGCAAGACAGGGGGCTAGCAGCGTGCCAAACGCCAGGATGGCAATACGCCGCCCCTCCCGCCGCCGCTCGGCCACACCGATGGGCAGCACGGAAAGATCACGGGCGGGCACCGCCCCGACGCCGGCGCCGCGCGGATAACGAACCGCCGCCGGTCCATCATGCAGGAACGCGGTGGTGAGCATCTGCCGGCATTCGGCTTCGTCTGAGGGCGCCATCACCACCATGTTCGGTACGCAGCGCAGATACGCATAGTCGAAGAAACCACCATGCGTGGCGCCATCGGCGCCAACCAGCCCCGCACGGTCGATCGCAAACATCACCGGCAGGTTTTGCAGCGCCACGTCATGAATCAGCTGATCGTAGCCTCGCTGCAGGAAGGTGCTGTAGATGGCGACCACCGGCTTCAATCCCTCGCAGGCAAGCCCGCCCGCAAAGGTGACCGCATGCTGCTCGGCGATGCCCACATCGAAATAGCGATCTGGAAAGCGCTTCTCGAACTCGACAAGACCGGAGCCTTCACGCATGGCAGGCGTGACTGCCACCAGCCGACGGTCGGCCGCACCCATGTCACAGATCCAGTCGGAAAACACGTTGGTGAAGGTGGGCTTGCCCGGCGCAGCGGGCTTTTTCAGGCCCTCCGCGGGATCGAATTTTCCGGGCCCGTGGTAGGCGATCGGATCGACTTCGGCGCGGCGATAGCCCTTGCCCTTGCGGGTAACGATGTGAAGGAACTGCGGTCCGCGCCGCTCGCGCAGGTTCTGCAGGGTGGGGATCAGGCTGTCCAGATCATGGCCATCGATCGGGCCCACGTAGTTGAATCCGAACTCTTCGAACATGGTGCCGGGGAGCACCATACCTTTGGCATGCTCTTCAAACCGCCTGGCAAGTTGCAACACCGGCGGCACCACCGACAGCATGGCCTTGCCCATATCCCGCGCAGCGGCGTAAAACCGGCCAGACATCAGGCGCGCGAGATGCCGCTGCAACGCGCCCACGGGCGGCGAGATCGACATGTCGTTGTCATTCAGGATCACGAGCAGGTCGATGTCAGGCATGACACCGGCGTTGTTCATGGCCTCAAACGCCATGCCTGCACTCATGGCGCCGTCGCCGATCACGGCGATGTGGCGCCTGCGTTCAGGACCCGATCCTTCGCCCGCAATGCGCGAGGCCACCGCCATGCCGAGCGCGGCCGAGATGGATGTGGAGGAATGCGCCGTACCGAACGTGTCGTATTCGCTTTCCACGCGACGCGGAAAACCCGAGATGCCGCCGAACTGTCGCAGTTTGGACATCCCCGACCTGCGGCCGGTAAGGATCTTGTGCGGATAGCTTTGATGTCCCACATCCCAGACGATGCGATCACGCGGCGTCTTGAACACATAGTGCAGCGCCACCGACAGCTCGACCGTGCCAAGGTTGGAGGACAGGTGCCCGCCGGTTCCCGCCACCGAATGCAAAACGAAGTTGCGCAACTCATCGGCCAGCTGCGGGAGACTTTGGCGGTCGAGTGCGCGCAGCTGCTCCGGGCGGTCGATGGTGTCGAGCAGCGGGGTGGCCGGAAAAGAAGTCGACATGGTGAGATCCTTAAGAGGAGCGCTGCACAATGAGATCGGAAATCGCCGCCAGGCGCGATGCCCCCGGCCCCAGCTGAGCAAGCGCCGATCGCGCCTCATCGCGGAGCGACTGCGCAAGCGCCCGCGCCTCATCGAGGCCGAGCACCGACACATAGGTGGGCTTGTTCTGCTCGGAGTCTTTGCCGGCGGTTTTGCCAAGCGTGGCCGAATCGGCCTCGACGTCGAGCACATCATCGACCACCTGGAAAGCCAGGCCAACGGCAAGCGCAAACCGGTCAAGCTGCGCGCGTTCGGCCCCTGAGAGCGGTCGACCGCAGGCCGCACCCAGGCGCACCGAAGCCGCGAGCAGCGCACCGGTCTTGCGGCGGTGCATGTCTTCGAGCTCGGCGCGTGCGAGTGTGCGGCCCACCGCGGCCAGATCAATAGCCTGACCGCCCGCCATGCCGAGCGATCCGGCCCCGCGGCCAAGTTCGGCAAGCATGGCGACCACCGCCGTGGGCGAGGCCCCAAGCCCCGCCGCCGCAGCGAGCGATTCGAAGGCAAGCGCCTGCAGCGCATCGCCCACCAGCATGGCCATGGCCTCGCCGAAGGCCACATGAACTGTTGGTTTTCCGCGACGCAGAACGTCGTTGTCCATGCAGGGCATGTCGTCATGCACCAGGGAGTAGGCGTGAATCATCTCGACCGCGCAGGCCGCGCAGTCGAGCGCGCCCGGCGCTGCTCCGGTGAGCTCACCCGCGCCATAGACGAGCAGCGGTCGGATTCGCTTGCCGCCACCCAGCACGGCGTAGCGCATCGCTTCGTGCAGCCGCGCCGGATGCGCCCTGGCAGCCGGCAGCCGCGATTCGAGCGCACGCTCGACCCGATCAGCGTGATCGGCCATCCAGCCGGCGAAAGCCTGATCAGTCGATCCCGCCACCCGCACTTGAACCGGCGCATTCACCTCAGTCGGCCTCCGGTGCAGCGTCGAAGGGTTTGAGCAAATCGGCCTCGAGCACCTTCACCTGCTGTTGCACGTCGGCGAGCAGCCTGCGGCAGTGAGCGGCCAGCAGGGCGCCCCGGCGATACGCCGCGAGCGACTGCTCGAGCGCAAGCGACCCCGATTCCATCGATTGCACCAGCGATTCGAGCTCGGCCACCGCCTCCTCGAAACTCGCAGGCAATGCACCGCCCTCCCCGCCGGCATCTTCCGCGGGGCTGGGGGATGGTGTCGTAGTTTTATGACGATTCATGGTGTCAACAAAGGGTGATGTTACTGCGACTTGCCTTCGGGTGAAATCCGGGTATCCTCTCGGTCCCCTTTGACCACCCTCAACATCCGTTCCGAGGACCCGGTCAGGCTTGGTTCCGTCCTTCGGCTTTTTTTCCGGGAGGGTCAGGATGTCGGATCTGGGTCGCCGCGAACATGTCGCGCAGTCACGCGCACAACTTCCGGTTCACGCCTACTTCGACGAAGCGCTTTTCCGGCGCGAAATCGACACGCTGTTCAAGCGGGGTCCGGGTTATGTCGGCCATGAGCTGATGGTACCCGAGACCGGAAATTATCACGCGCTCGCCGCCGAAGGCGAAGGGCGCGTACTGGTTCGTTCCGAACAGGGGGTGGAGCTCCTGTCGAACGTCTGCCGCCATCGCCAGGCGGTCATGCTGAACGGCCGTGGCAGCGCGGAGAACATCGTTTGCCCGCTGCATCGCTGGACTTACGACCTGAAGGGAACGCTCCTCGGGGCACCGCATTTCAGCGAGCAGCCGTGTCTCAATCTCGGGCGCTCGCCGCTCCAGAACTGGCAGGGGCTGCTGTTTTCGGGCCCGCGGGATGTTGGCCGCGATCTGGCCGCGATCACCGGACGGCCCGACTTCGATTTCTCCGGCTACATGCTCGATCACGTCGAAGCGCACGACTGTCGCTACAACTGGAAGACCTTCATCGAGGTCTATCTCGAGGACTATCACGTGGTCCCGTTCCATCCGGGGCTCGGGCAGTTCGTGTCGTGCGACAAGCTCCGCTGGGAGTTCGGCGACTGGTTTTCGGTGCAGACGGTGGGCGTTCACGATGCGCTGCGCAAGCCCGGCACGCCCACCTATCGCGTGTGGCATGAGCAGGTGCTGGGCCGTTTCGGCGGCCAAACCCCACCGCACGGCGCCATCTGGCTCACCTACTATCCGAACATCATGGTGGAGTGGTACCCGGGCGTGCTTTGCGTCTCCACCCTGGTGCCGCTCAGCCCGAACCGCACCATGAACTACGTCGAGTTCTACTACCCCGAAGAGGTCGTTCTGTTCGAGCGCGAGTTCGTGGAAGCCGAGCGGGCGGCCTACATGGAAACCGCTCGCGAAGACGACGAAATCGCCGAGCGCATGGACGCCGGCCGCAAGGCCCTGCTCGACCGGGGCGATGACGATGCCGGCCCCTACCAGAGTCCGATGGAAGATGGCATGCAACATTTCCACGAGTTCCTGCGCCGAGAACTCGGCCCGATCTGAGCGTTCTTCAGGATCCCATCATGAAACCTTTCACCACCCTGATCAGCGTCGAGGAACTCGCGGCACGGCTCGATGACTGTGTGGTCGCCGACTGCCGCCACGACCTGTTCAAGCCCGCCCAGGGCGAGGCCGATTACGCGGCCGGACACATCCCCGGCGCAAGCTTCGTTTCACTCGACCGTGATCTCGCCGGCCCCAAAGGCGACGGGCGCTCGGGAAGGCATCCGCTGCCCGATCCCGACCTGTTGCGGGCACATCTGCAATCTCTCGGGCTGTCCGACGGACGGCAACTGGTCGTCTACGACGCCGATACCGGCGGCTTTGCGGGCAGGCTCTGGTGGCTCGCCCGCTGGCTGGGACACGAGGCGGTCGCGGTTCTCGATGGCGGCTTCCGAGCCTGGCGCGCCGCCGGTTACCCGGTCACCGCCGAGATGCCAGCCCGCAAGGCGCTGGGAACGCTGTCGGCGAGGTCCCCGCTCGCCACCCGGGTCACCGTCCAGGAACTGCTCAACGATCAGCCGCGCCGCGAACGGCTGGTGATCGATGCGCGCGCGCCGGAACGCTGGCGCGGCGATACCGAACCGCTTGACCCCGTCGGCGGACATATCCCCGGCGCGCTCAACCGGCCCTTGCAGCTCAACTTGCGACCCGACGGCCGCTTCAAGCCGGCCGAGGTGTTGCGTGAGGAATTCACGGCGCTCCTCTCGGGCAAAAATCCCGCCACGGTGGTGCACAGCTGCGGTTCCGGTGTCAGCGCCTGCCACAACCTGCTTGCGATGGAGCACGCAGGGCTCGCGGGCGCAAGCCTCTATCCGGGATCATGGAGCGAATGGTGCGCCGACCCGGCGCGCCCAGTTGCCCGGGGTCCGCAACCCGGCTGACGCCCCGGGGCACGTCCACAGCAGCCAGTTCGTCGTACCCGGGCTACCGGGCTGATGGGCCGCCGGGACACCGACACACCGGTCGAGGTCACCCCGCGCCCGTGCGGGCCCCGCGCTCAGTGCGCATGCGCCCCAGAGGTCAGCACTGCCACCATCAGGATGCCGGCAAACATCAGCGTAAGCTGCAGCAAGGAGTCGGGGCGGTGTTTGCGGCTCTGTCGGTGCAGGTCGGGCACCAGATCGGCAAGCGCGATGTAAATGAAGCTCGCCGCGGAGACCATCAGCACGAAGGGCAGCAGGGTGCTGCTCGCGGCAAAGGCCACGTACCCGACCAGCCCCCCCGCCACGCCAGCCACCGACGAGAGCAGGTTGAAGGCGAGTGCGCGCTTGCGGGTGTAGCCCGCGTTGACCAGCACAATGAAATCGCCAATCTCCTGCGGAATTTCGTGGGCGGCGATTGCGAGCGCGGTCAGCCAGCCGAGTTTGATGTCGATCAGGAAAGCAGCGGCGATCATCGCGCCGTCGGCAAAATTGTGGATCGCATCGCCCACCAGGATCAGCATGCCGCCTGGGCCGGCCTCGGCCCGGTCATGGCCCTCGTGGTGTTCGTGGCCGTCGCCCTCGTGATGGTGGCTGTGTCGCAGGATCGCGAGTTTTTCCAGGAGGAAGAAGCCGATCAGACCGGCGAGCAAGGTCCAGGAAAGGGCGTGTATGTCGACGCCGGACTCGACCGCCTCAGGCAGCAGGTGCAGCACGGCGGTGCCCAGCAACAGGCCCGCCGAGAGGCTCACCAGCCGCGGCACGATGCGCGACAGGAGCGTAAGCGACAGCGCCGCGGCCGCGGCAACGCTGAGCGCGCCCGCAGCCGCGGTGGCAAGCAGAATATGGATCAGCTCGGGTGTCACGATGCGCTCGCCCCGAGGATCCGATCGGCTCGCTCAGACCCCATGCTTCTTGAACCAGGCCTGGCAGCGCGCCCAGCCATCGTCGGCCGCCGCCTTGAGGTAGCTCGGCCGGTAGTCGGCATGAAAGGCATGGCCCGCTTCCGGATACACCACGAACTCGGACGCCCGCGAGGCCGGCCCCCCCGCCGCGAGACGCTTCTTCATTTCATCGACGGTGGCGACCGGAATACCGGTATCGACGCCGCCATAGAGCCCGAGCACCGGACCGTTGAGGCTCCCCGCAATCTCGTAGGGATGCTGCGGGGTCATGGGCGAGGTATCCCCCGTCAGCCGGCCATACCAGGCCACGCCGGCCTTGACGCGCTTCGAATGGGCGCTGTAGAGCCAGGTGATGCGGCCGCCCCAGCAGAATCCGGTGATGCCCAGGCGGTCAAGGTTCCCGCCCTGGGTGCCGGCCCAGGCCACCGAGGCATCGAGGTCGGCAATGACCTGCGCATCGGGCACCTTGGACACCACGTTCTTGAACAACTCGGGCACCGACGGATATTTCGTCGGATCACCCTGACGCGCAAACAGCTCGGGCGCAATCGCCAGATAACCGAGCTTGGCAAAGCGGCGGCAGACGTCCTTGATGTGCTCATGCACACCAAAGATTTCCTGCACCACCAGAATGACCGGGTGCCCCGTGCCGCTTGCAGGCATTGCGCGATAAGCGGGCATGTCGCCGCCGGCCGCGGGAATCCTGACTTCACCAGCGGTGAGCCCGGCAGTGTCGGTGGTGATGGTTTGGGCCCGCAGGGCGCCGGTGGGCATCACCGCCGCGGCAAACCCGCTGCCGAGCGCCGTCACAACAAACCCGCGCCGACCCGGGGCGGCGGCTGGCGGGCTGAGGGAATTCATCTCGTCGCGCAGCGCGCGAATCATCCGGTCATCAGCGTTCATGGTCAGGTCCTTCAATGAAAGGAGTGGAAGAGGCCAGGAGAAATTGGATGGACAGGTGCTATGGCGCGATCAATGTGCCTGATCCCAGTTGTCGCCGATACCGGTTTCAACCTCGAGCGGAACCTTGAGGCTCGCCACACCGGTCATCAGTCGGCCGAGGGTTTCGCGGACCGTATCCAATTCGGATTCCGGCACCTCGAGCACCAGTTCGTCATGCACCTGCATGATGAGCTTCGCATGGAGTCCCGACTGTTCAAGCCAGCGCTCAACTTCGATCATGGAGAGCTTGATCAGGTCGGCTGCTGTGCCCTGCATCGGCGCGTTGATGGCTGCCCGTTCGGCTGCCGCCCGTCGCGGACCGCTGGGACTCGCGATTTCGGCAAGCCACAGCCTGCGGCCAAAAACGGTTTCGACATAGCCCTGTTCGCGGGCCCGCAAGCGGGTCTCGTCCATGAAGCGCTTGACGCCGGGGTAGCGGGCGAAATAGCGCTCGATGTAGTGACGCGCCGCATCGCGTTCGATGCCCAGGTTCGACGCCAGCCCAAACGCGCTCATGCCGTAGATCAGCCCGAAATTGATCACCTTGGCATAGCGGCGCTGCTCGCTTGACACCTCGGCCGCCTGAATGCCGAAAATTTCCGAGGCCGTGGCACGGTGTACATCAATGCCCTCGGCAAAGGCCCGCAGCAGGCTCTGGTCGTCGGACAGGTGCGCCATGATGCGCAGCTCGATCTGCGAATAATCGGCCGACATGATCCGGCACCCGGGTGGAGCGATGAAGGCCTCGCGAATCCGCCTGCCCTCGGGCGTGCGGATTGGAATGTTCTGCAGGTTCGGCTCGCTCGAGGACAGGCGCCCGGTGACCGCCACCGCTTGCGAGTAACTGGTGTGCACGCGGCCAGTGCGCGGGTTCACCATGCGCGGCAATTTGTCGGCGTAGGTGCTCTTCAGCTTCGCCAACCCCCGCCAGTCGAGCAGCAGCTTGGGCAGCGGATAGTCTTCAGCCAGCCGGGTAAGCACGTCCTCGTCGGTGGAGGGCGCGCCGCTTGCGGTTTTTTTCAGGATTGGCAGCCCCTGCTTCTCGAACAGGATTTCACCGAGCTGCTTGGGGGAGCCCAGGTTGAAGGGCTGGCCGGCGGCCTCATGCACGCGGGTTTCGAGTTCGAGCAGCTTGCGGCCGAGCTCATCGGACTGCCGGGCAAGCGCCTGGGCATCAATGAGCACACCGCGCCGCTCCATCCGCTGCAACACCCGCGAGACCGGGATTTCGATATCGCGATAAATGCGCTCCAGCGCGGGCTCGGCACTGACTCTTGGGTGCAGTGTTCGATGCAGATGCATCGTCACCTCGGCGTCTTCCGCCGAGTAGAGCGTTGCGCGGTCGACCGGCACCTGTTCAAAGCCGATCTGTGCTGCCCCCTTGCCCGCCACGTCTTCGTAGCGGATCGTGCGCCGGTTGAGATGGCGCGAGGCGAGCGAATCCATGTCGTGATTGCGATGCGCCTCAAGCACATAACTCTGAAGCAGCGTGTCATGCGCCACGCCCGCCAGCCGCACACCATGGTTCTCGAGCACATGGGTGTCGTATTTCAGGTTCTGCCCGACCTTGGCCCGCGAAGCGTCTTCCAGCCAGGGCTTCAGACGCTCCAGCACGTGACCCAGGGAAAGTTGATCAGGGGCGCCGGTGTAGCGATGCCCGACCGGGATGTAGCACGCCTCGCCCGGCTCGATCGAAAACGAAAAGCCCACCAGCTCGGCGGCCATGGGGTCGAGCGAGGTCGTCTCGGTGTCGAAGGCCACCAGGTCGGCCGCTGCAATGCGCGCGAGCCAGCGCTCGAGGGCAGGCTCATCCAGAACCGCTTCGTAGCATCGCTCGGCCGGGTTGTCAGGGATGGGATGCGGCGGCATCCAGGGTGCAAGCGCGCGCTGTTCATGCGGGCCCGCCGCCTGAGCGTCCTCTGCAGATGCGCCGCCGATGCCGACTGCACTCGAACCACTTCCGGCACCCGGCACCGACTCGCCCAGCTTCGCTTCGAGCTCGCGCAGCCAGGTGCGAAAGCCGCACTGCGCAAAGAGCGCCAGCATGCGCGCATCGTTTTCCGGCGCGAGCGCAAGCGAATCGGCAATACCGGTCACCGAGGGACCCAGCTCGCAGTCGGTACGGATGGTGACGAGCGTGCGCGCCGTGGGCAGCCAATCGAGCGCACGCCTGAGGTTCTCGCCCACCGCGCCCTTCACTTCAGCCGCGCGTTCGACCAGCTGGTCGAGCGAACCGTATTCGGTGAGCAGCTTCACCGCAGTTTTGGGACCGACCTTGTCGACGCCGGGAACGTTGTCCACGGCATCGCCCACCAGCGTGAGCCAGTCGACAATCCGCTCGGGCGGCACGCCGAACTTGACCACCACCGCATCGCGGTCCAGCCACTCGGCCCCGCCGCCATCGCGGCTCATGGTGTTCACCAGCCTCACGTGCTCGCTCACCAGCTGAGCCATATCCTTGTCGCCGGTGGACACCACGGTGAGCCGGGCTTCGTCGTGGGCGCGCCGGGCGAGCGTTCCGATCACATCGTCGGCTTCAATGCCTTCCACCATGATGAGCGGCCAGCCCATCGCGCGCACCAGTTCATGGATCATCGGAATCTGCCTCGCCAGGTCGGCGGGCATGGCGCTTCGCTGCGCCTTGTATTCTGGATAGATCGCGTCGCGAAAGGTGGGGCCCGGCGCATCGAATACCACCGCGCCGTGCGAGGCCCCGAGGTTCAGCCGGGCGTCAGTCCGCAACCTTCTGAGCATGGCCACCATGCCGTAGATGGCGCCGGTGGGCTCACCTTCACGGTTGCGCAGATCGGGCAGTGCGTGAAACGCCCGGTAGAGGTAGCTCGAACCGTCGACCAGCAGCAGGGAACCGTCAGTCATGGGTTGAGACCCGAAAGAGCGTGTTGTGGAGGGTTGACAGCCACGCGTAGGGCATGCGGGAAAGCGTTGGGGGACGGCTACCTGCGCTCTGAAGCGCGCTGCAGCCTCACGTAGAGGGCGCCGATTATGTCAGAGTTCAACCTTGCAACCGACCGGTTCCGACAAGAATGCTGTCCGATGGCTGTCTTCACCCCGATCACCGACTCTGACGTCCGCTCGCTCCTCGCCGGCTATGCGGTGGGCGAGCTTGTGGGCTTCGAGGGCATCGCAGCAGGCATTGAAAACAGCAATTTCTTCGTCGACACCACCTGCGGGCGCTATGTGCTCACCATTTTCGAGCGCCTGTCCGCGCAGCATCTGCCCGCCTACCTCGGCCTCATGCGCCATCTGGCCGCACGAGGCATTGCCTGCCCGGATCCGGTTGCCCGCCAATCGGGCGAGCTCCAGCACACGCTGCACGGCAAGCCCTGCGCACTGGTCACGCGCCTGACCGGCCGATCGGTCGAACATGCTGCGGCCGCGCACTGCGCCCGGGTCGGCGCGCTGCTCGCCGCCATGCACCGCGCGGCGGCCGACTTCACCGGCATGCCCGACAACCCCCGCGGCCGACGCTGGTGGACGCAGACCGCCCCGCAGGTCCGCGGATTTCTCGATGCCCCGCAACGCGCGCTGCTCGAAACCGAAATGGCCGAGCAGCAGGCGTTTTCGGCAAGCGCCGACTTCGCAGCCCTGCCAGGCGGGCCGGTGCATGCCGACCTGTTCCGCGACAACGTCCTGTTCGGCGAGCCCCGCCCCGGCGAAATCGCTCCGCCGCTTTCCGGTGTGATCGACTTCTACTTCGCCGGACACGACAGCTGGCTCTATGACCTTGCCGTCACGGCGAACGACTGGTGTATTGATGAGGCGAGTGGAGAATTCGATCGCGACCGCCTGCATGCGCTCCTCGAAGCCTACCGCCGCGAACGGCCACTGACCGAGGCTGAGACGCGTGCCTGGCCTGCGATGCTGCGCGCCGCCGCACTTCGCTTCTGGCTCTCGCGCCTCCACGACCTCCACTGTCCGCGACCAGCCGAGGTCATCCAGCCCAAGGATCCGGCGCATTTCGAGCGTATATTGCGCGCGCGACGCCTCAGCGTTCCGGCGCCCGATTAATCTGCCACGTCACCGCCTCGTCCGACCCCCACGCTTTCATCATGCAGATCGCCCGCCTTCCTGCGAAAACCGGTTTCCGTTGGGTACTCGATGGATTCCGGTTGCTCCGCCGCCAGCCCGTTGCGCTGGTGGCCATTGCGTTCCTGAACCTGGCCCTGATGGGCGTTTCGATGATCGTGCCGATCATCGGCTCGCTCGGGCCACTGATCCTGACTCCCATTTTCATGGTGGGCATGATGCAGGCGGTGCGAACCGCGGAGGCCGGCCAGAATCCCTCGCCGCTCACGCTTTTTGCCGGCTTTCGCGATGACCGCGGGCGCGCCTGGAAGCCGCTCCTCGGACTGGGCGCGATCAACGCTGTGGCCACCTTGCTGGCGCTTGCCGCCTCGGCCATGGCGGGCGGCGATGCGCTGGTTCAAATGGCCACTGGCCGCCTCGACCCGAGTGACCCCCGGCTGAACGACGCTGCGCTCGCCGGCGCACTCGCGGTCTTCATCCTCATCTACCTGCCGATCCAGCTTGCCACCTGGTATGCCCCGCTCTTCATCGCCTGGGACCGCGTACCGCTGCTGAAGTCGATGTTCTTCAGCATCGCTGCCATCCTGCGAAACCGCTGGGCGTTTCTTGCCTATGCGGTGGGCTGGGTGGCTTTCGCGGTGGTGGCCTCGATTGTGCTGCGCCTCTTGCAGGGGCTGCTCGCAGGCTCGCCGCTTCTGTGGTCGGTGGTGCTGATGCCGCTCTGGCTGGTGGGCATCACGGCCGTGTACTGCTCCTTCTGGGCCACCTACCGAGACGCGGTCGACCGCAATCCAAGGCCTGCCGCGCCCGAAATTCAGCCCCCCGAGCCACCCCCCACGCCATAGGCGCGGGCCCAGCCCAGGGTATCGGTGGTGGGCCCTGAGGGCGCATATTCGCAGCCTATCCAGCCCGCCCAACCCAGTTCCTCGATCAGGTCAAACAGGAAGGGAAAGCGGATTTCGCCGGTGCCAGGTTCGTGACGACCCGGTACATCGCCCACCTGCAGATGACCAATGTAGGGCCAGGCTTCACGCATCCGGTCGGCGATTGAACCCTGCTCGGTCTGCACATGGAAGGTGTCGAAACAGAGCTTTACATTGTCGCGGCCGATTTTCCGAATCACCTCCACGCCTTCTTCGACCCGGTGATAGAGGAACTCCGGAAAGCGGGCTTTCGCACAGGGCTCGAGAATGAGCGTGATACCGGCCTGCGCCGCGCGCTCGGCTGCCCAATCAAGGTTGCGGATAAAGCGATCCATGCAGTCGGCGCGATCGAGATCCGGCGTGATGTTGCCAGGCATCACATGGACATTGGGACGCCCCACTTCCAGCGAGTAGGCGAGCGCCCGCTCGACGCTGTCGCGATAGTCGGCCTCGCGGCCTGGCAGCGCTGCAAGCCCGCGCTCGCCGGCTGCCCAGTCGAAGGGCGACAGCACCTGTACCAGCGTGAGATCGAGATCGGTCAGGCGCTTGGCCAGTTCGCGCGCTGGAATATCGTAGGGAAAGGCAGACTCCACCCCGCGAAAGCCGGCGGCGGCTGCGGCCGCATAGCGGTCGATCATGGGCAGCTCGGTAAACAGCCAGCGCAGATTCGGGTCAAAGCGAAGCATTGGGCAAGTCCTTGAGAAGACGCAGTACAGCGGCGTTGTAGCGGTCGGCTGCTTCGTAGGACACCCAGTGACCGGCGCCCTCGATGAGCAGGCGGGACTGTAGCGCAGGCACCTCGTCGAGCAGGGCGTGCGCCTGATCCCAGCGACCCTCGAAGATGAAGTCGCGTTCGCCCACGATCAGATGAAGCGGGCCGGCCAGCGTGCGGATCGTATCGTGGACCAGCGATGTCCGCGCAAGCCTGCGTTTCGTCATCCGGTCGCGCTCGACGTTGCGGCCATGGGTTTCCACCGCCAGCGCATCGGCCGCGGTCGGATCGTTCAGCATGAAGGCGAGCAGATTGTGCCGATGAACCTCGTCGCGCGCGGCGCCTTCCGGCGCATCGCGCCAGGCGCGCAGGCGCCCGAACGGTGGCGGGTTGTCGCGAAACACCGGCGGCCCGGTGAGCACCAGCCGCGCGACGTGCCCAGGCCAGTCGCGTGCGAGCAGGACCGCCACCACCGTGCCGAATGAAAACGCCACCACGTCGAGCGCCCGCACGCCCGGCAGAATCTGCTCGAGTCCCAGCACCAGCCAGCGCGGAATCACATCGGCATCGTTGCCATCGGGCGGCAGCGCCGAGTCGCCCGAGCCCGGCAGGTCGGGAGCGATCACCTGGTAGCCGGCCGCAGCCAGGGCCTCGACGTTGCGGATCCAGTGGGTCCAGCTGCCCGAGCCGCCGTGAAGCAGCAAAAGCGGACGCCCCTGGCCCCACAGATACCAGACCAGCCGCCCTTCTCCGCAAGGCGTTTCGATGCGCCTGCCTGCGGCTGCGACGCGCTCGACCTCGGCCCGCGCCTCGAGCGGCCCGCTGGGCGTTGGCTGTTGAATCACTTCGCCATGCCCCAACTCTTCAGGCGATTGGCCGCATGGCGCGCAGCGTCCCCCTGCTGAACCGCGGACAGATAGCGACGATAGGACTGGGCCGCTGCCTGGCGGTTCTGAAGGCCCTCGTGCGTGAGGGCAAGCAGGAAATCGGTGTCGGGGTCGCCAGGCAGGGCCTGTGCGTAGCGGTTGAGTTCCTGCTGCGATTCGGAAAACCGCTTCTGGCCCAGCAGATTGATGCCCGAGAGCTGCATCGCCTGACCTTCGGTCGGATACACCCGGCGCGCCTGCGCGAGATAGGCCTGCGCCTCGGCGCGCCGGTTCTGCGCGATCTGGCACTTGGCCATGAGGCACAGGCCGGTGTAGTCATCGGGGGCGGCTTTGAGTGCCGAGGTCAGGGCCTGCTGGGCTTCAGGCAGACGCTTGCGCGCCATGGCCTGCTCGCCGGTCTGTTGATCGGCGATTGCCGGGCGAAGCTTGCGCAGGCTCGCGGTCTGGTCCATGTAGCGTTCACGCTGTACCGACGCGGACCCGGTCGCCGCATAGCGGCCTGACGCCTCGCGACGCATCGTGGCGAGCCGCTCCTCCGACATGGGGTGGGAACTGAACATGGTGTCGAGCAGACCCGGCTTTTCGCTTGACTGCCGGACCAGCACGCCCATGAGTTCCGACATGCCCGAGGCCGGGTAGCCAACGCCCGTCATATAAGCCATGCCCAGCGAATCGGCTTCGCGCTCGTTGTCGCGCGAATAGGCTGAAAGGAGCGCGCTCGCACCGATCTGCCCCCCGAGCGCGATGATGGGCGCCCAGTCGCTCCCGCGGTCCGTCGCTGCGGCAGCGATGGTCACGCCCGCGATCACCAGCTCCGCAACCATCGACTGACCGGCCCTCTGCGCGCTGTGCCGCGCATTGACATGCCCCACCTCGTGGCCCAGCAAACCGGCCAGCTGCGCTTCATTGTCCATCTCGAGCAGGATGCCGCGCGTGATACCGATGCTGCCTGCAGGAAAGGTGTAGGCATTCACGTAATTGGCATTGAGCGCCCGGCATGAGTAGGGCAGCTTGGGCCGATGCGAACGCGCGGCGATCCGGCCGTTCATCTCGCCCAGATAACGGTTGAGTGAGTCATCCTGCACCGCGCCATAGTCGTTCGAGAACTGGTGCGGCGCCTGCTTCCGGTCGATATTGATCTCGTCCTGTTCAGACAACCCCACCAGCACCTTCTCGCCGGTGACCGGGTGCGCTGCGCAACCCGAGAGCGCTGGCAGCACCGCGGGCGCAGAGACAACGCCGATCAGCCAGAGCATGTCGCGGCGCGTGAGCGAGCCGCGGCTTGCGCGCTCACCGATTGGTTCGTTCATGGGACACCTCCAGCGGCTTGCAGATATCGATCGGCGCTAGCTTAGCGCGAGGCGGACCGCCTGCGAACGACGGTCAGTTCACCGGATCGAGGCGGGCGACCGAGAGCGCGAGCCACTTGACCCCCTGGCGACCGAAATTGATCTGCACGCGGGCATCGGCACCCTGGCCTTCAATGCCCACGATTACCCCTTCGCCAAACCGGGCATGGGCCACCGTCTGTCCGATCCGCCAGGGGACGCCTCGGTCGAATCGCGCGGCGGCCTGAACCGCGGCAACATCGGCGCGGCCAACGTCGGAATCGCGGTCAACGCTGCGCGAGCCGGACAGCCGACGCGAGTCGCGCCAGGGTTCGTTTCCGCCCAAACTGTGGTTGTCGGCCCCCCGGCGACCAAACCCGTTGCCCGAGCGCTCGACGCCTTCCCACGCGCCCCCCCAGCCCTCGCGGTAGCTGCTGGCAGCCGCCTGTACGCGCGGGGTCAGCCATTTCAGCGCGCCCTCGGGCAGTTCCTCGAGAAAGCGCGACCGAAGGTTGTAGCGGGTCTGACCATGCAGCATGCGCGTCTGCGCAAGCGACAGATAGAGGCGGCTTCGCGCCCGCGTGATCGCCACGTACATCAGCCGGCGCTCTTCCTCCAGACCGTCGACCTCGGCAACCGAATTTTCATGCGGGAACAATCCTTCCTCGAGCCCGGTGATGAACACCGCCGAAAATTCCAGCCCCTTGGCCGCGTGCACGGTCATGAGCTGCACCGCGTCCTGACCTTCGCCAGCCTGGCTTTCACCGGCTTCGAGCGAGGCATGGGACAGAAACGCAGCGAGCGGCGAGAGCAAAGGCGCGGCGAGCGGATCGGCGGGCGCATCGGTGGCAGCCAGGAGCAAGGCGCCATCGGACACAGGGGCTGGCGCGTCGGCGAACGACCCGGTCGCCGGGCGGGTCGTTGCATCCCCCAACGGCGCCGATGCAAACGGGCTGGCGACCCCCAGGCTGGCCGGCATGTCGGGACCGAATCCTTCTTCGGCCGCGAAGGAGACTGCGGCATTGACCAGTTCGCGCAGATTTTCAATTCGCTCCTGGCCTTCCTTCTCGGTGGCGTAGTGCGCGATCAGCCCGCTGCGATCCACCACATGCTCGACCAGATCGGCAAGCGACATGCGGGCGGTTTCCTCGCGCAGACGACCAACGAGCGACAGGAATGCGCCCACTTTCGCGGCCGCCCCGCCGGTAAGAACGGCGGCTGCGCGCGCGAGGCTCAGCGAATCGCGCCGCGCGGCGTCCTGCAGCAGCTCGATCGAGCGCGTGCCGATGCCGCGCGCCGGGAAGTTGACTACCCGCAAAAATGCGCCGTCATCGTCCGGGTTGTCGATCAGGCGCAAATACGCCATTGCATGACGGATTTCGGCGCGCTCGAAAAAACGCAGTCCGCCATAGACCCGATACGCAATTCCGGCGGAGAACAGGGCGTGTTCCAGCACCCGCGATTGCGCATTCGACCGATAGAGCAGCGCCACCTCGCGCCGCTCGAGGCCATCGCGACCCAGCTGGCGGATTTCGTCAACCAGCCACTGCGCCTCGAGCACATCGCTGAAGGCCTCATGCACCCGCACCGGCTCGCCGTCACCGGCATCGGTCCAGAGGTTTTTACCCAGACGGCGCGTGTTGTGTTCGATCAGCGCATTGGCGCAATCGAGGATGTTGCCGTGCGAGCGATAGTTCTGCTCGAGCTTGATGAGATTCGACACCCGGAACTCGCGCTCGAACGACGACATGTTCGCCACATTCGCGCCGCGAAATGCGTAGATGCTCTGATCGTCGTCACCCACCGCAAAAACCGAGCTCTCAATGCCGGCCAGCAGCTTCAGCCACCGGTACTGCAGCACATTGGTATCCTGGAACTCGTCGACCAGAATGTGGCGAAAGCGTTGCTGATAGTGCTCCCGCAGCAGCTGATTTCGCTCTAGAAGCTCGTAACTGCGCAGAAGCAGTTCGGCAAAATCAACCACCCCCTCACGCTGGCACTGTTCATCGTACGCGGCATAGAGTTCGACGAAACGCCGGTTGTAGTCGTCAAACACCTCCACGGCCCCGGCACGCAGACCCGCCTCCTTCGACTGATTGATGAAGTACTGCAGGTTCTTGGGGGGATATTTTTCGTCGTCGACGCCGGCCGCACGCAACAGCCGCTTGATCGCAGACAGCTGGTCCGATGAATCGAGGATCTGAAAGCTGGGCGACAGACCCGCGTCGCGTGCGTGCGTGCGAAGCATCCGGTTGCACAGGCCGTGGAATGTACCGATCCACATGCCGCGCGGATTGATCGGCAGCATCGCCGAGAGCCGCGTCATCATTTCGCGCGCGGCCTTGTTGGTGAAGGTGACCGCGAGGAGCGACTGCGGGCTCACCTGGCCGGTTGAAATCAACCAGGCAATCCGGGTGGTGAGCACGCGGGTCTTGCCGCTGCCGGCCCCCGCGAGGATGAGCGCATGGCCAGCGGGAAGCGTCACCGCGGCAAGCTGCGCCTCGTTGAGATGGGCGAGAAGATTGGACATCCCGTCATTGTAGTCATCGGGGCCGCCTCGCCTCGCGGGAGGCCCGCCCGGCTGCGCTCTCCGGCCCCGCCGCTCCGCTTTCCTCACCCGGCGCGGTGATCGTCAGGGCGCGATGCCGTATGCTCCGCAAAAACCGCCGGGACCCGCCGCCATGACCGCGCTCCTTCTCAATATCGGCCACGCCATCGACCATCTCCTCCTGCTGGTCTTTGCAACCGCTGTCGGTGCAATCGCCGCCGATTTTGGGGTCGACAGCTGGGAGTCGCTCATGCCCTACGCCACCGGCGCGTTTTTCATGTTCGGCCTGGGCTCGCTGCCGTCGGGTCGACTGGGCGATCTGTGGGGCCGGCGGGCCATGATGCTGGTGTTCTTCTTCGGAATCGGACTGGCTTCGATCGGCGTGGCCTTTACCACCGGTCCGTGGTCCATGGCGGTCGCGCTCACGCTGGTGGGCTGTTTCGCCTCCATCTATCACCCGGTCGGCATCCCGATGCTGATCCAGTCCACCCGCACGCCTGGAAAAACCATCGGCATCAACGGGTTGGCCGGCAATCTCGGCATTGCGGTCGCAGCGCTTTCCACCGGTTTTCTGGTTCAGCTCGCCGGATGGCGCGCCGCGTTTGTGGTGCCGGGTGTGATCTCCATCGTCTGCGGGCTCCTGTTTCTGCGCGCCACCACCGCCGAAACCGAACCGCCAGCCAAACGCGCCCCCAAGCTGATCGACATGCCGGAGTCGGTCCGCCGACGGGTGTTTGCAGTGATGCTGATGACCGCGATCACCGGCAGCCTCGCCTTCAACCTCACCACCAACGGCAACGCCGAGCTGCTCAAGGACCGGCTGCCAACGCTTGCCACCGAGCCCGCCACGCTGGGCATGTTGCTCGCGCTGGTCTACACGATTGCCTCGCTCGCGCAGCTGCTGGTTGGCCGACTGATCGACGCCGTTCCCATGCGCCCGCTGATGCTCGCCATCATGGTGCTGCAACCGGTGACATTCTTCGCCGCCACCGCTTCCGAGGGCTGGATGATGTTCGTCGCCATGACGGCATTCATGCTGCTGGTGTTTGGCGGCATTCCGTTCTCGGATGCCATCATCGCCCGCTATATCGATGACCGGATGCGTTCACGGGTGAGCGGCATCCGGCTCACCATCTCGTTTACGGCAAGCTCCAGCGCGGTCTGGCTGCTGGGCCCGTTCGTCAAGCACAGCGGCTTCAACGCGTTGCTCATCACCCTCGCGGTCATCACCGCCTGTTCGGCCGCGGCGGCGTTGTTGCTGCCTCATAGCGCACCGCCCGCGCAAGGCGCAGCCACCTGATTCGCGGGGGGCTGCGGCCCGCGACCTCAGCCTGCGCGCGCCGCCACCAGTCGAGACAGGAGCAGGTGACTGGCGAGTCCCGCCAGAATCGCCCACTCAAGCGAGACGGTGATCGTGAGGACAAATGTGATCCCCATGGCGGCCGCACTCGCCCGTCCCTCATTGGCCACCGCCATGATTTCGCGTCGGTCGATCAGCGCGATCGCGACCATCAGCAACACGCCCGCGACCGCGGCAAGCGGCAGCCAGCGGGCAAGCGGCGACACCAGCGCGACGATCAGCACGAGTGCCACCGCAGCACTGATGGCCGACAGCGGCGTGACCGCACCCGCCTCCACATTCAACCCCGACCGATTGAACGAGCCGCTCGCCGGATACGAAGAGAAAAACGATCCCGCCAGATTGGCGAGTCCTTGCGCGCGGACCTCCCGCGGTCCGTCCAGCGCGTGGCCGCTGCGCTGCGCGACCGCCCGGGCAATCGATACCGCTTCGGCGAGCGCGAGCAGGGTCATGACCAGGGCAGGCACGGCCAGGGTCTGAAGCGTGGCCACTGACAGATCCGGCGCCGACCAGGGCGGCCAGGCCGACGTCAGCTCTGCAGTAAACAGCAATCCCTCGCCCAGGCCGATAGCAACCAGCGCCGCCGCGGCGAGTCCGCCTGCAATCACCCCGACCAGCATGTAAGGAACACGCCTGTTCCAGGGCTTGGCAAGCATGCAGGCCAGCACGGTGCACGCCGCTACCGTGACAGTGGGCAGATGGATCTGACCGATATCGGTCATCAATCGTCTGGCGGTCTCGAACACGCCGAGGCCTCTTGGCCAGTCGAGCCCGAGCAGCGTACGCACCTGAGAGTTGATGATCAGCACCGCCGCGCCAGCGGTAAAACCGACAATCACGCCATGCGGAACGCGGTCCACCAGCCGCGCCACCGGCGTGAAACCGACTGCAAACTGCAGCACCCCCACCATGAAGGTGAGCGTGATCGCAAGCTGCACGAATTGTGCGCTCCCGGGCGTGGCAAGCGGCGCAAGGAGCGCCAGCACCGTCAGCGAGATGGCATTCGCCGGGCCGGTGACCATCAGGCGGCTTGAACCAAACCAGGCCGCGATGATGCAGGGCACGATTGCGGTGTACAGCCCATACTGCGGAGGCAGGCCAGCAAGCGTGGCGAAGGCAAGCCCCTGGGGCAGCACCACCACCGCACCGGTGAGACCGGCGGCCAGGTCGGCGCGCAGAACCCCCGGGCGGCGCAGGTCGGCGATCCAGTCGGGAAGAAGCGAGCGCAAAACAGTGCCTGATCAGCGGGGCGGGAAGTGAAGGGAGAGCGTCTGACGCGCTGACGGCCAGTGGAAGGGGCGCAAAGAGACGGACGGGGAGTCGGCGGGCATGGGCACTTGCCTGGGGGGTCGGCAACAACGCTCGCCGGATTCTAATCGGCCGCGCACGCCGGGCTGGCCAATGGCGCACAATATCGGCTTTCCGCCTGTCGATTCGGACACCGCACCGGAGCGAGCGTTTGCAGGACCCCAACCAATCTCCACCCTCGCGCCCCGACGCATCCCCGCCACCGCGCAGCGCGCTCGCGCGACTGGCGGGTCTCCTGCCGGCGCGGCGCCGCAACCTGGCCTACCTGCGTCTCTGGTTCGGGCGGCTCACGTTCTGGCTGGGTGCGGTGGGGGTGGGCCTCCTTGCGGTGGCGTTTGCAAAACTTGCCGACTGGTTCGGCGACCAGTTCCAGCTGCTCTACTCCGAATTTCCCTGGATCCCCTGGGTGCTCACGCCGGCCGGTGGCGTTCTGCTCCTCTGGATCACCCGCCGCTATTTTCCTGGCGCCGAGGGCAGCGGCATCCCGCAGACCCTGGCCCATATGTCGGCGCCCCATGCCGAACGGCCTCACCCGCTGCTGTCGCTGCGCATCATCGTCGGCAAGATCCTGGTGGGCGCAGGCGCAGTCGGTGCAGGGTTCTCGCTGGGGCGCGAGGGCCCCACGGTGCAGGTGGGCGCATCGCTCATGCATGAGCTCCACAAATATCTGCCCCGTTCACTGCATGTCAGTCGCGAACACCTCATTGTCGCGGGCGGGGCGGCAGGCATCGCGGCCGCGTTCAACACCCCCCTCGCAGGCATCATGTTCGCCATCGAGGAAATGACCCGCAGCGTCGGCACCCGGGTGAGCGGGCTCATCATCATCGCGATCGTTCTGGCCGGTGTGGTGTCGCAGGCCCTGATAGGCGGTGGCCACTACTTTGGCCACATCCTGATTGCAGCGGAAACGGGCGATCTGCTGATCTGGGTGATCGTTGCGTCGCTGGCAAGCGGCGTCGCAGGCGGCCTCTTCGCCAGAATGCTGATCAAGGCGGCGCTCGGCTGGACCGGACCGATCGCCGATTTTCGCCGGCGCCGGCCGCTGGTGTTCGCAGCGTTCTGTGGCCTGCTGATCGCAGCCATGGGCTCGCTCACCGCTGGCGCCATTTTCGGTACCGGCTATGAGCCCACGCGCGCGCTGCTCGAGGGCGATGCCGACAACCTGCCGTGGTACTTCTTTTTCCTCAAGCTCGCCGCCACCTTTGTCTCCTATCTGAGCGGACTCCCGGGCGGCATCTTTGCGCCCTCGCTCAGCATCGGCGCCGGGCTGGGGCACGCGCTCACTTACCTGCTGGGCAATCCCGAGCACGCAGGCATGCTGCTGGTCCTTGCCATGGCGGGCTTCCTTGCGGCCGCCACGCAGGCGCCGATCACGTCGTTCATCATCGTGATGGAGATGGTTGACGGCTATTCCAAGGTGATTGCACTGATGGCGGTGGCGCTGTTTGCGAGCTGGATCTCGCGGCTCTTCTGCCCGCCGCTCTACATGACACTCGCCCGACGCTACGCGCCGCCCCCGCAGCCGCCCACACCGCCGCCTCCGCCGGTCGAAGCGCTCCCCCCGCCACCCGCACCGCCCGAAGCGCCCCGCACACC
>JBMSQB010000022.1:0-54466 GCA_049423065.1 Burkholderiaceae bacterium
GATGCCTCAGCCTGCCCGTGCAACTGGTGTTTCGTGCCAGCACCGGCCCAGCGCCCCGCGCAAGGCGGGGGCCAGGCAGGCATTCCGCCTGAGGGGCCTGGCTTCGGCAGCGGGGAGCGAAGGGCGGGCGAGCATCTGCGGCTCAGGGCGGGGCTTGGGAGCGGCTTAAGCTGCCGCCAACGCCTCGGTTTCAGCGCCGAGCTTTTGAACGGCGGGCAGCACGTCGCGCGCAAAGCGCTCCATGTTGGCGCGGGTCATATCGGCGGGCAGCGTACCGAACTGACACATGGTGAGCAGATTGCCGAAGCGCATGTCACGCCAGTATGACTCCAGCGTTTCGCGCACCGTGCTTGCGCTGCCGCAGAGGAACATTCCAAGCTCCACCGCCTTCTCCAGCGTGATGTCGCCCGAGAGCGACCCCTTGGCCGCGGCAATGCCGCGCATTGATTCGCGCGAGGTATACCCCGGGGGCAGCAGCATCTCGAAGGGCATCTTGAGAAAGCGGTTTCTGAAGATCTCGAAATGGGGCTTGGCCTCGCGGCGGGCGGACTCATCGGTGTCACCCACGTACACGGGTACCGCCCAGCCGAGCTGGTGGTCGCCGGGCTCATAGCCCGATTTGCGCGCGGTGTCGCGATAGAGATTCAGGTATTTCGCGACCGCCGCGGCTGGGCTGAAGGTTTGCAGATAGGTGTAGCGCCTGTCGGGGTGCGAGGCCCAGTCGATGGTTTCCTTGCTGCCCTGCGAGGGAATCCAGATGGGCGGATGGGGTCGCTGGAAGGGACGGGGCCAGAGGTTTACATAGCTCACGTTGTAGTGCTTGCCCTGGAAAGAGAAGGGCCCGGGATCGGTCCAGGCGCGCACGATCAGGTCATGCGCCTCGTGGAACCGGTCGTGAGAGAAGGTGGGGTTCACCCCGAAGGTGTGGTACTCGGCGCCAATCCCGCGAACAAAGCCGCTGATCAGACGGCCGCCCGTGATCACATCGATCATCGCGTGTTCTTCGGCGATGGTGAGCGGGTGTTCGCGCAGCGGCAATGCGCTCCCCAGTATGGCGATCTTGGCGCGCGTGGTACGCCGGGCCAGCGCGCTGGCGGTCACGATCGGCGAGGGCATGATGCCGTAGGCGGTCTGGTGGTGTTCATTGACCGCCACACCATCCCAGCCCAGCGTTTCGCCGTATTCCAGTTCGTCGAGGAAGCGGTTGTAGAGCTGATGCCCCTTTACCGGATCGAAGAGCGCATTGGGCAGCTTCATCCAGACGGTGTCATAGGCGCTCGATTTTTGCAGATCGAGATCGGCATACGGCATGAGATGGAAAAGAATGACTTGCATGGCGTTACTTCCCTGCCAGGAATTTGAAAAGAATGTTGCAGAATTCGTCGGGCCGCTCGGACTGGGGCAGATGGCCGCACTGCGGGATGACCGTGATGCCAGCCCGCGGCATGGCCTCACGGAAGGCCTCTGCGGCCCCCACCGGCAGGATCCGATCCTGCTCGCCCCAGATGATCTGGGTGGGTACGTCAATGCGCCTCACCCATTTGTGCAGTTTGGGATCGTGCAGGCGAGGCTCCCAGGCGAGCCGCGCGAAGGTGAACCGGTTTTTCAGAAGCACTTCCTGCTGCTCGGGGGTGGGCGGCACCGACAGCATGCGCTCGGCAATGCTCTGGTCGTGAAAGGTGTTTCGGACCAGCTGCTCGGGGCTCCAGAGGAAGACATCGCCCGGCACCACGCCCGGCGTGCGAAGGCCGGCCGGACCGACCATTGAAAGCGTCCTGATGCGAGAGGTGTCGCGCACCGCCATTTCAAGCGCGAGCCAGCCGCCGAGCGAGCTTCCGAGCACATGCGCGCCGGTGAGCTGGTGCTCGCGCATGAAGTCGAGATAGAAATAAGCGAGATCGTGGATATTCTCGAGCCAATCCGGCTCGTCGGACTGCCCGAATCCCGGGTGCTCGGGAATCCAGACGTCGTATCGTTCGGCAAGCTTCAGCATGAAAGGCTGGATGCCGGCGACGCCGTTTGCGCCATGCAGGTAAAGGAGCGGCGCGCCTTGACCGCCGCGCAGCAGGCGGGTTCGGCAGCCGTCAATCTCTACAAAACTCTCGACAAAACTCACGCAGGGGTCTCCGGATCAGGTCTTGTTCTTATGTTTGCGTGGCGGCGCTGAGGGGGGCTGACAAAGCCGCGAGCCTGCCGCCATGACCGGAGAGGGTATGCAGATCTGGTGCCCTTGTAAAGAACAGCGCACCTTCCGAAACCGTCATCGCGTTTTAATCAGGAGGCACCTACAATCGGCGCCACGCCATGGTCATCCCGCTCTACCTCACCTATCTGCTCCTGCCTATCGGGCTGGTCGCGATCGGTTCGTTCGGCCAGTCCTGGACCAATTCGCTCCTGCCCACGGGTTTTACCCTGCGCTGGTTCCAGGAACTCCTTGCCGATGGTTCGTTCCGCCGGGCCTTCTGGACCAGCCTCTATGTGGCGCTCGGCACCTGTGCGGCCACGGCCCTTCTTGCCACGCCGCTTGCCTATTCGCTCTATCACCGCGCCTCGCGGGGCGGGGCCTTCGCGGGGCGTCTGATTGCCTCGCTGCCGGTGGCGGTACCGGCACTGACCCTGGGCTTTGGTTATGTGCTGGTGTTCTCGAGCGATGCCACGCCGTGGCTGGGTACCCTGCCGCTCCTGATTGCGGCGCATGTGGTGCTCACGCTCCCCTATCTCACGCAAGCGCTGGTCGCCGACCTGCGCCATCTCGGTCTGGCCGAGCTCGAGGCCTGTGCGGCCACGCTCGGTGCCTCGCCATGGCGGCAGTTCATCACCATCGCCCTGCCAGCGATGCGGCACAGCCTGGTGGCAGGCCTGGTGATGGTGGCGGCGCTTTCCATCGGCGAGTTTCAGGTCTCCAACCTCATCGCAAGTTTCAAGCACCGCACCTATCCGGTGGTGCTGCTGCAGGCGTTCTACGGCGCAACCGGTTATGCGTGCGCGGCCACCGTGGTGCTCCTGGGGCTTGCCTTGTGCGCAGCCGGCCTCTCGGCGCGGCGAACCGGTGCGGTGCAATGAGCATTCAGCTGGAACAACTCGAGTACCGTTACCCGGGTACGGCGCAGGGGCTGCTCGGCGTATCGCTTGAGGTGGCGCGTGGTGAACTGCTTGCCGTGATCGGCGCAAGCGGCTGCGGCAAGTCCACTATGCTGAGGCTGGTGGCAGGGCTTCTGCCGGTGCAATCGGGCCGACTCTTGATCGATGATCGCGATGTTGCCACGGTGCCACCCTGGGAGCGAAGCGTCGGCATGGTGTTCCAGAGCTATGCGCTCTTCCCGCACCTGTCGGTGCTGGAGAACGTGGCCTACGGACTTCGTATGCGGGGCGTCGCCACGGGTGAGCGACATCGCAAGGCCCAGGCGATGATTGAGTCGGTGGGACTCAATGGGCTCGAGGCGCGCCGTCCGTCGCAACTCTCGGGCGGCCAGCAGCAGCGGGTTGCGCTTGCCCGTGCGCTCGCTTTTCGTCCATCGGTGCTGTTGCTGGATGAGCCGCTCGCTGCGCTCGATGCGCATATTCGCGCGCAGCTGTGCGACGAAATCCGCGATATTCAGCGCGCAAGCGGCGCAGCCACGCTCTTTGTCACCCATGATCAGCAGGAAGCGCTGATGATGGCCGACCGGGTGGCCGTCCTGCACCAGGGCAGGCTGCAGCAGATCGACTCGCCGCGTGGGCTCTATGCGCGTCCGGCCAACCTGATGGTGGCCCGCTTTGTCGGGCATGCCAATCTGCTTGCTGGCACGGTGCTCGAACCGGGCCGGGTGCGGACCGTGCTGGGCGTGTTGCATGCTGATACCGGGCGTCGTCCAGAAGGCGCCGAGATCTGTGTGCTGGTCCGTCCGGAATCGATCCACCCTGACCCCCCGCCTGACACCCCCAACCGGATCGCGGGAGTAGCCGGGCGGGTACGGTTTTTGGGCGCCACCTGCCGATGGGATTTTCTGCCGGCGTCCGCCGCACAGTCGGCGGTCGCGGCGCAATCGGAACTGGCCGCCGAGCCTCTGCCCACGCTCCTCTGCGAAGGGGCTGCGGTGGCGTCCGCAGCGGTTTCGCTTTCTCCCGATGCGCTGGTCGTCCTCGATCGCGAGGCGCCGGCGCCTTGATTCATCACTCAACCCTGCCATTGATTCCAAAGGAGCTCCCCATGAATGCTGATCATCCAATCAACGCCAAGCGTCGTGTGCTGTTGGGCGCCATGGCTGCGCTGTCGGCCACCGGTGCTCAGGCATTTGAAGGCCCCGAGCTGTACCCGGGCGAAAAGGCGCTTTATGCCGAGGCCGCGAAAGAAGGTCTGGTCGTGTCCTTCGATACCGGCCCCGAATGGGCCAACTGGAAGGTGCTGTTTCGCGAATTCAAGAAGCGCTACCCCGAAGTGGAAATGACCTACAACGATCTGGGCTCGGCGGCCACTGTTGTGGCGCTTGAGAAGGCGCGCCGGCGTCCGCAGGCCGACACGGCTTACTACTTCGCAGCCTCGGCCGTGGACGCGGCGAGGAAAGACGTGGTGGCCCCCTTCAAACCGATCAACTTCGACAAGCTCCCCGACGTGTTTCGCGAGCCCGAGGGCCGCTGGTTCACCATCCACACGCTCAACATCGCTTTCCTGGTGAACACCAAGCTGGTGAAGAATATTCCGCAGGGCTGGGCCGACCTGCTCAAGCCCGAGTACAAGAACAGCGTGACCTATCTCGATCCGCGTTCAACCGGTGTTGGTCAGGTGGGCGTGATTGCAGCGGCCTATGGCAATGGCGGCAGTATCGACAACACCAAACCCGGCACCGATTTCTTTGGCAAGCTCCACGCCGCCGGCAACGTGCAGCGGGTGGAGGGCACCACGCCCTATGCCAAATTCCTGAAGGGCGAAATCCCGATCTGGATCAGCTACGAAAACGACGGCCTCAAGGCCAAGTTCGTTGACGGCATGGGCGATGCCTGTGCGGTCATCATTCCGAAGGAGGCGAGCGCATCAGCCCCCTATGCGATCAGCCTGGTGAAGGGAGCGCCCAATCCCAACTCGGCTCGGCTGTGGCTCAACTTCACCATGAGCGAAATGGGGCAGACGCTGTTTGCCCAGGGCTTTGTGCGCCCGTCGGTGCCGGGCGTGCAGTTGCCGGCCGATGTTCGGAGCAAGATGCCCGATGCGCCGCAGTTGCGACCGCTTGATGTCATCAAGGCCTCGGCGCGCAAGGCTGAGATCGACCGCGACTGGGCGGCCGCTGCCCTCGCGAAATAGTCGCGCGCAGGCAGATTGGCGGATCGGCGGCGGGCAGTCATCATGGCTTCGGCATTCGGCAGCGGCGCGGTCAGGCGACTGGGCGCGCTGCCTGCCTATGCATGGCTGATGCTGTTTCTGCTGCTGCCGCTGGGTTCGTTGCTGCTTGAGGTGGCGATCGAATCCGACGCGCTGTCGGTGAGCCTGCGCGACGATGCCCTGCTCGGGGCAGCAGCCTGGAACACGATCCTGCTGGGCGCGGGTACGGCCACGCTGTCGCTCCTTGCAGGTGCGCCGCTTGCGCGCGCGGTGGCACGACTATCCGAAGGCAGACGACAGCTGATGCTGGTGCTGCTGGGCGTGCCGCTCACGTTTTCAGGGCTGGTGATCGCCTACGGGTTCATCCTTGCCTTTGGCCGTGCCGGGTTCATCACGCAACTGATCGCCATGCTGGGCGCCGATCCGGCAGTGGTGGGGAAATGGATCTACTCAACCGGCGGACTTGCTTTTGCCTATGGCTATTACCTGATTCCGCGGGTGGCGCTCATCATGGTGCCGCTGTTTGCGAACCTCGATCGCCGACCTTATGAGGCAGCGCTCACGCTGGGCGCGCCGCCCTGGCGGGCATGGCTGGACACCGATTTTCGGGAGCTCGCGCCTTCCTTTGCAGCGATCTGGTGTCTGATCGCTGCGGTGGCAATGGGCACCTACGGAACCGCGTTGGCGCTAGCGGGAACCCAGATCAACATCCTGCCTTTGCTCATCTACCTGAAAATTTCCGATGGCAGCGGCGATTTCCCGATGGCGGCCGCGCTGTCGCTCCTGCTTCTCGGCATGTGTGTGCTGGTGCTTGCGGTGGGTGAATGGGCCACGCGCGGCCGGGACCGTCTGCTGGTCACTCACTGAAAGATACCGACATGAATTCAAACGCTGTTCCGCTGCCAGAGGCGCTGCGCGTATTACTGACCGATACAACGCTCCATGAGCGTGCTGCCAGCATTTTGGCCAGGCAGTCGGGGCCGGGCGCTGTGCGTCAGCCGGTATCGGTGGTGGGGCCTCGCGAAGCAAGCGACGCCCAGCTCGTCTGCGCGCGCCGGGTAGGACAGTTGCTGGGCTTGCTGGGCGTGCCGGTGTTGTGCGGCGGCAAGAACGGTGTCATGGCGGCGGTCTCGCAAGGCGTATCGGAGTGCGGCGGAATCGTGGTGGGATTGCTGCCGGAAGAAGACACCCAGCTCGCCAACCCCTATCTCACGGTTGCTGTTCCCACCGGGCTGGGCATTATCCGGAATGCACTGATTGCTCGGGCAGCGCGGATCATGGTGGCCATTGGGGGAGGGTTGGGCACCACGTCTGAAATGGCGCTTGCGCTCCAGTGGGGAAAGCCGGTCCTCGCAATTCACGGCGCGCCCGAGGTGCCGGGCTATCGACCGTTTGCCGATGAGGCGGGTCTGGTCGCCGCTTTGCTCGATGAGTTGATTGCCTGCGCCTGATGCATCAGGCGCCCGGTTCGAGGGGAAAGGGCACGCCCCGACCCCGCACCACCGTCTTGGCGATGTTGCGATCGTCGCCCAGCACGATCAGCGCGAACAGTTTGGCATCGTCGGTTTCCGCCTGGTTCCAGCGGCGAGCCAGAAGCGGTTTGGCCTGGGGATCGATCACAATCCAGTCGGCGTCATAGCCAGGCTGGATGCGACCCAGCCGATCGCCCAGGCCCAGTGCATGGGCACTGCCCGTGCTGGCATGCCACCAGAGCATGGAGGGCGAGAGGTAATGCCCGCCCAGTCGGGCCACCTCGAACGCGGTCATCATGGTCCGGAAGGGCGAGAGCGAGGAACCTCCGCCAATGTCACTCGCAAGCGACCAGGGATGATGTGCCGCCGCAAAGTTGAATAGCCCGCTGCCGAGGAACATGTTGGAGGTGGGGCACACGGCGGCCACTGCCTCGCGTTCGCGAAGCAGGGCCCGGTCATCCGGGTCGAGATGAATGCAGTGCCCCCAGAGCGAGCGCGGCCGGACCAGGCCGAAGCGGTCGTAGACCGAGAGATAACTCCTGTCGTTGGGAAAGAGCCTTCCCACCCAGGCAATTTCATCGAGATTCTCGGCGACATGCGATTGCACGGTGACGTCGGGAAATGCCCGCGCAAGCTCGCCGGCACCGGCGAGCTGCCGTTCGGTAGAGGTGGGCGCAAAACGCGGAGTGATCGCGTAGCGCAGCCGCCCGCGGCCGTGCCAGCGGTGGATCAATACCGCCGAGTCGAGTAGCGATCGCTCGGTATCGTCACGCAAGGCCGGCGGCGAGTGTCTGTCCTGAAGCACTTTGCCAGCGATCATGGCCAGGCCCCGTTCATCGCTTGCCTGCATGAACGCATCAACCGATTCGGGATGAGCGGTGCAGTAGACGGCCGCTGTGGTGACGCCATGCCTCAGCAGTTCGCCCAGAAACACCCGCGCCACTTCGCTCGCATGATCACGATCGGCGAAGCGAGCCTCCTCGGGAAACGTGTGGTTCTCCAGCCAGGGCAGCAACCCTTCCGCGGGCGAACCGATCACATCCAGCTGCGGGAAGTGAACATGGCTGTCGATGAAACCGGGTGCGATCAGCCTGCCCCGGTGGTCATGCTCCACCTGTTCGCCCGCGAGCGGAGCGCGGACAGCATGCACGGTGCCTTCCGCGTTCACCTCGATGACCTGGTCGGTGAGGATTCTTGCCTGGTGTGGCGTGTCGAGTTGCAGGAGGTTGCCGCGCCAGCGCACCCGGGGGGTTGAGGAGAAGTTCGTCATCCTTGCAATTATCGGCCCGACCGCTGCGGATGATGCGATTCATGGGTTCGAATCACGGCTAATCGATCAGCATGATGACTTCTCGGTAAACTTTGAAGGGAAGCAACCAGGAGAAAGCCGTGCGCCTGTCCCGTTACCCGATCAAGTGGTTTTTCCACGTCTGGATGGGTGTCGTGTCGGTGATCTCCGCAGGACCGATCCTTGCCCATGGGCCCGGGCATCACGGTAAAGGCGAGTCTGCCCGGCCCGCGGCCGCTGCCGAACAGAAGCCATGGGGCGTGGCGGGCGTGGCGTCGGCAGTTCGGCGAACCATCGAAATCAGCATGGGCGACGATATGCGCTTTCAACCCTCGCACTTCGATGCCCGGCTCGGCGAGACGGTTCGTCTTGTCATCCGCAATCGCGGGGCGCTCATGCATGAAATGGTGATTGGCACCCGCGACGAGCTCGATTCGCACGCCGCACTGATGCTCAAGCACCCGAACATGGAGCATGACGAGCCCTGGATGGCCCATGTGGAGCCAGGCCGGTCGGCAGACCTGATCTGGACCTTCAACCGCGCAGGAGAGTTCGAATTTGCCTGCCTGCTGCCGGGCCACTACCAGGCAGGCATGCGAGGCACCATCCGCGTGCGCTAGCGCGCGACGCACAGGGGATCTGAGCGGGGCGGAACGCGGTTCGAAACGAAGTCGGGCGCCCAGGGTATTCCGCGGGTACCATCTTCACAACCTCATGAGCCGGAGTTGCCGATGAAACCCTCGCGTCGCGCCTTGAGCGCCAGCCTGTTCGGTCTTGCTGCCGGGATCACCGGATGGTCGTCGCCTGCGCGCGCGCAGGCCTGGCCGCAGCGCACGGTCCGATTTGTCGTGCCCTTTCCTGCGGGCAGTTCGCCCGACGTGACGGCCCGCATCATTGCAGGCAAACTCACCGACAGCCTTGGACAAACGGTCATCATCGAGAACCGAACGGGCGCTGCGGGCATCATTGGCGCAGATCTGGTTGCCAAGGCGCAGCCCGACGGCTACACGCTGCTGTATCCGGTCAACTCGGTGATTTGCGCCAATCCGCATCTGTACTCCAGGCTGCCTTATGACGGCCTCAAGAGCTTTGTGCCGGTCACCATGACCGTGCGATTCGGCTATGTGCTGCTCGCCCGGCCCGATTTCCCCGCCAACGACATTCCAGGTCTGATCGCAGCGGCCAAGGCGCAGCCCGGCAAGTTCAACTTCGGTTCAGCGGGAATCGGTGCGGGCAATCACATTGTGATGGAGATGTTGCTCGACGCGACAGGCATGCGGATGGTGCATGTGCCGCATCGGGACAGCGCGCTGTCGGTTGTGACTGGCGAATCGGATCTGTCGATGGTGCCCGCCACCACCGCGGTGCCCCTCGTGGCAAGCGGGAAGGGAAAGCCGCTGGGCGTGACGCTCCCGCAGCGGCTTGCCGCACTTCCCAATGTGCCGGCCATTGCCGAGACCGTTCCGGGTTATTCGGGTGATGCCTGGCACGGCCTGCTCGCGCCGGCAGGGACACCGCCCGAGGTGGTATCGCGACTGGCCGCGGAAACCGCCAGGGTGCTGGAGATGCCCGATGTTCGCAAGCGCCTGACCGACATCGGCCTCACGCCGATCGGAGACACGCCTTCGCAGTTTGCCGCCACGGTCAAGTCCGACTTCGACCGCTGGGGAGCCGCCATCCGTAAAGCCAACATCAAGCTCGACTGACCATGAAACTGGTGACCTTTGAAACCGCTGGCGGTGCGCGACGGGTGGGCGCGGTGGTGGGCGACCACAACGAGCGGGTGATCGACCTCAGCGCCGCGGCCGCGGCCACACCGCAGGCGCCCCTGTTTGCCGACATGCTGAGCCTGATCGATGGCGGTGAGCCCGCGCTCGATCAGGCGCGAAGTCTCGTTCGCGCAGCGCGCCAGACGCTTGCCATGCCCGAGGTGCGGCTGCTTTCGCCCATTCCGGTGCCGCGACGGTTTCGCGACTTTCTCAGCTTCGAGCTGCATGTCCGGCAGTCGCGCGCCAACCGCCACCTGTTCGGCATTGAAACCGAACCCCGGGATCCAGCGAAAATCCAGATCCCGAAGGTCTGGTACGAGCGACCCATCTACTACAAGAGCAATTGCTTCAGCGTGGTGGGACCGGAGGCCGACATTCACTGGCCGTCCTATTCGGTCACCGTCGACTATGAGCTGGAGGTGGCGCTGGTGGTGGGGCGGCAAGGAAAAAATCTGACCCCGGACACCGCACCCCAGCATGTCTTCGGTTATTGCATCTTCAATGATTTTTCTGCGCGCGACGTTCAGTACGCGGAAATGCCAGGATCGCTGGGCCCCTCCAAGGGCAAGGATTTTGATACCGGCAATGCGCTCGGACCCTGGATTGCCACCGCTGACGAGGTCGATCCCCAGAACCTCACCATGATCGCGCGGGTCAATGGCGAGGAGTGGTCGCGCGGACACTCGGGCACCATGCATCACCCGTTTGCGAAGCTGCTCGCCTATGCGTCGCTCGAGGAAACCGTGTATCCGGGCGAGGTACTGGGATCGGGCACAGTGGGCGGCGGCTGCGGCAATGAACTCGGACGGTTCATGAAGCACGGTGATGTCATTGAACTCGAAGTCAGTGGACTCGGCGTGCTGCGCAACCGCATCGTGGCGCCGCATGTGCCGCGGCCGCCTTCGTTTCCGATCCGAATTTCCTGATCGTTCGCTGACGCTTTCTGATCCCCTTCCACCGCACGTTATGCCTTCACAGGACCGAGTCATGCCTGCTTCATTGCCACTGCCGCGCGTCATTGTCACCGGCCATAACGACGAGGGCCGCTCCACCTTCATCTCGGATGGCGCGCCGCATCGCGTAAGAACCGTGGAAGAACGGCCGGGCTATCGGGTCAGCAATCTGTGGGCGCTGTTTGATTCACCCGCCGCCATCAATGACCCGGACCGGGTGGCCGAGGTGGCAGGGCTCGCGCCGCCACCGCGGGGCAGCCTCATCCGCATCATCGATTACCCGCCCGAGCCTGCCGATCCGGTGGAGCGCAAGCGCATGTTCGAGGCGATGTTCTCGAAACTCTTCCCAGACGGACGGCACCTGCCGCCCGATGCGGTGCATCCCGGCATGCACACCACCGAATCGGTGGACTACGCCATCGTGCTGAAGGGCGAGATCTATGCAGTGATGGAAGAGGGAGAAAAACTGATGCGGGCGGGCGATGTCTTGATTCAGCGGGGCACGGCCCACGCCTGGAGCAACCGGTCCAATGACTTCGCCCGAATCTGCTTTGTGCTGATTGACGGCCAGCGCTAGGCCTCAGTCGATCTTGATCTGCGCGGCACGAATGACCTGAGCCCAGCGGTCGGCGTCGTCTTTCATCCAAGCCCGCATTTCGGCAGGCGTGTTGCCGACCGGATTTGCCCCGGCGTCGGCGAAGCGCTTGGCCATTTCGGGCGTCCTCAGGATGTCGGCAATGGTCTGTGACAGCTTGCCAGTGATGGCGGCGGGTGTATTGGGCGGGGCCACGATGCCGAACCACGTGACCGCAACCACCCCCGGCACCTGCTCTGCGAGCGACGGAATGTCCGCCAGACCGGGCAGGCGCGATTCGCTGGTGACCGCAAGCATGCGGAGCTTGCCCTGGCGAACATGGTTCTGACCCGCCAGCACGTTGCCAAACATGACCTGCACATGACCGGCCAGGAGGTCGGTTACCGCGGGCGCGTCACCCTTGTAGGGGACATGGGTGATCTTGAGGCCGGTTCTGAGCTTGAACAGTTCGGCGGTGAGGTGCGCTGTGGAGCCATTTCCCTGGGAGGCGTAACTCAATTTGTCGGGATTGGCTTTCACATGGTCTAGAAACTCGCGCAGCGTGGTGGCGGGCACCGAAGGATGCACCAGGAGCGCGTTGGACGAGGTGGCCATGACTGTGACCGGCTCAAATCGGGTGGGGTCATGATTGAGCTTGGGGTACAGGCTGGGGTTCACTGTGAGCGAGGGCGGAGGCGCCGCGAGAAATACGCTGCCGTCGGGCTCGGACTTGAACACATGTTCCGCGCCGATATTGCCGGCAGCGCCCGGGCGATTTTCAACCACCACGGGTTGTCCCAGCCGCGACACCAGCGCTTCGGCAAGCATGCGGGGGAGCGCATCGGCGGCGCCCCCGGGCGGGTTGGGAACCACCAGGCGGATCGGCCGGGTGGGCCAGCTTTGGGCGCTGGCGGCGGTGGTGGCAAGCATGGGCAACAGGGCGAACACGCCCCAAGCGAGTCCCGACAGCGTGGCGAGCCGGATGGGCCTTGCAGCAGGACGATTGGACGGTTGGTCGGCAGACGTGCGGAACATGGGCCTCTCCGGAATCGGGGGTCAGATGGGAATGATCATCAGCGTTTCAACCGCGCGCGAATCGAAGGTCATCAGCCGGTGCGCAAAGCGCGGCTCGGGGCCGTTGACATCGATCAGATCGTCGCTTCGTCCACCGGCAAAGAAGATGGTGTCGCCAGTGGTGACCAGCGTGCGGAACACTGCAAAAGAGGACCGCACCTGGAGGAGCCGAGTCTCGGTCTGTCCAACGACCTGGATGGCTGACACCACATGTCGGTAGTGCTGGGGCTGGTAGATGTTGGCCATGCGCATCGACCGGATACGGTCACGCAGCTGGGCGGCGCTGTGAGTATCGATGATGGCAAGCGGCAGGCCGCGATCGGCGTTGAAGCGCGACCGGACGGTATAGCGACCGTCTTCGCGCATCAGTTCAGCAATGCGCTCGACGCGATCGTCATCAATGGCATGTGCCCAATCAGCGATCAGCCATGACACCGTGTTGATGTGCGTACTGTGCAGGGCAAGGTCCATCTTCAAAGCCCCATGTCCTGTCGATACACGTTCCAGAAATTCCGGATCGCGCGTTCCGAGAGCTTGCTGGAGCCCCCGCTTTCGAGTGTCTTGCCGCCCATCTCGATGAAGGATGCGCCGTCCTCGCCATCGGCAAACGCCCGCTGCATCATCTCGCAGACCGCAGCATCTTCCACCGATACCAGGCCTGCCGAGCCCGCCAGGTTGGTCTGATTGAGCCGGACGCGCGTAGTCGCCTCGTCCTCGTCGGCAAAGCCGAGATAAGTCCAGACCAGATCGCACTGCCGAACACCGCGCGGAATCAGTTGCCGGGTGGCGAGGCTGTTGGCGATCTGGTGCAGCACGAACGAAGGATAGGCATTGAGGATCTGCACGCTGATGCCATCGCCAAACTCGTCGTGCCAGCGAAGCATGGAGGGATCCTCCAGTTTCATCTGCTCATTGTGCGAGCGCAACTGGCTTGCGGTGCTCTCATAGTCGCTCGATTTTTTTTCGGTACCGGCTTTGGTGTAGAAGTAGACGTGGCGGCCTGAACGATCAAGGGTCATGGCCGATTCCTGCGACTGCCGGGATAAACCGAACGTGCCATAGAAGGTGTGCAGAATGTTCGCGTGGTAGGAGTCCCGCGGATTCTCGTGATACGTCTTCCAGTTTGCGTGAATGCGTTGCGTGTCGTAGCCCAGCACCTTAAGCGGACGGTTCAGCACACGGCGAATCCCTGGCGTGACTTCGCCCAGCCAATCGGCAAGCGGTTCGAGGTCGTCGTGAAAGCTCGCAAACACCAGCCCGCACAGGGTGTCGACCCGAAGCTTGCGCAGTCCGTGCTTTGCCTTGTCGAAATCGGCAGGCAGACCGCCTTCACCACGGAGCCCCTGGCTGAAGGCGGCGTGGCTGAGATCGCCCGAAAGTGTGTAGCTCCAGGCGTGATAGACACAGTAGAGCCTGGAAGCTTTCCCAAAGGGCTCACGGCAGATCAGATTGCCACGGTGGGCGCAACGATTCACCACCACATGGAGGCTGCCGTCTTCCGCGCGGGCCAGCACAACAGGTGTGTCGCCGATGAAGGTGGTTTTGAAGGTGCCGGGCCCGGGCACCTCGACCTCCAGGCCGACATAGTGCCAGGCGCGTCCGCGAAAGATGCGCTGCTGCTCGAGCGCATAGATATCGGCGTCGGTATATACCCAATACGGCGCACGCCGATACCCCTCTTCAGGCCAGAGGCGAGGAGAGGCAGCGTGCCCGAGGCGGGTGAACGGCGCAGCCTGTGCGGGCGATGGCGGGGGGACAGGGGTCTGCATGGGTCAGGCTGGTCTGGGATGGGTTAAGGTCAACAATGGTAAGGCCTGTCAGGCGACTTCAGCCGTCGGGCGCGTGTCGGACCGGAGCACACGGCCCAGGGCCTGAGCGTCAATCACGATTCGTCGATCGCCCAGGCGTCGTGTCAACCGGATCCGATCGAAAAATTCCAGTACATCAATCCCCAAATTGCGCCCGATACCGGTTGCGCGACTGAAATCACCGGCCCGTAATTCGCCTGTTGCGGCAATTGAAATGGCTGTGGCGGCCAGTGCTTCGATCTGGGGCACCGCAAGGTAGCGTTGCGGCGTGATCGCCACAGCGTAGCCCTGCAGGGCGAGGCGGTCGAGGGCAAGGCGAAGCTCTACCAACGGCATGCCCAGCAGCTCGGTCAGTTCGTGTATTGAGCGTGAGCGTCGCTCGGCGAGCATGGGCAGGGCGCGCAAACGGAAGGCGAGATCCGCGGCGCTCGCCAGGGGCACATGGTCTGGAGTGAAGATCCGATCGCCGTGTCGAATCAATGCTCCCTCTGCCTGGAGCGCAGACAGTGCAACAGCCGCATAGTGCCGGCGGTCGCGCCGCTCGAGCGTCCCCGTCAATGCGCTCCACTCGATCCCCAGGCTTTCCGGGTTCTGCTTTTGCCATCGCTCGACCCCGGTCAGCAGCATGTCCCGAACCCCGTCGAGTCGGACCTGATCGAAAAGCATGTTCCCCCGGGTTTGCCTGACCAGGACCGCGCCAGCGCTCAGTGAGCGGTCGTTTGCCGCCGCATGCGTCAGGGCCCAGGCCGCTGCAAACCGCTCCGGTGCGATACCGCCAGGCAATTGGGCCAGAGCCGAGGCGAGCCAGGACGCGGGCGATGCCAGGCTGACACCTTTCAACCATTCCGCCTGGGCAGATCGACGCAGTCCGTCTGTGGCATCAACGGGCCAGACAACCTCTGCCATGCCCAGCGTATGCGATCCGTCGCTGCTCCGAACGATCCATCGATCGCCCACCACGGCACTCACTGGCTGTGAGAGCAGGAGTCGGACCCACCCGGGTTCAGGGCTGTCCGCCTGTGGGTGGGCCGAGAATGCGGAAACCCGCGCAGTGACCCGGGCGGTTCCTGCGTAGACCCGAACGTCGGCGGGCAGGCGGGTTGGTTGATGGGCAGCGCCGCCGTGAACCGGTTCATCCCCTGAGGGCGACGGTGCGCACTTGCCGACAACGGCGCTCGACCCATTTACTTTGACATCGACGACGCGGACCGGATGATGCAACTCGTTCGATACGATCCAATCGCCCCGCCCGGCGGACTGGCGGTCGATCCCCGAGCCCGCCAGGTTGATGGCGCATCGTGAACCTGAGCGCGCTTCACTGACCGCCTGACCAGCGACCTGAAGTCCGCGCACACGGGCGGCTTGGCCCGATGGACTCACCCGCACGGTATCACCGACCCTCAGCACGCCGGAGATCAGGAGGCCGGTGACCACCAGACCATCGCCCGGGGCGATAAAGCTTTTGTCCACGCAGAGTCGTGCGGTGTGTTCAGTCGCCCGTTCGGTGTCCTGTTCACTCAGACGCTGCTCGATCAACGCGAGGGCTTCAATTCGACTGGTGAGGAGGGCGATCCCGGCTCCGGTATGTGCGCTGACCGGGATCACCTCGGCGTTGATCTTTTCGCCGGCCAGCCAGGTCTGGACCGAGGTCATACGGTGGGCGAGTTGCGCTGCATCGACAAGATCGGATTTGGTGAGGGCGACTACCCAATTCCGGACACCCATCAAACTCAGGATCTCTGCGTGTTCACGCGTCTGCGGCATGACGCCGTCGTCAGCGGCGATCACGAGCAGCGCCGCGCGCGCGCCCTGAATGCCTGCCAGCATGTTCCGGATGTACCGCTCGTGGCCGGGAACGTCGACGAACGACACCTGTGGCTGATCGCCGGTCCTGGTGCGGCGCCAATGAGCAAACCCCGCTTCGATGGAAATTCCGCGCTCGCGCTCTTCCGGCAGCCTGTCCGTTTCAATACCGGTAATCGCGCGGACCAGCGCTGTTTTACCGTGATCGATATGACCGGCCACCGCAATGATCAGGCTCATGGCTTTTGAACCCCTTGCCGTCCTTCAAGCCGACAGAGGCGCTGCGCTAATCCTTGAGGGTTTGCGGCAGCCACAGGGCAAGCTCCGGCCACACCGCGAGGACGGCGATCATGAGGAGCATCAGGATCACATAAGGAAATGCGCCCGCCGACACATCGGAAAACTTTGCTCCACCCGAGATGCCATGAATGGTGAAGAGGTTGAGACCCACTGGCGGCGTGATCTGACCGACTTCGATAATGACCACCATCACCACGCCGAACCAGACCAGATCGAACTCCATGAACTTGATGACTGGCAGCAGTACTGGCAGCGTCATGTACATCATGGAGAGGCCGTCAACAAAGCAGCCGAGTACCAGATAGAGGAACATGACAGCGGTAAAGAACGCCCACTTTGACAGACCTAGCGCGAGCATCCATTCGCTCACCTCGCGGCTCACGCCTGAAAAAGTGAGGGCGGTGGAAAGAATCTGAGCCCCGATGATCACCAGCGAGACCATGCAGGTTGTTTTGACTGTTGCGGTCAGCGCTTCCCTGAACATGGTCCAGGTGAGTCGGCGATAGGCGGCTGCCAGAATGATGGCGCCCAGCGCGCCAACCGCGGAGGCTTCGGTCGGCGTGGTGAACCCGCCGTAAATCCCGCCCAGCACCACCAGCAGCAGCGCGACGATGGGGATGAGATGCAGTACCGCCCGCCGGCGCTCGGCGGCGGGCATCTGGTTCGTCGTGGGGGGCGCAACCGAGGGGTTCACCATCACCAGAACAGCGATGTACACGATGAAAAAACTGGTCATCACCAGGCCCGGCAAGACCGCCGCCACAAACAGCTGGGTGATTGATTCGTCGACCAGTGCGCCATAGAGCACCAGCACGATGCTGGGGGGAATCAGAATGCCCAGCGTGCCGCCAGCGGCAAGCGAGCCCAGCAGCGCCCGGTCGTTGTAGCCTGCCTTGCGCAGCTCTGGAATGGCCACAGTGCCTACGCTTGCTGCGGTGGCTACGCTGGATCCACTGACTGCCGAGAACACCGCGCAACTCGCGATGTTGGCGTGCAACAGCCCGCCAGGCAGACGCCCGAGCAGGGCCACCACGCCTGCATAGAACTTTGAACTCACGCCGCTGCGCAGGATGATTTCCCCCATCAGCAGGAACATCGGGATGGAAATCAGGATGTAGCTGTTGGCCGAGTTCCAGACGACCGAACTGAGCGAGGTAAGACCAATCAGGCCCTTGCTCAGCACCAGCACCAGAACGCCCACCGAGCCCAGTGCGAATGCAGTCCACTGCCCAAGCAACAGGCAGCCGAACAGGGTGACCAGCATCAGGATTGACAGGGCGCCGGTGTCCATCAGAGAAACTCGTTGGCCACGCGTTTGGGCGGGCGGAAAACAAGCACGAGCAACTGAAGCACCAACATCACCAGTCCGATCAGCATGAGTGACTGAGGAACATATTCGGGTGTCTGCAGGATGCTGGTGGAGCGCGTATTCATTGAGTAGGCGTAGCCGATATGAAGCCATATGAACCAGGCAATCACCGCGGCAAATGCGAGGCTGATGAGCCCGCACAGAATGTCGACAGCCCGGAGCGCCGCCCCGCTCAGCCGCTCGTAGAGGGCTTCAATCCGGATGAAGCCGCCTTCGCGCAGCGTGTAAGACATGCCGAGAAAGACGATGGCAGCGTTCAGATACGCGCCCAGTTCATCGGCCACCATCGTGGAGCGGTTGAAGAGCCTGAAAAATACTTCTGCGCAGACCAGGATGAGGATCAGGACCACGCTGATCGACGCCAGGACTTCGCCGAAATCGACGATCTTGTCGATCCACGATCTTCTGCGCGTCGGGGCCGCGTCCGGTTGGGCCGATTGGGTTTGCATGGTTGATCCCGAAATCGGCCAGCGCCCCGCTGCGGGCGCCGGCCTTGGTCAGGCGGTGAGGCGCGTCTCAGCGACCCAGAACCTGACGGATTTCCTTGAGTGCTGCGACGGCATTGGGACCGTTCTGCTGGGCCCAGGCGTCCCAGTAGGGGATCATCTTGGCTGTCATACGGTCGATTTCCGCAGCGGAGGGGGTGAAGATGTCCACCCCATGCTTGGTCTTCAGCACTTCGCGGTCTTTCTGCTCGTCAGCGAGATTCTGCTGGGTCATGCGCGGCCCCCAGACCGCAGCCACGTCGTCGACGGCCTTGCGCACCTCGGCCGGCAGCTTGTTGTAGGCGGCCAGGTTGATGAGCATATAGTCGGGCCCCCCGACGTGAAAGCCGGGGGTAAAGCCCCACTTCACGAATTCGTACCACTTCGCGCCCACCACATTGAAGCCTGCGGTGAGAAAACCCTCGACCACGCCACGCTCCACTGCTGCGGGCACTTCTGCCAGCGTGAGCGATACCGAGGCCGCGCCAAACTGGCGAAGCATTTCGGTTTGCTTCACGTCGGTGGTGCGGAATTTTCGACCGGCGAAATCTTCCAGCTTTTTCACCTGCGGTCCGCGGCCCCAGAGGTTCTGATCGGGCCACTCGAAGTAGAACAGCGTCTTGACGCCTGCCTTGCGGAATTCCGGCTCGGCATATTTGCTGATGATGGGGTAGATCTTCGTGAGTTCTTCAGAGTTGCGCACAAGAAACGGCAGGTTGCCGATCGACGAGATAGGCACGGCGCCCGAGATGAAGCCCGAGTAGGCTTCGCCAATCTGCACCTGCCCCAGACCGGTTGCGCGCACCACTTCGGTGGCTTTGAAGGGCAGTTCGCCCTGCGGCCGCACGGTAATGGTGAGGTAGCCGTTAGTGCGCTTTCTGACCTCGTCGGAGAACTCTTTCAGACGCAGGCTGATGGGGTGGGTGGCACCTGGGAACACGAACATGTCCCATTTCTCGGCCGCACTCGCGGACTGCATGGGGCCTGCGGCGAACATTGCGGTGGCGAGTGCGGCGCCAGCCGCAAGCCGGGTACGGCGGGACGGATCGAACATGCGTGTCTCCTGTTGTTGGAATGGCGCCCGCCGTTCTGGTGACGGACGTGGATGGCTCGATGTCCAGTATCCGCAGTCCTGGCTTGCTTGACAAGCATGACGGCGATCTTCCGGAAAGCACCCGGCGGCTTGGCGACCGCACCTGCTCTGCCGCTATCATCGATCGGCGCGCGTTCATCTGATCGTTCGACGCGTTCAGCGGGCTGGCAGCCTGGAGGTGAGCGCGCAGCCACCAACCTGAACGGGAGCATTGATGACATTGCTCAGAGTGGGCGCGGTTTCGCGAAATTACTTCAACCTGCCGCTCTGGTTGGGCATCGAGGCAGGGTTCTTTGGCAGCGAAGGGCTGTCGCTCGAGGTGCACCTGATCGAAGCGATTGATCAGGTCACGGAAGGGATGGTGAGCGGGGCGCTCGATCTCGCCCTCAATGTCACCGAAAACACGCTCCTCAACCGTGAATCGGGGGGCGATCTCACGATCATCGGCGGCAACGTCAACCGTCTGCCGTTTTCGCTGATCGCCCGACCGGGCGTGCGCGCGGTGAGCGATCTGCGGGGCGCGAAGATCGGGGTGTCGTCGCTTCGAGCGGGCAGTTCCTCGCTCGTCATGCGGCTGCTCGCCGATGCGGGGCTGCACCACCCCAGCGACTACACGCTGGTGGCAGTCGGCCCGATTCTGTCCCGCTGGGAGCGTCTGCGCTCGGGCGAAATCGATGCCGGGCTGCAGGGCGCGCCCCTGAACCACATCGCGATCGACCTTGGTTTCGCCGATCTCGGCAGCCCGCGCAACCTCTTTCCGGATTTTCAGTTCACGTCGCTCGATGCCAGGCGATCCTGGCTGCAGGCAAATGCCGACACAGCGGTACGGTTCATGCGGGCCTTCATCCGGGCGCACCGTCTGTTTTACAGCGATCCGGACGCCGTCGCGGTGGTGGCCTGCCGCGAAACCGGTGTCGAGCGTCGCTATGCCGACCAGGCCTGGCATGAATACACGCGCGACACGATTTTTCCGCCTGACGGTCGCCCGTCGGTGGCGGCCGTGCGCGCGCTGATCGAGGTGAGCAGCCTGATCCGCGATCTGCCCACCCGGGCCTCAATGCGCGCCGAGACCTATGTTGATTTTTCATTTGCAGAGGCTGCCGAGCGCAGCCTGGGCCGGGCAGGCTGAGCACGGCCTGCGAATCAGAACTCGGATAGCAGCCGGGTGAATCCCCGGATACGGTCGTTGATGCCATTGGTTCGCAGCGCGTGCCAGTAGGTGGCTACATTGACGCTGATCACGGGTTTGTCGAGCCAGCGCTCAGCCTCGTCGGCCAGACGGCCCATGGGGAGGTTCGCGCCGAACTGGACAATGGCTTCGATATCGTCGCCGTCGATGGATCGCATGGCGCGGATCATGTCCTGCGCGGTGAGAACGGAGTAGGAGGCGGGATTGCTGCCTCGCATGTGATTGAAGCGCAGGATGTCGTAGCCGAAGCTTCCCAGCACACCCTGCAGTCGTGGCTCAATCGACGGATAGTAGGGTTCCATCACTGCGATCTTGCGCTTGACGCCGTGAGCCTTGAGCGCCGCGACCACCGCGTCGGAGGCGAGCGCCACCGGAATATCGTGACCAGCCACCTTGCGGATCCGGGCTTTCAGGTGTTCGCCCCATTCCCGGTTGCCGCCCCACACCGCAAGGGCCGAAATCCCGAGCACAAATGCATTGGGCCGCGCATCCATGACGCTTGCCACAGCCGGTTCGAGCGCGCGATCGATGTCTTCGACCAGCTGATTGAAATCTTCAGAGCTGCTTACCGGCCGCTCGTGAATCACCATGCGGCCGAGGTGATTGGTTACGCCTGCCGGTCGCATCTCGTCGTACTCGGGCTGAACGACGGTGTTGGTCGAGGGCGTTGCAACGCCGAATGCCATTCGCCAGGCGAGATAGTCGCGCATAGTGGTCCTTGGGTTGATCAGGTCAACGGATGAATACCCGGGTTCAGGCGGTGGCGCCGGTCGCGAGTTGGGCTGCAAGCGTCGCTTCGCCGATCGCAACCGCGAGCCGCCCCGAATAGCCGCGCCGAACCGCGCCCACTGCGTACAGATGGGGTGTGCGCGTCTGCAGCCCGTTATCGGTGATCACGGCCCCCTGCGGGTCACGCTCGACCAGGGCGCCCAGCCAGTCCGAGCAGGGCGACAGTCCGATGTAGGCAAATACCGCATCGCAGTCGATCCGCTCGGGCGCGTCGGCGTAGCGGTCGCGGATCATGACGCCTTCCAGTCCATCAGCGCCCTCGAGCGACAGCAGTTCGCTCTCCCAGCGAAACTCGATCGACTCGACATCGGCTGCGCGTGCGGCAAAGCGCTGGCGCGCACGAAGCGTGTCGCCGCGCACCACCATCACGACCGAGTCGGCGTGACGGGCGAGATGAAGGGCTTCCTGGAGGGCTGAATCGCCCCCGCCCACCACGACCACCCGCCGCCCGCGATACAGCCCGGCGTTGCACCAGGCGCACTGCAGGAGTCCGCGGTTCACGAAGCGTTCCGCACCAGGAACCGAAAGCGGTTTCAGCACGGCACCCGTCGCGGCAATCACCCGAGCCGCCTGCCAGCGACCCTCGGTACCTGCGATCGCAAAGCCTGTAGCGGTACGTTCGAGTGACAGCGCATCCTGGGTGATGCGCTCGACGCCTGAATCGAGTCCCCGACGGCCCAGCGCGTCGATCAGTTCCGCGCCAGACACCGGGTTGGGCGAGCCGGGGTAATCTTCCAGTGCGCCGATATTGGCCACCAGACCACCCGGCAGACCCGTGCCCGCCAGATGCAACACCCGCATGCCGGCGGACGCAGCCTCGAGGGCTGCCACATAGGCAGCCACGCCGCTACCCACTACCGCCAGATCGACCGGGCCACTCATCGCTGTTCCTCAATGATTCGAGTGATTCGACAGGCCGGGTACCCCCAGGCCGGACACCATGCGTGCTGAGGGACCGGTACGTCGCCGCCTGCGACGATGAGAGTGAGGTCGTCGGGCGATGCGGTGACCGGAATCGAGCCGCGCGAGGCAGCATCCTGCACCCATCGAGGCCATCTTGTCTCGTCACCCACGGTCCGATAAAGCCACGAACCGCGCCACTGCTCGGTGGTCCAACGCCCACGGTCGTGAAGGATCTGGCGTACGGCCGCCTTATCCAGTCCCTGATCGGCGAGCATTCTGGCGACCACCGGCGACATGATCACCGTGGAGATGCCGTTCCAGCGAATGGAAAATGCCGAACTCGCGCTTGCCATCGCGCTGGCGATTTCCTCCAGCCCGCCAGTCACGTTGACGAGGGTTTCGGCGCGAAGCAGCGTTACTGCGCTGGCCCCGGGTGCCAGCCCCAGATCGGCGTGCAGGGATGGCCATGGGCTGGCTGACTCATCTTCGGCGATGCAGAGCGAATACCGCGCAGCCTGGCCGAGCCCCGCGTAGGACACGGCGCCCGGCCAGCCGCCGCCGATGTTCTGCATCACGAGCCGAAGCGCGCGACCAATCGACGCGTTGGCCCGCCAACCCGGCCCGAGAAGACCGAACCCGCTGTTGATGCCCAGGCGCTTCACAATCGGTCCGCTCACCACCAGAAGCGGCGCGACGTTCTCGTCGGTGGTCTGCACGCCGCGCAGGTTGAAAGCGGGGTCGAGCAAGGCTTCCACCGCTGCGACCACCACCGGAAAATGCTCGGGGCGGCAGCCCGCCATCACCGCGTTGGCGGCAACTTTTTCCAATGTGGCCTGACCCTGCAGCGGCTCGAGTTCACCCAGCACGGTGGTCGCCGATCGCGAGCTGCCAAGCAGCATCCGCTTCACGGCACCGATTTCGGGCGGAACGATGGGGAGCCCATCGGTCCAACCGCGCTCTGCGTACAGTTCGTTGACATCAGCCGCGGGGTTGGCCGAAGTGATCACCTCGACGCGCTGCCGCGGGAACTGGCCCACCCGGGGTGAGCGGGCGAGCAGCGATTCGCGGGCCTCGCTCTCCGCGATTCGCGCCGACACCGTGTCGTCAATCCAGGCGCCGCCTGCCTGCTGCCCGACTGGAATCAGCAGCCAGTGTGACGGGGAGCGAACGTCGCTCATGGCGCGCGTGAGGCCACGCCCCTCAAAGGGCTCCGACCCGCTGTTCCCAGCGTTCAGGCAGACGGATCGGCTTGACCGTTGTGAAGCCCAGCATGCCGTTGTGCGGCATGAACATGCAGTTCGAGCGCAGCGGATCGCCGCACACGGCGATGATGATGTCTTCAGGCTTGCAGACGATGGGCACCAGCCGTTCGGGGTCGCGCGACTCGCCGAAGATCCTGGGCGCTTTGCCGAGACGGGTCATTTCGAAGAGACCGCGCCTGCCGCCCGGCACAAGATTGGTCCAGTTCGTCATGAGGTTCTCGAACCGCCTCGCGGGCATTCGGGCGCGCTCGAACAGTTGCTGCCGGAGCTCGGCCTTGGACATTCCAGCGCGCGCCAGCATCTCGGCGATCAGCGGGCTCAGCACCAGGAGCGGCTGATAGGTGCCATTTGCGATCCCCACCACGAAGATCACTTCCCAGGTGGTATGGGTCACCATGGCATCGGCCAGATAGGGCAGCACCTTGTCGGGGCTGTCGCCGAAGACCGAGACGATGACGTTGCGCCCGGTGAAGCGCGAGATGGTGACCGCATTGCCGCCTGCCGGCTGGCCGAGGTCTTGCGCGACGTTTTGCCACCCGATTCGGCTGAGCACCGCCTCGTTTTCGGCGAGCACCACATTCCATGTGCCGCCGAACGTGCCCTTGTCGTTCTGATGGAGCATGAACCCCGCAACATTGCGCAGATAAAGCCGCCAGAACCGTCCGATGGCTGTGTTGGGCTGAAAGCCGTCGCGCAGCGCCCCTTGTTCGGTATTGAAACCCAGCGTTCGGGCGACCGGGCCGTTGATGATGATCTGGGTCTCGGCGCCTGGGGTATTGCCGCTGTGCTCAACACCGTAGTGCGAATCGGCCATCGCTTCGACGAGCGCAACCAGCACCGGCATGTACTCGGGGCGGCACCCGGCGATCACGCCGTTGACCGCCACGTTCCAGATCGTGGCCTGGCGGTTGTCGGGCAGCAGCGTTCCGAGAACCTCGTCGGGGTCACGGTCAACAAAATCGAGAAAGGCCTGGATACGTGCCATGGTGGGGGCGACGATGGGCAGGCCGTCGCTCCAACCGTTCTCGATATAGAACCGGTTGATCTCGTCAGAGGTGCCAGTGAATACGATCTCCCGCGGGCCCGGATCCGGGCTCTGCGCAACCGTCACCACGGGTTCGGTGAGATTTCGGATGAGGTCGTTCACGGTCGTGCCAAGCACGCCCGCGCGCAACTCGTCGGGTCGCTGCACATCAACATGGCCCGGTACCTTGGCGAGCGGCAGGCTGGAATACCCCAACCCTTCCGCGGTGGTACGGGCCTGCCCGAGGAACCCCTCGCAGCAGAGCGATGAACTCGGAATGCCGGCTTGCTCGGCCACAGCGCTCACCCGCAACACGGCGGGCGTGCAGCTGCCTCAGCAACCCATTCCGGAGACGACGGCGTCGACCTGAAGCGCCTTCAGCTTGGCCGGCAGCTCGGCGAGCACGCGATGCTCGTCCTCTCCGTGAGTGGATCCGAACTGGTCCCAGTCGATAAAGCTGATGCCAGGGAAGCGGCTGGCGAGTTCGGCCTTGAGCAGGTCCCAGATCTCGTCGCCGCGGAAGAGATAGTCCCACAGGAAGGCGATACGCTTGCCCTCCAGTGAGTCGAGCCGCGCCGCAAGCGGGCGCGAGGTGATCGTTCTGGCGCTTCGAGGCCAGACGACCGACTCAGGATGGTTCATGAATGTTCCCTTTCAATCAGTCTGCCTTGAGGCCCGCCTTGCGGATGATTGGCCCCCATTTTTCACGCTCGGTCTTTTCAAATGCTGCCAGCTCGGCAGGCGTCCCCCCCACGGGTTCGTGACCCAGCTGAAGGAGCCGCTGCTGCGTGTCGGGTTGCGCCAGCACCTTTGCGACTTCGGCATTGAGACGCGTGATGACGGCAGCCGGCGTGCCCTTGGGCGCATAGAGCGCATTCCACGCAGACACGTCAAATCCCGGAACGCCCTGCTCGGCGACCGTGGGCACCCCGGGAAGGAGTGCGGAGGGCTTGGCCGAGGTGACAGCGAGCGCGCGGAGCTTGCCACTTGCGAGCCCGGGCTTGGCCGCGCTGATGGTGTCAATCAGAAGCGGCAGCTGCCCACCCAGTACGTCGGTGGCTGCCGCAGGCGAGCCCTTGTAGGGAACGCCGAACAGGCTGATGCCTGTGCGCTCCTTCAGCAGTTCGACCACCAGCCGTGCGGTGGTGCTGGGCATGGCCATGTCGGCTGATTTTGGATTGGCACGGGCGGCATCCAGCGCTTCGGTCACACTCTTGAAGGTGGCCGACGGACCCGCAGCGATCACCATGGGGAAGCGGCTGACCAGGATGATGGGCTCGAACGCTTTCTCTGCGTCGTAACCGGTGGACGCGTAGAGAAACGGATTCATGGTCTGCGTGCCCGAGGTGCCCATGGTGAGCGTGTAACCATCGGGGGCTGCGCGGGCGGCTTCGGCGGTACCGACGTTTCCGCCTGCACCAGCGCGGTTCTCGATGAAGAAGCTCTGACCAATGGCCTTGCTGAGTTGTTCGGCCACGAACCGGGTGGCGACATCGGTTCCCTGTCCGGCCTGATAGGCCACGATGATCCGGACCGGGCGGGCAGGGTAGTCCTGCGCTAGCACGGAGGTAGAGCAGGTTGCCGCCGATACGGCGAGCAGCGCGAGCCATTTCATGATGGGTGTCTCCGGTTGATCGTTGTGGGCATCACGATGCCTGAAAGGTGTCAGCGCGGCAACCGTTCGAGTACCGCTCCGCTCGCTCTCAGGCTGGCCCTCGCGGCTTCGTCGTAACCATGCTCGGCGAGAATGGCGTCGGTATCGGCTCCAAATGCTGGCGGTGCCTTGCCCGGGGAGCCTGGGGTCGCGGACAGCTTGAGCGGAATGCCAGTGCTCCGATAGTCGCCTTCACCCGTCACGGCCATGTTGCGGTGGCGGGTATGCTCAAGCGCAAACGCCTCGGGAATGGAATTGACCGGACCAATGGGCACACCCGCTGCCATGAGTTCATCGCAGAGCGGGTAGCGTGTCAGCACAGACAGCGTCTTCTCGATGGTTTCGCGAAGCGCTGGTCGGTGCTGCATGCGCTGCGCGTTGTTTGAGAAACGTGGATCGGTGAGCAGGTGATTCAGCCCGACGTGCTCGCAGAAGCGGCGGAACTGTCCGTCATTGACCACACCCAGAAAAATCTCGCCATCGGCGCAGCGATACCGGTCGTAGGCAGCGATACTGGGATGCGCGCTTCCGAGGAGCCCTGGTGTGCGGCCCGAGTGCATCCAGTTGACCGCCTGCGGCACCAGGATGCTGAGCGCGCTGTCAAAGAGCGTGGCTTCAACCCGCTGGCCGCGCCCCGTCCGCGTACGTGCAAGCACGGCCATCAGAATGCCGCTTACCGCCATGTGGCCCGTCACCAGATCGACGATTGGAACCCCCACGCGGGTGGGGCCCGCAGCAGGGTCGCCATTGATGCTCATCAACCCGCACATGGCCTGCAGGACGGCGTCATAGCCGGGCAGTCCGCCCAGCGGGCCGTCGCGACCGAACCCGGAGATCGAGCAGTAGATAAGCCCGGGAAAACGTGGCGAAAGATCGTGCTCGAAGCCCAGACCCCAGCGTTCCATGGTGCCGGGCAGGAGATTTTCCACCAGTACGTCGGCGCCATCGAGCAGGCGCAGCAGAACCTCGCGCGCTTCGGGACGGTTGAGGTCGAGCGAGAGCGCGCGCTTGCCGCGATTGAGATTGCCGAAATAGGCGGCTGATCCGATAGCAGTGAAGGGCGGACCCAGATGACGGGTTTCGTCGCCGCTGGGCGGCTCGACCTTGATCACGTCCGCGCCGTGATCGGCGAGCGTTTGAGTGCAGAGTGGCCCGGCGACCACGCGCGACAGATCGATGACGCGCAGGCCCTCAAGCGCGCGCGGCGGCTGATCGGGTCGGGTGGGAGCGTTGGCGTCAGTCATGTTCGGGAGGGCAGTTCCACGATGCCGGTGCCAAGCACCGAGAGTTCCTGATCCTGATTGTGGGCCTGCTGCTCGATTTCGACCAGATGGCGTCCGTTTTCCACGAACTTGCGCGTCACCCGTCCCTGGATGTAGAGGAGGTCACCCTGGGGGTTGTGGCGACGGATCTTGCAGGAGGCCTTGCGCAGAAAGCCGCGGTCGCCCATCCAGTTGGTGAGGTGATGCGTGAGCCATGACGCCCGCTCGGGCCCGTAGTCATAGGCGCCCGGTGCGCCCACCTCGAGCGCGAAGTCTTCCTCCCAGTGCACCCGCTCGGGCACATCGGGAATGCCGAAGCGATTGGTGATGCCCACGCCCGGATGGGCGTCAATCAGCTTCCAGGCAAGTTTGTTCGCCCGGATGTAAAGCCCACCCCAGCCCTGCGCGTAAGCAATGAAACCGGTCACCGTCATCGGGCCCTTCAGCATGACCGGGAGCGCTTCGTTCTCTGAGACATCTTCCCAGAAACGCGGCGTTGCGCCCCGCACTGGTTCGTCGCGATAGAGCTTGTAGGCCTCCGCGATCTCTTCGGCCGTATAGCGTTGGGGGGCGCGTTCGCGCGTGTGGCGGTATTTGGTGCCCTGCTCGCGCGCCGTGTCGCGCTCGGTGCGAAAGCACCAGCTGTCAGCCTCGGCGACAAGCTCGTCCTGCTGGTTGTAAAAATTCACGTGATAGATCTGCTGGACCGCGCGGCCTGCGAAGCGCGTTTCATGAAGCACCAGGTCCTTGAGCCAGGACTCGGTGCGGATCTCGTCGTTGCGTCGCACGGGCAGATGCCAGCTCCAGTCGGAGCCTGACCACATGGCGTGAATACCGGGCAGGCCGCCCACATAACCGGAGATGATGCGGTTGGTGGAAAAAAGAAAGCTGGGCAGCGCGACGATGCCGCCATAGTGACTGGTGGCAGCGTAGTCGGGGTCGCACCAGAGCGGGTTGTCGTCGCCGATGCCGTGTGCGTAGTGGCGGATGTTGTCGCGGGTGGCCTCGTGGCACCAGGGCTCAGCCTGGTTTTCGATCCTGACGCCAATTCGGCGGCGCAGCGCATCGAGGCCGCTTTCGGTGATTTTCGGGAACGAGCGTTCCGGTGACGTTGACATGTCTTCAGACTCCAGGAAAAGAGGGGGGTGCGGGACGCGGCGCATCGGCATTGCTCACGGCCTCCGCATGGGCGAGCGCCTCGCGTTCACGAAGGATCTTTCGGTTGATTTTCCCGGCCGGATTTTTGGGGAGTTCCGCAACAAATACGATCTTTCGGGGATATTCGTGCTGGCTCAGGTTGTTGCGGACCCGCGTCTGGATTTCCTCGATGAAAGCGCTGTCACCGGTCCGGCGGGAGACGACGAACGCTTTCACGATGCTGCCGCGGAGCGCGTCTGGAACGCCGATCGCGGCGGCCTCCTGAACATCGGGGTGTTTGAGGATGGCGTCTTCGATCTCGACTGCGCTCATGGTCCAGCCGGCTGAAATGATCACGTCATCGGCGCGGCCGCCATGCCAGAAATAGCCGTCTTCATCGACACGCCCCAGGTCTTTGGTGGGTACCCAGCGGTCACGACGCCAGACTTTCAGCTCTCCGGTGACGCCCGGGGCGCAGGGCTGGCCATTGGCATCCTGGACCTCAACCCGGCCCCCCGGCACGGGCTTGCCCAGGGAGCCCGGCTTCACCGGAAAATCGGGGGCGCCAGGGTAGTTCACCAGCACCACGCCGATTTCCGTGGTGCCGTACATGCTGCACACCGGGGCGCCGAAGGTGGACTCGGCAAAGCCGAGCGTCTCGGTATCAATCGGCTCGCCGGTGAAGGAGAGCTTGTGCAGCTGGTAACGATAGCGTGACGCGACACCGCTGTGACGCATCATGCGGTAATGCGTGGCCGCGGCCGACAGGTTGGTGAAGCCCTGCTCGGCAAGCGCCTGCAGCAGTCGTGCTGCATCGAACTTCCCGGCATAAACGCCGATGGTGACCCCCAGCGCAAGCGGCGCGAGCGTGCCGTGCCACAGACCATGACCCCAGGCGGGCGAGGACGGGCACATGAAGCGGTCTCCCGGACGGATACCCGTACCGTAGAGCGCAGCCAGCATCAGCGTGACCAGCGCGGCGTGGGTGTGGCGCACGGCTTCGGGCAGTTCCCGGGTGGTGCCCGAGGTGTATTGAAAGATCGCGAGATCGCTGGCCCGGGTATCGGTCTGAAATACGTCTGGCCATTGCGCAAGCTCGGCCTGGAGCGCGGCGCTGTCGTAGAGGCACTCGAGCCCGGCGATGCCGGCCACGGCCTGGGCCTTCTCGGGCACGGTAACCAGCACGCGCGGCTGGCAGTCGAGCACTCTCAGCCGCACGCCATCGGGCCCGAACAGCGTAAAGAGCGGCACTGCGATCGCGCCCAGCTTGATCGCGCCGAAAATTGCCGCATAAAACAGGCGGCCTGGCTCCAGCATCACCGCCACCCGGTCGCCAGGCCCGATACCGCGCGCGGCAAGCAGATGCGCAAAGCGAGAAGAGTCAGCCGAAATCTGGCGAAAGCTGAGAAGTTCGTCGGCCTGACCAGGGCGAACCACGATCACCGCCGTGCGGTCGCCGCAGGCATGTCGGTCGATGCACTCGTGAGCGATGTTGAGCCGCTCCCGGTTGCCGTCGAACAGGTCCCACAGCGCATCTTTGGAGCAGTGCTGCTGCGCGTCGGCGTAGCGGGTGAGTTCGGTGAGTAGCGGCATGAAGGAGGGCAGGCGCCCGTGCACGGGTGACAGGAATCAATGGATACGGGACTATGGCGTGGCACACAAAGATTTGTCAATTGGCGTTAATATTTGTATATGGACAAAAAAATGCGATCGTTACCGGATCTTGCCGCGACCGGGTCTTCCCGGCCTGTCCGGCCCGGTCCCGCCACATTGGCTGAGCGCATTCGTCCGGTGCCTGCGGTCAGCCGGGCGGTTGCGATACTGCGTGCGCTTGGGCGGAGCGCCGAACCGCTGGGTGTGAAGGCCCTCGCCGATCAGCTCGACATCGTCCCCAGCACCTGTTTGCACATCCTTCGTGTGCTGGTGGCCGAGCAGCTGGTGCGAATCGACCCCAGCACGCGTCGCTACAGCCTGGGTAACGGTCTGGCCACTCTCGCCCGGGCTGCCCTTGCCCGCGACCCGTTCCCGGCGCTCGCTCAGCCTGCGCTTGATCGGCTCTCGCAGCGCTGGAAGGTCACTGCGATCGGCGTTGAAATCGTTGCACTCGAGCACATGCTGGTGCTCGCGATCTCTCGCTCGGAAGCCCCGTTCCGTTTGCATGTCGATGTTGGCAGCCGCTTCCCCGCCCTCATCAGCGCCACCGGGCGCCTGGTGGCTGCGTTTACGCAGTGGCCGCCAGGGGAATTGGAGGCCAGGTTCCGGAAACTGCGGTGGCAGAAAGCGCCGGGCTACCGGCGTTGGCTCGGACAGGTTGCCGAAGTGCGCGAGCGCGGCTACAGCCTCGACGAAGGCGATTACATCGCAGGCGTGAGGCTGGTAGCCGTGCCGGTCTTCAATGCCGGCGGCCTGCTGTCGCATGCCCTGGTGGCAGCCGAAATGGGAGAGTCGAACAGCGCGCGGGCCCGGCGGGGCCTGATCGACGATCTGCTTGTGCAGGCCCGCGCGCTGTCTGGCGCGCTCGCCTGAGCAACCTGCGGCAGGACTGAAAGCGCGCGCCCGAAGCCGCCCTGTTTGCGATCAGCCGCGCTCGCCCGTCGCAGCCGGGACGTTGGTCGCCGTCAGTCGGCTGTGCCCTGTTTCACCGCTGGCCGGACGGCGGGCGGGGCGCCATCCACCCAGGCCGGGAATAGCGCCTGAAGGCTGCCGTCAGGTGCCCGAACCACCAGTCGACGACTGGCGAGGCGAGGGCTGGCCATTGCCTCGCCAAGCGCAAGCACCGGCGAGACGCAGCATTCATCGTCAGAAAATCGAGCCAGGCACTCATCGAACGACAGCGCGGCCATCACCTCGGCCACGTCCGCGATCAACCGGTGTTGCGGCAGGGGCTCGACCTGCCGAGCCACCCACTCCGGATGGCCTGCTGTTTCGCTGAACCGTCGCCAGAACTTGGGCTCGACCGCGCCAACCACCACATGCCGATCATCGCGGGTGCGATACACCTGGTAATACGCCGCACCACCATTCAGATAGGTGGTTCGCCGCTCGGGAACCGCACGGTTCTCGCCGAAGTCGGCCACCTGCAGCATCTGAAGCGGCATGATGACATCGGCAAGCCCCAGATCGATTGCGCAGCCCTGTCCGGTATTGTGCCGCCCCTGAAGCGCGCCCAGGATCGCGATCGCCGCAAAGAGGCTGCCTGATACATCTGCAACCGGCGGATCGAAAAACACCGGGTCGCCATGACCATTGCGATCCAGTACGCCGGCCTCGGCAAGATAGTTGGCGTCATGTCCGGCTTTCTGCAGCGATTCGCCAGCCGCGCCGTAGCCGCTGATTGAACATACGATCAGCCGTGGCGCTTGCGCCCTGAGCAACCCGATGCCCAGCCCCAGTCGCTCCATCACGCCGGGCCTGAAGCCCTCGATCAGCACGTCGGCCTCGCGCGCAAGCGCGAGCAGCGCCTCGCGTCCCTGGGAATGCTTGAGATCGATCCGGAGAATACGCTTGCCAGCGTTGAGCGTCTGATGAAACAGTCCTTCGCCCGCGTGGTTCCGCGGTCCGAGTGTTTGCATGGGATCGCCCGAGGGAGGCTCGATCTTCAGGACATCAGCGCCCATGTCAGCGAGCAGCAGGCTCGCGAGCGGTCCCGGGATGTATTGCGACAGATCGAGGATACGAACGCCTGCCAGCCATTGGCTCATGCCTTGGCTCATCGGTTCACCCGTCAATGACCATTCGTGGAGGGGGATGGAGTTCGAAAAGGCCTGGCCATTCGCGAGGCAAGTTCCCGGTCTCTTTATGATGGGCGCTGAGAATATCAACAGCCATCAGGCGGTGTCCAATGCCGCACTTGAGCGAGGAGAACCCCGTTGCCCATTCATGTCAGTCAACCCCGCCCCTCGGTCACGCTGGTAACGCTCGACAACCCTGCCAAACGAAATGCGCTGTCGCGCGCAGATCTGGCCGAACTCGGGCGACTGTGGGAGCGGCTCGATTCCGATCCGGGCTGTCGTGCGATTGTGCTCACGGGTGCGGGCGAAAAGGGCTTCTGTTCTGGCGCCGACATCGGAGGTGATCTGAGCGCGGCCGAGGAAACTGCCCGCATCGTCAATGACGCACTCCTCAAGACTCGGACGTTTTCAAAGCCGATCATTGCGGCGATCAACGGCGATTGTGCAGGCGGCGGTGTGGAACTGCTTCTCGCCACCGATATCCGCGTAGCAGCACCCCATGCGCGCTTTGGCCTGCCGGAGGTCAAGTGGTCGATCTATCCGTTCGGAGGCGCTACGGTGAAACTGGTGCAGCAGATTGGCTATGTGCATGCGATGGATCTGCTCCTCACGGCGCGACTGATTGACGCCGAGAGCGCGCGCGCCATGGCGCTGATCAATCGGGTCGTGCCAGCCGAGCAGGTGCTCGACGATGCGCTCGCCACCGCCAGCCTGATCGCGGCCAACAGTCCGGTGGCGGTTCAGGCAGTGCGCCAGCAGATCAGCGACTGCATTGCCGAACACGCCCGTAGCCGCGAGCCGATCGAGCAACGCCTGGGTGACCGGGTTCGCGCGAGCCCCTGGTTTGCAGAAGGCGTGGCGGCGTTTCGGGAAAAGCGACAACCCCGCTATGAAGACTGACACGCGAGGCCTTGCCGGTCGTGCGCGACCTCGCTAGATTGCCGGTCAGTGCGAAGCGCCCCCGGAGCGCATCGGCTTCGCAGCAATCCAGTAATTGACCCTTTTCTGGTTGGAGGCCCCCTATGCGGCAACTCGACATTCTGCTGAGCGGACTCACCTTCCCCGAAGCCCCGCGCTGGCGCGGTGACCGGCTGTGGTTCTCCGATTTCTATTCGTTTCGTGTCATGACCGTGGGTCTGGATGGCCGCGACGAGACCATTGCCGAGGTGCCAGGGCGTCCGTCCGGGCTGGGCTGGACAGCGGACGGCGACCTGCTGGTGGTTTCCATGCTCGAAAAGAGGGTGATGCGGCTGCGCGCCGGCAAGCTTGAGCCCCATGCAGATCTTGGTGGTCTTGCCACCGGACCCTGTAACGACATGGTGACCGATGCACGCGGCCGCAGTTGGGTGGGCAACTTCGGCTATGACCGCCATGCTGGCGAGTCGCCGCGCAACACCTGCATCGCCTTCATCTCCGAGCGTGGCGAGGTCATGAGCGCGGCCGATGATGTGGTCTTTCCGAACGGTATGGTGATCACCCCCGATGGCAGGAGCCTGATCGTGGGCGAAACCTTCGCGCACCGTCTCACCCGTTTTGACATCGAGCCCGATGGTCGGCTGGTCAATCGCCGCCTGTTTGCCCAGATCGAGGGCGTGGCACCCGATGGCATTTGTCTGGACGCTGAAGGCGCCGTATGGGTGAGCAACCCTACCGGCAACCGCATGGTTCGGGTGTTTGAGGGCGGCAAGATTGCCGAAGAGATCCGAACCGGTCAGCGCAATTCCTACGCCTGCATGCTGGGCGGGCCTGGGCGCCAGACCCTGTTCGTGCTTACCAACAGTGGCGCCGGACCTGGAATGGCGAACAAACGCGATGGGTGCATCGAAGCGGTTGAGGTCGAGGTGCCAGGAGCAGGGCTGCCCTGACCGACTAACGGATGGGTGTCCGCCACCGCAACCGCATTTCAACCGCACCCGGGCCTGCCCTTCAGGCGCGAACCCCCTCGATTGCGCGCATGTGCCGGACGAACACCTGGGCGATCTCGTCTTCGTAGATCTCCCATTCGGGATACGGGATCAACGGGATGTCCTGATCGGTGACCGGGAGCGAGTGCAGCGTGGCGCCCGGAATTCGCGCAGCCGCCAGCGCGCCGTTCGCCGATGCGTGGGTGAGGTCATTACCGGGAATCACCACGGTGGGCACCCGGATCGAGCCCAGTTCCTCATCGGTGACGCCCATCACGGGCAACCGGGTGCCGGCAATGAACATTTCCTGCCACCGGCTCATGACCGCGATGTAGTCCTCGGCCTGCATCGACATGAGTCGCTCCCGCATAGGGGGGTTGGCGGCAATTCTTTCCTGATATTGCGGATGCGCGCAGACGGCTGCCATGCCGCCCTCGCGCGCCGCCTTGATGAACTGCCCGTAGTACATGTCGGGGAGCCGCCCCGCTGCGAAGGCGCCGCCAGTAACCCGCATGAGCAGCAACCCGCGGACCCTGTCTGGGTAACGCAGATAAAAGCGCATGGCGGTGCGTGCGCCGGCGGACGATCCGCCGATGAAAGCGGGGGTTGCCCCGAGCGTTTCAAGGAGCGCATGCAGGTCATCAAGCCACAGCGTTTCCTCGGGCACATCGCCTTCAATCACGATATCGGTGGCGCCGGTATTGCGCCGGTCGTGCAGCACGACCCGATAGCCCTGCGCGGCAAGCCGCCGCGCGAGCGGCACGAATTCGTCGTAACCGCGACGGCCGCCGGTAATGAGCGCAACCCATGCGCCCGACTCACCGACGATTTCATAACGCATGCGGATTCCGCGGATTTGTGCAAAGGGCATGATGGTGGTGACCTTTCCGGAATAAGCCGTGAACTGATTGACCAAGGTTGCCGAGGCGCTCTCAGCGTAGCAGGATATCGGTTTCCAAACCGCAGCGGGCCCGTGTCGGGCTCCAAGCGAATCGCCTGCAGCACCCACCGGAGTTCACCATGCAAGACCCCAACGTTCCCAGTATCCGTCGCGTCGTCACCGGCCACGACGACCAGGGCAAGGCCATCGTCATGATCGATGAGGTCTGCCAGCACTTCCGCCAGGGGCGCGGCAACGCCTTCGTCTGCAACATCTGGACCACCGATACCGTACCCGCCAACAACGACGGTGATCGCGATGGCGGAAAGCGCGAGGGCAAGTTCACGATGATCGAAAACGGCAGCGTGTTCCGCATTCTCGACTTCCGCCCCGGGGTCGAGGCGCGCATGCACCGGACCGATTCCATCGATTACCTGGTGGTGATGAAAGGCGAAATCCACATGGAGCTCGACGATGGCGTCGAGGTTCACCTGAAGGCGGGCGATGTGATGGTGCAGCGCGGCACCATCCACAACTGGATCAATCGCGGGACCGAAACCTGTGTCATCGCGGTGATCCTGATCCATGCGAAGCCGGTGGAAGCCGGCGGGCAGGTGCTGAACGCAGTGGGTTAGAGGCCGCGACGCAGCCGCAGGCGGGCAGATGTTCGAGGGCGCGGGCGGCCGGACAGGATCCGTCGCCCGCCAGCCCCGTCAGCGAGGCTTGAAGCCAATGTCCTTGATCACCTTGCCCCACAACTGCTCGTCGCGCTCAAGCGCCTGGGTGAGAAACGCGGGCGCTTCGGTATGGATGTCGAGCCCCATCTTGCGCATCCGCTCGCGCACATCGGGCTGGGTCAGTGCCCAGTTCACTTCGCGATTGAGCACCGATACGATTTCGGGCGGCAGGCCGGCAGGTCCGATGATGCCGAACCAGCCACCCGAGGTGAAGCCCGGCAGCGTTTCGGCGATGGTGGGTACGTTGGGGTAGTCGGGTGAGCGCTGCGCGCGGGCGATGCCAAGCAGCCTCACCTTGTTGGCATCGGCGAGCGGCTGCACCGCTATGAATGAACCCAGCGACGCGTTGATCTCGCCGCCTATCATCTGGGTGAACACATCGCTCATGCCGCGATGCGGCACATGGATGTACTCGAAGCCCGCGAGCAGGCGGAACTGCTCGGTGGCAAAGTGCAGGAACGCGCCCTCGCCGTTGGTGCCGAAGGTGAGTTTGCCGGGGTTGGCGCGGGCGTAGTCGATCACGTCCTTGACCGACTTGAACGGTGTCTGGTTCGAGACGACCAGCGCGAGAAAATTGGAGGCCATCATGGCGATGGGCGTGAAATCGGTGCGCGCGTTGTAGGCTACCTTGGCATACGAAAGCGGCACGATCACCATGTTGCCGCCCTGGCCGCAGCCCAGCGTGTAGCCGTCGGGCGCGCCTTGTTTGACCAGGACCAGCCCGAGCTGACCGGCCCCGCCAGGCCGGTTGTCGACCACGACCGCCTGACCCAGTCGCTCGGTCAACTTGGGCGCGACCAGCCGCGAGAGCAGGTCGCAGCTGTCACCCGCGCCGGCAGGGACGATGATGCGGATGGGCTTGTTGGGGTAGGCGGCCTGGGCGCTGGCCGTCGAGGGCCCAGTCGACAGCGCCACAGCGGCGGTGGTGCCGAGCAATGCCGCCATGAGAGTCTTGAAACGGGATCGGATCATGAATGTCTCCTGGTTCGCACCGACATGTCCGGGACCGTCCCGACTGCCGGCATCATTTGCGCCTGAAAGCCGACGCTCCCGGCAAGGATAGCAGCGCTTCTGCGCGTAACCGGTTTATAGTCGGCCGGACACGGAAATTACCCTTCTGGAGGACAGCGCCATGCGTCTTGGCTACTTCACCATGCCCCTGCACCCCCTCGAGCGAGACCCCACCGTCACGCTTCAGGAAGACCGGCAGGCGATCATCCTAGCCGACCAGCTGGGGTTCCATGACGCGTTCGTGGGCGAGCACCTCACTGACCTCGCCGAGAACGTCACCAACAGTTTTATCTTTCTTGCCACGCTGATTGGTGAAACGAAGCAGATCCGGCTGGGTTCGGGTACGTCCAACCTGTCCCACACGCATCCCACGCTGGTGGCCGCGCATGCCGCCATGTTCGATCACCTCTCGAAGGGCCGGTTCATCTTCGGTGTGAGCCCCGGCGCGCTCGCCTCGGATGCGGAGGCGCTCGGCATTCTCGACCAGGATCGCAACCGGATCTTTGCTGAAGCGATCGATGTGATCCTTGCGATCTGGGAGCGCGACCCGCCCTACGACATCGATTTCCCCGACAACCGTTTCAAGGTTTCCACCCGCAAGACCCGTGTGCCAGAGATCGGCCGCGGGGTGATGATGAAGCCCTACCAGAAGCCCCGGCCCGAAATTGTGGGCACGGTGGTGGCGCCGGCCTCCAAGGGTGTGGTGCTCATGGGCAAGCGCGACTTTCATCCCATGTCGGCCAACTTCCTGCTCTCGCATTGGCTCGCCAGCCACTGGGCCAACTACGCCGAAGGCAAGGCATCGGCAGGCGTTGCCGCCAACCCCGAAGACTGGCGCGTTGCGCGCACCATTTTTGTGGCCGAGGACGCAGCCACGGCGCGTGCCTACGGCAAGGACGATTCACGTAGCCCCTACCGCTACTATTACCGGCAGATGCTCACCAAGATGATGCTCTCCAAGCGCCATGTCATCTTCAAGCGGCACGCCGACGAAGACGACAGCGCGCTCACGCTTGATCGATTGCTGGACGATCTGGTGCTCTGCGGCACGGTCGATCAGGTGGTCGACCAGATCCTCGCGCTGCGCGAAGAGGCGGGGGATTTCGGCGAGATCGTTTATGCGGGCATGGATCAGGTCGATCCCGCGCTCTCGCGCCGTTCCATGGAGCTGATGGCGCAGGAAGTCATGCCGCGCGTCAACTCCGCGATCGCGCGGAGCCAGCGTCGAACCGAACCGATTCGAAACGTCGCCTGAGCGCGAGCCACCCCTCTGGTCGATTGATGGTCCTTGACTCATCCGGAAAACCCTGTTGAAAGTGTCCTCAAACGCGAGCGGTGTGGTTGATACTGTGGCCGGGGGGTGATTGTGGACAAGCATTTTTCTACTCAGTTTGATGCTGAACTCAGCACGGTGTCCTCGCGCGTGCTCGAGATGGGTGGGCTCGTCGAGAGTCAGGTCATCAAGGCGGTGGCCGCCATGACGGCTTTCGATGGTGAAGCCGCTGCCGAGGTTCTCCGGGAAGAGCAGCGCGTGAACCGGTTCGAGGTTGAAATCGACCGCGAGCTTTCCGGCATCATCGCCCTGCGACAGCCGACCGCGCGTGATCTCAGGCTGCTCATCTCGATCAGCCGCATCATTGCCAACCTCGAGCGGGTGGGTGACGAGGCGGCGCGAACCGCGCGTGTGGTTCAGCGTCTGCTCGACGTGGGGCTCGCCACGCGGCTGCGGCTCCCCGTGAACGACCTCCAGTTCGAAGCGGAAATGGCGGTTGATCTCCTGAGAAAGGCGCTCGATGCCTTTGCGCGTCTGGACCCCCTGGGAGCGCTCGAGGTGATCAAGCAGGATCGTCAGATCGACAACGAATTCGAAGGACTGCTTCGAAAGCTCATCACCTACATGATGGAAGATCCCCGCACCATCAGCGCCTGTATTGACCTGGTGTTTGTGGCCAAGGCAGTCGAGCGGATTGGCGACCATGCCAAGAATCTTGCCGAGGCAGTGATCTACGTGGTCAAGGGGACCGACGTTCGTCATTCGCCGATGACGGATGTGGAAAGCGCGGTCGGTTGACCGTCGGCCAGCCTGGCCCAACTTTTCCAGCCCGTTCCTGCCCCGGGGCAGGCCAGCGCGCAGCGCTGAACCCTGACTGACTGACTGTTGACAGCATTTCAGGGCGTGTGAGACACTTTTTGAAAGCGCTTTCAAAGACGCGCTGGATTCCTCTAAAACCATTCGATCCCGGAGACACCGCATGCGCTTTGCCCGCCGCGCCGCCCTCATGCTCGGCTTCGTGCTGCCCTTTGGCAGCCAGGCTGAAACGTTTCAGGACACCAAGGGCAACACCTGGGAAATCTCGGGTTTCGTGAAGGTTGAGGCCACGCGCGCATCCGAGACTCCACGACAGATTTCCCCCAACGATTCGCTCTACAAGTACGACCAGCGGAACGCCTTCGTTCCCGTGCCTAGCAACCCCACGCTCGGCAGTCGCGCGTCTTCTCTTGCGCTCCAGCAACTCGCTCTGGGCTACAGCCATGAAACCGAGGGTGCAGTCACCTTCGAAGCGCGCGCAAGCTATCGCTGGCGGTCGACCGCTGACCTTGGCGAATGGTTTTCCGCCTCCGATGTCAGCTACCGCAGTGGCAAGGGCCTCGCCAACCGCGACTGGTTCGAGAAGTTTGTTGGGGTCTCCCGCCCCGATCTGGGTTTTGTGCGCTACGGCACGCAGTTGTCTCGCACCTGGGCGCGTTCTGATTCCTTCAGCTATCCGATTGGCCTTGCCAACCAGTGGGCAGGTACCGGCGCGGGCTTCAGCGTCATGCCCGAGGCGTTGCGCCTCACCAGCAAGCCTTTTGAGGACGGCATCGGCAAGCTCACTTTCGAACTCAGTCTGGGGCGTGACCGCCTCAACACTGAGCTGGTTCAGCAGAACCGCGTGACCCAATCGAACATTGCGTACCAACCGGGTGCGACAGAGCCGCGCCTCGTGGAGTTGTTCCTGCAATATTCCCGCGAGCGGCATCTGATCGAATTCACGCTGCAGAACGTGACCGGCGCGCGCCAGAGTTCATTCGGCAAGGCGCCGCTGGTGGGATGGATTGGCGATCCGGACGCGATGTCGGTGGGGGGCACGTGGCTGCCCAGGCGCGCGGGCAAACCTGGGCAAAGCGCTGCCATTCTCCAGGGCAATTACTGGCCCAACCCGCAGAACATGCTCACGTATGGCGCGCGTCACAACCGCTGGACCGGATCGGCGGCGAGCTGCGCCTACGACAGCGTCCAGAAGCTTTGCCTGTTTGGTCTCGACCCGGGCTTCAACTATGGCGACCTCAATTCCGACTACACCGGCTACCGAGCCTCCAATTACGACCTGATGCTGGGCTGGAGCCACTACCGCGGTCTGTACACCTACACCGCGGGTGGCGTCTACTACGGGCGCGCATCGAGCGCCAACCCGATCGAGTGGGGGCAGAGCAACACGGCCCTGAGTCTCAACCTCGGCATCTACCGGAAGCTGCCGGAGCTGCATAAAGGGGCGAGCGTCTACGGCGGCATCGGCTGGTCGCGCGTGGGCCGCCTCGGTCCGGCGCCGGTCAGCATGCCCGACAACCTGTTCCTGGGCTTCAATTCGCACTATGACCGGAGCGGTTCTGCCGCCACGGTCGGCTTCAACCTCGTTTTCTGAGCCGTACCCATGAAAAGCGTTGGCCAGCCGGCAGGTCGCTCCGCGCGGTGCCGATTGATGGGTATCGCCGTGGCCGCACTGCTGAGCTGCACAGGCTTGACGGGGCTGGCACTGGCGCAGCCCGCGCAAGACCTGCGGGTGGGCGAGGGCGTGCTGTTTGCCGAGCCTCCTTCGGGGTTTGGCAGCATCCGGCCCAAGCCGGCGACCTATCGCAGCGGGGCCATGCTGGCGCGCGCGGTCCCCACCAACCAATGGTATTCGTCGGTCATGTACGAGCGCTGGTCCGACGTGCTGCACGCGCATCCGCTGTCGTTTCGTGCGTCGCAGGCAGGGTTGGAGGTCAGTCTCCCGGTCCGTCGACACGTCCCGGTCGAGGGCAAGCAGCCCGAAATCCAGTATCCCCATGAGCCGGCGGTCACAATCGGTGCAAGCGCTTTCACGCCCGAGGATGCGCGCCTTCACGATGCGGGGGATTGGCATATCCAGATCCGGATGGCGGGCGGCGCTCGGCACCTGGACGCCACCATCCTGCACGGCGGGGTGTATGCCTATTTCTCGTTGTCTGATGGCGCGGCACGTATCCGGTTGGCGGCCGACGCACGGCTGCTTTCGCCTGCGACAGCCCCGTCGACGACCTCGGATCTGGTCATCCGGTTCGAGCACCGCGGGCGGCAGTGGGCGGTTTTCGCACCAGCCGGTTCCACAGTGGCGGCGACCGCAGGGCAGGACCTGACGGTTGAATTGCCGGCGGACAGGCGGGTGCTGTCGGTTGCGGCCTTGCCCGACGCTGATCCAGCCACACTGGACCGGTTCACCCGTCACGCGTTTGCCTTTGTCGAGTCCACCCAGGTCAGCTGGCAGTTTGAAGAAGCCTCGGGAAAGCTGCTGACCCGCTACGCGCTCAAGACCCGTGCAGTGAGCGGCTCGGAGACGGTCCCGCTGATTTCGCTCTACCCGCATCAGAGCCGCTATTTGTCAGGGGAGCGAACCAGCGCGCCAGTGTTCGATGCCATTCGTGGGCCCATGCCTGTGCTTGCGGCCGCCTCGTTCAGCACCGAGATGCAATGGCGCGGCATTCTTCCCGCCTGGCCCATGCTGGGGGGAGCCGAAGAGCGGGATCGGATCCGAAGTCTCCTGAGCGGCGACGTACGCCGTGCGCCCGCGATGTTCGGCCGTATGGGACAAGGCACCTACTGGACCGGCAAGACCCTGGCTGCGCTTGCCCATCTGATGGCGATTGCCGGCGAAGCCGGCGAGGACGAGGCGGCGCGCACCCTCGAGACACTGGTCCGGCGCCGCTTTTCCCAGTGGTTTACCGGCGCGGGTCCGAGATTCGTGCTTGATCGGGGTACGGGTTCGGTGCTTGGCTACCCGGAGGAATTCGGCAGCGTCGCGGCCATGAATGACCACCATTTTCACTACGGCTACTGGCTGATGGCCGCGGTGCAGCTCGCGCGGCGCGATGCGGCCTGGGCTTTACCCGGTGCCGCAGGCGGCATGGTGGGGCGGCTGATTGCCGACATCGCCACGGCAGAGCGTGGCCGCGCTGATTTTCCCTTTCTGCGCAACTTTGATCCCTATGCCGGGCACTCCTGGGCTGGCGGCGACGGAATCTATTTCGGGCATGGCAACAATCAGGAGTCTTCCTCCGAGGCCGTCAATGCCTGGGCGGCGCTGGTGCTCTGGGGCGAACTCACCGGCGATCGCGCCCTCCGTGATCTGGGCATCTACCTCTACCTTCACGAGGCAGCAGCCGTGCTGCAATACTGGCTCGATGTCGAGGGCACGCTGCTGGACAAGGGCTTCGACAAGCCGCTCGCGAGCATGGTGTTTGGCGGCAAATATGCCTACAGCACCTGGTGGACCGAAGAGCCGCGTCAGATCCAGGGAATCAACCTTCTGCCCATTACGCCCGCCTCGACCTATCTGGCGCTGCCGCGCTCCTACATGGACCGCTATTTTTCGGGGCTTGAGCGCGCGCGAAAAAGCTACGATTCGCGCGGTCAGAGTGATGGCACGCCAGCCGACATCTGGCAAGACGTGTTTGCGTCGTTTCTGGCGCTTGCCGATCCGGCCGCAGGCATGAAGCGCTGGAATCCGCGCGGCTCGGTCGAACTGGGCGAGACCCGCACCCGCACCTTTCACTGGCTGAGCACGCTGCAGGCAGCAGGCCGGATCGACCGTAGCGTGACCGCCGATTCCGCGCTCTACACGGTGTTCGTTCATGAAAACGGCGATCGAACCTATGTCGCTTATCAGCCGGCGGGTCGGAGCGCGCGAACCATCCGCTTCAGCGACGGCATGGCCTTGCAGGCCGAGCCGGGGCGGCTTTCGCATGCCGTGCGCGCGTCGGGCGCGGGGACGGTCAAGCGGTGATCGCAGGCATCGATCTGGGCGGCACCAAAATCGCCGCCTGTGTGGCCAACGAGTCGGGCGTGGTGGCGCGCGCGCGTGCGCCGGTGCCCCGCAGTGGCGATGAGCGCACCATTGCCCGGGCAATGCTGGCACTGCTGGACGGTTGCTGCCGGGAAGCAGGGGTGAGTTCCGAAGCACTTCAGGCGGTGGGCGTTGCCGCCTGCGGGCCCTTCGAAGGGCAGGCAGGGCAACTGGGAAGCGCTGCGCCCAATCTTTGCGGCGGCTTGTCGCCAGCGAGCGATCTGCCCAATCGCTGGATGCGGGTGGCACTCGAGGCGCCGCTTCTCGAGGCATTCGGCGAACGCACGCTTGCGATCGCCAACGATGCCCAGGCGGCACTCTGTGCCGAATACCGTTTTGGTGCGCTCCGCGGGGTGAGCCACGGTGCCTACCTCACCTGGAGTACCGGCATCGGTGTGGGCTTGATGCTGGACGGGCGACTGGTGCGCGGCAAGTCGGGTAATGCAGGTCATGCCGGCCACAGCATGGTGCCGTCCGCGCAATCGCTGCGCCCTCGGTGTGGCTGCGGCAACGAAGGCGATGTCGAGTCTCTTGCCGGGGGAGCGGCGCTAGCACGCGCCTGGGGCGGTGAGACCCTTGATCTGTTCAATGCCTGGCGGCGTGGTGAAAGCGCGGCTGTCGCCATCGTGGACGGTGCGCTCGATGCAATCGCCGATCTCGTCTACAACCTGTTTGTCACCCTCGATCTTGAACGGATCGCCATCGGTGGCGGCCTGTTCTGCAGCCAGTCCGATGTGCTGCTGCCGGCATTGCGGGCCCGGCTGTTTGAGTCTGGCCGCTACCCCGGAATGCGGGGTATGCTCGCGGGCGCGAGCGTGGTCGCTGTAAGTGACCCGTCCAGAACAGCCGAGCTCGGTGCGCTCTGCCTGGTGCTGCCGCAGTCCTGGCAGCTGCGCTGGTCTGCCGAGTTTCCAGTTGAAACCGTTGCCGCGATTGCAGCATGAACCGAAGCACAATCTCCGATGTGGCGCGCAAGGCGGGTGTGTCAGAGAGCACCGTGTCGAGGGTATTGAACGGCACGGCGCGGGTGGCCGCCACCAAACAGCGCGCGGTCGAACTGGCCATTCGCGAAATGGGTTTTCAGCCCAATGCCTTCGCGCGCGGGCTCGCCACCGGCCGCTCCAACGCCATCGGTGTCGTCACGCAGGCAATCGACAGCCCCTTCTACGGCGAGGGCATGCACGGCATCGAGCGAACGCTGCAGGCAAGTGGCTACACCCCGATCTTCATGAGCGGTCACTGGAATTCCGATGACGAGGAGCGCTGTATCCGCGAGCTCATTCAGCGCCGTGTGGACGGACTGATTCTGTTTGCGGGTCGTCTGGGCGCTGCGCGTATCGCGGAGTTCGCCCAGCAGTTGCCCGTGGTGGTCACCGGCCGCACGCTTGATGCACCGGGCGTCTTCAGTCTGTCGGTGGATGACGAAGCCGGGGCGCGGCTCGCCACCGAGCACCTGATCGATCTGGGGCACCGGAGGATCGCGTTCATCGCAGGGCCGCGTGATCACCCCGATGCCCAGGCGCGCTTGAAGGGGTACCGAAATGCGCTCGACCAGGCCGGCATCGCCTGGGTGCCCGCGCTGGTAACACCGGGCGATTTTCGCGAAGAGGGCGGGCGGCTCGCCGGGGAGCGGCTGCTTGCGATGGGCGAGCCTTTCACCGCAGTGTTCTGTGCCAACGACCAGACGGCTTTCGGTCTGCAACTTGCGCTTCATCACCGCGGGCTGAGGGTGCCCGACGATATTTCGGTGGTGGGGTTTGACGATCTGTCTACCGCGGCCTATTTCCTGCCTCCGCTTACCACCGTCCGGCAACCGGTCGATCAAATGGGCGACCTGTCTGCCCAGGCGCTGCTCATGATGATCGACAAGCGTGACCCCGCGGTGCGTGCGCCGTCGGTCTCACTGGTAGTGCGGGAGTCCACCCGCAAAATTGCGCTCGCCGGTGCGCGCGCATCGCGCTCCAGTCGGGCTGCTTAAGGTCGTTCGATGCGAAGCGCCATGCCCTCGCCGCACGCCCCCTTCTGCAAGCGCTTTCACAAAGCGATGCCTTCGCATGGCCGGCGTCGTGTCCTGGGCATTCTGGGCGCGTCGGCTGCCTCGGTGTCGGTGGCTTCCCTCGCGCGCGCCCAATCGGCAGCGGCGCCCCTTGATATTGCGGCCTATCCGGCGCTCGACCAGATCCTTCGTGATACCCGCCCGCGCTGGCAGTCCATCGCGCCGGGCTTCGATATCCGACTGGTGGCGCGCGAGTTCGGCGATCACCACTCGGCGCTCACGGCCGCCATGGCCGCCCGCAAAGGCCTGCCCGATCTGATGGCTGTCGAGTTCGGGTTCCTGGCGCGGTTTGCAGCCAGCGGTGCGCTGGCTGACCTGTCGACGTTGCCGGGAGTTGCCGAGTTGAGCACGGGTGTCGTGCCCTATGCCATTGCGCAATGCCGGCTCGCCGGCGGGCTATACGCGCTACCGGTCGACATTGGGCCAGGCGTGAGCTTTATCCGGGCGGATCTTCTCGAACGCGCCCGCATCACCGAGCAGCAGGTGCTGTCCTCATGGGAAGGGTTCGTGGAGGCGGGGCGGCTGCTTCGTGCGGCTGACGGCCCCTACCTGCTGCCGCATGCAAGAGATCTGAAGGACGCCATCATCCGCTCGGCGATCGAGCCGGGTGACGGATTGTATTTCGATGCGAAGGGCCGGCCGCGCCTGGACTCTGAGCGCTTCCGGCTTGCCTTCCGGCTGGCGCGCGAGGTGCGGCGCCACGATCTCGATGCGCGGGTGAGCGCATGGAGTAACGATTGGGCAGAGGGCTTGCGCCGAGGCCGCATCGCGACGCTCCTGATGGGAGCGTGGTTTGGGGGCCATCTGGCCAACTGGCTGGCGCCCGCCACAGCCGGTCGTTGGCGTACCGGTGAACTGCCCGGGGGGGCGCGCGCCTCGTGGGGTGGAAGTTTCTACGCGATTGCCGCGCATTCCCCCAGACGCGAGCAGGCCTGGGCCATGCTGCGGCTGCTGGCCGGAGATCCAGCGCTGCAACTCGACGCCTTCCGCCGCCACGATGCGTTCCCGGCGCTGCAAACCGCGCATCAGGATCCGTTCTTCGAGGAGGCCATGCCATTTTTCGGCGGCCAGCGCGCGCGTCGGCTCTGGCGCGAGATCGCGCTTGCGATTCCGCCGGTGGGCGTCCATCGCCTGGACCCGCTTGCCGAGGAAATCGTCAATGCCGAACTCGATCGCGTGCTGATTCGTGGAAAGGATCCGGAGCGGGCGATTGAAGACGCAGCGCGTGTGCTTGAACGACGCGCAGAACGGGTGCGCGGATGAGTGCACAGCAGTTACAGGTGGCTGAGCCGAGGCCTGCGCGTGTACGGATCTCGCTGATCGATCGCCTTCGCGGTCGCGATCCGGCTGTTGCGCCATGGCTGTTTCTCGCGCCTTTTCTGCTGCTGTTTGCGGTCTTCGGGGTGTATCCGATCGCGTTCTCGTTCTACATGTCGCTCCATGACTGGGATCCGGTGCAGGGGCTCGCGAGTGCGCGGTTTGTCGGACTCGACAACTATCTGTTTGTACTCGCCGATGAATGGTTTCATCAGTCTCTGATCAGCACCGCCTGGCTCGCTGTGGCGTCGGGTGTGCCTCAGCACCTGGTCGCCATTCCGCTTGCGTGTTTCATTGACTCGCGGCTTCGACGCACGCGCGACTGGCTTGCCGCGCTTTATTTCCTGCCCTACGTCACCTCGACAGTCGCGATCGCCATCATGTTCACGGCGCTCCTGTCGCGCGACTTCGGCATGGTCAACCTGATGGTCGAGTCGATCGCGAGGCTTCCCGTCGTGGGAACGCTGATGCCTGCCGGGCCGATCGACTGGCTGAATGATCCCGACCGGATTCGGCCCGCGGTGTCGATGGTTGTGTTCTGGCGCTTCGTGGGATTCAACACGCTGCTTTACCTGGCGGCGCTGCAGGGCATCCCGCGTGAACTCTACGAAGCGGCCCGTCTTGACGGCGCGAGCGCCTGGCAGCGTTTCTGGCATGTGACCCTGCCGATGCTTCGGCCCGTGGCCTTCTTTGCGGTGACCCTGTCGATCATCGGCGGCATGCAGCTCTTCGAAGAGCCCTTCGTATTATCGGGCGGTCGCGGCGGACCGGATCAAGCCGTGATGACGACCGCAATCTATCTCTACCGCTCGGCATTCGAGTTCAGCGATTTCGGTGCAGCAAGTGCCATGTCCTGGATTCTGGTGCTGCTGATGGCCCTTCTTTCTGCGCTCGTCACGCGCTGGCTTGGCAATCGGGGGGACCGATGAACAAATCGTCGGTGGAGGGCCACGGCATGAACCAGGCGATCGAGCGGGTCACGACTGCAGGCCGATTGGGGCAGGGTGCCGCCTGGGCGCTGGTGGGTGCTGGCGCGCTGCTGATGCTCGCGCCCTTTTATCTCATGTTCGTGTTTGCCACCCATCCGCGCACCGAGATCCTGCAGCTGCCGCCGCCACTGTTTTTCGGCGATGCATTTCTTGCCAATCTCGATGGACTGACCCGACGTATCCCGTTCTGGAGCAGTCTGGGCTGGAGTCTCTATGTGGCGGTGATCAGCAGCCTGCTCACGCTCCTCTTCTGCTCGATGGGCGGCTATGCATTTGCGATGTTCGAGTTTGCCGGCAAGCGCTGGCTGTTCGGGTTGGTGATTGGTGTGATGCTGGTGCCGCCCTTTCTCGGCATGATCTCGGGCTTTCTGGTGATCGACGCGCTGGGCTGGATCGATGAGCCGCGCGCGCTCTACCTGCCCGGCGCAGCCAGCGCGTTCGGCATCTTCCTCATGCGTCAGTTCATCACCGCGAGCGTGCCAATGCAGCTGGTCGAGGCGGCCCGTCTGGATGGCTGCAGCGAATGGCGGATCTTCTTTTCGATCGTGCTGCCGCTGCTGGGCCCAGCGCTGGGCACGCTGGGGCTGGTGAGTTTCGTTGCGTCCTGGAACAACTTCATGGGTGCGCTGGTGGTACTGCGATCCCCCGATCGCTACACGTTGCCGCTTGCGCTGCGCGCAATACAAAGTCCGGTCGATACCGACTGGGGTGTGCTGATGGCCGGTGCATCGATCGCGGTGGTGCCGCTCCTCGTGCTGTTCGCGTTCTTTTCGCGACAGCTGGTCGCTGGTCTCACGGCTGGCGCGGTGCGTGGTTGAACGCGAAGGCGCAGGACATCAGGAAACAGGAGTCAATGTGGATCGTGATCAGCTGATTGTTCCGGATCTCGGACATCTGCCAGGCAACTTTGTCTGGGGGGTTGCAACCAGCGCATTTCAGATCGAGGGGGCGGCTGACCGCCGTGGGGAATCGATCTGGGATGCCTTCTGCCGGCGCCCTGGCGCGATCGCCGACGGCTCCGATGGTCTCATTGCCTGTGATCATGTTGACCGCCTGGAGTCCGATCTTGATCTGATTGCCGCGCTCGGGGTCGACGCCTATCGCTTCTCGATTGCCTGGCCGCGCATCCAGCCCGAAGGAAGTGGTGCGCCATCAAGCGGGGGGCTCGGCTTTTACGAGCGGCTGATCGACGGGCTGCTCGCTCGCGGCATTCGTCCCTATGCGACGCTCTATCACTGGGATCTGCCCCAGGCACTGCAGCTGCGTTATGGCGGATGGGCGGGGCGCGAAACGGCGTTGCGGTTCGGTGATTACGCGGATCAGGTTGCGCGCCATCTGGGGGATCGCGTCGTATCGTTCGCCACGTTGAATGAGCCCTGGGTGGTGGCAATTCTCGGGCACGAGCAGGGGGTCTTCGCTCCGGGGCTGCGCTCGCGTGCCATTGCCATGCAGGCGAGCCACCATCTGCTGGTTGCGCACGGCCTCGCGTTGCAGGCGATCCGAGCAAGCAGCCGTGCTGAAGCGGGCATTGTTCTGAACATGTCTCCCATTCATCCGCTGACCGATATCGAGGCGGATCGTGCCAAGGCGGTGATCGATGACGGCCTCATCAATCGCTGGTACATGGACGCGATCCACGGCGGACACTACCCGGCTGACGTGCTTGCGCACCTGGGCGCAGACGCGCCGCAGCAGATCCCCGGAGACAGCGCACTCATCTCTCAGCCAGTCGACTTTATCGGGGTCAACTACTACACGCGCAGTTTTGCGAGCACGGGCGAACCCTGGTCGGCAGAGAAGACCGGCGCAGCGGTCACCGACATGGGATGGGAAATTTATCCCGCTGGTCTCACCGAGTTGCTGGTGCGCCTCGACCGCGACTGGAACCATCCTCGTCTGCTGGTCACCGAAAACGGGGCAGCGTTTGCCGATCAGCTGGTTGACGGTGCGGTGGATGATCACCCCCGGGTCGAATATCTGGCGACACATCTGGCTGCGGTTGACGAAGCCGCCCGCCAGGGCGTGAACATTGCGGGCTATTTTGTCTGGAGCCTGATGGACAACTTCGAGTGGGCTTCAGGCTATCGCAAGCGTTTCGGCATCGTGCATGTCGACTACGCAACACTCGAGCGCACGCCCAAGCGCAGCGCACACTGGGTGGGTGAACTCCTGCGTCGCTGGAAGTCGCTGCGCGCCCAGAGGTCATCGTGAGTTCAGTGCGCATGGTGCAGGTGCGGAAGTCTTTCGGTGCCGAACCGATCGTTCGCGGTATCGACCTCGATATCGCGCACGGCGAATTCATGGTGCTGGTGGGCGCATCGGGTTGCGGCAAGTCCACGCTGCTCCGGCTCATCGCCGGGCTCGAGCGCCTCGATTCGGGCGAAATCTGGATTGACGACGAGCGTGCCGATCAGCTGCCCCCGGCCGAGCGCCGGGTGGCGATGGTGTTCCAGAACTACTCGCTCTATCCCCATATGACGGTGGCTCAGAACATGGGGTTTGCGCTCAAGGTGGCGGGCGAATCAAAGACCGTCATCCGGGAAGCGGTGGGGCGGGCGGCCGAAATTCTGCGAATCGGTCATCTGCTCGATCGGCTGCCCCGTGCCCTGTCGGGCGGTGAGCGTCAGCGGGTTGCCATCGGCCGTGCAATCGTTCGCAAACCACGGGTTTTCCTGTTTGACGAGCCCTTGTCGAATCTTGATGCTGCCCTGCGCGGCGAAATGCGCCACGAACTGCTGCGGCTGCATGAGCAGATCGGCGCAACCATTCTGTATGTCACCCACGACCAGACCGAGGCCATGACCCTGGGCACCCGAATCGCGCTGCTTCGCAAGGGAGCGCTCGAGCAGCAAGGCACACCCCTCGAACTCTTCAACCACCCCCGCAACCAGTACGTCGGTGCGTTCCTGGGCTCGCCCCCCATGAATCAGCTGCGCGTGTCGTGGCGGGAGACTGAAAGAGCCTGGCAGATCGGTTCGCATATGGTGTCCGGGCGCATGCTGCCCGCGCTTGCGTCGCTGCCGCTTTCCGGGGGCGTTGCAGCGATCGGGGTGCGCCCCGAAGCCTGGGATCTGGTCGATCCGCTTGCGGCAGAGGACGGCATCGCCTGCACAGTGAGCTGGGTGGAGCACCTGGGTGACAGCGTGATCCTGTTTTGCAGCATTGAGGGCGAAGCGGCCCCGGTTGCGGTGCGCCGGCCTGCCTCGGGCGCGGTGCCTGCCAGGGGTGAATCCATCCGGATCACCGCGAGTGCTGCGAACTGCCACTTGTTTGATCAGCGGGGGGAGAGGCTGTGATGGTCGCCCGCTGCCGCTTTTTTCGTCCTGTCTTGAAATCGCTTTCAAAAAGTATCGGGCTCGCGTGCTGCGATGCCTGGCTGATGACCTTCGAGGAGACTCTTGATCATGGCTGCTAAACCCAACACCGATCGTATTCGGACTAAACGTGCTGCCTTGCGTCGGGCAGATCCTCGACTGGAGCTTGAGTCGGTCGAACTGGCAGCGGAGAACCCGGGTGAGCGCCTGGGCAGCGATCTGCTGCCCGCCAGGGGGCTGGTCGAGGCGGGCCGAGGGTCCGCCGATGAGCGCGAGGTGCCGGCTCAGGCCGATGCGATGGTCATCGAGCAGTCGGCCGACAGTGCTGCATCTGTGGTTGCCCAGACCTCACTCGGCGAATTCGGTCGTGGGTTGTTCAACGGCGCGGACGTGATGCAGTTCGCGCAGGCGGCGGGGGGAGCGGTCGCCGATACGGCGGCTTCGGCGCCTGCCGCTGCTGGCGGCTTCAGCCCCGGGCTGGGAAGTCTTTTCGGTGTATTGGGCGCGATCGGGCTTGCTGGAAGCGGGTCGGGCGGCGGCGGGCTGGCGGGCGGGGCTTCTGCCGGTGCGGCACCCAAGCCTGTGGTCACGGCCAGCATCGAGGTCATCAACGGCTATGTCGCGGGCGCAAAGGTCTGGCAGGACACCAACAACAACGGCAAGATCGATGCGGGCGAGCCCATTGGCTGGTGGGATAAGAACGGTAACGGCAAGCTCGATGCGGGCGAGCAGGAAACCAGTGCTGAGGGGCGAATCACGCTTGAACTCGACCCGCAGGGCGGGCCGGTCCGGACGCAGGGCGGTACCGACCTTTCAACCGGCAAACCCGTCACGAATTCGTTTGCCGCACCGGCCCGCGGAACGGTGATCTCCCCGATCACCACCGTGATTCAGGCAGCGGTTGCGTCGGGCGAGTCGCTGTCCGATGCCGTCAACACCGTCAAGCGGGCGTTTGGACTCGACGCTGGCGCCGACCTGCTCACGCTCGACCCTGTCGAGACTTCGCTTGGCACGGGTGCGGCGTCGGCTCAGGCGATCAGGGTGAAGGCTGCTGCTGTTCAGATCTCCAATGCAATGGATCTGGGCGCGAGCCTGCTCGCGGGCGCTGGGTCGTCTGCCGACAACTCCGCGATCGTCGCGGCATCGCTTGCCAAGGCGATCATGTCGGGCGGCGGAGCGTCGGTCAACCTGGCGTCAGCGAACACGCTGAATGGTGTGCTGACAGATGCGGTGAGCGCTTCAGGACTGAGCGCTGCGGCGCGCGACAAGGCACAGGGAGGGCTTGCCACCACCGCGTTCCTGGCTGCCAATGCCAATGCAGTCGTGGCCGAGGCGGTGAACGCGCCTGACCCCAGGGAGGCGCTTACGTTGATCGGACGTGCGCAGCGCGTGGCCCAGGTCGAAGCGTCGGAGGCGCTGAGCGCAGCCATTCAGAGCGGTGGCGCCATGTCGACCCTCGCGGCGGGTTTTTCCGGGGCTGCGTTTGCCGCCAAAGCCTCGTCGATTACCGACGGCGTGATTGCGCCAGGCGTTGCGATGGTGAACGTCGATGTATTGCCGACCACCGTCGCTGCGCCTGCGGGGTCGGGTATCACGGTTGCAGCGGCGCCGCTCCTCGCCTCGATCACGCCGATCGGATCGACTGCGGTTGCCGGGCTCACTGCTGGAGGGAGCGGAAAATTCAGCGTGGCCTTTTCATCCGCGCCAACGGCGATGGATGCATCGAAGATCGAACTCGGTTCAGGCCTCAGCATCGGCGGGATCGAGAAATTGACCAACACCCGGTATCTGGTGACCGTGAACGCGGCCGCCGGACAGGTCGGCGAGCGCACGGTCAAGCTCGCGGCAGGCTGGGCCGGACAAGGGTCGACTGGCGACGAGGTCACCGTCAAGGTGAATCCGCCGTTCACGGGTATGCAATTCAGCGAAAGCTCGGCCCGGGTGCTTGCGTTCGAGGGCGCGGCAGCCGATATCGTCAAGCTGTCTGACGGCAACGCGGTCATGCGCTTTACCAAGCCGTTGAGCGCGAAGCCCTACGCGGGCGCGACACTGGCTTTGAACGTGGCCGACGCGCTAGGCACCATTGACATCACCCCTACTGATGCCAAGCTGGGGATGTGGGTGTTTGCGCCGCAGGCGAATCTTCCGATTCGAGTGCAGCTTGCGAGCAGCGATGCGGGCCTGGTCCCGCGTTACACCCTGTCGGGTCAGCCGCTGATCAGTGACGACCGGAAATTTGTCGAGACGGAAAGCCGTACGGTCAAGGCGGGTTGGCAGTGGATGGAGTTCGATTTCGGCAAGCCGGTCGATCGCTGGGTGGGCGTGTATGAAACCGCCATCAAGGTGGCGCTCGATCCGGCGGTGCGCTACGACAAGCTCAGCGTATTTCCCGATTTCAATGCAACGCCGACCGGCGCGACGTTCTATTTCGATGGCCTGACCCGAGGCGGTTCTGCGCCGGCGGCTCCGGTTGAGCCACCCGGAAAGTTTTCCAGCCTTGACTTTCAGGGTGCGGCTTCCTCCTACCGTCAACTTGGGTTCGGCGGTGCGGACGGCAGCCTGGTCGCCGACCCCGAGAACGCTGCCAACACCGTGGTCAAGGTGGTGAAAGCGTCGGATGCACAAACCTGGGCTGGCGTGACGCTGGCATCACTACCTGGGGATGCCGCTGCGGTACCGACGATTCCCTTTGCAGCGGGAACCGTGATGACCGCTGCCGTGTACTCCCCCGCGGCTGGCACCAAGGTGCGGATCAAGGTCGAAAACTCGGCCGATCCGACGGTCTCGGTTGAAACCGAGAGCGTCACGAAATTCGCCGGATGGGAAACCGTGCGGTTCGACTTTGCCAATCCGGTGAGCGGCACCGCGCCGCTCGACGCTGCAAAGACTTACGACAAGCTGAATGTCTTCTTTGACTTCAGTGTGGCTGGGTCGAATGGACGGAGTTACTACATCGACGATATCCGGTTTGTTGGTGCTGGTGCGCCTGCGCCGGGTAACCCCGTACCAGCGGGCTATTCGCTGGTATTCGAGGACACCTTTGATGTAGCGGGGAAAACGGCGCCAAACCCCGCAGTATGGAAGTACGACCTGGGCGACGGATCGAAAAAAGGTATCCCGGGATGGGGCAACGGCGAGCAGCAGTACTACACCGCGGATCCAGACAATGTCTGGGTCGAGAACGGAAGCCTTCATATCGTTGCCAAGGCCAACGATACCGCCACCAATACAGCGGATCGGGTGGTAAACGGAGCGGTTGTGCCGTTCACGTCGGGCATCACGTCGGCGCGTCTCACTACTGAAGGCTGGAATGTCTCGCCTTATGGCTATATCGAGGTTCGGGCAAAGCTGCCGGCCGAGCAGGGTGCGTGGCCTGCCATCTGGATGCTGGGGGCGCAGAACAACTGGCCTAAGTCGGGCGAGATCGACATCGTCGAGTGGTCCGGCCGTTACTTCAACGACTCGACAGTACAGGCTGCGCTCCACTACGAAAAAGATTTTGGCAACACGCAGACCAAGGCCTCCACTTCGCTCGCGTCTTCGGTTGAACGGTTCCACACCTATCAGCTCTGGTGGTCACCGACCGAAATCCGCGTAGGCGTGGACGGCGATGCGGAGAGCGCCTATTTCCGGTACACGAAGAAGGCCGACTTTGATGTCAGCCGCTGGCCGTTTGACTCGCCCTTTTATCTGCTCATGAATGTGGCGGTGGGCGGAACGCTGGGCGGCGATGGGTTCGCGCAGGCGCTTGCGCAGGCCCCGTACGAGATGCAGGTGGATTATGTGAGGGTGTATCAGGGGGCCTCTTCCGGTGGGGGCTCAAATTCATCCAACGCGCTGTTGGTGAGCTTCGAGACGGGCGACACCAGCGGCTACACGGTAGGAGCAGGAGCCGACTTTGGTG